>NZ_NAJR01000001.1:0-662530 GCF_002196695.1 Shewanella sp. Shew256 | reverse complement strand
GTAGGAGTCTGGGCCGTGTCTCAGTCCCAGTGTGGCTGATCATCCTCTCAGAACAGCTAGGGATCGTCGCCTTGGTGAGCCATTACCTCACCAACTAGCTAATCCCACCTAGGTTCATCCAATCGCGGAAGGCCCGAAGGTCCCCTCCTTTCCCCCGTAGGGCGTATGCGGTATTAGCAGTCGTTTCCAACTGTTATCCCCCACGACTGGGCAGATCCCTAGGCATTACTCACCCGTCCGCCGCTCGCCACCTCAGGAGTAAACTCCCTTGTGCTGCCGCTCGACTTGCATGTGTTAGGCCTGCCGCCAGCGTTCAATCTGAGCCATGATCAAACTCTTCAATTAAAAGTTTTGTGAACCCGAAGGTTCGGCTCAATGAATTCTGAATCGACTTAACTTAATAAGTCGTTGTACATATTGCTATGAACACTCATTCATTGATTTAAATTTTGATTACTCGCCAAACGGCAGAGTAATTTCGATTAACTCAACACCTGTGAGTGTCCACACAGATTTCTTGTTTAGATTGTTAAAGAGCATTTGACCTCAGCTTTCGCGTTACCGCTCAGCGGGTCAGGGCTGCGTATTCTACGCATTTCCCGTGTCGCGTCAAGGCGTTTTCGCAAACTTCTTGAGGCTTTCGAACCAAGTGCACATTTTGCATTCGATTCACACTGATACCGCATTCGCTTTCGCTGTCTGCCGTGTCAGTGGATGCGCATTATAGGCACCGAAACTTTTTTCGCAAGGGCTTTTTTAACAAATTACGTTAAGTGAGCAAATAACCAGCAAAACAGCGAATATCGGATAAATATGCTGCAATCTTTGTCACTCGGGTTGATAAGTTTGGCATACGCGGCATGGGTGTGCAGGGAATTCTATAGACTGAATAGCCTTAAGAAAGGACGCTTTAAAACTTTTGCATATATAGATGTATATATGTCGGATGAGGAAAACGGTTCAAGAGTAACGAATAGCGACTCTTGAACCGTAGAACTAACTCATGGAATGCAAGCTTGTGAATGTAGGAACTGTCAGCCTAAGGCTTATCCGCAGAATTTGTCGAACTCTTGGGGCCCTCACCCGCCTCCTGTTCCTTTTCATGCTCTCCATCGCCCACAATGTGTGCCACTTTTAGTTTTCTCACGGTACGAATAGTGATCACTGGCCCAGAGATGGCGTAGAGGTAAAAACCAATACAGAGAATTAATGCTGGTTGCACCGACACCACCACAAACACGCCAACCACAAATAAGATAGCAATGAAATTCACTTTGCCGCGCCAGTCAATTTCCTTAAATGAGTGATAACGGAAATTACTCACCATTAATAATCCTGTAATAGCCGTAATCAATCCGGCTATCCAACTGATATTCTTACCATCAAGGCTATATTGATTGCCAAGCCAAATGCTACCTGCAATAACTGCCGCAGCCGCAGGACTCGCTAAGCCTTGAAAATAACGTTTATCTGCCACGCCTACCTGAGTATTAAAACGAGCAAGCCTTAATGCAGCGCCCGCACAATAGATAAATGCTGCAAGCCAACCAACCTTACCTAAATCCGCAAGCGCCCAATTATAGGCGAGCAACGCAGGCGCCATACCAAAGGACACCATGTCCGCCATGCTGTCATATTCGGCACCAAAGTCACTTTGCGTATTCGTTAACCTTGCCACTCTGCCGTCTAAGCCATCGCAAATCATGGCCACAAAAATCGCAATCGCCGCCGCTTCAAAGTTAGCATTCATAGAGGCAATCACAGCATAGAAACCGGAAAACAAGCCTGCAGTGGTGAATAAATTTGGCAGTAAATAGATACCTTTATTCTTTACTGTTTGATTCGAAGAATTTTGCATACACTTATAAAGCTATGAGCTGAAATGGAAGTAGGCTTCAAGATAGCATATTTTACTATCATGTCGATGGTGACCCTTAGGGATGATTTTTATGTTAAGAAAAGCCAAGGTTAGCGCAATGTTTCTGCGGATTGCATGCTTAATGCTGCTCACTCAGCCCGTATTAGCTGGGGTGATTTACACTTGGGTTGATGAGAATGGTGTCACCCATTACAGTCAACAACCACCGGAGCAGGAGCAATCTAAAACGCAGCAACTTTATAGCGAAGATATCGAGCCAGGTAAGATTGGCTATATCGCTCCCGTTAAAAAAGATGCCCCCCCTGAAATGTCCGAGTCCGAAAAGTCGGCGGCGTTAATTAAAGAGAAAGACGCTAAGCAAGCCGAAGCGATTTGTGAAAATGCTAAACATAATTTAGATGTGTTAACGACTCATACCAAACTTACCCGTCAAGCAGACGGTAATAAAGAACCTGTCGCGATGACAGAAGAAGAACGCCAAGCGGCAATTAGCGAGAATCAGCAGCGGATAAAACTGTTTTGCGATAAGAAATAGCGTTCTGCGTTTGTTATAGGATCGACTGAAGCCTTAATAGCAACGCCACGCTATTGCTAGCCACTCTTTTAGTGGTTAGCGAACACTTTATCAGTAGCATATAGATATAAAAAAACCGAAGTCTAAGACTTCGGTTTTTTGTTTAGGTTAAGCAGCATTTAGCACGGTAACCATCCGTGCAAATTATTGCTCGAATACCAACTCACCACCTGCGCAACTGACCTTGATAGGTTTGCCGGGCAGTAAATCGCCACGCAGTAATTTTTGCGCTAATGGGTTTTCCATCTCTTGCTGCAAGGCACGTTTCAGCGGTCTTGCGCCATAAACTGGGTCGAAACCAATTTCGGCGATTAACGATAATGCCTCGTCGGTGATCTCCAGCGTATAGTCTTTCTCTGCCAAACGCTTACGCAATGAAGCAATTTGGATAGAAGCAATATGCTTGATATTTTCCGCATCCAAGGGATGGAATACCACAGACTCGTCGATCCGGTTTAAGAACTCGGGTCTAAAGCTATGGGTGACCACATTCATCACCGCGCTCTTCATTTCGCTATAACTTAGGTGACCAAATCCTTCTTGGATAATGTCAGATCCTAAGTTTGAGGTCATGATGATCACCGTATTTCTAAAGTCGACGGTTCGACCTTGGCCATCGGTTAAGCGGCCATCATCCAACACCTGCAGCAAAATGTTGAACACGTCTGGGTGAGCCTTTTCCACCTCATCGAGCAATATCACCGAATAAGGTTTACGGCGCACCGCTTCAGTTAAGTAGCCGCCCTCTTCATAGCCGACATAGCCAGGAGGCGCCCCAACTAAGCGTGAAACAGCGTGTTTCTCCATAAACTCAGACATGTCGATGCGCACTAAGGCCGATTCCGTATCGAAGAGGAACTTAGCCAACGACTTACACAGCTCAGTTTTACCCACACCGGTTGGTCCTAAGAACAGGAACGAACCAATAGGACGATTCGGATCGGCAAGCCCTGCGCGGCTACGGCGAATCGCATTGGCGACCGCATCCACGGCTTCGTTTTGGCCAATCACCCGCTCATGCAGTGCCACTTCCATTTGCAGTAGCTTTTCACGCTCGCCTTCAAGCATCTTAGAAACCGGAATCCCCGTCGCCTTTGATAGCACTTCGGCGATTTCTAAGTCAGTGACTTTATTGCGTAGCAGCGTCATGTCCTGCATTTCGGCTTGCGATGCTAAGTCCAGTTGCTTTTCAAGCTCTGGAATACGGCCATATTGCAGCTCGGACATACGGGTTAGATCGCCCGCGCGGCGTGCCACTTCTAAATCCATCCGAGCTTGTTCGAGGTCAGCTTTAATATGCTGAGTCCCCGCTAGCGCCGCTTTTTCGGTGCGCCAGATTTCATTAAGCTCCGACGCCTTAGCCTCAACCTCATGTAACTCGACGCGTAAATGGTCGAGTCGACGGCGGCTCGCCTCATCGTTTTCTTTGGCTAATGCCTGCTCTTCCAGTTTCAACTGGATAGCACGGCGCTCCAATCTGTCGAGGGATTCGGGCTTAGAGTCCATCTGCATACGGATACTCGATGCCGCCTCGTCAATCAAGTCGATCGCTTTATCGGGTAATTTACGGTCCGACACATAACGGTGCGACATAGTGGCCGCCGCGACAATCGCCGGATCGGTAATTTCCACATGGTGATGCAGCTCGTAACGCTCTTTGAGACCACGCAAAATCGCGATGGTATCTTCAACGCTAGGCTCATCCACTAGTACTTTTTGGAAGCGGCGCTCAAGGGCGGCATCCTTTTCAATATATTGACGATATTCATCGAGAGTGGTCGCGCCCACACAGTGAAGATCGCCACGGGCCAGCGCAGGCTTTAGCATATTGCCCGCATCCATGGCGCCATCGCCTTTACCCGCGCCCACCATAGTGTGCAACTCGTCGATAAAGAGGATCACTTGGCCTTCTTCCTGCGCCAGCTCGTTAAGCACAGCTTTTAAACGCTCTTCAAACTCACCACGGTATTTAGCACCCGCAATCAGTGCGCCCATGTCTAAGGATAAAACGCGTTTATTTTTAATTCCTTCAGGCACTTCACCGTTCACAATACGCTGAGCGAGACCTTCAACAATCGCGGTTTTACCCACACCAGGCTCACCAATCAACACAGGGTTGTTTTTACTACGACGTTGCAGCACTTGAATGGTGCGGCGGATCTCATCGTCACGGCCAATCACAGGGTCGAGTTTGCCCTGCTCGGCACGCTCGGTGAGATCGACAGTAAACTTTTTCAGCGCTTGGCGTTGGTCTTCCGCGTTAGGATCATCCACATTCTGACCACCGCGCACTTGCTCAATGGTTTGCTCCAGCAGCTCTTTGGTGGCGCCGGATTTCTTTAAGCATTGTGCTAAGGCATCGCTGCCTTCGAGTGCAGCTAAGACAAACAACTCACTGGATATATATTTGTCTTTGCGCTTTTGCGCCAACTTGTCGCACAGGTTTAATAAGCGAATTAAACCTTGGGATAATTGCACATCGCCGCCAGTGCCTTCGACTTGTGGCAGACGTTCAAGCTCTTGGCTCAAGAGCGAGCGCAGCGCACTCACCCGAATGCCAGCTTGGGTTAATAAAGGATGGATAGAACCAGAATCCTGATTCAGCAGCGCCATCATCAAATGTAACGGTTCGATAAACTGATGATCACGCCCGAGCGCGAGCGACTGGGCATCTGAGATGGCAAGCTGAAATTTATTGGTCATACGATCGAGTCGCATACAGCCTCCTAAAACTCACAAATGAGGTATAACATTTTGTTAGTTAAAAGATGGGGGCTATTTAACCGATTTCAAGCAAGACGGCGGGAAATTAATACAAATTGTAGGGGAATATACCTAAGACTTAAGCCAGATCAATGAAGCCATGCGGCCAGTGACTTTATCGCGGCGATAAGAGAAATAATCTGGGCTAGAGACAGTGCAAATATCGGCGCTGTAGACCTGCTTAATGCCCAGTTTCTTTAAGCGCAATTTAGCTAATCCGATAATATCGGCGAGGTACTTGTCCGGCTTAGTTGACTGACATTGAGCGACAAAGCAGTTTGCGGCGTTAGGATCTGTTGCCATAAAGGCTGCACGCACCTCGGCGCCAATCTCAAAGGTCTTGGGCCCAATGGCTGGCCCTAGATAGGCAATCAGCTCACTCGGCTTAGAGGCAAATTTTGCCACACTCGCCTCAATCACCCCATCACAGAGTCCGCGCCAGCCAGCATGGGCAGCGGCGACTTCTGTACCTTGCTCGTTACATAAAAGTACTGGCAAACAGTCGGCGGTCATCACCACACAAACCCGCCCTGCGAGATTGCTATAACTGGCATCGGCCACCAAAGGTGGCGTATCTTGCGCGTCCACACTCTCTGATTGAGCTTCTTGGGCAAGATTAATTGGGGCGATATCGGCTAAATCAACCACCTGAGTGCCATGGACTTGCTCCAACCACACTGGCTCAGTCGCAAGCCCTAACTGTTTCGCCAAAATGCCACGATTAGCCAATACCTGCTGCGGCGCATCCCCCACATGCAGCCCTAAGTTCAGGCTGTCGTAGGGGGCGAGACTCACACCGCCGTGGCGGTCAGTCATCGCAATTTCCACATTATCCGGTACAGGCCAATCGTGAAGCAGCATAGCTTAGTACTCGACTGGGTGTTCTAAGGTATCTTGACGCAGCGCTTTGGTCAGAATCACCATGTCTTCTGGAATAGGCGCGGTCCAGCTCATGATTTCACAAGTCACAGGATGCGCTAACTCCAGACGCACCGCATGCAATGCTTGGCGTTTAAAGTTTTTCAGGATCTCGAAAAACTCAGGACTTGCAGCCTTGGGTGGTTTTGGACGGCCGCCATAAACTGGGTCACCCACCAACACATGGCCAATATATGCCATATGCACGCGGATTTGGTGAGTACGGCCCGATTCTAAACGCAATCTTAAACGGGTGTGATTACGGAATTTTTCCGCGACACGGTAGTGAGTCACCGCAGGTTTACCCGAATGATGCACCGCCATATGGGTACGTTTTGTCGGATGACGACCAATAGGTTCATCGACTGTACCGCCCGCAGTCATAGTGCCGAGGACAATCGCCTCATACTCACGGGTGATTTCACGGGCTTGCAACGCAGCCACTAAATGGGTTTGGGCTTCAACCGTTTTGGCCACCACCATCAAACCTGTGGTGTCTTTATCCAGACGATGCACAATACCTGCACGTGGCACGTGCTCAATATTAGGGCAGTGATGCAGCAGGGCGTTCATCAAAGTGCCATCGGCATTGCCCGCACCGGGGTGAACCACTAGTCCCGCTTGTTTATTGATGACTAAGATATCATCGTCTTCATAGACAATATCCAGCTCAATGGCTTGCGCGGCCGCATGTACTTCTTCTTCGAGCGTGGCATTAATTTCAATGCGCTGCAGCTCGAATACCTTTTCGCGCGGCTTATTCACCATCACGCCATCAACATAGACTGCATCAGATAGGATCCATTCCTTGATGCGCGTGCGCGAGTAATCTGGGAACAACTCAGCCAGTGCTTGATCCAATCTCAGGCCAGTTTGTGTTGCCGAAATCTCGCTTTTTAGATTAATCTCTTGTGTCATAGGAACCGTATCCCCATTTTGGGGTCAAAAAATGTGTGCTATCTGTTACAATCGAATGCTTTCTATTTTATCGTGAAATGGAAAAATTCTTAACTACAACTTATAAAGAATTGAATTCAAGTATGTATAAATTCTCCAAAGGCTTAACCTTAGTCCTATTTTCGCTAGCGTTATCAGCCTGTAGCAGCAGTCCTGAAGATAACGATATTGCCGCCAAAACCTCACCTGATGTGCTCTATTCTCAGGCAAGAACCTCCATGGAACTTGGCAATTACTCTAAAGCCGTCCGTTCATTGGAAGCATTAGACTCACGCTTTCCCTTCGGACCACATAAAACTCAGGTTCAGTTAGATCTGATTTATGCCTATTACAAAATGGACGATGTTGCCTCTGGCATTGCCAACATTGACAGATTCATCCGTTTAAACCCAACTCATCCCAATATCGACTATGTCTACTATATGCGTGGACTCGTCAATATGCAGGCGGACAGCTACCTGTTCCACGATATGTTGAATATCGATAGAACCGACCGCGATCCTAAAAATGCCCAAGATGCCTTTAAGGATTTTGATCGTTTAATCAAAACCTATCCCAACAGCAAATATGCTGCCGATGCGCAAAAACGCATGCTGTCGCTGAAAAACCGTTTAGCAAAGTATTCCATTCAAGTTGCTGAGTATTATCTCAAAATGAACGCTTGGAGTGCTGCGGCTGTTCGTGCTCAATCTGTGTTGGAAACATATCCCGGCACCCCTTCAACGGAACGTGCACTGGAGATTATGGCAGAAGCTTATGGCGAGTTAGGTCAGAACCAACTGAAGCAAAACGTGCTCATGGTAATGCAAGCTAACTTCCCAAACAACGAAATCTTATCGAACTAAGCGTAAATGCCCCTTTATAAGGGGCATTTTTTTATCTTAAGTTCACCGTTTGATCCCCCTTTCCTTTTAGGTTCTGCAGCGCGCCAAGTTCCTTTTCATATGGGTAAGAGTCAATAAATACGCTATTCGTGTAAAACTTATCCAACCGCACCACTTTTTGCATTATTTCGTAAAAATCAGTTGACTCAAAAGCCGAAAAGCCTTTAAATTGCGCCCGTCGCCCGAATAGCTCAGTCGGTAGAGCAGAGGATTGAAAATCCTCGTGTCCCTGGTTCGATTCCGGGTTCGGGCACCATCTTTAAATTGGTTGCCTTAGCGACCAGTGTTAAAGAATCGCAATAAAGTACAGTGCAGGTGTGGTGGAATTGGTAGACACGCTAGCTTCAGGTGCTAGTGCCCTTGCGGGCGTGGAGGTTCAAGTCCTCTCACCTGTACCAAATTGCGATTCAAATTAAAATTCGACACATTGTCGGATACCAATGCAGATGTGGTGGAATTGGTAGACACGCTAGCTTCAGGTGCTAGTGCCCTTGCGGGCGTGGAGGTTCAAGTCCTCTCATCTGTACCAACATTTAAACCTCGCTTAGCGAGGTTTTTTTGTATCTGCAATTTAATTTCCTTAAGTAACTTATCACCTTCCTTAAATTTGCTATAACTATTCATACAGACTCATCATAGGGACAGCTCGAGCTCTGCCTAAAGGACTCCCTTGTTTCACCGAGGAAATCCATATGAATGGTCTACAAATAAAACAAAAAATGTTTATCGGCATTCTCGTGCCGCTCCTAATGCTACTGACTATCGGTTTTATCGCTATCAATATGATGGGAAAAATCGAATACGGCGTCGAACGCATCTATAACGACCGAGTCGTCCCCCTTGATGATCTCAAAGTGATTGCCGATAAATATGCCGTCGATGTGATTGATGCGGTTAACAAGGCTAATGCTGGCGGTTTTACGGCTTCTCAGGCCATCAATGCCCTTGAAAGTGCTAAATCCACAGTCAATCAACGCTGGCAGAAATACCTATCAACTGAGCTTACCAAGGAAGAGTCGCAACTCGCGCAGCAAGCTGAGCGTTTATTTACTCCCGCCAATGAACAAATAGAGCAGTTAATCACGTATCTTCGGGGATTAAATGGCGATGTGGTGCATCAACTGAACGACAAAATATTACCTCTGTATAACGCCATCGACCCTATCAGCGGTAAAGTCTCCGAGCTGATTGATCTGCAAATTAAGATCGCCGGTCAGGAGAAAGATGCCGTAAACGGTATTTACCAATCCTCTATTTCTATTTTTATCACCCTTGCGGGTATCGCCATGCTGATAAGCATAGTGATTGGGCTCTGGGTGAATCGCAGCGTGATGAATCCGATCCGTGATATTGTTGAAAATCTTAAGACGATACGACAAGACTCTGATCTCACCGTTAAGTTTAAAACTTTCAACGACGATGAACTCGGGCAGATCTCCACTAGCCTGACCCAAGTGATTGAACATCTGCGGGGCATTTTGCACTCAATTGCCGAAGCCGCAAATACGGTCAATAGTTCAGCCACTGAACTAAGTAGTTTTACCCAAGCAACCAATAAACGCATGCAGCAGCAACAGGCGGAAACCGAACAAACGGCAACGGCCATGAATGAAATGACGGCAACTGTTGCCGAAGTGGCTCAAAGCGCCGCAGCGGCTGCAGATTCTGCCAAGGATGCGGATAGTTATGCCGCCAACGGTAATCATATTGTGATGCAATCCATCACCAGCATGTCGCAACTTTCGGAGCAAATTCAGAAAACGGCGCAAGTGATTGGCTTTTTATCCAATGAAAGCCAAAACATCGGTCGGGTATTGGATGTGATCAAAAGTATTGCCGAACAAACCAATCTACTGGCACTAAATGCGGCGATTGAAGCCGCCCGCGCCGGAGAGCAAGGTCGAGGTTTTGCGGTGGTCGCCGATGAAGTCAGGACATTGGCGCAGCGCACCCAAAAATCGACTCAAGAAATTGAAGCGATGATCGCCACTCTACAACAAGGCGTAAAAGAAGCGGTGAATGCGATGGAGGTCGGTATCAATCAAGTGGATGATGCCAACGATAAGGCGAATCAAGCTGGCCAAGCGTTAAAAGAGATTGTCGCCTCCGTCGACAATATCACCGAGTTAAATACTCATATCGCTACGGCTGCCGAGGAGCAAAGCAGCGTAGCCGAGAGCATCAACCGCAGCATTATCGCCATCAGTGATATTGCCGAACACTCCACGAACTCAGCCTTAGAGTTGAGTGAATCCGTACTTAATCTCACAAAACTTGCCAACAGTATGCGTAATCAGGTGAGCGCATTTAGGCTTTAACACTTCTTCGTAGGCACAGGTTCACTGTGCCTGCGACTTCATTACTCAATGCCTACCTTCACAAAAATCACACCTAACAGTTTTAGGTGTGATTTTTATTGATCCAAATCAAATGTATCTTTAAACTAAAATAACATTCATAAATAAAGCATGTTAAGGATTCATTATGTTGGATAGCCGTACCATCCAAGTGATTAAAAGCACCATTCCCCTACTCGAATCTGCTGGTCCCGCACTCACTCAACATTTTTACGAACGGATGTTTAAACACAATCCTGAGTTAAAAGATGTATTTAACTTGGCACATCAGCATTCAGGCGGTCAGCCCGTAGCGCTGTTTAACGCAGTTGCGGCCTATGCCAAAAACATTGATAACTTAGGTGCACTCGGCTCGGCTGTAGAGCGCATCGCCCACAAACACACAGGGTTTTTAATCCAACCAGAACAATATGCGATTGTCGGTAGCCACCTATTGGCGACACTCAAAGAGCTGGGTGGAGAAGCCGTCACAGAAGAAGTATTAACGGCATGGGCCGATGCCTATGGATTTTTAGCCAATATCTTTATCAATCGTGAAGCGCAAATTTATCAAGAAAGTGCTCAGCAAGATGGCGGCTGGTCGGGAGTGCGTGAATTTATCATCAGTGAGAAAAAAGCCGAGTCCTTAGAAATAGCCTCCTTTGTATTAACGCCCGTGGATGGCAAAGCGGTAAAAGACTTTGTTCCAGGACAATACTTAAGCATTAAGGCGCAACATCCTAAGCTTGCCTTCGATGAAATTCGCCAATATTCGCTCTCGGATGCTCCGAATGGTCAAAGCTATCGGATCACGGTAAAGCGAGAGCTTAATGGCCAGGTATCAAATCTACTGCACGATGTACTGCAAGTCGGTGACACACTTTCAGTGATGCCACCTGCGGGCGATTTCACTTTAGCGGTTCAAGCTGAAACGCCTGTCGTGTTAATTTCGGCGGGGGTTGGGCAAACGCCGATGAAGAGCATGTTAAATCAACTCTTAAAGCTCAAACATCCGAGTGCAGTGACTTGGTTACATGCCTGCGAACACGGTGGAGTGCACGGGTTTAAATCGGCCATCAAAAACAAACTCGGCCAACATGCGAATCTTGCCAGCCATGTATGGTACAGAGAGCCGACAAAGGCTGATGTGTTAGGCCAAGATTATGATTTTGAAGGCACAATGAACTTAACCTCCGTCGCCGATAAAATCGTGGCCAACGCACATTACTATTTCTGTGGCCCGATTGGCTTTATGGCTTCAATTAAACAGCAATTACTCGCCCTCGGAGTACCTAGCGAGCAAATGCACTATGAAGTCTTTGGCCCACATGCCGAACTCTAAGGCTACAACGTCATTATCAATCATCGATAGATAACTAAGCACAAAGCCATCTTCCCGCAAAGCAAGGTGGCTTAATGCTTGTTCCATAAACGCTGAACTAGGCTAACTTCCCCGCAAGATAGACAGAAGCCACCTCCTGCGCTGTTAACATACGACTCTCGCCCGGCTTTAAGCCATCATCCAAGCTAATCTCACCGATAGAAAGCCGATGTAATCCCACAACAGGATTACGGAAACGACCAAACATCCGCTTGATTTGATGATACTTTCCTTCCCTTAGCGTGACCTCAGCAATATGAGAGTCGAGGATAGTCAGCTTTGCTGGCTGCGTGGTGATATCTTCAAAGCCAAAATACATCCCCTGGGCGAATGCCGCGATATATTCCTCACTCAAAGGATTCGCTAAAGTCACCCGATACACTTTATCCACCTTTTGATCGGGCGACATGAGTGCCTCGGACCAACGGCTATCATTGGTCAGCAGCAATAAACCCGAGGAGTTTAAATCTAACCGCCCTGCAATATGCAGCTCATGGCGAGCATCGCAGTCGAGTAAATCAATCACTGTGCGGTGCTCTGTGTCTTTGGTGGCACTCACTACGCCTACGGGCTTGTGTAGCATTAGATAAACGGGTTTATTAGCCTGTAAGACTTGTCCATCAAACACAATATGGGAAAATTCATCCACCAGCAGATCGAGCGCTTTTGCAGGCGCGCCATCCACATACACTCGCTCCGCCAGCAAGAGTTCTCGCACGGCTTTACGGTGAATTTGTAGCTTAACAGCAAGGTATCTGTCGAGACGACCACGTTTTGATTGCATAACCCCACCCAGCGCTAAGATAAAGGCGCAATGCGATAGGCGCAGCGACGGGCGCCGTCGATGATATGCTCTTCACGGCTTACAGTAGCGATATCGGCAAATAATTGCTGGAACTGTTGCAGTTCGGAGCGGCAAAAGTTTTGGCACTTAGTTGCAGCGCTGCAAATTGGACAGTGATTCTCAAGCAACCAGAAAACGCCACCCGCTTGTTCCTGCGTCGCCATATAGCCTTCGAGGGTACGCAGCTCCACTAGTTTAGTTAAACGACTGGCAATATCCGTCATGCCTTGCATCGCGCTGCGATACTGCTGCATAGCGTTTTGCTCCCTATGCTCAATCAGTTTATCCAAACCTTGATCGCCAAATATCATTTTAACGGAATCAATCAATTGCAAACTAAGCTCACTGTGGCGATCGGCAAAGTGAGTCCGACTCTGCTCCGTAAGTCCCCAATATCGGGTTGGGCGTCCACGGCCTTCGACTCTATCTTCAATATCGACATCACCTGCATCCTCTAAGGCCTGCAAATGCTGCCGAACCCCCATAGTGGTCAGGGCCAGTTCTTCCGCCAGGGTCTTTGCCGTTAAAGGACCATGCAGCTTGAGTAATTGAATAATCTTATCAGTGGTTTTCATATGCACTCTCCGCTCTTCGCCTCGGATTATCCCTCAATCGCCTACCTTTTAACAGAATAAATAAAGTTTTTTATTTATTTTATCCTTTACAAGATGAAATAAAGTAATTACCTTACAAATAATTTATAAACAAATAGGTTTACATAATGAACTTACTCATCATCAGCACTAGCCAAAGAGCTCACTCACAAAGCGCTAAAGTCGCGAGATACATAGCCGAAACCAGTTTTTTATCACCTCATAGTGTCGGTTACGACGCTATCCATCACTTAGAGCTTTGCCAGTTCAATCTGCCATTCTGGGACGGTGAAGAAGACAACAAGGGCGAACATTGGCCTGAGATTGAGCAAAGGGTGGATGCTGCGGATGCCCTGGTTTTGATCACACCGGAATGGGGTGGAATGGCATCGCCACTGCTTAAAAACTTCCTGTTGATGTGTAGCCGTCAGGAAACCGCCCATAAGCCGGTGTTGTTGATTTCAGTTTGCAGCGGTATTAGCGGTGCTTACCCCATTGTGGAAGTCAAAATGAATGCACTCAAAAACAATAAATTAGTGCCGATTCCCGACCATTTGATCATCCGTAATGTCGAGAATGTACTCAACGCTACGCCCCAAGGTACGCGGGATATCGACCTCAGGGAAAGAGTGCAATATAGCCTGTTTATGTTGCATCAATACGCCCAAGCCTTAGCACCGATACGCCAACGCCATGTTCATCAACCCTACCCCAAGCAGCAGGAATACTGCTACGGTATGTAAGCAGCTTGGATGTTTATCACTCTGACTAAAATCATTACAAGGAACGCATCATGATCTATTTAGAACATATCAACCTAGTCGTTGACGACATCCCCAAAGCACTCACTTTTTATCAAGCCGCCTTCCCCCATTGGCGTGTCCGTGGCGGAGATAAAGGGACTTGGTACGGCAAGCCACGCAATTGGATCCACTTTGGCGATGATTATCAGTACATTGCCTTTAGCGATAACGGCGAGGGCGAAAACCGCGACTTAACAGGTCATCAAATTGGCTTAGCCCATTTTGCCTTTGTGGTAAGTGATTTAGATGCCGTGATTGCCAGACTAACCCAAGCCGGTTTTCCGATAGCCAAAGATGGTATGGAAGACCCCTTCCGGCGCAATATCTACTTCTTCGATGCCCATGGCTTTGAGGTCGAGTTTGTGGAGTATCTCAGCGATCTGCCCAACGAACGCAATCGTTATTAAGCGCTAATCCTAAGGCGACGGGATACATAAATTCAGTATTCCTCGCCTTATCCACTCCTTAGAACCAACCCTAAAAATCGTTACATTGACAGGCTAAACCGCTAAACTAGCGCACAATCAGGCTTTCCAATATTAGATAACTCGATGACAACACCTTATTGTTATTCCACTACTTATATCTTAGATAAAGCGCATTTTGACGAGTGTTATACCCAGTCAGTTAAACCCGATCCCACGCTCAAACCTTACTATAAGGCCATGGGGTTTGGACTCATTGGTATTGCACTGATTTTTGCGGATATCAGCCTCTATCTGGCCTATTTCTTTGTCGGGCTTGGAGTCATTGAAGCCTTGAATGTGAAATACAACAAAGCCTGGTGGTTGATGCGGCAGATGATGAGTAAGGCCGCTAATAATGAAGTCACGCTTATCGTGGATGAACAAGGGATTAGCACTCAATCACAATACGTTAAAAGCCAAATCCTTTGGACGGATATTTACCGTATTGTGCCAACGGAAAAGGGTTTTCTGATCACCCATAAAACCGGCACTAGTTATATTTCCAATCGCAGTTTAGATGAGGCCTGTAGCGCGTTTATTAAATCAAAAATCTAACCTAAACGGCACAGGCATTCAAAAACAAAAAAGGCTGAATCATTCAGCCTTTTTGTTAAATACTAAATATCAATAATGACGCTTAAGCCTTTGCTTTTAACTCGCCAATCGGCAAAATCGTGCGGCCATATTCATTGTTGAGCACTTGCGCCATCGCAAAGTAAATCGCACTCGCACCACAGATAATCCCTTCAAAACCCGCGATAGTGCCAATCAAGGCGCTGCCAGTGAAATCTCTTGCCGCCAGCAGGAAGAACAAAATGGTGAGCGAGGCAAACACAAACTGTTTCGCTCTTGGGTAGCGTAGCGAACCGACGAACATAAAAGCAGTAAAGATCCCCCACAGGGTTAAATACCATCCCATAAAGTGGGTTGGGCTCGCCGCAATTCCGGCATTAGGCATTAAAATCAGCCCGACTAAGGTTAGCCAAAATAAACCGTAGGAGGTAAATGCGGTTGTCCCAAAGGTATCACCCCGCATAAAACACATAATGCCGACAATGATTTGGCCGAGTCCGCCATAGAAAATGCCCATCGCTAAGATCATTGCATCAATCGGAAAATAGCCCGCATTGTGAATGTTCAGCAGGATAGTCGTCATACCAAAGCCCATTAAACCTAATGGAGCAGGATTCGCCAGTTTCGTCGACACAGGAAGTCCCCAAAAATAAATAAGTTAATCTCAGCACCTAGATACACTCTAGGCACTTATTATTTTATAAAAAGCGGCGAATTCTAGATAACTAATAAGGAGATCACAATCAAAATATCAATACCAGAAAAAAACAATAATTTATCATTTAAAATCATAAGCATAGTAAAATTAAAACTCAATTAAACCTAAAGTTTAAAAATTAATCCAATAAGATTCAAACAACTACAGAACATCGGAACAAAGAGTGCGCCACATCTGATTTATCAGTTAATTTTGCTCAGCTTCAAACTTCCCATTTTCCCACCTAAAAATAACGTCAGCCCACATAGGGCTAAAGCCTAAAAAACATTAACTTCATCCCATAACGCCATCAAAGATGAGATAAGTCTAGTTTTAGACAAATTGATAACATTTAGGCACGCGTGGCAAGGAAACTTAAGCCCTTTTAGAGAGTCTTAGAGGGAAG
Organism: Shewanella sp. Shew256; assembly: GCF_002196695.1. Lineage (NCBI taxonomy): Bacteria > Pseudomonadati > Pseudomonadota > Gammaproteobacteria > Alteromonadales > Shewanellaceae > Shewanella > Shewanella sp. Shew256. The sequence goes on along the minus strand of NZ_NAJR01000001.1, from coordinate 646,455 downwards.
AGCTCAAGCTTGGCGTAAGAGAGGGTGCGATTGAGTGGCATTGTATGGTGGGTTCATTCTTGCAAAACAGCCCTCAATCCTCGATAAAGCTGCCCATAAAATAAGCGACTTTTGCTGGCAAAAATGGCTCACCAAATTAGCGAAAAATTATTTATATCTAAAAAATAATAGCAGTGATAGATTGCTATCTGTTGACGCAGCGGCATGATGGGAAACCAGTTAGGCTGTTGTTAACTATCAATAACTAAAGGAAATAAAATGAAAACCTTATCAGCTGTTATCACACTATCGGCACTAATGAGTTTCGCAACCTTTGCCGACGAATCGACACTTCCTCCCGCCCCTGCAAATGATATCGCTCAACTGACAGAAGTGTGCCAACAAATGGCCTCTGAAGATCAGGTCGAAAATGCCGAGCTTAAGCAATATGTGCTCGACTGCGTGAATGACCAGCTAACAGAAATGGGTTATCAAACCGTAAAAGAGCTTAACTGATCGTTTTTACTTCCTTTAGCCTATAAACTCTTTCGGGTTTTAGCGTCTTGTCCTTATGCCATTCACATTCTGAATGGCATTTTTATTGGGCAGACAAACAGATTTGGCAAACTTTCACCTCACAAAACACTACAAAATATCAACCAAAAATCAGCAACCTTAAAAAACCTAAACAAAGGTATTTTTTGCTTTTATTTTGTCTTTCAAGTGATTGCGTAATCTACATATCAGCTATTTATATGATATCTGTATCATTTTGCATCCCTAAAGGTGAAAGCACTGTGGAATTAAGCATAAAATGCTAATCTGTTGCCCATTATCGACAGACATTAAACCCGAACGCAAAATCATGTATCGAATTCTATTTATCTTACTCGCCGCACTTAGCCTGCCTTCAATAGGAATGGCGAAGGAGCCGTGCGTCACTAAAGATGAATGTATTGAAATGCGTAACTGGGATTTAGGGGTGGCGATCGGCTGGGGACAGAAGACCAATCCATTGCGAGATTTTGATGATATCCCAGTCTTCTTTATTCCCACCGTAGCTTACTATGGTGAGCATTGGTTTTTTGATAATGGCAACTTGGGCTACAGTTTAACAGAGCAGAAGTACTTTAGCTTAAACTTAGTCACCAGTTATAGCTTAGATAGGGCCTACTTTTACCGTTGGGATCCGTCCAATATCTTCCTAAAACGCAGTTCACAGGAAGAGGCCAGACTGCTCTCAACCAATACCGCCCTGAGCAGTGAGCCGGACCCCGTATTTAACTCCTTAGAATCGCGCAACTTTACCATGCTCGGCGGCGCCGAAGCCTTTATTTATAGCCCGTTAGGTGTAGTGAGATTGGCCTATACCCATGATATGTTTAATGTGCACCAAGGGTCTGAAGCGCAAATCAAATGGACCTATGGCTGGCATTTAACGCGCTGGGTGATGGATATGTCACTCGTATTCGATTGGAAGAGTACGAATGTGGTCGACTATTACTATGGTGTTCGCCCGAGTGAAAATGATTATTGGAGCCAACATTACCATGCCGATGCAGGTTGGAATAAAGGGATAGAAATGACAGCCCGTTATATCTTAACTGATAACTGGGACATGCTGTTTGCGTTCCGCTACACACAACTTGCAGACGAAATTGCCGCCAGCCCCTTGCTCGATCAAGACTATAGCAGCACATATTTTATTGGCGCAGCGTATAGGTTCTGACACTAGTGACTCCTCTTCATATCAGGATGCTGTGCGTGTTAGGCCTAAGCGTTAGCTTGATGGGGCCCAGTTATGCACTTGCAGCATCAGATGAAGAGTCAACCTTAAAACTCACCCCCGAAATCTGTATCACTGGGGATGAAAGCCAAGCCTGTGAGATCCGCGTAGAGCTACAGTGGCAACTCGTTAATGACGAGCTAGTCTGTATCTTGTCCGATAATAACGCCTATCCTAAATGGTGTAGCGAATCACTGGAACAGCATGCAATAACGTTGAATGTCAGTACGTTAAACGATATTCAATTTATCTTAGTGAGTAAGGACACCAATCAAACACTGGCTGGAGCCAAATTAAAAATTACGTCAACCTCGCAGCCTCAGGTGCGCAGACGTTACCGTAACCCTTGGAGTTTATTTTAATGACGAATCCACAATCACCCCACAGAGTGTTATTGGTTGAAGACGATGTCCGTCTTGCGAATTTAATCGTAGATTATTTGAAATCACACGGTATGCACGTTGAAGTCGAGCGCCGCGGTGATACAGTCTTAACCCGCTTAATCAACTACAAGCCCGATATCATACTGCTAGACATTATGCTGCCAGGTCTAGATGGCCTTAGTCTGTGTGAAAAGCTGCCCGATTACTTTGCCGGCCCGATCCTGCTGATGAGTGCCCTAGGTTCGAGCGAAGATCAGATCAAAGGCTTAGAACTCGGCGCCGACGACTATGTGGTGAAACCCGTCGACCCCGCACTACTGGTTGCCCGTATCAACAATCTGTTACGCCGCCAAAACCAACCGCCGCAGGCCGAATCCCACTGCCTGACCTTTGGTAAGCTGAGTATCGATCCCCATACCCATGCAATCCGCCTCGACAATAAAGAAGTCGACCTCACCAGCCATGAGTTTGAACTCCTCTGGTTACTGGCCTCACAGGCGGGACAAGTGCTGAGCCGTCAGTACATCTATCAATTACTGCTTAACATTGATTTTGATGGTAAAGACAGAAAGATAGATGTACGTATTTCAAGACTGCGTAAAAAGCTCAACGACAATATCGAAACCCCCTTCAGAATTAAAACCGTCTGGGGACAGGGCTATCTCTTCGCCCCTGAGGCTTGGAACAACTAAGAGCTGCCGTGAAACGTCTCTTTATCAGCTTATATTTACTGCTGAGCCTCAGTTTTCTGGGCATAGGCTGGACACTGGACAGCCTGTGGCAGAAAAATGTGGATGAAAATAATGCGTTAGACGCTCCTCTGGTTGCGTTAGCCCAGTTGCTAACCCAGCTGCCAGAGGAGAATCGTAACGCCTACCTTGAAGCATTACCGAGCCATGCTCAGCTGCCTCTCAATCTGCTCAGCCCAGATCAAATCGCGCTAGCCAAGGATCAACAGCTCACGCCCAACCATGTGGTCACCACCACAACCAGCGAGGGCGAGCAATTCCAGTTTATTCAGGTTGGCGAGCAAGTGTTGATGGCGGGCCCCATAGAGATAGACCCAAGAGCCTCATTGCGAAATCTGTTTACGCTGTTTTTCTATCTCTCGTTGGCGTTAGTTGCACTGATTTGGGTCGGCCCGCTGTCGCGGGATTTAAGCATCTTACGTAAGGCCACCAAGGATTTTGGCGAAGCCAAATGGGATACACGCATTAGCCTCTCAAACCGCTCGCAGGTTAAACCCTTAGCGAACACCTTTAATGAAATGGCGCGCCATATCAGTGCGTTAATCGAAAACCAAAAACATTTATCCAATGCGGTTTCCCACGAGATCCGCACCCCACTCGCACGGCTGAAATTCGCCCTCGCCCTAATGCCGATGTACTGCCAGCCCGATTCTGACGAGCAAAAGCGTCAGGATTTTCTCAATGAGATGCAGCTCGACATTAAGGAAATGGAAAACCTGCTGCAGGAACTGCTGACTTACGCCAGTCTTGAGGCTCAGCGCGAAGGCACACCTTTGGACGAATACGATCTGCTCAGCTTAGTAAACCAGAGCATCAAACGCTTAAGCAGCTTAAGTGATACCCCCATCCACTTACAGGCGGAGATGACGACTCTCCCTTTAGTCGGCGAACCCGCACTGATTGAACGCGCACTACAAAACCTGCTGACCAACGCCCAGCGTTTTGCCCGCCAGCAAATCCTGATTGAAGTCAGCCAAACCCCGCAAAGGGTGACTTTAAGTGTCAGCAATGATGGGGAGCCTATTCCCGAGGTGGATTTACCTATGGTGTTTGAGCCCTTTTACCGCAGCCAATCGGTGCAAAATGGTAACAAGGGTCATGGCTTAGGTCTGGCGATTATCAAACGAATTATGCAGCGTCATCAGGGCGAAGTGAGCGTCAGCAGCAATCCCACTCAAACGTGTTTTACCTTAAGCTGGCCAAAGAAACGAGAAATTTAAGCGTTTAACTGGCGCTCTCAAAGTTAGATTATTCCTCGAGGTCAAAATCCCCAAGGTCTAACTCAGCGGCGTCTTGCGGCTCAAAATCGAGTTGCGGGTTAAGCGCAGCCCTCTCCTGCTCAAGTGCCTGCTGACGGGCTTTATATAAGGCCAACTGCCGCCGACGTTTACGTTGATGGCATAAACGGATCACATCGTGTTTTTGGGCATCGGTAAAATGCAACCAATTGAATCGCTCCTCACGATTACGCAGGCAACCTTTGCAATAGCCGCGGGCATCGGTTTGGCACACACCGATGCAGGGGCTAGGGATTTCGAAAAAGGCTAACTGTTCCATGATGTTGAGCGACTCTACCAGTTAAGCATCTAAAATACGTGACCTTAGATACACAAGTAAAACAAGACAAAAATTAAACACTTTTCACTAAATTACTTGCAGTCTTACTGTTAATCAAGGCACATTGAACAGAGTTTGTACAACTTGGAGTGCCATCATGGGATACAAAAATATCGCCAGTCTGTTTGTCGCCTTGGTCTTAGTCAGCGCCTGCAGCAGTAAGCCGAAAAACGATTACGATCTCAATTACGACTTTAAGGCATTACAGAGCTTTACCCAGCTCGTTCCCCAGCCCAGCGACGACCCACTCAGCGCCCAGCGTATTCAAACCGAAATCACCCAGCAATTAAGCCAAAAAGGCTTTACCGAAAATGCCTCTTCCCCCGATTTTAAAGTCGCCTATGGCTTACTAACTCAAGACAAACCCAAAGACTCGGGCTTATCCATAGGCTTAGGCACGGGCAGTTTTGGCCGCTCTGGCGGCATTGGCGTAGGTACGAGCGTCGGCGTGCCGCTTGGCAGTGATACGGCAAAAATCCAAACTATTCAAATTGATATTATCGACACTAAAACCAATAAGCTGATTTGGCGCGGCACTGATAGTTTCGATTTTGATGGCGGCGGCGATAAAAAAGCCCAAGACACAGCCAAAGCCGTTAGCCGGATTTTGGCACAGTTTCCACCGCAGCCATAAGCCTGATTAAAACGGCGCTGATTGATCTGATGGCGATTAGCCCTTGATGGTTTAAGCCATAATGACTTTAACCATAATGGCTTAAACCACTGTGGCTTATACAATAGCCAATAAAAATGGGCGATGAACGCCCATTTTTATTGCCGAAGAAAAAACACATTTCTATCTAAGTTAGGGTTAAGAAAATAACCCAGATGATAGATAACGGTCGCCTCTATCGCACACAATTGCGACCACAACGGCCCCCGGATTCAGCCTTGCAATCTCGAGCGCCGCAAACACAGCACCGCCGGAACTCACGCCAGCACAAATACCTTCTTCACGGGCCAAGGTTCTTGCCATGGCTTTGGCGTCTTGCTCCTCAATGTCCATCACCGCATCGACACGGGCAGCATCAAAAATACCCGGTAGGTATTCCTGCGGCCAGCGGCGGATCCCCGGAATCGAACTGCCATCGGCGGGTTGAAGCCCGACAATAGTGATATCGGGATTACGACTCTTTAGGTATTTCGACACGCCCATAATAGTGCCTGTGGTCCCCATGCTAGAGACAAAATGAGTGATCTTACCTTGGCTCTGCTGCCAAATTTCAGGGCCAGTGGTCTGGAAATGGGCGTTGGCGTTATCTTGATTATTGAACTGATCCAGCACCTTACCTTTGCCTTGTGCCTGAAGTTCTAAGGCTAAATCGCGCGCGGCTTCCATATTGTCCACCAGCAGCAACTCGGCGCCATAGGCCTGCATGGCATCCTTACGCTCTTGGGTCGAATTCGACGGCATGATCAGGATCATCTTGTAGCCTTTAATCGCCGCAGCCATGGCTAGGGCGATGCCTGTATTGCCACTGGTAGCTTCAATCAGGGTATCCCCGGGGGCAATCTCTTGGCGAAGCTCCGCCTGAATAATCATATTCAGCGCAGCGCGATCCTTTACCGAGCCAGCAGGGTTATTCCCCTCCAGCTTTAACAATACCGTTGAGCTACCACAATCAAGCCGCTGCAAACGCACCAGCGGAGTTTGCCCAATACAGGCTTCAATAGTCGGAAAGTCAGACACTCGGTTATCCTTTATTTGATAAAAGCGACTCAGTATTCGAGTATTTTAAGATGCTTGGACGCAACAAACACGTGAATATCATCAACGGCATACAATTAATCGCTCATAGTTATTCAAAAAAGTTCTATTTGTGTGGCTTTTTATAAATAAAATCTTCTATTACTCTATTCCTATACACTGACACAGTTGCCAGATTAAGGAGTACAAAATGCCAGTAAAATTGACTAAAGCCCTGCTGGGAACCCTATTACTGGGAACCTCCCTCAATGTGGCAGCCGCCGATCAGACACTATTAAATTCCTCATATGATATCGCACGGGAATTATTTAATGCCTATAACCCTGTTTTTGCTAAACATTGGCAAGAACAAACCGGCAAGACCGTTGAAATCAAGCAATCCCATGCGGGTTCTTCCGCTCAGGCTCGCTCGATTCTTCAGGGCTTACCCGCCGATGTGGTGACCTTTAACCAAGTCACCGATGTGCAAATTCTGCATGACCGCGGCAAGTTAATCCCAGAAAACTGGCAACAATTGCTGCCGAATGCCAGCTCACCTTACTACTCTACCATCGCGTTTTTGGTACGTAAGGGCAATCCAAAGCAAATCAGCGACTGGAATGATTTAGCTAAAGATGACGTTAAGTTGGTGTTCCCGAACCCAAAAACCTCGGGTAATGCGCGCTACACCTACTTAGCAGCCTTAGGTTATGCCCAGAAAAACTATGGCAAAGATAATCAAGCCTCATTAGATGAGTTCTTGAAGAAGTTCCTCGGTAACGTTGCTGTATTCGATACGGGCGGCCGTGGCGCAACCACGTCGTTTGTAGAGCGTGGCATCGGCGATGTGCTGATCACCTTCGAATCTGAAGTGAACAATATTCGTCAGCAATATGGTGCCGATGATTACCAAGTTGTCGTGCCTAAAACCTCGATTCTGGCGGAATTCCCCGTTGCCGTCGTTGAGAAAAACGCTAAGCGTAACGGCACGCAAGAATTAGCGACCGAGTATTTAAACTATCTTTACAGCGAAGAAGCACAACGTTTGTTAGCCGGATTTAACTACCGCGTTCACAACGAGAAGGTTGTTGCCGAATTTACCAAACAGTTCCCAGCGGTTGAGTTAATGACCGTTGAGCAAATCATAGGTAACTGGGACAACGCTATGAAGACTCAATTTGCCAATGGCGCCAAACTGGATCAGTTATTAAAACGTTGATCATCCGCTTGGGTACCTAAGTCACCAAATCCACAACCCGGGCAATGTCCCGGGTTTTGTGGTTATATCGCGGCAACGGACAAGGTCGCTATCACAAGTTGTCTTTATCGCGATTGAGCAATAACGTGCTAATGGCATAATAATATTGGATTAACTCCATTAACCTTATCGGGTGGTTATTCAGTGATATTTAATAATGGGCGCTTACGCCACAAGCGGGTTTTGCCGGGGTTTAGTATCAGCCTCGGTGTGTCTTTGCTGTTTGTCAGCTTGATTCTCTTACTCCCCACCACAGGCCTGATTATGCAAACCAGCCAGATGAGCTGGGCCGAGTATTGGGGCGTGATTGCCGATCCCCGCGTGCTGGCGAGTTATAAAGTCACTATTTTATCTGCACTGGCCGCCTCCCTGTTTAACTGCCTTTTTGGCCTGTTACTCGCCTGGGTATTGGTGCGTTATGAGTTTCCGGGTAAGCGCATCCTCGATGCCTTAGTCGATTTACCCTTTGCCTTACCCACAGCCGTCGCGGGTATCACCTTAGCGACCCTGTACGCTGAGAATGGCCAGATTGGTAGCCTGTTGGCCGAAATCGGAATCAAAGTGGCCTACACGCCATTGGGGATTGTGGTTGCGATGATCTTCACCAGCATTCCCTTCGTGGTGCGAACCGTCCAGCCCGTACTGGAAGAGTTATCCCACGATGAAGAAGAAGCTGGCATGACCTTAGGCGCAACCGATGGCGCCGTGTTTTGGCGGGTGATTTTACCTTCCCTCTGGCCTGCCTTAGTGGTCGGTACGGCGCTGTCTTTTACCCGCAGCCTAGGTGAGTTTGGTGCGGTGATTTTTATCGCAGGCAATATGCCCTACATCAGTGAAATCACCTCCCTGATGATTTTCGTTCGTCTACAGGAATTTGATTTTGCCGGCGCCAGCGCTATTGCCTCCGTCGTGCTGCTGACCTCGCTGTTGCTGCTACTGCTGATTAACCTGTGGCAGGCGCGTTATTTACGCCGCATTCACGGCCGATAAGGAGCCACCATGAACTCATTTAAACCTTTAAGAGTCGGTGAAGCGCCCCTCATCAAATGGAGCCTAATCACCCTAGCCGTGTTTTTGGCCATGGTGTTATTGTTACTGCCCTTAGTCAGTATTTTCCAGCAGGCCTTCGTTGGTGGTTGGGAACGTTATATCGAACATCTGAGTCAACCCGACTCACTCCATGCCATTGGGTTGACCCTTATGGTCGCGGCGCTGACCGTGCCAATTAACTTAGTGTTTGGGGTGCTGCTCGCCTGGAGCGTAACGCGCTTTGAGTTTCCGGGGCGCAAGTTACTCATCACCTTGATTGATATTCCCTTTGCCGTATCGCCCGTGGTTGCAGGCTTACTCTATCTACTGCTTTACGGCAACAGTGGCTGGCTCGGCGCTTGGCTATTTGAGCACGATTTACAGATCATGTTTGCTTGGCCGGGGATTCTGTTAGTCACCATTTTCGTGACCTGCCCCTTTGTTGCTCGAGAATTAATCCCCTTGATGCAGCAACAGGGGGCATCTGAGGAGGAAGCCGCAGTTATTCTTGGCGCCTCATGGTGGCAACTGTTTCGCCGCGTGACTCTGCCCAATATCAAGTGGGCGCTGATTTATGGGGTGATCCTCACTAATGCCAGAGCCGTGGGTGAGTTTGGTGCCGTTGCAGTGGTGTCAGGCAATATTCGCGGTGAAACCAACACCTTACCTTTGCATGTGCAATTACTTTACGAAGATTATCAGGCCGAAGCCGCCTTCGCGAGCGCGTCACTGCTTGCCTTGATCGCCCTATGTACCTTACTGCTAAAAGCCTTAGTAGAGTGGCGCCAACAACGCAGCTTATCCGCCAATGACAACCAAGAGCAGAGCCAATCATTATGAGTATTCGTTTAACTAATATTTCCAAAAAATTTGGCCAATTTCAGGCGCTCTCGCCGCTCAATCTGGATATTCAAGAAGGCGAGATGATAGGTCTTCTCGGCCCTTCTGGCTCGGGTAAAACCACCCTATTGCGGATTATTGCCGGCCTTGAAGGCGCTGATAGCGGCCAAATCCATTTCGGTAATCGCGATGTGACCCAAGTGCATGTTCGCGATCGCAGGGTCGGATTTGTGTTTCAAAACTACGCCCTGTTCCGCCATATGACTGTTGCCGACAACGTCGCCTTTGGGCTCGAAGTCATTCCAAAAAAACAGCGCCCGTCTAAGGCCGAAATCCAAAAGCGCGTCAGCCATTTACTCGAAATGGTGCAACTTGGCCACCTAGCACAGCGTTACCCTGAGCAGCTCTCGGGCGGACAAAAACAGCGTATCGCCTTGGCTCGCGCCTTAGCGACTCAGCCCGAAGTGCTGTTACTCGATGAACCCTTTGGCGCCCTCGATGCTAAAGTGCGTAAAGAACTACGCCGCTGGCTACGCAGCCTTCACGATGAGCTGAAATTCACTAGCGTGTTTGTAACCCACGATCAGGACGAAGCCTTAGAGCTTTCCGATAGGGTGGTAGTTATGAGCAACGGCCATATTGAGCAGGTCAATACCCCTATTGAGTTGTATGCCCAACCCAATAGCCGCTTTGTGTTTGATTTCTTAGGTAACGTCAATCGGTTTGAGGCTAGCTGGCAACAGAATCGTTGGACCAATGGTGACGCCTTCTTAGTGCCTCCTGAGCAAGCGCCACTGCAACAACACGGCGCGCTCTATGTACGGAGCCATGAGCTGGCACTGGCGGATAAACCCAACAGCCAAGCCCATATTCCCTTTACCATAGTGGCAATAACACCGATTGGCGCAGAAGTGCGTGTCGAACTGGCGCCTATCGGCTGGCAGAGTGAAGAACTGTGGGAAGCCACCTTTACCCACCATCATCTGCAAGAATTAGGACTGCAAAAAGGCAGTGTGGTCTACGCCACCCCAAGAACGGCTTATTTCTTTGGTGAACAAGGTGATGGCTCGCCTGTGCGTCAAAGCTGGCCCTTCCTCCCACCGGGCAGCTTGGCCTTCGATATTTAATCGCAGCCAGCATTTACCTACTACACATAACAAAAAAGCGCTGACAGTCATGTCAACGCTTTTTTTAAACTCTTAGGCAGCTTAACACCAGCGCCGAGCGAAGTAGTTAGCGTAAAACTCCACTAGTGCCCATCGAAGAACAGATAGTTTAGCCAGCCCTGCATCCGCAGCAGCACTTTGCGCATCACGGCCACATGGTGGAAATGTTCAGTGTACACAGCCACTTGTCCAGCAACACCCGCCGGGAATTGGCGGCGTATCGCGTCATCTTCAATATCGATTAATACGATAACCCGGCCACTTTGGAACAACTGATTAGACGATTGCAGCGTACCATTCATCTGAATTTCCCCCTCGGCCATCGCGGGGAGTACCTTAGCGACTTTGCCCTTAAACACTTGCCCAGGCGCCGCATCTAATACCACTTCCGCCTCATCCCCTTCTTGCAAACGCAGCAGGGAGTTTTGCCAGAATGCGCCGGCAAAATAACGTTGCTCATCGGGGATAAAACTCATCACCGGCCGTAAAGGTAAAGGCACCGCCATCGCACCTGGGCGCAGCGCCATTTGGGTGACTATTCCATCGGCGGGCGCCCGTACTACGGTTTGCTCGAGATTATAGAGCGCGCTTTCAAGATCCCCCTGTAGTCCTGCAACCTTCGAATTGACCCCATCCACATTGGACTCATAGGCAAGACGTGCGCGTAACTCTTCGGCCTGTGCGGCCATTAGCTGAGCCTCAGAGGCTAAAAACAGTTGGCGACGATTGTCTAATTCCAGCGCAGTGAAGGGAGAATTTGCCCCACCTTTACGATGGCCTTGCTCATAGCGATCATAGGCCGATTTATTACGTACCCTATCCGCAGCCACTCTGGCCACATTCGCCTTTGCAGCCTCCCAAGCAGCTGCAAGTTGTGGCACTTCCTGCTCCGCCGCTAACAATGCGGCTCTTTTGCGTTTTACCACGGCCTCAAAGGGAGTTGGGTCGATTCGAAACAGCACATCCCCTTGTTTAATCGGCGTATTTGGTTTAGCTTCCACCGAGATCACTAAACCTTTTACCGCAGGCGTAATCGGGATAGTGACATAGTATTCCCGCGCGAAACGAGAATAGGGATGGTTGTAGTTCATGATAAGTAGCAGCGCCCCAATCAACACTACCCCCCCTAATACGGCGGTCGGCACTGTCCATTTATTCATTGGGATCTTAAACACTTTAAAAATCACAATGCAGATCGAGGCGTAGGTTAATATCAGTAGTAAATCCATGTTACACCTCGGCTTTTGGGCTAGTTTCGGTCACACTGGCTTCTGTGGGTATTGCCTCGGATTGCTTCACCACCGCAGGTTTGGCTGTCGATTCCAGTTGTTCAAGCTTTGCCTGCAAGGCCAATACCGTTTCCCTTAGCGCTTTAACATCATCCTCCAATGCCTGCTCGCGCTTCATCACGGTATTAAATCCCCAGCCTCTATCCTCTCGATACAAGGTCGCCCAAATCCACAGAAACGGCCAAAGGGCATGCAAGGTAAATAAACTGACCCAGCCCGCGATATGCAATGCATCCTGCTGGGGATGATTGCGCTTTTTCGCAATTTCATAGGGGATGTCGTGAATGGCAATCACGCCATAAAAGATCGCCACTATGACAAAAAACAAAATGCCTAAGGCAAAATAATCCAAAAACATGTTCAGCTCCCACTCCCTTCCCGCTCTTTATTTCGGTTAGAAATCAATCCCCTTGCCGAAACCGCACTTTGCCAACCGTGCCTATCAATGTGCAGCACAATATAGTTCTACACCATGAAAACAAATTCGCAACAAATCCATTTAAATAGCTTGACCCAAAACACAATTGTTTATTTCGGTGCGACTAATGGCATCCCAAGATGCACTATCAGTAACGACCAATTGCGATAACTAAGGTGGGATTGTTGCTTGCCAAATACAGCAAATAACAGGAAAGGGGTCTTTAAAAGACTAGGCCTTTACCTTTTGTTTTGAGAAGGCGCTAGCGTGAGTGAGCAACGCGTAAAGTAAGTAAAGACAAGATTTGCAGGAAGGTCATGCCAGCTTAGGTTTCTATTAGTTTTTTTAAGTTAACGCCCGATGTAGAGGCGCAGGATCGCAATGCAGAGTATTAGGCCAAGAACCACAACAGCAAAGTATTTAACTTCAAGCGAGTTAACCTCTTTCTTGCCACTGACACTCGACTAAATTGAACTCATAGTGGCTATCATGGGGGGCGATATTGGCGTTTAATTTAAAGCTTTGACCACCCGCGGCAATCCAGCACTGGGAGAACCATTCAATAAGCGCGTTTGTCGCAATCTGCCAAGGGTCAAGATCTTCATCCTTTTCAATATATTCCTCTTCAAATTCATCTGGATAAACATGGTCTATATCGAGTAAATGAGGATTAACTGGCGAGGGGTATGCCGCCTTGCCATCGATATCCATAAAAAATACCCGCACCGGGAATTGGGATGAAAAACCATCGACAAAGACTTCAAATGCTAGCGTGGCTACCTCTTGGGGATAATCATGCTCAATCAATTGCTTGAGAATGGGCTGTAACTCATCGGTGAGCTCGTCTAAGTAGCCACCGACTTTTTCTGTAAACTCTTGCTCGAAACTCATCTCATCCCTGCTTATCATGCTGTACGACTGGAACGGAGAATATTACTCATGCTAAAAAATTGCCGTTTAAGTTCTAAATAATCCATATCGACCAGCAAGTTAACATCGACGGCGCAGATATCCAACTATATTATCTAATCCGAAACACGCACGACATTTAAAGTTGTTTCGTAGAGGATAAGGCTCAGTCGCCCAATACGCCGCCATAACGCGAGCACTCATCGCGGGTTAAGTTGCTACTCATGGGCATTGACTGTGCGTCCTGCGGCCCATTGTCTTAGGGCATTAATCTTATCGCCCATCACTATGGATAAAGGTTTGGTTTTGGTCAGTTCTTCTAGCAACATATCTTGGTCAAGACTGCGCGCTAAACTGCGGGCGCTGTACATGGCGGCGATAACGGCTTGCTCGATTTCAGCTCCCGAAAACCCTTGGCTGTGGCGCGATAGCTGCGCAAGGTCGAGCCGAGTCACATCAATACTGCGGCGCTGGCAATGGATCAGGAAAATCGCCTGACGTATAGCCTCGTCGGGTAAATCGACAAAGAAGATTTCATCCATTCGCCCCTTACGCATCAGCTCAGGCGGCAGGGCTTGAATATCGTTAGCGGTAGCGACCACAAACACCTCGGACTTACGCTCCGCCATCCAAGTTAACAGTGTGCCAAGAATGCGGGTCGAAGTGCCCTCATCACTGCTACTGCCGCTTAAACCTTTCTCTATTTCATCAATCCAAAGGATACAGGGCGACATCATATCGGCCAGCTCGAGAGCATTACGCAGGTTCTTTTCGGTTTCGCCTATGTATTTGTTATATAAGGTGCCCATATCGAGTCTGAGCAAGGGTCGTTGCCACACGCCCGCCACCGCCTTGGCCGCAAGGCTCTTGCCGCTGCCCTGCACCCCGAGTAATAACACGCCCTTGGGCGCATCGGGTTGTACCGTAGCCTTGGCATCTGTGGTTACCTGCACCGCGGGCGCGCGCTGCTTTAACCATTTCTTGAGATTATGTAATCCGGCAATCTGCGAAAAATCACTGGTGTCGTATTCAAATTGCAGCACACCGTTAAGATCGAGTAATTGGAATTTGGCTTTGTTGATAAGATCGACATCCGAATGGGTAATGGCGCCATCATCCACAATGGCCTTGTGGATCAACCGTCTGGCATCATCTAAAGTCACACCGCGCAGGTTTTCCGCCAGTTTACCCACGGCTTTATCATCCACAGTGAGCGGCATGCCTTGGCCGCGCACTTTATCCACTTCAAGGTAGATCAAGTTCTCCAGCTGAGAAGTGCTCGGCAAGGTGAGCTGAAAATAGGCGCAATAACGCTTAATTTCGGGCGGGATCTCAAAAGCATGGCTCACCAGCACCAGCGTGTGTTGCAGCGCATCGTATTCGAGGGCGATTTCTTTAAGCAAACGGACATTCTTTGGCGCATCAACCACAAAGGGGTGAAAATCACAGAGCACATAGATGCCCTGCTGGGTTGTCGATTTAATCTGCCCTAGGATGTCGCCAGGTTCAGTATTAAATTTCTGCGCCGCCATGGGTTTATCAACCCGCGTCAGCCCTTGGGTAATACTCCAAGTAAATAAGGGCTGATAAAGCACATTCGCCACCCGCTTAAGCATGTCTACAACACGGTATTCCTCATAGGTTTCAATCACTACGATAGGCGTTTTAGAGCGTAGTACAGCGGTTAAATCGCGAATGTCTTGCATCTTAGGTTTCCATAATCCGTTATGAAACGAAAAGTTAACATAAAACACCGCCACAAACAGGATTTTTACCAGGCCCAAGCACTAATCGCTCTTAAATAGCTTGATCGAAAACACAGTTGTTAATTTCAGTCTCATGCTTTAGCGCCAATCGGGGTAGACTATGGCCCAAGAACGTCCCAAGGCGTCAATTATCCCAATATAAAAAGGTACCCACACCATGATAGGAACTCCCTACACAGAGGGCGCTCGACGCGCCATGTTGCTTGGCTGCGGTGAGCTAGGTAAAGAAGTCGCCATCGAGCTCCAACGCTTAGGTGTTGAAGTGATTGGCGTCGATCGTTATCCCAATGCCCCTGCCATGCAAATTGCCCATCGCTCCCATGTGATCAATATGCTCGATGCTAAAGCGCTTCGCGCCATTATTGAGCTAGAAAAGCCCCACTTAGTAATCCCCGAAATTGAAGCCATCGCCACTCAAACCTTGGTCGAGATGGAAGCCGAAGGCCTCAATGTCGTGCCGACCGCACGCGCGACTCAGTTGACCATGGACAGAGAAGGCATTCGTCGCCTCGCCGCCGAAACCTTAGGTCTGCCGACCTCGCCCTATTTCTTCTGCGACACGGAAACCGAATTTAATCAAGCCATTGGCAAGATTGGCGTGCCCTGCGTGGTCAAACCCGTGATGAGTTCATCGGGCAAGGGCCAAAGTGTTATCCGTGATGTATCCCAAAGCGCTAAAGCCTGGCAATACGCCCAAGAAGGCGGCCGCGCGGGCGGTGGCCGTGTGATTGTCGAAGGCTTTATCCCCTTCGATTACGAAATTACCCTGCTAACCATTAGCGCTGTGAATGGCATCCACTTCTGCGCACCAATTGGCCACAGACAAGAAGATGGCGACTACCGCGAGTCATGGCAGCCTCAAGCCATGTCGGCCGACGTGCTAGCAAAATCCCAAGCAATCGCCAGTAAAGTGGTTGAAGCCCTCGGCGGTTACGGCTTATTTGGGGTCGAGCTGTTTGTGAAGGGGAGCGATGTGTATTTCTCTGAAGTCTCGCCTCGTCCGCACGATACCGGTTTAGTCACCTTAATTAGCCAAGATTTATCCGAGTTTGCACTGCATGTTAGGGCGATTCTTGGTCTGCCCATTCCGAACATCCACCAACATGGCCCCAGCGCCTCGGCGGTAGTATTGGTGGAAGGCAAATCGAAAAACATTCGCTATCAAGGTCTTGCCGATGCCTTGGCCGCAGAGAATACTCAGCTCAGATTATTCGCTAAGCCTGAAATCGATGGTCGCCGCCGTTTAGGGGTTGCCCTCGCCCGTGATAAGGATATCGAAAGCGCAGTCAACAAAGCGCTGGATAGTGCATCTAAGGTAAAAGTGATTTTCTAGGCATGAATGCTTAACGACTTGTCGCCAATACCTTAATGTTTAGTACTGTGATCTGCACCGCGCCCAGCACTATTGCTGGGCGCGTTATTAAGGCGTTTAAGCCGAGTTAACCGCCATCTCCTCTTCACCCAACTTGGTTGCGCGTCTAATGCAAAAGCCTGATGCAATCCAAGGTGGTTTTGAGGCATAGTAGTCCTCTATTTGGCATGCCCCACGCTAGGCTTTTACTCTTATCCCATGGATTTAAGCAGTCGTTATTACTCTTTCATTCGCTCTAAGCGCTTTCACTCTAAGCGCTTTCACTCTAGACGCTTTCAGTCCAAGCACTTTGAGCTCAAGCACTTTGAGCCTAGGCGCTCTAAATCCTTGCAAGCGATACATCGCCCCCTTTTTCTATTACTGGCATTATCCTTTGGCTTAGTGCTTCTGAGTGCCTGTCAGCCAGCAAATCAAAATACATCGAGCAGCAAGGTAGACACCGTCGCCCCGCGTGAATTAAGCCAAGAGGTGTATGTGTGGCAGCGGCAATGGCGCGATGCCAATCAAAGCGCCTTGGTCGAAAGCCAAAGCACATTTAATGGCGTGCGCATCTTAGCATTGCAAGCCCATCCCAAACCCAATGGCGCGGATATCTGGTTTGAGGTACAGGTCAACCATGAATGGTTACAGGCCGATCCACGCCCTAAAGTGGCGGTAATAAGATTAGATGGCCAACTAACACGCCTTAATAATCGCGAAGTCATCCAAAAAATCCTCGCGCTCATTCAAGATTGGCAGGCAAAGGGCACCAAGCTTGCGGGAATTGAAATCGACCACGATAGCGCCAGCAGTAAACTCGCGGCCTATAACGCCTTTTTACGCGAGTTAAAAAGCCAATTACCCCAAACACTTAAACTTAGCATTACCTCATTGCCCGCTTGGTTGAGCAGCACAGAGTTTCCGTCGCTGTTTGACAATATCGATGAGCTGGTACTGCAAATTCACAGTGTCAGCGACCCACGTTTAGGGTTGTTCGATGCTGCGCAAGGCTGGCGATGGGTCGAGCAGCTGTCACGGTTAGCCAAGGTGCCCTACCTCATCGCCCTGCCGTCCTATGGCTCGGCGGTGTATAGCACAGCATCGGGTTATCGAGTGGAGAGTGAAGTGCCGATGCGAATGCCATTGGCAGACTCAGCATCTTCGCAGCATGTAGCGCGCCAGGAATTGATGGCCGATCCACAGATGTTGCAGTCCTTCGTTAAAAAACTGCACACTTTTGCCGACCCAAGGCTTAAGGGGATGATTTGGTTTCGATTACCCCTCGAAGGGGATAAACGGGTTTGGCCACTCTCGACCCTGATTGCGGTCGCCAAGCAGCAACCACTCGCCCCGCAGATTGAGCTAGAAATCTTAAACCAAGCCAATACTGAGCCAGCCCAACATGAGGCACCGAAAACCAGCTTATTTCAACTGGTGTTAGTCAATAAGGGCAATATTGCGGGCAAGTTACCTAGCCAGTTGTCCCTAGCGGCGCAGGCGTGCAGCGGGTATGATGCGCAAAACGGTTATCAAGCCAAATTAACCCAAGGAACATTAGTGTGGCAGTTACCGCAAGCCACCTCAACGGAGCGCACAGCAGAGCCTGCCTCCTCGCAGTTTGCGCCGAATTTAATCTCAGCGGTCGAGCTAAGCCCAAACGGGCGCAGAGTTATCGGTTGGGCACGTTGTGAGTCATTACATTTACAGGGAATTTATGCGCCATAAGCCACATTCATTATCAGCGAATCCTCTCCCTCGCTGGAAAACCAAATTAAAACAAACCAGTCTGATTGGCTTAAGTCTGTTTTCCCCCGCACTGTTAGCCTGTGGCCCAGACTTTCCGCTGCAATTAACCCAAGACAGGCAAAATAACCTAAGCTATTTACCGCAAACCAGTTTTAGCCAACAACTTAGCGGTTTAGCTAAACCACTGGCTTGGCAGTTTCAAGATGAACCTGCGGCGCAGGAATACCTCTGGGACGAAGTGCATAGTCGCTATCTTTCCCAGACTCGCGCCTATGAAAACAGCGAGTTATCCGAGGCTCAACTCGCGCTAGTCAATAGCCTGCGTGATGCGCAAAGCTTGGCAGAGGCCGAGCAAATCGCCGCGCAGTTAAAAGAGACCTTAGCGCCCGCCTTAACTTGGTACAGCCTTGGCGCCATGGCGTTTGATGCCAGAGAGTACGATAAAGCCAGCGATTACTTTAAAAAAGTCATCGCCCTACCTGAGAGTGAGCGTGCGGGTCGCAGCCTGTGGGCGCTGTATAGCTTATCTCGTATCGAGCTGATAAAGAGCAAAACCGCTAGTGATAATAGCCATTTTGTCCAAGCCAATGCTTATTTGCAGCAGCTACAAGCAGAGGTGACTCAAGGCGCGGCCGATCCGCTGCGCTTGAGTTTGGCTGGCCTTGGCGAGCAGGCTTATATTCTGCTGCATCAAAGCCAAGCTCAAATTGAAGTCACTCGTGGGGAATATGAGCCGCCTAAAATAGATGTAGCCTTAAATCCTGCCACCTTAGATAAGGTTATTGAACTCTATGCCACCCAGTCGGTGCAGGGCGACAGTAGTGGCTATGATTCGCTGCTGATGTTAAGTCGCAGCTTAATGTCTAAAAATATCAATGAGCTAAAACCATTATTACAGCAGCCGAGTGTGCAACAGTTACTCATTGCCTACTGGCAAAGCAGTGCTAATGATTTCGCCTTCGACGGACAACTAATGGACATGGGCCAAAAGGTTGCCGAAATCCTCACCGTATTCCCAACCGATGGTGTAGTACTGAGCCAGGGTGATAAGTTAGCGGCGATTTACTATCAATTGGGTGACTATGCCAGCGCCGAGCGCATGCTGGCACTCGCCAAACCGAGCGGCTTGACTTGGTGGCTCACGGCGAAGCTTATGCTGCAAAAGGGTGATCAAGCCCAAGCGGCTAAGGCCTATGCCCAAGCAGTGCATCATTTTCCAACCGATGCGACTTCAGGTACTGAGCACTTAAATGCTAAGGATACTCAACAACAGGCCATCGACGCCGATGCCCAGCAAGCCACCTATTGCCGTATTCGCGCCGAGCAGGGCGTGCTATCCCTTGAACGGGGCGAATATGTTGACGCCCTCAGCCAACTGTTCGCCAGTGGCGATGAGTATTGGCAGGATATCGCCTATGTGGCCGAGCGCGTGCTCACCACCGCCGAGCTTAAGCTGTTTATCGACAAGCATGTGCCGGTAATGACTTTCGAGTATCCCAAGGACAGTGATTGGTACGATAGTGTCGAGCCAATCAACAATCGCCTGCGTTACTTACTGGGTCGTCGCTTACTGCGTGAAGGTGCCATTGCCGAGGCGCCTGTTTATTTCAGTAATCCCACACTCAACGTCAACGTGCTGGAGTATGGCAAGGCGCTGACCACTGCCAAGAATAGCAAGGGCATTGAGAGCGCCCGCGCCTATTGGGCGGCTGCCGAACTCGCGCGTCATCAAGGGATGGAAATCTTAGGCTTTGAATTAGCGCCGGATTATTCGATTTACGCTGGGATGTTCGACCTAAGGGATTGGTACGCTGCGGATAAGCTCAGCGATAAAGAGCAGCAACGCATTAGTGCCAGCCAAGCGATCCCCGATAAACGCTTCCACTATCGTTACCAAGCCGCCGAGCTAGCAAGCAAGGCCGCCGATCTCGTGCCCCACAACAGCCAAGCCTATGCGGCGCTATTGTGCCAAGCCACAGGTTGGGTGTTATATCGCGATGATGAACTCGCCCGCCGCTACTATAAAAAATACGTCGCCAATGGTCCCTTTGTGCCTTGGGCGGAGAATTTTGGTACGCAATGTGAAACCCCAGATTTTGACCGCGCCGTCGAACGGGAAAAAGCCAACCAAATCGCCAAGTGGAATGCGATTTACCACAAACTGAAAAAGCCCGTGGCCTATGGCTCACTGGTTATCACTGCAGCCTTGATCGGATTTATTGGTCTACGCAGACGATCTCGCCGAGCAAAAAACCATCAAAGCTAAAATCAACTGAGATGAAAAGTTAAATATGCCCAAACAACCCGAAGAGGCTGGATTCAGGTAGTTTGGGCATAAAACTAAAATTTTGTTGTTAGTCTCTATGATGGCTCCGAATACACAACAAATTGACCAATTACAACGAAAACAATGAAGAATCTAATATACATTACAATACTGTTACTTCTTTTGAGTTCAAACAGCTATGCACGGATTTGTTCGTCAGACGAGCCGACTGTCTGTATAGTCTCAATAATACATTTAATAGCCAACCCTGATGATTTTAACAAGAAAATAATAGTTGTTAGCGGTGTATATGATGAATTTGAAGATACATATCGACTCTACCTAGATTATGAGAAATATGAACGCCGAATGTCAGTTTATGCGGTCGAGCTTGAACTATCAGAAACTCAAAAGAAATCACTTCGGGCTCTCAAAGGCGAATACGTTCAAGTTAAAGGGGTGTATAATGCTGATTTAACTGGGGTAATTGGACTTTCTGCTGGTACGGTTACGAAAGTCACTAAATGGTTGCATGATGAACGTTTACAAAAGTAAAGAATCCACCTTCTGAAGAAGGTAGAAGATGAACAAAACCGGACACCCAACCTCAATAGCGCAGTAGCTAACCTCCGACTATGCTTTGGTTAAGCATTGAACAAGGAGGTTTGTATGCCGCGCCCTCGTAGAACTCAGATAAGTCTTGAAGACACACCTTATTATCATTGCTGTAGCCGCGTTGTTCGGCGGGCATTTTTATGTGGTGATGATACCTATTCGGGTAAAAACTACGACCATCGCCGCGCTTGGGTAGAGTCATTATTGTTTGAACTTGAAGCTGTTTTTGCTATTGATATCGCAGCCTTTGCCGTGATGTCTAATCATCTGCATGTGGTGCTGCGAGTCGATATCGAGACGGCCAATCGTTGGACAGACCGCCAAGTGCTTGAGCAGTGGCATAAGTTGTTTAAAGGCGATGAATTAACGCAAAAATTCGTGAAAGGTGAGTTAGTTGAAGCCCATGAGGTGAGCAGATTAAAGCACTCAATCGCTCTTTATCGCAGTCGATTATGCGACATTAGCTGGTTTATGCGCTGCCTCAACGAACCGATTGCAAGGCAAGCAAATCAAGAAGATAACTGCACAGGCAGGTTCTGGGAAGGGCGGTTCAAATCGCAAGCCCTACTCGATGAAGCTGCGGTGTTAGCCTGTATGGCCTATGTTGATTTGAATCCGATTCGAGCGCAATTTGCTGATACACCAGAACAATCCGACCATACCAGTATTCAACTACGTATTCGGGCCGCATTAAAAGGTAAGCAGCCAAGCAATCTCCTGCCTTTTATTGGTAACGAGTGCGACAACCAACCCAATGGCATTGCGTTTTCATTAACGGACTACCTTAAATTGGTAGATGATACGGGCCGAATTATTCGCAATGATAAACGTGGATACATCAGTGAAAGTAGTACCAAGATACTGAACAGATTAAATATCCCCCATGACAATTGGCTCAAGCTGACCACCGAGTTTGGCAAGCTATTTCATGGTCCTGTAGGCACATTGCAAGCACTAACCGATTATTGCGAACACTTAGAAAAGCGACGACGGCATTTTGCTAAATGCTGCCAGCACTTTTACAGCAACTGAAAACTACTTATATCATTTCAAAAGCCCCATCCTGAACACATCCCAAGCACTAAGGGATGAGTTATCTCGTCTGAAATGCTCTATTTTTAAAGGAATTAGCGCAATTTATTGCCTCAGATGTTGTCCCTGCGACTTTGATGGTTCTTTTTTAAACAACATTAACTGTTACAAGTTGTAGGTAAACCGAAAGTGCATTATGTTGTTGATTTAAAATGGGTGGCCAGATTTACTCATTTTGATTGCGTTAATCGCCTTTTTCGTGTTTGTGCTCTTTTAACTTTGGATGTTTTTTCTTATTTTCCTCGGTAACACGTTGTCGTTTATCAGGTGTTCCATCTTGGTTTGTTCTTTTAGGACCAGTTTTGATACCCATTTTGTCTCCTTGAACGAAGTTGAATGAAACCAAAACTAAAGTATTAAAACGGGTCGTATTCTAAAAGCACAAATAAGCAAAGAGTTGCATTTAATCACAAGTTACAACAGAAACAAGGTTGTTGATTACGCACATAACAAAGCATTTAAGAGGGATTCACAACGCTTGGTATTTTGGGTTTGAATAAGCCTTAGTGGTTACGGCACAATGGTTTAGGTTTGGGGGAATGCGTTGTTCCCCCCTTAATGCGGCGTTATGCATTTTGAGGTAATCACATAGTGATTCGGGCAATTAAAAGTCAGTTAAACTTACAACCTCAGTTCTACGCTGAATCAGCGAGAGTTGGCGGTTTCGGTTGCATACTTGGTGGAGTACTAGCGTTTTACCTTTTCCAATATATTTCATCGTTCTTTGGTATAGCCACTGATGTCCCTATCCGGCAATATGATCAAACGATAGTTGTTTTTATGTTCGCAAGCTGCCTCTTAACGCTTATTCTCTGTTTGTACATATTTTGTGTTTTATCGGCTTTCATTTACTACGGAATTAAGTACCAAAATGGACTCATTAGTAAAGACGAGTTTATAAATATCTCTTTTAAAGGTGTTTACCCAAAGCGCTGGCAGAAAGGCTATTGAAAAATGCATAACAAACGCCATCAAAACGCCGCTTTGCGGCTCGACTCGCAACAAATTGCTTGCGTTTGTGGCGGGCGTTATCTCCATAGATATTTTTATCTAAAACAGACTCGTTAGAGTTAAGGTTTTAACTCGAAAATGTCCCCAAACATGCTGTGTGTTTCTTTAAAACTTACAGGCTACGCTGATGCCAAATAGGTGAGCCATGGTGATTAGCGAGACGACCGTCCGCCCCACGGACGGGGCGGTCGAGCATCCAAGGATGGACTCGCTGCGCGTCGGAGAGCGAATACCATGGCTCACCTATAACTTAGCACTTAAATATCGTCTCCCCCCAATTTTATGCCGTTAACGGCACTATCCACCCCATGTATTACACTCTTCAGCACACAACGGTGTGACTTTGGAATAAACGCATTATCTCTTATCAAAAGAAACGTTCTAACCCACAAACCTTAGGGATTTACCCAATTAACTTTGTCACCAGCTAAATAGGCGCTGAGATTTGCCGTCGCGATATTTAGCAGGTTCTGTCGTGCTTCTTTGGTTGCCCAAGCATTGTGTGGGCTGATACTGATATTGGGCGCAGTGAGTAGCGGATTATCCGCACTCGGTGGTTCGGTTGAGAGAACATCAACGCCAGCAAAGACTTTGCCCTGCGCTAATGCCGCCGCTAGAGCTGCCTCATCAATTAAGCCGCCGCGCGCGGTGTTGATCAGTAGCGCCTGCGGCTTCATCAATTCGAGGGTTTGAGTGTTAATTAGCTTGGTCGTTTCAGGAGTGAGAGGACAATGGAGCGAGAGAATATCGGACTCCTTGAATACCGTATCGCGGGATGTCCAACTCACGCCTTGGGGTAAATCACGGGGTTCGGTGCGGGTATTCACTAATACCTTCATGCCGAAGGCTAAGGCGAGTTTAGCGACCTGCTGGCCAATATCCCCGTAACCAATCAAGCCTAAGGTTTTATCTTTAAGGGATTGCAGCGGCATTAAGGTAAAACAAAAGTCACTACAATTGCTCCACTGCCCTGCGGCAACGGCTTGATGGTGCGCCGCAACGGCTTGCGTGTGATGCAAAATATGGGCAAACACCATTTGCGCAACGGCATCGGGGCCATATGCGGGTACGTTGGTGACCACTATGCCTAACTCTTTTGCGGCGGCGAGATCCACCACGTTAGTGCCGGTGGCGAGCACACCGATATATTTAAGCTTTGGCAGTTGGGCTAAGGTATTGGTATCGAGGGGGGTCTTGTTGGTGAACACAATTTCGGCATCCTGAGCGCGGGGGATAATCTCGGCCGAGGGCGTGCGGGCAAAACAGCTAAACTCCCCTAACTCGCTGACCGCTTGCCAGGTTAAATCCCCAGGATTTAAGGTTTCACCATCGAGTACGACTATTTTCATCTTTACCTCTTAACTGCGTTTGCGCCTTGCCCATAAAGCAGGGGAATTAAAAACTGAGTTTGACTCCAAGATTGGCTTGCACTTGCCACATCACATCCGATGTCACATGCCATAGACATTGGTCTTCATTACAAAAAAGTGAGCTGTCACTGTCGATAAAAGTGGCGTAGCCACGCAAGTCCGCAAACAGCGCGAAGTTTTGCGTCATGCGGTATTCAGCACCGCCACCAATGCCCATGGAGAAACGGGTTTCCGTTGACCAATCATCGGGCATCATCCGAGTCACCCCGGCACTGGCGGTAATGTAGGGCTGAAAATCGCCACTGGGGAAGAATAAGGTGCCGCCAAGGTGGATATAGTCAACATCTAAGGAGGCGACTAAGTCAGGGGTAAACAGACCGCCGCTTTTCAGCTCGGAGGATTGGCGACTGTAGAGCAGGTAAATATTGCCGGGATCGTTAGTGCCAATCCCTAACATGATGCCGTAATGGCTCGCCTCTTCGATACCCACACTTTGCTTATGATCGGTTTCAGCCTTGTTCGCATCGAGTTCATTGATATCGAACGAGCTACCACCAAAGCTGTAACCACCGTAGGGGGCGACAAACAGCTCGGGTTCGGCATAGGTTGGTAATGCGAGGGTTAGAGGTAACAAACCTGCTATCACAGTTAATCGGTTAACGTATTTCATCTTAATCCCTTATCTGTCGTTATTATTCCTTGCGTCGACAACGTTAACCGAAGCGTTAGCGCATGCCGCGCTCCGATTTCACCCTGTCGTACGCAGCTTGGATGTCCTGCGCTTTACGATTGGCAATTTCCATCATCTCGGGTGGTAACCCCTTAGCGATTAACTTATCGGGATGATGTTCATTCATCAACTTGCGATAAGCCCGCTTCACCTCTTGATCCGTCGCCTCAGCATTAATGCCAAGCAAATTATAGGCGTCGGTAATCGAGGTTTTATTACCATTAGAAGTCTGGTGGAAACGGTATTCCGCTTGCCAACGTTTAAGTAATTCATCGAGTTGCCCACGACCATACCCTAACTCTTGGGCCACCGTCATCAGAATTGCATGCTCAGCGGGATCGAGCTCACCGTCCGATAAAGCGGTTTGAATTTGGATCTCGATAAACATTTGCACCAGTTCTTGGCGACCTTGGGTCACGGCGCGAAAGGCTTGCAGACTGCTGCGCAGGTCAAAACCCGGCTCTTTACCCTCACGGAACGCCTGCTGCGCCTCTTTACGGGCTTCACCCGTTAAGCGCATCTGATCCATCAACATAGTCGCGATACGAATATCGGTCTCAGTCACACGACCCGATGCCTTGGCCACATGGCCCATTACGGCGAAGGTAGTGTTAAAGAATATCCCCTGTCGGTTTTTAGCCTGACCTAAAATCTGGCTAAAACTGGCGCCACCACCGACGCGTTTGTCGTAGAGATGCCCAAGCCATAAACCCAGTAACGCACCGAAAATACGGCCAAACATAAACCCGATAACAAATCCAAAAAACTTACCCCAAAGGCGCATCTTAATTCCCAATTTGATAATTTATTCAGTCACTCAATCGACATGGCGAGTGAAACCCTTCACTCAAGGCGCTAAACGTTAGGCGATATGCCATTACGCCAGCGCTGACTCTAATGCTTGCAGACGCGGAATCGTCCCAACATCGCACCAGAGTCCATTAAAGTGTGTCCCGGTGATCAGGCCATCGGCCATTTTAGCCCGCAGCAAAGGCCCAAGGGCAAAGGCACCATCCGGCGTGCCGTCAAAAAATGATGGGCGATATAAACCCATACCAGAGAAAGTGTATTTCTGCTCACCCTGCTCACGTACAAGCCCCTGCTCCAAGGCAAAGTCACCATTTGGATGTTGCTCGGGATTTGGCACCAACCATAGATGCGCCAGAGCAGTATCCGCTAAGGGAACAATCGTCGGCAAGGCATCGATAAACACATCACCATTGAGCACTAAAAACGGCGCATCCGAGTCGCCGTCAGTTAGCAAAGGCAAGGCTTGTTTAATTCCGCCTCCGGTTTCGAGGGCCGATGCTTCGGCGCTATATTGGATCTTGACCCCAAAGGCGTGACCATCCCCTAGGGTTTCGACCAGCTTATGCCCAAGCCAAGCATGATTTATCACGATATCGACAATCCCTGCCGCGGCCAACTTCTCGATATGGTACACAATCAGCGGTTTACCTAAGACGGGCACTAAAGGTTTGGGCTGGGTGTCGGTCAAGGGGCGTAAACGCTCTCCCCTGCCTGCCGCGAGGATCATTGCCTTCATTGCTTGTCTCCCTGCTGAGTACCCTTTCCCTTAGCCGCAAACGCAGGTACAACGCGCGATTGCATCCAAGCGGAAAATGGCGTGAGCGCTGGATAAAGGCTGGCAATATCCACAATGTAGGACAAGGTTAACGGAATATCGGCCATATAGGCGGGCTTGTTATCCCGATAGTGTAAACGCGCAAAAATCCCTGCGGCCTTGATATGGCGCTGCAATCCCATTAAATCAAACCAAGTTTGATACTGGGTAAAGGATGTTTGTATAGGGATTTGCCCTAACTCAAGCACTTGCTGATAATGCTGCCGCATTAATTCCTGCACCATGGTTTGCGGCCAACGCACATAGCAATCCCGCAGTAAAGACACGGCATCGTAGGTCACAGGCCCGAGCACCGCATCTTGGAAATCAATCACGCACAGTTCGCCCTCTTTGAGCATCAAGTTACGGCTGTGGTAATCGCGGTGCATTCCCACCTTAGGTTGCGCGAGGGCATTGTCTACCAAGAGGTCAAAGCTCTTTTCAACCAGAGAGCGTTCCTCATGGCTGAGTTCGAGCTGTAAATGTCTCTCTAATAGCCACTCGGTAAAGATCCCCAACTCGCGGCGCACAAATGCCTCATCATATAAAGGCAATGGCTGCGTGCTGCCAGTAACAGGGTCAAGGCTCTCAACCACTGAGGCTACCTGAGGTAACAATGCCAAGGCGCGGCGATAGTAGTCCGCCACATTCGCATCGGTCAGCACAGACAACAACTGAGTATCCCCAAGATCGCTCAGTAGCATAAAGCCTTGCTCGGCATCGGAGGCGATGACTTTTGGAACTGTCAGTCCCGCCGCCGCATAGGCACTGGCGAGGGCGATAAAAGGCGCGATAGGCACTAAGGCGGGCGGCGAATCGGCAACAATGTAGCTCGTATCGCGGTCAGTGACCCGGAAATAGCGCCTAAAACTGGCGTCACCGGAAATCAGAATCGGGGTCACATCATAGGAAAAATAACGGTTCAGCCACTGATTAAGGGAAATAAATCTCGAGTCGGATAAGGTCATTTCATGGCTCTTATAGAAAAATTGCTTTATTATAGCTGGCATATAATTTGGAAACAGCTAAGAAATTGAGAGATTTATTTGCTGCGTTGCACTTGTAGTTTGCAACTTTCCCCGTCGATACTTGTCCAGACAAAGAAATCATTATTATTGACCTAAGATGCAGATCCGTTACTTTCTGGCCTTGAGCCTGTTACCGCAAGTTGTCCTGGCAGACGAATCTCCCACAGCCTCAGCGTCACAATGCGTCATTGAACCGCCAGTACCTCGTATCGTATCTCAACCCGGCCTGAGCGCCGCCGATCAAGAGAAAATTCGTATCGTGTCGGACCGCTCCAACGCCGAAATGGGCAAACAAGCCATTTTTACCGGCGATGTGGTCTTCAGTCAGGGCGACAGACATATTGCCGCCGATGAAGCGATTCTCGACCAAGCGACCGAGCAATTCGATGCCAATGGCAACCTCGTTTTCCAAGACAGTATTTTTACCGTTACCGCCGATTCGCTGCAGGCACAAATGCGCAGCAACCGCGCGACCCTCAAGGGTGCCCAGTATTGGCTACATGGTCAGCAGGTTCACGGCGATGCCGAAAAACTGCAAATCACCATGAACAACAACCTGATCTTAACCAATACTAACTTCACCACTTGTCCGCCAGACAATGTTTCTTGGCTGCTCGAAGCAGAAAAAATCAAGATTAACAGCGAAGAAGAATGGGGCGAGATTTGGAATGCCAAGCTGAGAGTCGCCGATATTCCGGTGTTCTATATTCCTTATATGACGGTGCCAGTTTCCGATAAACGTAAAACCGGTTTCCTCTACCCAAGCTTTAGCACCAGCACCACCAACGGTTTTGAAGTTTCCGCGCCCTATTATTGGAATATCGCGCCGGAATACGACCTCACCTTTACACCTAACTATATGTCTAGCCGTGGTTTATTCACCAAGACAGAATTTCGTTATCTCGCGGGTGAGGCCCAGAGTGGTCGCTTGAATTTAGAATATTTGGGTAATGATCAGATGATCAGCGGCAGCCCAAATCGTTACCTCTATAACTGGCAACACCAAGGCGCCATCGATAAAAATTGGCGGGTACTCGCCAACTTTACCGAAGTGTCTGATAACAACTATTTCAACGACTTAAAGTCTGATGTCAACCGCGCCACCGATAACCAATTATCGCGGATTGGTGAAGTCAGCTACTTCGAACGAGATTGGGATATCAGCACTCGGGTACAAGATATTAAAGTGCTGGGTGAGGACGAAAAGCCTTATCAAGTGATGCCGCAGGTGAACTTTAACTACCGCGCCGCCGACTTTTGGAATAACTTGGACTTTGGCTTTAACTCAGAGCTGACCAACTTCGCCCATCAAGACAGCGACATGAATACCGCCACCCGTTTGCATATGGCACCTAGCCTGACGCTACCAATTCACGGCCCTTCGGGTTCGTTAACCAGCCAAGTCAAACTGATGCAAACCAACTATTGGCAGGAAAAAAACAACAGTGGATTCGATGGCTTAGACGATACTGTGAGTCGCACCATTCCGCAGGTGCGGATCAATGGTCAAATCAACTTCGAGCGCTTTACCGAACTGTTCGATCAAAACTACCGCCAGACACTCGAACCTCAGTTCCAGTATCTGTACGTAGGCTATGAAGATCAGCGTGGCATAGGCATTTACGATACGGCCCAGTTACAGGACGACTACTTCGGTCTGTTCCGTGACCGCCGCTTCTCAGGCCTTGACCGCATCGCCGATGCAAACCAAGTCACGCTCGGTGTGACCACGCGTTTCTTCGACGATCACAACCAAGAGGCGACTAAGTTCAGCCTAGGTCAGATCCTCTATCTGCAGGACAGTAAGCTGGGTTACGAAGATAACCTCTTCGAGCAAAATCAATCAACTTCAGTCTTGGCCGCCGAGTTAGATACCCGCTTAAGCCATGACTGGTATTTAGGTGCCGCGATTCAATACGACACCAACTCGAGCGATAACAAGAAGACCGAAGTCACCTTAGACTTCCGTCCCGAAGCCAATAAACTCTT
Source organism: Shewanella sp. Shew256 (assembly GCF_002196695.1). Classification (NCBI taxonomy): domain Bacteria; kingdom Pseudomonadati; phylum Pseudomonadota; class Gammaproteobacteria; order Alteromonadales; family Shewanellaceae; genus Shewanella; species Shewanella sp. Shew256. Next base: position 616,757 of record NZ_NAJR01000001.1, on the reverse strand, counting down.
GCAGCTCAGTTATCGTTATGTGCCGGATCTATTGAACTCCAACACCAACGATCTGGTGAATATTTCCCAAGCGGGTGTGCGTGGTGCCTGGCCGATTAACGACAGCCTGTATTTTGTCGGTAACTGGTACTACGACCTCAACGAGAGCCGCAGCATAGAAACCTATACTGGTTTCCAATATGAATCATGCTGTTACGCAATTCGTCTCAGCTATCACTACCGAATTAAGACCAATTACGATGACAACATTGGTTCGGCCGTTATCGATGAGCGCGAGCAATTTGAAAGCGGTGTTTACCTGAATTTAGTCATCAAAGGACTCGGTGGTTCGGGCCCATTAGGCGTATCCGATATGCTCAATGACGGTCTGTTTAACTACAGAAAACCGCTTTATCTGAGGAATTAGCAAAGATTTGTGGTAGATTGCTGAACCTCAACAAGGACTGAGAGTCCAAACAGGTTAATGAAAGCCGTGCGCGCCCCAAAAAAGAGTCTCGGAACGCACGCTTTTAGAGTTACTAACAAAAGAACATTTAGGCAACTCACTGTAATTTCGATATAAATGGTAAAGTTAACTTAAATAAGCCGTCGAATTTGACCTTAGAACGTGCCAAGGATTTTGTGGATGAAACCCAGTAAACATCTGATTTTTGCTTTATTTGCACTCGCTATCAGCCAGCCTACTATGGCCGCTCCCCAGCCAATCGACCGTGTTGCAGTTCAAATCAACGACGGTATTGTGCTCGAAAGTGAAATCACCAACATGATTGACACTGTAAAAGCCAATGCGAGAGCCGCGAATCAATCGTTGCCATCCGACAGTGCACTGCGTACTCAGGTTATCGAGCGACTCATCCTCACCCGTTTGCAGTTGCAGATGGCGGATCGTATCGGTCTGCATATCGGTGACTTACAGCTAGACCAAGCAATTGAAAACATTGCCCGCGAGCAAAAAATGACCGTGGCGCAAATGCAGCAAAAAATCGAGAGCGAAGGCTTAAGCTTCAGCCAGTACCGTGAGCAACTGCGTGAAGAAATCACCCTAGGTGAAATTCAACGTATCCAAGTTCAACGCCGTATCCAAGTGTCACCACAGGAAATCACCGGCCTAGTAAAACTGATCCAAGAGCAAGGCATGAAGGACGTCGAATACCAAATCGGCCATATCCTGATTGACGTACCGAACAACCCAAGCAGTGAACAACTGGAAGCCTCCAGCAAGCGCGCGAACGCCGTACTCGAGCGTTTAAAGAGTGGTGAGGATTTCCGCCGCACCGCCATCGCGTCTTCATCGGGTCCTAAAGCACTGGAAGGCGGTATCTGGGATTACATGAACATCAACGAGATGCCAACGCTGTTTGCGGAAGTCATCAACGGCGCGAAGAAAGGCGACATTATCGGCCCAATCAAGAGTGGCGCAGGTTTCCATATCATCAAGATCATGGATGCCCGTGGTTTACAAACCAAAGAAATTGAAGAAGTCAGAGCACGTCATATCCTGCTCAAGCCATCGCCAATTCTGTCGGAAGACCGCGCTAAGGCCATGTTAGAGCAGTTCTTAAAGCAAATTCGCTCTGGCGAAGCCAAGTTTGAAGATTTAGCCCGCCAATACTCTGAAGATCCAGGTTCAGCCACTAAAGGTGGTGAACTGGGCTGGGCAGAGCCAAGTATTTATGTGCCTGAATTTGCGCAAACCCTTAACAGCTTAAGCCCAGATCAAATCAGTGAGCCTTTCCGTACTACCCACGGCTGGCATATCACTCAGCTGGAAGAGCGCAGAAAAACCGATGCCACGGATCAATTTAATACTAACCGTGCGCACCAACTGATCTTCCGTCGCAAATTTAATGAAGAACTGCAAAACTGGCTAGACGAAATGCGTGCCGACGCATACATTGAAGTCTTTCAGCCTGAGTCAAACCGAGGTTAAGGTAAATTGACCACTAAACGTATTGCCGTTACCCCCGGAGAACCTGCGGGTATCGGCCCCGATTTAGTCGTGCAACTCGCTCAGCAGGCTTGGCCTGCTGAGTTAGTCGTTTGTGCGGATCCCGAATTATTAGCCGGCCGAGCAAAACGACTCGGCCTGTCTGTTACTTTTCGCCCTTACCTGCCCGAGCAACCGCCTAAACCGCAGGAAGCAGGCACGCTCACCATTGCGCCTTTCAAACTAGTGACCGACGCCGTTTGCGGCCAGCTCGATGAGCAGAACAGTGCCTATGTGGTTGAAACCCTGCGTTATGCGGGTGAGAAAAACATGAGCGGCGAGTTTGATGCCGTGGTTACTGGCCCTGTGCATAAAGGGATCATCAATCAAGCGGGGATTTCCTTTAGCGGCCATACCGAGTTTTTTGCCCATCAGGCCAACTGCCCCGATGTGGTCATGATGTTAGCGACTCAAGGCTTACAGGTGGCACTGGTGACCACCCATATTCCACTGGCCTATGTGGCAAAAGCCATTACGCGCCAGCGTTTGCATCATATTATCAAGATTTTACACGCTGATCTTATCAGCAAGTTTGCCATTGCTTCCCCTAAAATTTATGTCTGTGGCTTAAACCCACACGCGGGTGAAGACGGCCATCTTGGCCGGGAAGAAATCGATGTGATTATTCCGGCTCTGAATGAACTGCGTGAAGAATATCAAATGAACATTGTCGGCCCTCTACCCGCCGACACCCTGTTCCAACCTAAATATTTACAGGACGCGGATGTCGTGTTGGCCATGTACCATGACCAAGGCTTACCCGTTCTAAAGTCACAGGGATTTGGCAAATCGGTAAACATTACCTTAGGTTTACCTTATATCCGTACCTCGGTTGACCATGGTACGGCGCTCGATCTTGCGGGAACTGGCAAAGCCGATATTGGCAGTTTTGTCTGCGCCTTGAATAAAGCCATTGAGTTATCCTCAAAAAACTAAACGATTAGATATTAATGAGTAGCAAAGTACATTTAGGCCACACGGCCAGAAAGCGTTTCGGACAAAACTTCTTAACCGACGACAATGTGATTAACCGCATTGTGGGTGCGATCGCCCCCGATAATGACCACGTGATGGTCGAAATCGGCCCCGGCCTTGGCGCCTTAACCGAACCTGTCGCCACGGCGATAGATAACCTGACCGTTGTCGAGTTAGACCGCGATCTGGTTGAGCGCTTGCAGAATCACCCTGTACTTAAGGATAAGCTCACGATTCACCAAGGCGATGCGCTGCAATTCGACTTTAGCCAGTTGGTGGTACCGGGTAAAAAACTCAAAGTGTTTGGTAACTTACCCTATAACATTTCAACGCCTTTGATGTTCCATCTGTTCGAGTTTGCCGAGCAGATTGAAACCATGCATTTTATGCTGCAAAAAGAAGTGGTGCTGCGTTTATCGGCAAGCCCGGGTAACAAGGCCTATGGCCGCTTAACGGTGATGGCCCAGTACTTCTGCCAAGTGGTTCCGGTACTTGAAGTGCCACCCCATAGCTTTGCGCCACCGCCAAAGGTGGATTCTGCCGTGGTGCGTTTACTGCCCTATGCAGAAAAACCTTTCCCCTGCAAGGATGTGAATGTACTGCGCCAGCTGTGCACCACAGCCTTTAACATGCGCCGTAAAACACTGCGTAATAACCTCAAGCAAGTGTTAAGCGATGAAGAGTTTGAGCAATTAGGCATAGATCCCAATCTGCGCCCTGAGCAAATCAGTGTTGAGCAATATGTCGCCATGGCGAATATGGTGTGTGATAAGCAGGCTTAAGCAATATCAGTTTGATGGGCACTTTAGGGTGCCCTATCTTATTCAAGGGAGCAGCATGAGCGCATTGGATGACTCAATCCGAGTCGAAGTCAAAACCGAGTACATTGAACAACAGTCCTCGCCCGAGGATCAGAAATACCTCTTTAGCTACACTATCACCATCATCAACCTCGGTGAACTAGCCGCCAAACTCGAAACACGCCACTGGATCATTACTGACGCCAACGGCAAAATCAGTGAAGTGCAAGGCGCAGGTGTCGTCGGCGAAACCCCAACCATCCCCCCCAATACCGCCTATCAATATACTAGCGGTACCGTACTCGATACGCCCCTTGGCATTATGTATGGCACTTATGGTATGGTCAGCGAATCAGGCGAGCACTTTAAGGCAACGATTAAGCCCTTCCGCTTAGCACTCCCCGGTTTATTACATTGATTTAATTATAGAAAGGATATTGTGGCCCATTATTTTGTTGGTGATGTCCAAGGCTGTTTTGCCGAACTTCAACGATTACTTGCTAAAGTCGCCTTTAATCCATCCCGCGATGAACTCTGGGCGGTGGGCGATCTGGTCGCCAGAGGGCCAGATTCATTAGCCACACTGCGTTTTTTTCAATCCTTAGGCGATGCGGGCAAAACCGTCCTCGGTAATCATGATCTGCATTTACTCGCCCTGCACGGCAAACTCAAGCGGGATAAAACCAGCGATAACTTAACGCCACTATTAAACGCACCCGATATTACCAGTTTAATTGACTGGCTGAGACAACAGCCGTTGATGCGGGAATTACCTGAGCACAAGCTCATCATGACCCACGCCGGTGTGCCGCCACAGTGGTCATTAGAGGTGTTAAGGCAAGAGTCGCAACTTGTCAGCCAAGCCCTCAAGCAGAGTGATTACCTCGACGCACTGATAAGCCAAATGTATAGCGATACCGCCGAGCGGTGGGAGCCTAGCGCTATAGGGATCAATCGCCTGCGTTTTTGTATCAACGCCTTGACCCGCATGCGTTATCTGTATGTCGATGGCCATTTAGACTTTGACTGTAAACAGCCACCAGAGGACTGTAACAATCCACAGCTACGGCCTTGGTTTGAATTTACCTCTGCGTTACGCCAGAGTCACACTTTAGTGTTTGGACATTGGGCGGCATTGATGGGTAAAGTCAACGACCCTAAGCTAAAAGCACTAGACACAGGCTGTTGCTGGGGGGAATATCTAACCCTATGGCATCTTGAAAAAGACCAAAAAATTACCCAAAAAAGGTTAAAAAAGGGTTAAACTAAGCCCGAGAGTGGTCGATATACGACAGTACCCTATGCCCTGAATTTAATAATCTTTTCATTCGGAATAATATAATAATAACCGGAGTATCCTATGAAAGTTAATGTAGCCACCCGAGTCATTGGCGGGTTTAGTGTTGTTACACTTTTACTTGTGTTGTTAGGATTTACCTCGTACCTGACGAACATTAGCCTCAAAGATAGTTCGGCCATGATGCAAGAGTTAAGCTTGCCAGCCCTAAAGGCGACCAACCACTTAACCGAAACCCTGAGTGAACAACAGCGCCAAGTGCTGATCGCCTATCACGCACCAAAGTCCTCGAACATTCCCGATATCCGTAAAGTCTTTAACGACCACGGCACCCAGTTTAAAAACGAGATCAGCAATCTAACGCAATTGGTTCAAGGGCAAGCCAATCTTTCTGCATTGATCTCGCAACTGGATGGTAGCTTCTCGACCTTCGAGCGCGATAGTCTCGCCATGCTCACTGAACGTGAAGCCGCCCTCAGCAAACAAGAGCAGCTTATCGGCTTAAAGAAGAAGCTTGAAAATGCCGCCGATGACGCCTCGTCGGTTTTGCTCGATATTATCGATTTAGAAAATAGCCAAAACCCCGACGCTCAGAGTATCGCGGCCTCTGCCAGCGCTATCGATACCAGCATGGGTAATATCATCACGACCATTGCCGATTTAGTGACTAATGAAGAAATGAGTAAACATGAACTCATTTCCAAAGAACTCGACTACATCCTCAGCGAGACCAAGAACAAACTCGAATACGTGAATCGTCATGCGCAGGACATAATTGACGCTGACACCTTAAAATCCGTCAATGAAGACACGAAAAAGGTACTCGCGTTGCTCGAAGGTCCTGATTCTATGGTGCTGTTGAAAGCGACCCAATTGAATCACGCCAAGAGTGCCATGAATCAATTGGCGACCATTGAGAAAGATGTCAAAGTCATCGATCGCAATATGGAAGATGTGAGCAATAACATCGAGTCGGTTGCGGCCAATATGAGCCAAGAAACCATAGCTAAGATTGATGCCGCCAGTATCCGCACTATCATTGTGGTGCTAATCGCCATTGTCGCCGCGATTATCATCAGCTTTGCCGTTGTGGCCCCGTTAAAGCGCTCTCTCTATCAAGTCAATAACGCGCTGAATGTATTAGCTTCAGGCAACTTAACCCACAAATTAGATGATTCTGGCCACGATGAATTTGCCGAGCTTGCGAAAAACTGTAACCGTTTAGTCGACAGTCTACGGGGCTTAATCGTCGGTATTTTGGACCGTTCTAACCAGTTAGCCGCAGCAGCGGAACAAACGTCGGCTATCACGGCGCAAACCACCTCGGGTATCCAAGAGCAAAAGAGCCAGGTCGACCAAGTAGCCACCGCAACCACAGAATTAAGCTCGAGTGCACAACAAGTATCGATGAGTGCCGATGATGCACTGGCGCAGATCAAGCAGGCCGATCAAGAAGCCAAACATATGCGCACCATTGCCGAAGAGAACAAGCGCACCATTTTAGCCCTAGCAGACGAAGTCGCTAAGGCTGGCCAAGTGATCAACAAGGTGCAATCGGATAGTGCTTCTATCGGCTCAATTCTCGATGTGATCCGTGGCATTGCCGAGCAGACTAACCTGCTGGCACTAAACGCCGCGATTGAAGCGGCACGCGCCGGTGAGCAAGGCCGCGGCTTTGCGGTCGTGGCCGATGAAGTACGCAGCCTAGCCTCACGTACTCAAGTCTCGACCCGCGAGATCCAGCAAATGATCGAAGTGCTGCAACAGGGTGCACAGCAAGCCGTAGCCGCTATGGATATGGGCCGTGCCCAAGCCAATGCCTGTGTCGATAAGACAGAGCAAGCTAACCTCGCGCTAGAGACCATCAGCCAATCTGTACATAAAGCCTATGATGCGGGCACGCACATTGCCCATGCCGCGCAGGAGCAGAATGTGGTCAGTCAGCAAGTGTCTGAGAAACTTGAGCATATCGCAGCAATTTCGGAAGAAACCGCGATTGGCGCCGATCAAACCGCGCAATCGAGCCATCAAGTGGCTAAACTCGCCGAAGAGCTGCAAGCTTCTGTCGGTGAATTTAGAGTGTAAGCAAACACTCAGGTATGAACAGGGTCGCGATTGCGGCCCTTTTCTTTGGATTGTGATTGTGATTGTGATTGTGCTTTCGCTTGGCTTTTAGGCTTTTAGGCTTTTAGGCTTTTAGGCTTTTAGGCTATCCCGCTGCTAGAGCAGATAGCAGAGGCAATAAACTCAAACTCGGCAGTCAATATCCAACGCAATATCAATACAGGATATTTGGCAAAAACTAACAAACGACGCCCATAAAAAATGCCGAACTCAGTTCGGCATTTTAATTAAGCATCATTCTTTCCTTGTGTTAAAGCACACTAAAAATGATAGAACAGATGATTACTCTTCTTCACCGCCGGCAGCAGCGCCTAAACGCTCTTTCACTGCAGCAGTGATAGGGCTAGCACCGTGACCATTCGCTTCGGCCCACGCTTGAATCGTCATGCCATCGGCTTCTGGTACGCTCAGTTCGTTAACTGATAGACGTTTAGCCACAAACTCACCGGCATCATTCGCATTCGCGGCATAGGCAGTACGCAACAAGCTTTGACCATCACAGCTAATCCCGCTGTACACTTGGCGTAACTTAACACGGCTTTCTTTTAGTTTTTTACGTAGACGGTTTTTATCGTTCGCTTTTACGTAATCACAAATACTCGCGACAAGTGGATCAGCTTCGGCTTTTGCCGTGGTTGGCACAGAAACATAGCTAAATCCGATTAGTGCAGCCAAAGCTACAGGCATAAGACGCATCCGATACTCCTTAATACTTTCTTATAGTTTTATTATGTTTTATATGGGCTGCGTCTATCTCTAGCGGATATTGGCCTCCTAGGAGTCATTAGTGTGGAAGCCGTAAAATACCGCTATCTCAACTAAGTCAGGCCTATCGGATCTAATACCTTAGACATATTGACAATCCATACGCACAGGGTACACAACAGAACAACGTAATTTAACATTTTTTTGCCAAATTGATAAAGCGATATTCCAGCCCATCAGCATTTATACTAGTGAGCGATTCGGTTTCTTGCCATTTATCGCTGTCCCATGCGGGGAAAAAGGTATCGCCTTCAACTTCTAAGTTAATTTGCGTCAGGTAAAGTCTGTCGGCTTGAAGTAATAATTGTTGATACAATTGCCCCCCACCAATAACGACCAACTCTTCACAATCGCCCGCCGCCAGTTTAGCGTCTTCAAATGAGGTCACGCAGGTCACGCCTTCAATCTGCAAATCCGCTTGGCGGGAAATCACAATATTGTGGCGTCCAGGAAGGGGTCTACCAATGGATTCGAAGGTTTTACGCCCCATCACCACAGGCTTGCCTAAGGTCATGGCTTTAAAGTGGCGTAAATCTTCGGGCAGATGCCATGGCATTTTGTTGTCTTTTCCGATGACTCGATTGTTTGCCATCGCGGCTATCATAGCAATGCGCATGGGCACTCCTTTGGTATTGTTTTTATTGAATAACAGGGCGGGTTCTAAAATACAGCAGACTCGGTAAAGCAAGGCCCACCGACAGTGCGCCTAAGATAAACACGGTTTTTAAGCCGTTACTGATCACTTGTCCGGTCAGCTCTTGGCTGACCTGCGACTGCGCAGTTAATTGCACTAGGGCTATTACGGTATTAAAGGCGTAGGTGCCAGGGATCATCGGGATAATCGCCGCAACGGCATACATCAAGGGCGGCGCGAGGTGACGCTTGGCAAAGCCGATAGTGATAGTCCCCACTAGAGCCGCGGCGGCAAAGGTCGCCCATTCGATAGGCAAGCCAAATTGCAACATTAGCGTGCGTGAGCTATGCCCTATGGCGCCTGCAAGCGCGCAGTAGGGTAAGAAACGTTTCGGCACGTTAAACACCATGGCAAAGCCTACAGCGGGAATTGCCGAGAAAAAGGCATCGTGCAATAGCGTCCACAGTAAGGCGATCATAGGAAGATCCCCCCTAGCTGCATAGCAATGGTAATGCCGATAACGGATGACACCGTAAGCAAGGTGGCATGGCCCCAGCGGGAAATCCCCACGTTCATATGGCCTTTGACCATATCAGAAATCGCATTGATCATCGGAAAACCCGGCACCAACATCAACACACTGGCCGCCATGGCCGCCTGCGGGGTCTCACTCAAGTTAAACACATAACCCGTCTGCGCCAATAAGCTTGTGACAAATGCCGTCACCGCAAAATTAACCAGCAAATTAAAATGCCGTTTGGCGATTGCAAGGCGCACCGACATCCCCACTGCTGAGGCAAAAAAGGTGATGATTGAAGCGGCGACATCGCCATTAAATAGATGACAGAAGCTTGCGCAGGACAGGCCTATCATCAAGATCACCAAATATGGTGGATAGGTCTTAGGTTCAATCCGCGCTAGGCGTTTACGCACTTCGTTGGGACCATAGAGACCTTTTTCAGTCAATAAACAGATGCGCTGTAACTCGCAGACTATGGTCATATTGATGCCATGCTCGCGGATCCGACGCGTCGTCGTGATACAGCGACCATGCACTAAACTGGTTAACACGAGGGAATTAGAGGAGATGGAAAGCTCAACACTTGCCAATCCTAAGGCCTGACCTAGGCGCTGGCTGATTTCTTCAACTAAATCAGATTCAGCACCGTAGGCCAGTAGCAGTTGTGCGACACGTACAACCTGCCGAGTAATGTCATTTTGAGTATCTGCGTACACGGGACTCTCAAAACTTAGATAGGGATATTATCTTTGGTAGATCACTTCTACATCGTAGTCGTCATCATCAAAGTCATCGTCGAATTCATCGTCATAGTCTTCATTGATCGCATCAATGTTGGCTTGATGATAATTGTCCCACTTGAACTCAACCTCTGCATCTGGGTTCGCATCTTTATCTTCCGGTGGAAGACTTTGGATGAAGTCCAGCAGCTTGGTGGCTAACTCTTTAGTGCCATCGCGGCTATAGGCAGAAATGGTATAAACATCACCTTCCCAACCTAATTCCTTAACTACGCGAGCGACCTTCTCTTTTAGCTCGTCTTCGAGCAGCAGATCCGCTTTGTTAAAGACTAACCAACGAGGCTTGCTTGCCAATTTTGGCGAATATTTTTCAAGTTCACCGACGATCGCACGGGCAGAATCCACAGGATCTGTGCCATCAATTGGCTCGATATCGATGATATGCAACAGAATACGGCAACGTTCTAAATGCTTTAAGAAGCGAATACCTAAACCTGCACCTTCTGCCGCGCCTTCGATCAAACCAGGAATATCGGCGATCACAAAGCTTTGACCAGGACGAGGGTTAACCACACCTAGGTTAGGCACTAACGTCGTGAAGGGGTAATCGGCAACCTTTGGTGTTGCACGTGATACCGCACGAATAAAGGTCGATTTACCCGCGTTAGGCATACCGAGCAAGCCAACATCGGCTAATAACAGCAGCTCTAATTTCAGGCTACGGACTTCACCCGGAGTACCTAAGGTCTTCTGACGTGGGGCACGGTTAGTACTGCTCTTAAAGCGCGTGTTGCCTAAGCCGTGGAATCCGCCTTTAGCCACTAATAGCTTTTGACCATGGGTGGTTAAATCGCCGAGAACTTCCTCGGTTTCATCGTCAATGGCACGCGTACCCACAGGCACTTTTAAAATCAAATCTTTACCGCTATGACCGGTACAGTCACGGCCACGACCGTTTTCACCGCGCTCAGCCATGTGAAAACGTTCAAATCGGTATTCAATCAGGGTGTTGTGGTTTTCATCGGCCTGCAGATAGACACTGCCACCATCGCCACCATCACCACCATCAGGACCACCATCAGGGATATATTTTTCGCGTCTGAAACTCACACAACCGCTACCGCCGTCGCCTGCTTCGACCCTAATTACTGCCTCATCGACAAACTTCATACTTACTCCTGGCATCACTGAATGAAGGAATTATACCGTTTAACTTCATCGGTCGCCAAAAAACTCGAGATACTTGCTCCCAATCTTACCAGCCAACGCCCTCAATTTGATAAAGATTTACCAAACTCACCAGAAACGCAGGTAAATAGAAGCATAAAAAACAGAAAGCCCCACCAATGGCGGGGCTTTACAGTATAAGCTAGACTCGAAAATTAAGCTTCGATGCTAATAAACTTACGGTTATTAGGACCTTTAACTTCGAATTTTACTTTACCGTCAGTCAGAGCAAACAGAGTGTGGTCACGACCAATACCCACGTTTACACCAGCGTGGAATTTAGTACCACGTTGACGAACGATAATGTTACCAGCTAGAACTGATTCACCGCCAAAGCGCTTAACACCAAGACGTTTACTTTCTGAATCACGGCCGTTACGAGTAGAACCGCCAGCTTTTTTATGTGCCATGAGTTAGACTCCTATTATGCGTTGATAGCAGTAATTTTAACTTCGGTGAACCACTGACGGTGGCCCAACTTCTTGTCGTGGTGCTTACGACGACGGAACTTAACGATAGTTACTTTCTCGCCACGACCATGACTTACTACTTCAGCAACGACTTTACCGCCAGCTACTAAAGGAGCACCAACGTGCACTTTTTCACCGTCAGCGATCAGTAATACTTGATCGAATTCAACAGTTGAACCAGTAGCAACTTCTAATTTTTCTAAACGAACTGTGTGGCCTGGGGCTACACGGTGTTGTTTACCACCACTTTGAAAAACAGCGTACATAGCTATTTTACTCCGATATTCCTAACACGCTGGCTCACACTATGGGAGGCAGGGTGCTACAAAAACTTTATTGACAATGGGCGCGGAGTTTACGCGAAGAATCCTTATCTGGCAAGCCCTAATTAGGAAAGAATAAAAAAAGGCCGGAATAACTCGCACATTAGTAGTGTGAGTACTGTCATATGTCGGAATTTTAGGTAAAATTCATTCTATATAACACGTGAGCCTAAAATAGAGGCCGGGTACGTAATGGCCCCACAACCAGAGTCTATTATGGATTTAAACGCTATTCGTCAACTGGCTGACACTGATATGCAAGCAGTCAATCAGCTGATCTATAAACAGCTGGAGTCAGATGTCGCCCTGATAAACCAGTTAGGTTTCTACATTATTAATGGTGGTGGTAAACGTCTTCGTCCTTTACTGTCCGTCCTCGCAGCACGCGCCGTCGACTGCCAAGGTGAAGCTCACCTTAAGCTTGCCGCGATTATTGAATTTATTCATACCGCTTCATTACTGCACGATGATGTGGTCGATGAATCGACCCTCAGACGCGGCCGCGAAACCGCCAACGCACTCTTTGGTAACAGCGCCAGTGTATTAGTGGGTGACTTCCTTTATACCCGCTCATTCCAAATGATGACCGAACTCGACAGCATGCGCGTACTGCGTGTATTAGCCGATACCACCAACGTATTGGCCGAGGGGGAAGTATTACAGCTAATGAACTGTAATGACCCAAATACCACAGAAGAAAGCTATATGCGGGTGATCTATTGTAAGACCGCCAAGCTATTCGAAGCCGCTACTTTACTGGCTGCCGTATTAGCCGGCGCGACTCCTGAGCAAGAGGCCGCATTAGGCGACTATGGTAAATATTTAGGCACTGCCTTCCAGTTAACAGATGATTTACTCGACTACACCGCCGACAGTGAAGAGTTAGGTAAAAACATCGGTGATGACCTCGCCGAAGGTAAGCCGACCTTACCGCTGATCTATGCCATTGCCCATGGAACGGAAGAAGAGCAGCAACTCATTCGTCAAGCAATTGAGCAAGGTGATGGCACCCACGCCATTGAGAAAATTGTTGCCGCTCTGCATCACTGCGGCGCGCTCACTTACACTCAGCAAAAAGCCATTGAAGAATCCAACAAGGCGATTGCAGCGCTGGCGGTATTACCCGACAGTGATTTCAAAACCGCATTAATTTCGCTGGCAAAAATCTCAGTTGACCGCAACCACTAATTGGCTGCGATAAACTCATAAAAAGGCCTTGCTTAGCAAGGCCTTTTTATTTTTAACATTCTTTATCAAAGTGAACTTAAACCTGCCATTGGATCGGTGCTTCGCCCCTTGCCATCAGCAGTTGGTTCACTTTAGAAAAATGCCCACAACCGAAGAAGCCGCGATAAGCTGAGAGCGGTGACGGATGCGGCCCCGACAAAATTTGATGCTGTGGCGCAGTAATCACCGCCCCTTTTTTGATGGCATGGCTGCCCCAGAGTACGAAAATAATCGGCTGCTCCTGCGCATTAAGCAGCTTTAATGCCTCAGTGGTAAAAGTTTCCCAGCCCGCATTGGCGTGTGAATGAGCTTGCCCCTGCTCCACCGTCAGCACGGTATTGAGCATTAAGATCCCCTGCTCCGCCCATTGGGTTAAATCGCCATGGTTAGGGATTTGGAAACCGGGAATATCGTTCACTAACTCTTTATACATATTGGCCAGCGATGGTGGCGGTTTAATGCCTCGTTTAACCGAGAAACACAGGCCGTGGGCTTGGTCGGGACCATGGTAGGGATCTTGGCCGATAAGTACCACACGCACCTTTTCCAAGGGAGTTGTCTTAAAGGCGTTGAACACATCCTCCTTGGGGGGATAAATCACCTTACCCGACGCACGCTCTTGATTCACAAATGCAATCAACTGCTGGTAATAGGGTTGAGCACGTTGATAATCGATAAATTCCTGCCAAGTTGCCACAGTCACAATCTTTTCCTCTGGTTAGAATGCCGTTAGCTTAAAAGTGATAGCGTAACATGACAAGCCAACTCAGGTTTTTATTCCCTAGTCTTGAGATATCTCAAGCATATTATGACCTAAATCCATCGCCGCCCTTTAGCACAAGGCAATCGATTACTATCCCTACCTTATTGCGAGAGTGCAATCGAGTAAAGCCGAGTGCGGCTCCTAGACGCTTTGACTCGCATATAGATCTGCTAAGCATCAACTACATTGATAGGGGCGTTTGTGTAAACAATCCTTGTTAATCACGACCACGGTGACCATGACCACGGTCGTCATCCCAATCTTTGCGGCGGTCATGTTTGTCGTAATGTTTGTGGTGATGCTTATCCTGTTTATAGGTGCGGTAGCGAGGGACATATTCGTCACGATACCAGCCATCTTGCACAAAATAGACCGGACGACCACAGGCCCCATAGGAGGCACAATAGCGTCCCCATTTTTTCGCATGACCTGGCGGTACGTGCAGATAGATAGGTTCATACACGACCCGCGACTGCTCGATGATAATAGGCTGTTCGTAAATCACCTGTGGACGAGGAAAATTACCAATATTGATCTGACCGTAAAAGTTTGGATCGCCGATGTTAATCGACACTCCGACATCTGCCGCAATGGCCGAAGATGAAGCTGCAGCGAGTAGTAAGGCTGACAGAGTAAGTTTAATTGCTTTCATGACGGTTCTCCTGTTGATAGAAGCAGTATGCGAGTGGCTAACTGAACAGAAGATGAATCCTCACAGGAGGCTAAATCGGATATTATTCCCCTCACATAGCCATGCAAAGGTTTTACTTCGGCAGACTATCAATATCCCAAATCGGCAAGGTTCCAAACCACGATGACGGAACTGATGTGCATCTACTGCCTTGAGTGGACAACTAATAACCAATTGATATAAAAGATAATGCTACCAAACAATTATTCAAACCAACCGCAATTGATCGATGGATGACCTGCTAAGTATTAGGCTGAGTACAACAGATGTAGATCCCAATAGTTACGCGTTAACGATTCCTTCTGGCCGAATTTAGGATAGAATCGCCCACCAATAAATTATTTTGAGTAAGCGCTATGACTGATACCAGCAACACCACGATTTTTGAACTTGCCGATCAATTTATTGCCTTAGCCAATCAGCTAAGCCAGCAGGAAGCTGATGTCGGTAAAGTCGGCACTGCCCTGCGTTTTGCCGCGGCCCGTTTTAACGCCTTTGAAGCCGCAATTAAATCTGCCGATTTAGGCGCTGAAAAAGACAATGCGCTCGACTGGTTTAGCGCCGAATACCGCGAAATGCTAAACGACAACCTAGACGACCATATCGCCAATCCACCCGTTATGCAGGAAGAAGCTGCAATGGATGACTCGGTACAAATTTTTAAAGGCTGATGATGCGCTATAGGCCAAGCATCGCCTGCCAAAATCCCATAAAAAACGCCATCCTAGGATGGCGTTTTTTTATATCTGAACACTTATCTCTGTGCATTTATCTCTTCGCATTGTTCTAAACGCATTGCAATACGTTAGAGGGTATACACCACGCGTATCGCGAGCAGGATAAGCACCACACCAGAGAGTTTATCAATAAGTCCCGCTTTTTCCCGTAACTTAGGCAATACGCTCGAATGGGACAACAGTAAGGCAATCAAAGTATACCAAAGCCCATCAACCACCAACGGTGTTAACACGATAAGCGCTTGCCCCGTCAAGCTATCGGCCACCATGACAAACTGACTAAACAGCGCTAAAAAGAACAACATAATCTTAGGATTGAACAGGGAAATCGCGATACCATCGCGCGCCGCAGTGAGCGTATCCGTCCCCTCCCCCGCCGCAAGTTTTGCCTGCATGCCTCCGTTTGAGCGCAATGCTTGGATCCCCATCCATGCGAGATAGAGCGCGCCTAAAATCGCGATCCCATTAAAAATCAACGGCGCTTTTTTCAATACAACGGCTAGGCCGAGTAACGTCACTAACGCATAAATGCCAATACCAATCGAGTGTGCCCAAGCGCAAACAATCCCCTTGCCGCGACCACCGCCCAAGGTATGACGCACCACCATGGCCAAACTCGGCCCGGGAGACATAGCGCCCAAGCAACAAATCGCCAATAGCCCTAACCAAGTACTAAAGCTCATTTTTAACCCTTTAAAGCATAAAAAGGCCCTCAATAGGGCCTTCACAGGAGTGGCAGTTTAACACTGGCCAAACAATACGGTCACTCTCATTTAGCCGCGTTAGGATGATAAAAAGCGCGGATATCCTGCACCAGTTGCGCAAGCGATGCGGGCTCTATATACATCATGTGGCCCGCCTTGTAGTAATGCATAGTGACGCGGCTATTATCTATACCATTATCGGCAAAGGTATTTTCAGTCGCGAAGAAGGGCGTCGCAAAATCGAAATAACCGTTACCAACAAAAATGCGCAGGTCTTTATTCTCGCGCTGCGCCTGCCCTAAATAGGGCGCCACATTCACATAATGCATTTGCTTACCGCTGATATTCCAGTTCCAGCCACGGTTAACATCGGTGGAGAGCACGTTGAAGGGGCGTGATAATTTAACCCCCAAATCCTCATACAGATATTGATGGATAGCCGCCGTATAAGCGCCATCGATACCATATCCTGAAGGGTCATTATCGGTCGAGTCACCGCCACTGTCGTAATCTTTGCCGGTGTAACGGCTGTCTAACCGCCCGACTGTTAAATCCTGATCCCTGAGCAATTCCTTGGTATAGCGACTCGCACTCACCCGTAAATTCACTCGATCGAGGTAAGACTCACTCAAGCCTGTAAAACGCGCCAACTGTTTGCGTACGCTTTGATAATCGCTTTGCGCCAAACGGCTACCCTGCAATAGGGCTAAGGCATAATCCTTGATGGCGAATTGACGCGCCTGTTCGACAAACGCTTCGAGCCCCAAGGCCTTGTCGGCCTTGCTGACTTTATTGTGATAAAACGCGGTTGCCGCCATGGTTGGTAAAAAACCAATGTAGGGTTGGTTATTACCCGGTTGATAGCGAGCGTGGCTAAAGTCGAGAATCGATGAAATCAACATCACGCCATTGACCGAGATATCGGTCCAACCGCCTTGGAGCTCATCCACTAATGCCGCGGCTCGCGTCGTACCATAGCTTTCCCCCGCCAGATACTTGGGCGAATTCCAACGCTTATGTTCAATCAACCAACGGCGCATAAACTCAGCAATTGATTGGGCATCTTCTTTCACGCCCCAAAAATCGGCGCCTTTCTTCTCTCCGAGGGCGCGGCTAAAACCCGTGCCCACAGGGTCGATAAACACTAAGTCTGATTCATCGAGTAACGAGTAATCGTTGGCCTCAATCCGATAAGGCGCCGCCCCATCATCTTTAGCATCACCTGGCACAATCACACGTTTTGGTCCAAAGAGCCCCATGTGCAGCCACAGCGAGGCAGAACCTGGGCCACCGTTAAAAATAAACGTGACCGGGCGTTTACTGCTGTCTTGCACATCATCCCGTAAATACGTAATAGAGAAGATGCTCGCCTGAGGCTCACCCTTATCATCCTCTAAAATGGTCTCACCACTGATGGCTTGATAACTGATCTTCTGATTTTGAATCGTCATTCTGTGCTTAGTGGTCACCACCTCTGGCACTAGCTTATCCACTTTGGCATCGCTTTTTTTAGCTGGCTCGGCATGGCCGACCATGGACACAGTGAATAACAAGGGCAGCAACACACTTGCCCATATCAGCCTTGAGGGCGTTTGCTTCTCTGTTAGCGCTCGCATTAATCGTCCTTCCCTTCCGTTGTAATTATTTTGTGGTCTTTTTATTAATACACCAGCTTACAAAGACTGTGCACTCGGCGCAAAAGCACAATTGCAACCGAATGCGTCAAAGGTTTAATCGGCTTTTAAAGCATAAATTCACGCAGATTTAAGCTGTTAGCCGCTAAGATAGATTGGATTATCGAAAACTCATGTAGGCATCTATGGGCACTATCACTCTTATCAGTCTGGTCATTCTCGCATTACTTGTGGGCGCGATTGGCCTGTTAATCTGGCAACGCAGCAAAGGTAAACGCATTCCACTGGCAGTAATTTTTGTGTTGGGATTTTTCGCCGTCGGCCTAGGCGGAATTATCGGTTTTGTACATAAAGGCGAAGATTATCAAGCCTATCAAAAGCTGCAGTGGCACACGCTGGCCCCTGAAAAAATCGCGCCACTGGTCGCCGATGGCTACACAGTGTTTGTGGATATCACCTCTGACTGGTGCAGCATTTGCCAAACCAACAAGGCGGAAGTCACGCATAGGGAACAAGTGGTGAATGCGCTGATGGCCGACAAGGTTATTTTGATGCAGGGAAATTGGAGTGAAGCCGATTCCACCATTGCGGGTTACATGAAGCATGAAGGCGTACCGGGCACGCCTTACAATAAGGTCTATGGCCCAAGGGCGCCTAACGGCATAGTGCTGCCTTCAACACTCACCATAGAGGCCGTGCTTAATGGCTTAGCTCAGGCGAAAGCTCTGTAAGCGGTTAATTTGGCTTAAACCTCAAAAACCGAAGCCGTAAAGCTCAACGCTGGCGCAATAAAAAAGGCTGCATCGCAGCCTTTTTGCACACTTCAAATCAGTAGAAAGCAATTTTCCGGAAAGGTGGGCAGAAAACTACTCCGTACTCTTACAACCGTCTAACCCCAAAACGCTATTTAACTCGTTCGTTCACTCACACCGTACTTCAATAAACATCCCCGCGTTGCCGTGAATCCCCAGTATTAAGGGCAAGCCTGCTTATTTCAGGTCAACTTAGCCAAAGATATTTATGAAACATTTTTATAACAATTTAATCCTTTACGCCAGCATTAAATACAACTTTCGATCGATTAAAATATAAGCTTTTTATTATCAACAGGTTAATGGTCAGACCTCTAAGCTTGCCTCTAAAGCATTCACTTCAAGCATCACAGAGCAACTCACGATATATCGCGACACGATTCAAGGGGTTATACTTAGGGCACTCATTCGTATTAAGGAATCAGCTGAATGACATCAATAGAGCCCACCGCAATGCCCTTGGATAAACATTTTCTGCCAGAGAATCAGTTACTGCTTAATGCCGTGGGTGAAGGCATTTATGGGTTTGATTTAAATGGTAATGCCGTCTTTATCAATCCCGCCGCCGAGCGCATGACGGGCTGGAAAAATGAAGAGTTACTCGGCAAAAATATCCATAATTGCCATCATCATAGCCACGCGGATGGTAGTCATTATCCCCAGGAAGATTGCCCCATCTACAATACGTTAAAAGATGGGATAGCAAGGGAAATTACCCACGATGTGTTCTGGCGTAAGGATGGTAGCAGCTTTCCAGTGCATTACAGCTCTACGCCCGTCTATCGGGATAACAAGCTTATCGGTGTAGTCGCGATATTTCGCGACATTAGTATTCAGAAACAAACCGAGCAGTCGCTACGCCAAGCTTTGGCGCAGGTTCAAGCACTGTCGGAACAACTTGCCAGCGAGAATCACTATCTCCAAGCCGAGTTAGCCGATAAGACCGGCGATGTGGATATTTCGGGCAGTAGCGCGGTGATCCGCCATATGATCCAGCAACTGCATATGGTGGCCAATACCGACAGTACCGTATTGATTTGTGGCGAGAATGGCACAGGCAAAGAACTGGTTGCCCGCAACTTACATCAACTGAGTCGCCGTAAAGATAAACCCATGATCAGCGTTAACTGCGCGGCGTTTTCAGCCTCACTGCTAGAGAGTGAGTTGTTTGGCCATGAGAAAGGCGCCTTTACGGGTGCGACTCAGCAGCGCAAGGGCCGCTTCGAGCTCGCCCATCAAGGCACACTGTTTCTTGATGAGGTGGCCGAATTAAGTTTGGAGGCGCAATCTAAGTTACTGCGGGTGATCCAAGAGCAATCCTTTGAGCGACTCGGCGGCAGTGAAACCATCAAGGTCGATATTCGCTTAGTCGCCGCCAGCCACCATGATTTACTCAAGCGCGTTGAACAGGGCTTATTCAGGATGGATCTCTATTACCGCTTGAATGTCTTCCCTATTCAAGTGCCGCCGCTGAGGGCAAGGCTTGAAGATATGCCCGAGCTTGTCAGCCACATTTTGCATTCCCTAAACCGCAAACTCGGTAAGAAACTGCGCGGCGTAAGCCAAAAGGGTCTGCAAAAACTGATGGCCTATAGCTGGCCTGGCAATGTGCGCGAATTACAGAATATCCTCGAACGGGAGGCCATTTTATCCCAAACGGATATTTTACAAATCCATGCCATGCCTACGCATCAACTGCAGACTCAAACCGCGGCTTCACCATTACAAACCTTGGCCGAGGCGGAAGCACAGCATATAGAGCAAACATTAAAGCAGCTCAATTGGCGTATTTCGGGTCCCAATGGTGCGGCCAATGTGCTCGGCGTTCCGCCAAGTACACTCAGATCGCGGATGAAGAAACTCGGGATTACACGCCAAACCCCTGCAGAAGAGTAGCCTTAAAAAACGCGATATATCGCCAATTAGCGATATATCGCGACATGCGTTAAATCACCCTTTGATTTAACCATTAAATATCAATACGTTAAAACAAAAAATTATTGGCCTAACGCTTGCTATAGGGAGCCGAATCTTATTTAAGCCGTTAGGACAGCATATGCCCAAGAGTGACACCCTACAGAGTGAGAACGCCAAGCGCTCCTCTGCCGAGCAATTCATCCCCGTAAAAAATATCCAGGCGGACGATAAGCCAGCACATAAAAGCAGTGGCCAGATTCATTTCCGTGAGCAGAAGGGCTATTTTCAACGCCTGAGAACCACAATGAATAGCCTATTAGTATTGCTGTTTTTTGCCCTGCCCTTTATTTCCTTTGATGGTCGGCAAGCGATATTGCTGGATGTGAGTCAACAACAGTTCTTCTTTTTTGGCCTCACGCTCTGGCCACAGGATTTCACCTTGCTCGCTTGGGTGTTTATTGCCGCCGCCTTTGGGTTGTTTTTCATCACAGTGTTTTGGGGGCGCGTCTGGTGTGGCTATCTTTGCCCGCAAACCGCGTGGACTTTTATGTTTGTCTGGCTCGAGAGCCGGATTGAGGGCAACAGCAACAAACGCAAATTGCTCGATAAGGCGCCATGGTCAGCCAATAAACTCGGCAAAAGAAGCCTTAAACACGGTCTGTGGGGATTAGCCGCCTTAATTACTGGTTGTGGATTTATTGGTTATTTCATCCCCGCCCGAGAACTCTATTTGGATATTTTTACCGGCAACGCCGGCTTTTGGACAACCTGCTGGGTATGGTTTTTCGCGATTTGTACTTACTTAAATGCTGGCTGGATGCGCGAGCAAATGTGCTTACACTGCTGCCCCTATGCGCGTTTTCAGGCAGTGATGTTCGATGCCAACACTAAAACCGTGACCTATGATGCCGCACGCGGCGAAGCGCGCGGTCCACGTAAGCGCAAACAACAGACTGAACTCGGTGATTGTGTTGACTGTAATTTATGTGTCGAAGTCTGCCCGACGGGAATCGATATTCGCCAAGGTCTCCAATACGAGTGCATTAACTGCGGCGCCTGTGTCGATGCCTGTAATGAAACCATGCAAAAATTCGACTACAAACAAAACCTGATTAGCTATGTCAGCGAGAATGAATTAAAGGGCGTCACCCATTCCAACTGGCGCTCGCCACGCTTTTTAGGTTACGGCGCCGCCGTTGTCATTATGCTGGTTGTGATAGGTTTAGATCTTTCTAGTCGCAGTGAAATTCAGCTTAACGTTATTCGTGACAGACAGAGCCTGTACCGCGAAACCGCCGATAACAAAGTTGAAAATACCTACCAGCTGAAGATCCGTAATAAGACTCAGCAAACCAAGCAATATCAACTCGCGGTCAACAGCGAAATGCCCTTCAGCTTAATTGCCGATCAGGTCATTACCCTCGCTCCGGGCGAGCAATCAGATTATCCCGTGACAGTATTAGCTGATAAGGATGCAATCCCAACGGGGCGCAAAATTATCGAATTCTCGGTAACGGATGTCAGCAAACCTGAACAAAGCGTTAGCCAAGAAACCGGCTTCTTTAGCCCTTAGCGTAATGCGCTAGTGTGCTCACCGATAAACGAGCACATTGCATGCTCGTTAGTCACTTCTATGAATGATGCCCGTTGGATCACTGTGGTTCGCCGGGCTTTTTTGCTCACCTTATTTCGTTAAATCAGCTAAATAGCCTCAACTCGCGCCGCACAAATATGAAGTACGTCAATTTAAAGCAATAGCCTTATAGCCACTTCTCTTGCGCTTACGATGACCGCATCAAAAGAGGCTCGGCTGTCATTGCGGTAAAGCAATATCGATTTATTATTGACGAATCACCATATAGATCGAATACAATAAATATACGAAACATATATAAAGTATATTTATGGGCATAGTTAAAATTTCCGAAGAGCTGCATGATGAACTGAGAAAAGCCAGTTCGGTCATGTCACGTTCAATCAACTCACAGGCGGAATTCTGGATAAGGATCGGGATGCTGGCAGAGTTGCATCCACAGCTCTCCTTTAATCAGTTAGTCGCCGACTTAATGAAATCTGCGGACGTGAACCTAGCCAATGTGACCCAAGTAAAGGAAATGGCCGATGAATAATCAGGTGAAGATAAAATCTGCCGAAGAAATTGCACTGATGCGCCGTGCGGGGCAATTACTAGCTCAAGTATTTCAAATGCTTGATACCTATGTCCGCCCCGGCATTACCACCATGGACATCAACGATACGGTCGAAGCCTTTATCGTCAATGAGCTAAAATCGCGTCCCGCCAGTAAGGGTCAGTATGGCTATCAATATGTGCTGAATTCGTCCATTAACGAAGTGGTCTGCCATGGGGTGCCCTCAGTGAATGAGGTCATCAAAAGCACAGATATCATTAACTTAGATATTACCCTCGAGAGAGACGGCTATATTGCCGACTCCAGTAAAATGTATGTGATGCCACAGGCACCCGCCGAAGCGAAGAAGCTGGCCGATGTTACCTATCTTGCCATGTGGCAGGGGATCAAACAGGTAAAACCTGGGGCGACTCTAGGCGATATTGGCCATGCGATTCACCAATATGCCCAATCCTTTGGCTATAGCATTGTCAGAGATTACTGCGGCCATGGGATAGGTCAAGAAATGCATGAAGAGCCGCAAGTCCTTCACTATGGAAAGCCGAATCAAGGCCTTAAGCTCAAAGCGGGCATGGTGTTTACCATTGAGCCTATGGTGAATCAGGGCACTGAAAAGATAAAGCTCAAAAAAGATGGTTGGACGGTTGTTACCCGCGATAAAAAACTCTCGGCGCAATCGGAACATACGATACTTGTCACCTCTACGGGATACGAAGTGCTCACCCTACGCCACGATGAGCAATCTCCCCGCTAATTTCGACGCTAACCCTCGCTTTTTCATCTCAAATTCAGGTGTGCTGTAGTAAATTTGCACTGCAGTTCACCGCCCTTCATTAGAGTAAAAATTCTATTTTTACAATTGGATAGCCGTGCAAATTGCTACAATAATTTAACGATAAACGTTGACCTGACAGGTTGAATCCTTCTAATCTAAACACTCGTTTGATTTTAAAATAATAACAACGATAAACCTATTTGAGGTAGTTAGGCATGGCATACGATCAAGAGTCACAACTCGAACTTGGCAAATACTCATCACTCATAGACTTAATCGAACGCACTAGCCAACGCTTTGGTGATAAAACGGCATATGCTTGTTTGGGGAAAACCAGCAGCTTCAATGATATAGAACGCGATTCACGCTATTTTGCCGCCTATTTGCAGAATAACACTAATCTAAAACCCGGCGATCGGATCGCGATTCAATTACCCAATATTACCCAGTTCGTTATCGCGGCCTATGGTGCGCTGCGGGCGGGGCTTATCCTAGTTAACACTAACCCGCTCTACACCGAAAGAGAGCTTATTCATCAGTTTAATGACTCTGGCGCTAAGGCCTTAGTGGTGCTGTCGGATCTGCTGCCAACCCTCGCCAAAGTGGTTGCGACCACACCGATTGAATTAGTGATTTCCACTCACCCGTTAGATCTTATCGACCCGCAAGTGCAGCCCAAAACGGGGCTTAAAAATGTCGAATTCTGCCAAGTGCTAAAACAAGGGGCAGAGTTGCCCTTTAGCCGTTTTGTTCCCGCAGCAAATGACTTAGCGGCGCTGCAATATACAGGTGGAACAACGGGCCTCTCCAAGGGTGCCATGCTGACCCACGGTAATATGCTCGCCAATGCGGCGCAGGTAAAATCTCGTATTGGCAGCGTTATCAGCGATGGGGAAGATATTTTTGTCGCGCCACTGCCGATTTACCATATCTACGCCTTTATGGTGAACTTAGTACTGTATTTTGAATGTGGTGGTTGCTCGGTATTAATCCCCAATCCCCGTGATATTAGTGGCTTAATCAAGACGCTGGCGAAATACCCTTTTACTGGTTTTGCAGGGCTTAACACTCTCTTTGTCGCCTTGTGTCATCAGCCCGAATTTAAGGCACTGGATTTCAGTCATTTAAAAATCACGATTTCGGGTGGTACGGCACTCACCGCTGCCGCTGCCAATATCTGGCAGCAAACCACGGGCAACACCATCAGTGAAGGTTATGGATTATCCGAAACCTCACCGGTGATTTCACTCAATGCCCCCGGATATCAGAAGATTGGCACTATCGGTAAGCCCGTTCTCGGCACTGAGGTCAAACTGTTAGACGAAAACGGCAATGAAGTCGCGCAAGGAGAAGCCGGTGAACTCGCCGCCCGTGGGCCACAAGTGATGCTAGGTTATTGGAATAATCCCCAAGAAACGGCCAATGTGATGACTGCCGATGGCTTCTTTAAAACTGGGGATATTGCGATTTTGAACGAGGAAGGATTCCACCAAATCGTTGATCGCAAAAAGGATATGATTATTGTCTCCGGCTTTAACGTCTATCCGAATGAGGTCGAAAACGTACTCGCAAGCCATCCAAATATCATTGAATGTGCCGTGGTTGGCGTAAAGGATGAACACTCAGGAGAAGCGGTCAAAGCCTTTGTTGTGCTAAAAGATGACAGCCAAGACCATGAGCAGATGAAAACCGCTATTCTTAACTTCTGCCGCGAGCAACTTACCGCCTACAAGCTGCCCAAGTTGATTGAATTTATGCCACAGCTACCTAAGAGCACTGTGGGCAAAATTCTACGCAGAGAACTGAAACATCAGGCTTAAACATACCTAAACATCAGTGGTGTTTGAGCAGTCTTAAATCCAAAACAAAACCCCAGAGCAACACTCTGGGGTTTTGTTTACGTTACATTCCCATCCGAACCTTACTCACTCAGCGCACTCACTTCATCCGTGAGCAGCTGCAAACTGGCAAACTCGCGATATAGGGCATTGGTTTGTATAAGAGTTTGATGCTTACCACTGGCGACGATACGCCCTTTATCGAACACGATAATTCGGTCCGCATTGATCACAGTGGCGAGGCGATGGGCGATGATAAGCGTGGTTTTCTCCTTCATCAATTCATCCAGTGCCTGCTTCACTTTTTGCTCGCTTAAGGCATCGAGCGCGCTGGTCGCCTCGTCGAGCAGCAAGATAGGTCTGTCGGCTAAAATCGCCCTCGCAATGGCGATACGCTGCTTTTGACCACCGGATAAGCGCACGCCGCGCTCACCCAAATAGGTTTGATAACCTTCACTAAATTCACTGATAAACTCATGGGCACGGGCCGCAATACAGGCATCTATCACCTCCTGCTCGCTGGCATCGACGCGGCCATAGCGTACGTTCTCCAATACACTAGTAGCAAAAATCACTGAGTCCTGCGGCACAAGCGCAAACTGTGCCCGCAAATCCTTTGGTGAAAGCTCAGCAATATCAATCCCATCCAAATGAATGCTGCCCGATGACGGCACATAAAACCGCTGCAATAATTGAAATAAGGTACTCTTTCCGGCCCCACTCGGCCCGACCAAGGCCACCCGTTCACCCGCAGTAATCGTTAGTTCTAAATCGCGGAGCACTAACTGAGTTTGCTCGGGATAATGGAAATTCAGCTGTTGCAATTGCAGCTCGCCACGCACTTTCGCAGGCAGCGTTTTAGGCACCAGTGGCGCAGGAATATCGACTTCAGTTTCAGCCAGTTCGATTAAGCGCTCGGCAGCGCCCGAGGCGCGCTGGATCTCACCGACGACTTCACTAATGGTGGCGACGGCGCCTGCTACCATCACGGCATAAAACATAAAGGCCGAGAGTTCACCGCCCGTCATCTTACCCGACATCACATCGTGGGCGCCGACCCAAGTCACAGATGCTATGGCGGCGATACTTAAAAACATCACGGAGGAAATCAACATGGCGCGATAGCGAATACGACCACTGGCGGCGGTCATCACATCTTCGACACGACCATTGAACAAACTGCGGTCCTTATCCTCATGACCATAGGCTTGCACTGTGTGGATTTCATGTAAGGTTTCATCCACATAGGCACCCAAATCCGCCACCCTATCTTGACTCTCCCGCGCTAAGGTTCGCACTTTTCGGCCAAAGAAACCGACAGGCCCTAGTACCAAAGGCACGGCCAGTAGCACGAGCAGCGTCATCTTCACGCTGGTGATCCCCATCATCGCCAGCCCACCTATCACTGTCACACCGGAGCGCAGCGCCATCGAGAGACTCGAGCCGACCACGGTTTGCAGCAGCGTAGAGTCGGCGGTAAAGCGCGAAATCACCTCTCCAGTACGCACCTTGGCATAGAAAGCAGGAGACAACTTCAGCAGTTGGTTGTAAACCGTCAGCCTTATATCGGCGCTGACCCGCTCGCCGAGCCAAGTCATCAGATAAAAACGGCAAAATACCGCAGTGCCACTCACGGCAGTGATCAGCAGCACCAACAGAATAATTTCATTGAGGCGCTGGGCGTTATCCTTAATAAAACCTTCGTCCACCATCAGCCGCACGCCTTGCCCGAGGGAAAGCCAAGCCAAGGAGCCAATCAACAGAAATACAATCGCCGCCACCACCTGCAGGCGATAGGGCTTAAGAAATTGCCAAATCCAGGGCAATACCGCCCGTTGGCGAATCGAATAATTAGCAGCGTTGTGAGACATAGTGGACTCTGATAATGATCGTGGGGGAAGTGTACTCGATTCTGTAGTCTCGGTTACCTGTTTGTTCACTATTGATATCCTTAGGCTTTATATGCCCATCAACCTTAACATATGCGAGTATCAACAGAGCATACCCGAAAGCCCTCATGATAAACAAAGTGACTTTCGCAAGGAGTCGCTGCAAAGCGGGCAATAACAAAGAATGAAGGCATAACGAAATATCTCGAGGAATATAACAATAAACCCGCCTAGATAGCGGGTTTATGCTTGCGCCTTGAGTCGGTCAAGCTCAAGGCGCTGATTTTCAAAATCAGAAATGTTTAAGCTAAAGTCACTTAAGCTACCTGCATATCTTCGGGCGCTTTAGGTGTGCCATGGTGGCCATCACGCTTCCAGTTAACATCGAGTAATTCACTGCCCGTCAGACTAAAGGCTTGGCCAAAACCTTTCACATACAATCCCTGATGGGGCGCTAACTTATACAGATTAAAGTCCTTCAGTGCCGCGAGGTTATCGGATATGTCGCCAAAGCGTTTTGATAACAGGCTGACTCCCTTACTAAACGAGGGCGTATCCCGTTCAACCGCTTGAGCCAAAGCGTCGAAGGTGAGGCGTTTACGGGCGAATACCGACTTAGCTTCGGCTTCATCCTCCACCAGCATGACAGACACTTTGGTCGACTGCTTAAGGTTGTGGCCATGACGCGCTAAGTCGCTCACTAAGATGTAAAAGCCATCGTCAGCTAAGGCAAATGGCGCGTAACTGGCATTGGGTTGCCCATCCGTATCGACTGTTGCGAGTTGCAAAGTATGGCGCTGCTGTTTAAAGGCCTCAATTTCGGGCAACAGTTTGTCCCTTAGACGTTGTTCTTGCTCGGAGATTTCAGGCTTCATATTGGATACCTTAATAAATTATGTCGATGACTATTGAGTGGCAAAGGTGCCCGCCAACGTTTTAAAACGGCGAACTTGCTCAGGAAAAAGCACTCTTTGCTTGTCTCGTCCTAAATAAACTTTGAATACCACCTCGCCTTGAGAACCAAAAAAGTTAATCGAATGGCTCTCGCTGCCCCGAAAGGGTCTGCTGATTAACGCGATCGCTCGCATGTTATCCAGCTTGAGATGCCCATGAAGGCCATCGCCTTTGCTGTAGAGGTTGTAATATCCATGGGCAAATTTCCCTTGGGGAAAATCACCTTTAAATTCAAACACACTGCCCGAGAGCATCACTATCGTGGTCAGAGGTCCCCACTCGGGTAAGCTTTGCAGCAGTTCGTCGATTTGTGTCAAAGGTAGAAACACCCGCTGCGCTTGCGGCAGTGCCGCGACCACATCAAGCTCGGCAATCCCTAATTCACTCGCCAGTTGTGCGGGCATTAAATCGGGCTGGCTGACAAAGCGCTGCCTTAACATGGACTGCGAGTCGGCATCTATGTGATGGCTAGGGTGACTGATTTCAGTGTCGATTGTCTGTGTCATTTGCATCTCCTAAAGCTGGGCCTAGAACATATAACGTGCTGACAACTTCATATTGCGACCAGGTTGATACAGGGTCTGCCATGCCTGCTGGTATTTCTCATCACCAATGTTTTCGATGGCAAAGTCGACTCTCAGGCCAGACATAGCTCCCATCGCTGGCTCCCAGGCGAGGTACACATCCCACAGGGTATAGTCGTCATACTTAGCCACGCGATAATCTTCGGGCGTATTGGATTGACTGGCGACATAGGTCACTCTAGTGCCGAGTTTCATATCGCCTTCCATGATGCCTTGAGAGAGGTCGACGTTAAACTTATTGGCGGGCATACCTTCGATATAGTCGCCAGTCTTACGGTCTTCACCGCGGGTCTGACCGTAATTCATCGCCAGCCGTGTTTGCCCAATGCGATAACGGCCGCTGAGCTCAAAGCCCGTTAATTGCGCATCTTCCACGTTATTCCATGAGGTGGTTTGCTCAAATCCTGGGATCCCCATTAACGGATTGGAGACTTGCTGCACGATAAAATCGTCCACATCGTTACGGAAGATGTTTAAGGTGAAAGCTAACTCATCATCTCCGGCTAAGTCGTTGAAACGAAAATCGGCTTTCAGTTCTTTATTGCGGGCGACTTCAGACTTTAAGTTAGGATTCGTCGCAAAGGTATTACACAGACCTTGGGGTAAAAAACCGGGGATCGGCGGAATGCAATAATGGGTTCCGGTAGAAAACATTTCCTCAACCGTTGGCGCACGGAAAGCCTGATCATACCGTGCACTTAAGGTCAGCCACGGCTGAGTCTGCCAACTTAAGCCCAGCGAAGGCGATAACTCATTGTCATCCGCGGAGGCATTGAGGTTGTGACTCTCGTTTTTGAAGCTGTCATAACGTAAGGCGGCGTCGAGATTGACGGTTTGCGTCAATTGAATATCGGCACGGGTAAAGGCGCCCCACACAGTGGTCTCACCATCGATATCCCCTGGGCGCTGCCCTACTTGGCCCCTATCGTCTCTAACAGTTTTAAGAGTATCGCGATAACCATCGACACCATAGGTCAGCTTAGTATTACCAAGTTGCGAACTGTTGTTGAGATTGATGCCAATGGTGCGGTATTCGGTGCTATCAAATTGACCTTTGGTCACTCGGTCTTCGTCATAATCCGTGCTATTCCAATAGACCTGCACTTTAGTGTCCAAATACGGATTATTTGCCGGCGCCAAGCTGTAATTAAGGGTAACGTTTTGATCATCCGTTTTGCGGCGCACTAAAGGCACTGAACTGCTCACTGCAGCGGAAGGATTACTCGGCACGAGTTCATTAATCTTGTTTACTCTTGCCGATAACTCTAAGCG
The DNA here is from genome assembly GCF_002196695.1 of Shewanella sp. Shew256. Lineage (NCBI taxonomy): Bacteria > Pseudomonadati > Pseudomonadota > Gammaproteobacteria > Alteromonadales > Shewanellaceae > Shewanella > Shewanella sp. Shew256. Next base: position 586,948 of record NZ_NAJR01000001.1, on the reverse strand, counting down.
TGAAGCCTCATCGGCTTGCCATCCAAACTTAGCCAAACCACTGCTCCCCAAAGAAGCACTGTTCGTTAAGGTTTCGTCATTCCCCGTATTGATATTATTGGAGTCGAAGTAGGAGCCATTGATTAACCAATCAATAGTATCTTGTTGGCCATACACGGCAGCGCTGGTTTTAGTGCGGTCGCCATTAGTGTCATAGCCTTGCTTTAGATAGCCACCAAAGGTTTCGTTAGGGGCTAAGAAGTCTTGAGCCGATTTAGTATTCTGTGCCACCACACCACCGATGGCACCACTGCCCCAGAGACTACTGGCAGGACCGCGAATCACCTCAATTGATTTGAGTAATTCTGGATCCATAAAGTAAGAACCACGGTGACCAGAACTGGTATTCTGTCTTGCACCATCAATGGTTTGTAATACACGATCGCCGCTTAAGCCACGGATCTCAACCCCTTGAGACGTCGCTCTCGGACCATTGGTTAGAGTGATGTTGGCTTCATTTTTTAGCGCTTCGGCAACCGATGATGCCTGAGCCACATTGAGCTGTTCTTCACTCACAACGGCAACACTGCGGCTCGTTTGGGAGACTTTTTCACTCAAGCGTGTCGCGCTGACTAATACTTCATCAAACTCAGTCTCGACTAATCCCGGTTTCTTCTCCTTCTGCTGCTCAGTCACACCTTCTTCAGCCGCTAACGTGAAGCTTAGCGCCGTAGTCGTTAATGCGATCGCAATGGCGATAACTAACGGCTTCTTTTGCATGGTTACATCCTTAAATCATCAATGATATTAATCGATTAGAATTCAAATCGACCATGTATGGTTAGTCCGTGAACCTAGGTCGAGCTGCTGCATTTTTGAGCATCCATTTTCGTAATTGCTGGCACTCTAACTGAGATTGGAAAATTGATCAAATGGAAATAATTATCATTTGCGATCTTATTTATATTCACGTATCTTAATTAGCATTGATTGATGGGCGACTATTTTTTGAACTTGGAAGGCGTACTGTGACACCGAAACGATATCTGGTTTTTGGCGCATTAACCGTTGCAATCCAAACGGGTGTGATTGCATCGCAGCCTGCTATGCCATTACTAAGTAGTCTCAGTGAATCGACACAAATGACCGCACTCAAAGAAGCAAATAAAGCGGTTACCTTAAGCTTTGCAGCTCCTCGTGCAGCAGAAAAATCAGCGATAAAAAATACGCCTGCAAATACGATTACCGAAGATGCGATTTCAACAAATGTGCCTAATACCAGTAAGCCCCAAACGGCGTCAGCACTCACTGATACACCAGTAACTGAAATGGCAAGGCAAGCCTCCGCACCAACCACAGCTAAGCCGCGAACGATTCAATCCGCAGTGCAGAACAAGCCAACGTCGAACACATCCTCTAAGGCTGATGCGACAACAGCAAAGCCTCTTATGGCCGCAAATACACAGCATCAGAAAGAAACTGAAGAGATAACAAAACCTTCTGACTTAGTGTTGTCGCAAATGGCAGAAATAAAGGCTCAAGATAATGCCGTTATTAACAACATCAATATGGCGCCCACCAGCGCCAGCGAGAACACTAAAGCCACTCCCGAGGTTATTGAACTGGCAACACCGACTTTTGCCAGTAAACCGCCGCAACCCACCTATCCACGCATGGCACGTAAAAAAGGGCTTGAAGGCACGGCGACGGTAGAAGTGATGTTTAACGAATTTGGACAACAGCTCGCCCTCACCTTAGTGAAAAGCTCAGGCGTTGGACTATTAGATCAAGCGGCATTAGAGGCGGTTGAGACCTGGGAGTTTCAAGCCCCCACCAACAAACTGGCCAGCCATTACAAGGTGAGAGTACCTATTCGGTTCGCCTTAAATTGAACGTCCCTAACCGCAGTATTCCAGTTATCGCTGATAGCTTAATAACCCATTATTAAATAAAGAATTTAACCTAAGAGGCTTAATGCCCATGACTGACTTTTCCACCCTACAGGCTCAACTCGGCGCCCTGACTTGGCCGCTACTTATCTGCGCTTTTATCGCGTTAATGATTTGCCTCGAACGTAGCGCCTTATTTTTACAGCAATCCTTTGCATCTATGTCGCCCAAAAAACAGGCTTGGGTGAAAACGCTGCGTCAATCCGATGCCAAGGCCAACAGTGAAACTATTCAAGCGCTTATCAATAGTACGAATCGTCAGCAGGACTTACTGACAAGGGGCGCCAATTTACTGCTAAAACAAGCCGATAAGCCAAAGCCGCTCAGGGAAGAATTACTCAGCCTGTGGCTGAACAAGCAGCAAAGGGACTTACAAGCGGGTCTCAAGTTACTGCAAGTGATTGGGATTATTAGCCCATTGCTCGGTTTACTGGGGACGGTACTGGGGCTGATTGAAATGTTTGCCCAGTTAGGGCAATCCCAAGGTCCAGTCACCCCAGCACAGCTCAGTGCAGGGCTTGGGCTGGCGATGAACACCACGGCAGCGGGCCTGATTATTGCTGTGCCGACCATTACCGCCGCCCATTTGTTTGGGATCTGGGCCCATAGTCAGTGCGTAAAAGTGAGTCATGTATTGAATCAACTCAATTTGTGGCTATCGGGGGTTGAACATATCGCCCTCGAGCAGAATCACTATCAGGCTTTTGCCGACGTTAATCGCGCTAAACCCGCATCTAACACTCAACTCGAGTCACAGCCATGATCAGTGCCAATAGAGCCTCATTACCTCAAGCGGGGATCTCGGCCTTAGAGCCCCTGCCGAGTATCGATCTAACAGCATTAATTGACATTATTTTTATCGTCTTAGTGTTTCTATTGCTCACCGCCAATAGCCGTTTGATGAGTTTACCCGTGGAAGTGCCGCAAAGCCCAAGCAGCGCCATCTCGGCCGTCGAACCGAAACAATCCATCGCCATCAATATTATGGCAAGCGCTCCCCACTGGGCGCTAAACGGTGAGACCTATTCCGACTTAAGCGCCTTCAGCTTGGCATTTGAAGAACTATTAAAACGCCATCCTCAGGCCAGTATCATTATCGCCGCAGATAAAGCCGCGCCGGTAGAACCCTTAATGCAGCTGTTAGCGCTCTTGCAGGGCAATGCCATCAGCCAGACGCAAATTTTGATGGAGCATTAATCACTGAGGTTAAAGCAGAACATTTTCGAAACCATTTCCTTGGCAGTCGCTTTTACCTGCCTTGCACACAGATGAAGTAGGAGTTTACCCATGTTGTTTCAAGCCAATCGTCATGCCAATCAATCAGTCAATCAGTGGCGGCGATTTTTACAAGCACTCACCCTCTCAACGCTCGCCGCCTTATTCTCGACCAATGCCTTATCACAGGAGATAAAACTGGTTAGTGCGGGCGCGGGGGTGACTGAGTTGGTGCTTGCCCTCGATGCCGCCGACGAGCTGGTTGCGGTGGATTCGACCAGCTACCTTCCCGAGCACTTGGCATCGATTGCCAAATTGGGGTATCACAGAATGCTGTCGGCCGAGGGCATTATGGCGTTGTCACCAACTCTAGTTGTCGGCTCTGAGGTAATGGGCCCAGAAACCACCCTTAATGTGCTCAAACAGGCCAAGATTGAGGTGGTGAAGTTACCCTCAAGTGCCGATGAGAAACAGCTGATGACCAATATTGATACCCTAGCTCAGCTACTGAAACGCACAGACAAAGCTATACAGTTAAAACAAGATTTGCATCAAAGACTTGATGGGCTACATAAACAGCAACTGCAATTGAGCCAACAGCAGGCCCAGCCGAAAATCCTGTTTATGTTATTACAGGAAGGACGCGGCGCCCGCGTCGGCGGCAAAGGTACTGCGGCCGATACCATTATCGCGCTCGCGGGAGGGAAAAATATTGCCGACTTTGAAGGTTACAAAAGTCTCTCCCAAGAGGGCATACTCTCACTCCAGCCCGATGTGATTTTACTCTCTACGCGCAGCGAGCAGAGCGATGCACAAACGGATGAACAAACCGCGCAAGCACTGTTAAAGGAAATGCCATTACTCGCCCATACTCCCGCAGGCAAAAATGGCCATATCCAAACCCTTGCGCCGCAAGCCTTACTCGGCGGATTAGGCATTAGTGCTATCGGAGCGGCTGAAGACTTGGCCGCCACTTTGCTCAAGCAAGATCAATAATGTTAGGGCTGATGAGTATGTTACAACATCGCTGGCTATGGCCCACCATGGCAATGCTGCTACTCCTCAGCAGCTTGCTTTCCGTCAGTGTCGGGCCTGTGAATATCAGCCTTATCGACTCCCTCAGCGCGGTATTTAATTGGGCCACGGAACAAAATATTGGCAATCTCGCGCCCCACGAGCAACTGGTTGTCAGCAATGTCCGCTTACCTCGCACCTTACTCGCCCTTGCCGTTGGGGCTATGTTGGCCCAATGCGGTGCGGTGATGCAGGGGTTGTTTCGTAACCCCTTGGCGGATCCAGGGATTATTGGCGTGTCATCCGGCGCGGCATTAGGTGCGGCCATCTGCATAGTGCTATTCCCCCACGCCGAATCGGTCATGATTTCTGTCAGTGCTTTTGCCTCTGGTTTAATCACTACTCTTATCGTCTATCGTCTTGCCAGCAGCGCTTTAGGCACATCGGTCGTGTTATTGCTCTTATCAGGTGTCGCCGTTGCCGCGCTCGCCGGAGCTGGGATTGGTGTATTGACCTATTTAGCCAATGATATGGCGCTCAGGGACTTAACCCTGTGGCAGATGGGCAGTATTGCCGGCGCACAATGGCAATATGTGGGTTTGTGTTTAGTCGTGCTGGCACTGCTCAGCTGGCAATTTAATCGTGATGCTAAGGCGCTTAATGCCCTGCTACTCGGTGAAGCCGAGGCTAGGCATTTAGGGATTGATGTTGATTCACTCAAGCTGAGACTCATCTTGCTCTGCGCCTTAGGGGTCGGCGTCAGTGTTGCGGCAACGGGCATTATCGGTTTTATTGGCTTAGTAGTGCCCCATTTAGTGCGTATGTTGCTGGGGCCAGATCATCAACGCCTCCTCCCCATGAGCGCTCTTTTAGGTGCCGCCTTGTTGGCACTTGCCGATATCGGCGCGCGCGCCTTTTTACCCCCTGCGGAACTGCCTGTTGGCTTAGTGACAGCGCTCATTGGCGCCCCATTCTTTATCTTTTTACTCCTGCAACAACGCAGCAAATTAATCTAAGCGAGAACTCCATGGCTATGAGCTTATCGGCTGCGCCCGTCGCTAAACAACATTTTGAACGTACCCAATTAAGCGTGGATAGACTCAGCTACGCTATCGGCAATAAGGCGGTGTTAAAAGACATTTGTGTGCAATTTCAACCGGGCAGTGTCACCGCTCTGTTAGGACCGAATGGCGCGGGTAAGTCCACACTGTTAAAGGCACTGTGCCAAGAGATCCCCGCCGCGCGCGGCAGCATCCGGCTTGGCCACTGTCCGCTTGCCGATTGGCCAAGGGCTGAACTGGCAAAATCGCTCGCTGTGCTACCACAGCACGCGAGTTTAACCTTTCCCTTTAAGGTGAATGAAGTGGTCGCCATGGGCTTGTATCCCCTCACGCTGAGCCAACAGGCGGGACAACATCTAGTGACCAAATGGCTCACTGAGGTGGAGATATTGCACTTGGCACAGCGTAGTTACCCCACCCTTTCGGGCGGCGAAAAACAAAGGGTGCAACTGGCGCGGGTATTAACTCAGTTGAGCCAATCTCCTTTCCCGCCGATTTTACTGCTCGATGAACCTACCTCGGCACTGGATCTGGCGCAGCAACACAAGGTATTAGCGCTGGCAAAAAATCTCGCCCACAAGCACGCCTACACTGTGATTGTGGTACTACACGATCTCAATCAGGCCGCCCGTTACAGCGATAGAGTTATTGTCCTCAAGCAGGGGGAAATCGTCAGTGAAGGCTCGGCAAAGGAAGCTTTATCGGCCGAGATAATTCGGCAAGTATGGGATTATGAACCTGAGTTTATTCCTGCACCACAGGGCGGTTATCCATTGATTTTTTAATCCGAAATCAAACTCGCTAAGCTTTTTCACTTAAGGTTAAGGGTATAATCGTGCCAATCGATATCGCCAGTACATTGAGCAGATGAAAACCACGATTTCCACAGAGACGCAGCAAGACGCCTTAAGCATTGCCAAAGCCACGCAAAAACCGGGGCAAACGAAGGAACAGACTAAGCTTATCGCGCAGGGGATTGAAAAAGGCATTGCCGAATACAAAAAACGCCAAAAAGCCAAGGCCCGTGAGCGCGATAAACTGAGAAAACAACAACTAAGGGCCAGAAACCAACAAGCGAGCGCGGCTGACGAAATAGATGAAGGCGAAGATTTTTCGCTGCCGCAGACTCAATTTACTCCTGTTGCTTGGGCAGCCATCGCCTTGTTACTCCTCAGTTGGCTGGGCTTTGGGGCTTATATCTTCCTTTAACTGAGGATATTCGCGCGTAACCTATCAAGGTAGCTAGTCAGCTCCTGAGGCAAAAACGCTTGTGCCATTAGTGCCTTAGCATTGATATTGCCAGCCTTTAGCTGGACTCGCCCCGTCTCGGGGAAAAAGGCCAACTCGAGCCAGCTGGCTCTGTCGGGGTAGCCATCGAGTGTTAGACAAAGCGTATTATCCCGCTCAATGGCAGACTGACAATCCCAGCACTGGCCGACAAGGTCGAGCAGCACTTGCCCGCTTTGCGTGTCGGTTAATCTCGGCGCATATACCCAATGGGACATGCGCATTTCATGGGGAATGGTCTCCAGCTTAAAGCGGCCCTGTAGAAAAAACTGTTCGGTTAACATATTCGGATCATCAAAGTAGTTATCGTGTATGAATAAATCGTTTATTAAAAAGATGAATCGATAATGGCCTGATTAACTCTCTGGTTTATAAGTAGATTAACTCATTAAGCCTTCTAATCGATTCGCGAGCCGCTTAGCTAAACCTTTTTGCCAAGCCGCACTCTTTGGCTGACTGTAGAGCCTATCTTCCCACGCAAAAATCTTATTCATGCCATGGTATGCGAGCCAAGGTAAAGGCTCGCGCTCCCAGGGGGCTAATACCTGTTGAACTGGAGCATTAAACGCCCAAGGCATCGATGCAAGCTGTGTATCACGCCCTAATAGTAAGTCCACCAGCGTGCGGGCAAATAGGTTTGCCGCCCCGACACCTTCCCCACCATAGCCGCCAATCAGACCTAAACCCAGGCTCTTATCAAAAATGGCATGGGGAGCAAAACGCCTCGCCAAGGCTAACGTTCCGCCCCAACCATGGGTAATTTGCACGCCCTTAAGTTGAGGAAATAACGCCAATAGTAATTGATAACGGAAACCAAATTCGCCCTCGAAAGTACGCTGAGGTAGGCTTTGGTTTGCAGGAAATTTCCCGTTAAACAGTTTAGGGTCAAAACCAAATTCGGTGCGTATTTTCGCGCCAAAGCCATAACCGCCACGGGCACCAAATATCAGCCGATTATCAGGGCTACGCTGGCCATAAGTCACTATGCGGCTGGCATCACTAAAGGTCGCGCGATTGGCTAAGCCAATTGCATCCCATGTGGCATCCGTTAACGGCTCGGTGGCGATAAGTAGACTCTGCACAGGTAAGGTAAATCGCCCCAGTCCACTAAGCTGACGCAGATAACCTTCCACTGCGGGCACCACAATCGTCGCACGAACTCGTCCTTTTGGTGTTTGCAATAAGGTTTGTGCATCACCAAGATGCGCCATGTGATTTACTGGGGTGTGCTCGTAGATCTTCACTCCTAAGCGTTGCACCAAATCAGCCAAACCACAGACGAGTTTCGCCGGGTGTATTCGCGCGCAATGGGGAGTAAAAAGTGCCGCTTGGCCCTCGGCCATAGATACTTGCTTATCGAGATCAGTCTTATCCAGCCAACGAATATCTTCTTCACCAAAACCTTCTGCGCGCCACTGCGCTAATTCGGCTTTAATATTGGCTAATTGCTCTGGATAACGCGCCGCCACCCGCAGGTTACCGCCGTGGTGTAAATCACAGTCGATATGATGCTTGGCGCAAACTGTGGCCACTTCAGAAATAGTTGCTTGAATAATGGCTTTAGCGCTAAGGCGCTGCTCGCCCTCAAGCCGATTAAGATAGGCGACATCGCCACTGAAACTGCCCATCAACCAACCGCCATTTCGACCGGATGCACCTTGGCCTATGCATTCGGCCTCAAGGATAACCACTGACAGATTTGGCTGGTATTGTTTTAGATAATAGGCTGTCCAAAGCCCGGAATACCCCGCTCCGATAATGGCAACATCGGCGCTTATATCCTGCTCTAAGGGCGGTAAAACGGCTCGTCGAATTAACTTAGCCTCAGTGTCGAACCAAAATCCGCGCTCTTTCACGCCAAGGTTTCACTCGAGGCATTAACCCCAATAATTGCGGCAATTTCATCAACATGGGTATCAACCCAGGCGCTGCTTATGGGCCCCCAAGTAACGATACGATAATAACCCGCATTGTTACGACTGCCGTCCTGCACAAACTCGACTCGAATGCCAATATCTTCAAATGCGGCGATAGAATCCTGCAGCGTGCGCCGCGGCATTCCAGTTAACTTATTGAGTGATAAAAGGTTATGCCGTTCATCATCCATTAAATGCGCTAAATATAGCTTACGCAAAAATGCCTTATGCTGTTTCGACATCGATTGAGTGGCTGCAACTTCTAGGGGCATAACGGAGCGATCCAAATATTAACCAAGAGACAATAAAACTACTTGATATTCAGTGAATAAGAAATAGCCTCAGCGCAAATTATTAGGCAGATTTTACAGCGCTACACCTACCAATATTGAACAATTTTGCATCATTGACTTGTGTTTATCCCCCCATCGCTGTTATTTCTAAAAGGAGTCAATCGATGGGAACAAGCGATGAGCCACATTATTACTGCGGAGCAAGTGCTGCATTTCTGGTTTGAGGAAATCTCACCTAAATCTTGGTGGATAAAAGATCACGAGTTTGACGCCCTTATCCAGTCCCGTTTTGAAGAGTTGCTTAAACAAGCGAAACGGGGCGAGCTTGCCGATTGGCGCGTCACCCCTCAGGGACGGTTAGCCGAAATCATAGTGCTGGATCAATTCTCCCGAAATATCTATCGCGACACGCCCGCCGCCTTTGAGGCCGACGCTATCGCGCTCGTCCTAGCCCAAGAGGCTGTGGCTCAGCAGGTTGACCTAGCACTTAAGCCAAAACAAGTGCCCTTTTTATTTATGCCATACATGCATAGCGAGTCGGCCGTCATTCATCAGGTCGCCGAAAAGTTATTCAATCGAGAAGCGGCAATCGCCAATTTAGAATTTGAGCTTAGACACAAAGCCATCATTGACAGATTTGGCCGTTATCCTCATCGAAACAAGATATTAGGCAGAGAATCCACCGCCGATGAACTCGCCTTTTTAACCCAGCCGGGGTCCTCTTTCTAAGGTTCTTGCGCCTTTGCTAAATAAATTAAACAAGACTATAAATTAGCAAACTACACTTATTGCAGTAGGTCATGGAGCGGCCAAAACTGGTTGGTGACTCACTAAGAGGTATTGATGAGTGATGAGACAGGTTAACCTTGCTTCGGCTTACGCTAAATTTTGCCATATTCGTTACCCACTAATGGGGCTAATCGCCCTATTTCATCCCCTTACAAGCAAAGCTGATGAACTCAAAATAGGGGTCAGTGTGTCAATCCCTCCCTATGTGATTCAAGAGACCGATAGTGGCTTAGAGCTTGAATTACTCTACAAAGCCCTCGCCGTTAAGGGACATAATGCCAGCATTCATTATTTACCCTTAGCCCGCACTTTCCATGAACTCCGAAAGGGCAATCTCGACGGCATTATCAACATCAAAGAAGGCATGGTAGATAACGTATTCTACTCCGACGTCGCGATCCGCTATCAAAACTGTGCCATCAGCCTCGATGAACATAAGTTCGCTATCAACAGTGTTCAAGACCTTGCCAATAAAAAGGTAGTCGCCTTTCAACGGGCCTCAGTGTTGCTCGGCGAGGAATTTAGCCTGATGGCAAAAGCCAACAGCGGTTATCAAGAACAGGCGAGGCAAATACAACAGGTCTATATGTTGATGAAACACAGGGCCGATGTGGTAGTGATGGATAAGAACATTTTTAAATACTATCTCAAGCAGGCATTTATCGAGGGGAAATTGACCGAGGCGGAAATCAAGCAAGTGGCTATTTGCAATCGTATTTTCCCGCCAACGGAATATAAATTTGCCTTTTTAAATGAACAAATTCGGGATGACTTTAATCTGGGATTGAAGCAGATCACCGAGGATGGAACCATCAACGCGCTACAGGAAAAATATCGACGTTTCGTGTCCCTCGACAACGATGCCGAGGCCTCAAATACCCTGCTCGACCACACAGTGTTAAAGCATGATCCGCTCTGATCCTACTTAACGACTAGTACCGGGCACTTAGCGAGTCGCACCACATCTTGACTCACATGGGGTTTTAAAAAGTCCATTAAGCTAGTGCTACCATGGCTGGCAATGACCACCATGCCTACATCGGAGGCTTCGGCGAGAATTTCTTCACTGGCATCACCATGGCGAATGACGGGTTTGATACTCAGACCTGATTTTAATCCCTGCTGCATCTCCAGCTGTAGGCTTTGCATTTTTTGTTCAACAAATTCAGCGAGCTGTTGCTCTAATGTCGCAGGCGTCTCCACTGCCACACCGTAAAAATGGGCGCTTCGTGCGGGGCTAACGACATGTAACAAGCGGATATCCACCTGATAAAGATTCGCCATTTCAACCGCATATTTAAGAGCATGGGTGGCAGTCGCCGAAAAGTCCGTCGGGCATAACACTTCTTGAGTACGCATGATCTTATCCATCGCTTATGGTTGTTTCGCCCAATAAATGGGGGCTGATAATCTGTATTTTATAGCAGTAAATCGGCACAAGCAGCTAGGGCGTAAAATTAATTATGCTTTAGCAATCAAAAACAAAGGGCGCCTTAGCGCCCTCTTGTACCTCTGTTAAACGTTATTTTACTACCAGTACGGGGCATGCGGCGCCATTGGCAACGGCCTCGGCGACATTGGTATGTAAAAAGTGCGAGATCCCCGTCCTGCCATGGCTGGCAATCACTACCATGCCCACGTCTTTGCCATTCGCCTCTTCGAGGATCTGATCGACGGGATCGCCACGGCGAATTAAGGTCGTGATAGGTAATTCGGTTTTAAGGCCCTCGAGTAAAGCCTGCATCTTAGTTGCGGCGGCTTCTTCCATACTCTTAGCGAGTTCTTCGGGAGTGATCGCTAAGATCATATAGTTTTCGTCACCCAAGGGTTGCTCTACAACGTGTAAAATCTTTAGCCCTACATGGTATAGATTTGCCATTTCAATAGCATAACGTAGCGCATGGGCCGCAGTTTCCGAAAAATCGGTGGGCCAGAGTATTTGACCTGAACGCATAATCTGTTCTCCTTAATGGCTAGTCATCGTGAAGCTCATCTTTGAGCCAAGTAATGGCATCCAGCTTATCGACAAAAAACTTAACCTCAGCAGGAGTAAACCAGTTTGCCAGCTTCGCCATGACTTCCTGTAAAGTCGTTTTACCGACAATGGCAATCCGCTCAAAGTGGCGAACATGCTTAACCCCTAGTTTTAGATCGTCCCAAGCGGCTTGAAGTTCCCAACCATCGAGCTCAGTCACATCGACTAGGGCATAAATATCGGGATCTTTTACTCCAGCTAACGCGGCTTCGAGCACGGGCACCATCATCTCATAATCCTGATGAGTTAAAGTGCCAACGGCTTTAAAGGCAACAAAAAAATCATCGTCGCCATAACGCTCAATGCCAACAGAAATTCCATGCTTTAACAAAGTCATACCCACTCCTTGTTTAACCAACTACTATTTCAGTGTAGAAGTTAAGCCCACTTCGGGCCGTGATCTTGCTCATAAATACACCAGAACACTTGCGAATGCTCACGCTGTTCGCTAGGATAAACCGACTAATCAGTCGGTTTATTTTTATACGCCACAAATCGCTTCATCAGCTCAGACTTGCATCAGAGGGATCACTATGAATATGGCAACAGACCCAGCAAAAATCTCGTCACTCACCGAGTTACTCCAACGCCAACGTGCAAGTTACTTGGCGGCGCCGAATCCCGATTATGCTATCCGTAAAGAACGCTTAATCCGCCTTAAGGCTACTTTGTTGAAATTCCAACAGTCACTCGTCGAAGCGCTGTCACAGGACTATGGCCATAGATCGGTCGACGACAGCTTGATTTCCGACATTATGCCCGTGGTCAATAACATCAATTACAGCCTGAAAAACTTGAAGAAATGGCTCAAGCCAAGCCGCCGCCATGCGGGCATCTTACTCGCCCCCGCCCAAGTGAAAGTGCATTATCAACCACTGGGAGTTATTGGGATAATCGTGCCTTGGAACTTTCCCGTCATGCTCTCCATCGGTCCCTTAGTCACGGCCATCGCTGCAGGCAACCATGCCATGCTCAAACTGTCGGAATTCACTCCCGCGACCAATAGCGTCATTAAGCAATTACTTGCCGAAGTATTTGAAGAATCCCATGTTGCCGTGGTCGAAGGGGAAGCCGATGTCGCGGCGCAGTTTTCAGCCCTGCCCTTCGATCATCTGCTGTTCACCGGTTCAACCACAGTCGGTCGCCATGTGATGCGCGCCGCCGCCAATAATCTCACACCTGTGACCCTCGAACTGGGTGGTAAGTCGCCAGTGATTATCGCCCCCGATATGCCACTTGAGATAGCAGTAGAACGAATGATTTATGGTAAGTGTTTGAATGCTGGACAAATCTGTGTAGCCCCTGACTATGTGCTTTGTCCTAAGGCGAAAGTGGCAGAGTTTATCCAAGCCTATCAGACGAAATTCCAGGCCATGTATGGCGCCATTACCCACAGCAAAGATTACGGCAGCATCATTAATGCCCGCCAGTTTGAGCGCCTGCTAACCGTGCTTGAGGATGCCAAGGCTAAAGGGGCTAAGGTGATCCCCGCCTCGAATGACGTGATTGATAGCCAGCATCGTAAACTCGCGACTCAGCTCATTACCGACACCACTGAAGATATGCTACTCATGCAAGAGGAAATCTTCGGCCCACTGCTGCCAGTGATTGGTTATGACAGCCTAGATGAGGCCATTAGCTACGTGAACCATCGTGCTCGCCCCTTAGCCCTGTATGTGATGAGCTTTGATGAAGCAAGCCAACAAAAAATCCTCAAGCAAACTCATTCCGGCGGTGTGTGCATCAACGAAACCGTGTTCCATGTGGCCGCCGACGATGCCCCCTTTGGCGGTATAGGCCCATCGGGGATGGGGCATTACCACGGCAAGGAAGGATTCCTGACCTTTAGCCACGCCAAAACCGTACTTAGTCGAGGTCGCTTCAACACGGGTAAGTTTGTCCACCCTCCCTATGGTACTTTTATCCAACGGATGTTGATGAAGCTGTTTTTACGCTAATACGGGCGCTTAGGAGGGGTTATGCCGAGCTTATTACCAACAGATACAGACACTAAACCCATGACAGATAAACGTCAGGCCATTTTGGAAACCGCCTTACGCTTATTTGTCGACCAAGGGTTTCATGGCACCTCGACCGCATCGATAGCCAAGCAGGCGGGCGTCGCCACGGGCACTCTGTTCCACCATTTTCCGACCAAGGAAGCATTGATGGAAAGCCTGTTTCTTACCATCAAGCAAGAATTTGCCGATGCCTTGTTGTTAAAGGTCGGTGAGGGGCAAGATCTTAAACATAATGCCGAAACGCTTTGGCAGAGTGCGATCGATTGGTCGATTGAAAACCCAGTCAAACAATTGTTTTTCCAGCAGTATTCTATGTCGCCGCAGATAGCACTGAATATTCGCGAGCAGGCGATGAACAGCATCTTAGGGTTTATCGCGCAATTGATAAAACAGGGACAACTGATGGGGTTGATTGCTCACTATCCCGTTGATTTAATGCTTGAAAACTGTCACGGCCAATACTTGGCCGCCACGCGCTTTTTTATCGATAATCCAGAATTAGGCAAAGATAAGCATTACCGCGATGCCAGCTTTGCGCTGTTTTGGAAGGCGTTACAGTCCGATTAACCATAAAAAAACCGAGCCAGACATGTCGCTGGCTCGGTGCTTGTTATCGCAATGGGAATTAACCTTGGCTCAACTCCTGCTGTCTTTCTGCGGGTTGTGTCACCTGAGCCTGACTCCAATAACCTTGCTTAATGCCCTTATCAATCAACTCGGCGACCGCGAGTTCGATGGCCTGCAGCACGCAAAACTGCACGGGTTCGTTAGTGGTAAAACCGACTTCCGCCTCGGCCAAACGATTCAAACTGGTATAGCGGAACAGGCCTGCACGCATTTCCTGCGAAAGTACCCTTTTACTCGTAGATACAGACATCATCACTTTACCCGTGTGCACATCGACCGCGCGCAGATAGATAGTGACTAAATCCTCACGGTACATTTCCGAGGCGCCAATGCCATAGTATTCCACCCCTGTGCCGCCGGTGCTGGTGTTGGTCTCGTAGCTGATAATGCCACCTTCTAATAGCAATCTCGCCGTCGATAACACCGGAATATCATCGCCCTTAGTGCCATTTTGTTTGTTGCTGATTTTGCGCTCGGTCAGTAGGTTTTGCAGGCCCTCACGCTCGACGGGGGTAAACCATTTCGAGTCGAGCAAGGTTTGCATCAACATAGAGGTTGCCCCTTGCGTGACCGCCGTGGAGAAGGAACTCACGTTCGCCTGAGGCTTATACTGGCCCGTTTGGTCGCGAAATGAATACACGGCCACAGGGATAGGAAACTTAGGCCCAGGCTGACTCTGTAATCCCTTCATCACCTCACTCACGGGGTTCACCTGTGCGGGCGTGATATTTAAGTCAGGCTTTGGGATCAAGCTACAGGCTGACATACTCAGCAGCATCAGGGCGATAAAGATGAAACGAGTCATTAGTTTCCGCCTCCGAAGGTTGGCATTTCAATCACTGTCACTTCACCGGTTTCGATATTAGTGATGGTCAGCATCACCCCAGTGCCAGTGGAAGCCACTTCAATACGAAAATCACCGGTATCGTACACGCCATCGGTGATCTCCCCATCGGCCACGCCACGGGTGATAGAGTTAATGATGTTACGTTCTAAGGATTCCTTAAAGCGGGTAACAAAGTCCTTCTCGGTCGAGCTGGCTTTGTTATCGTTTTGAGCCTGCGCTTTATTCAGCAGAAAGGCGCCATTGAGCGGATTACCGCCAAAGCTGGGATTCACAGGGGTATAGATTAATTCGGTTGCTTGGCTTGTGCATGCCATGCAGAGCACGGCAAGAGAAAGTAACGTCCTGTAAGTCATTATTATTATCCTAAAAGTCGTCCGTTGTTCCTGAAAAATCACCCGTAATGGCATTAGCTCGAACCTGAGCTAAGTAATCAATGGTCAGCAATATGGCCTGCTCTGCGCTTTCCTTAATCGGATTGGCGCGGCGACCAAAGTGCGTGGTATAGATGCGCGTACCGTTGACCTCCAAGGTTAAAACCGTGCCCGCCTGCGGAAACACGGTTTCATACAGGGTCACGTTAAAGCCTTGGGTAAAGGGCAATTCGCGCCAATAACTTGAATAGTAAAAGCCAAAATCCTTACCAAAACGGGTTAAGGTTCTGTCTATGACTAATCCACTGATTTCAATGTCATCATCGGCCAAAACACTGGGGGAACTGACAAACAGCAAGGGACACAAGATGCAGACGAATAACCGCTTTTTTAACGATCTCACTTTCCTCTCCCTGTTGATGAAAGCCACCCATTGCGCGATATCCAAAGCCGAACCAAGGACAAGCCCTTAGTCAACATTTTCGCTTACGCAGGGTAACAGGACAGCCGATCTGTCGTCATTAGAGGGAGGGGCAAATTAGCCCGAAAAGCTAAGGTAAAAACCGCAAAATAGCCCATTTGGGTAATACATTCGGTTGAGGAGTGAAACCTCTTGATACACACTTAAAGGCGGTTTATTGCGGCAGCCACAAATGTACCGACAGACCGCCGTCGCTGCGATTATGCATGCTAATGCTGCCATCGTGGGCTTCGATAATTTCGCGGCAAAGGGGCAGACCTAAACCCGTGCCCGATTGTTTAGTCGAGTAAAAGGGTAAGAGGGCTTGCTCTAACACTTCCTCGGACATACCGCTGCCGCGATCCTCGATTTTGATACTAAAGCCCGCCCCATCCACCATGGTTTGATGGCGAATCGAGAGAGTGACTTCATCGGGATTGGAACCTGATTCATGGGCATTTTTCAGTAAATTCAGCAAGACCTGCTCCATTTGCCCTTGGTCGAAATAGCCCATCTCAGCGGGTAACTCATTGGCTAAGGTAAAAGGATAATGTTGGGTTAAATGTTCGATAAGCTGCTGCCACGGCACATCACGTCGCTGCGGTAAAGGCAGTTTAGCAAAGCGCGCATAATTGAAAATAAACTGGCTCAAGTGATTCGTTCGACTCTCTATGGTATCGAATATCAGCTTAAGCTTGGGATTATCGAGATCTTTCGTCAGTAAACGCCCCGAGTTCACCATGGAGGCGATGGGCGCAACAGAGTTATTCAACTCATGGCTGATAATGCGGATCACCTTCTTCCATACCGCCACTTCCTGACGATTGAGTTCTCGGGTCATCTGCTTGAGCAAGATTAAGTTATGCTGTTGGTTATTCAGTAAAAACTGGCCACGGCTCAGATACCAAGTCTCAGTATCATCCTCACCCATGGTAAACAGGCCGCTCTTTTCTTGCTTAAGGGCCAAGGCAAGCGCTTCGGGCAAGTCTTGCAGCAGCTCGTCGAGGCTCAAGCCTTCCATCTTGCCTTTGATATGAAAAAGATGCCGCGCCGCATCGTTGGCATACATGAGTTTCTGGTGATCGTTAAACAGCAGCATCACATTCGGAGAGCTTTGAATCACCTTATCCAGCAGCAATTCCCGCTGGTAAATATATTGCCGCTCTTGGCGCAGCTTAGCCGCCGAATCATTGAATAACTCCGCCAATGCTTTTAGCTGCCCTTCACCATTTGCCGGAATGCTCACGCTAAAGTCATTGTCGTTAAAGTTGAGCAAACCAACCTCTAAGGCATTGAGACTGCGAGCTAAATGGCGGGTAAACCAAGCAACCCCAAGCGCGCAGCTACCACAGGCCAGCAGCAAGATCAGCAGCATATCAAATACTGCCGGCATCGACTGAGTGTGTTCCGACAGGCTAAATTCGGCGGGGAGCACAGGTTCAACCGGCGCAACCATTGGTGGTGCCTCAATAGGATGGGGGGCGGGACTAAAAAGCCCGTCCTTCAAACGATCGAGTTTATAGAGCTTAATCTGCACTTGCTCTTGCTTAAGTTGCTCTAACTTTTGCAACTCGTGTTTGATTTGCTCTGTCTTCAAGCGCTCCTGCAATGAGAGTGCCTTTTGAAATTGCTCAGTATCCTTAATCGTCGATTCGATTGCGGCCACCGCATCTTCGAGCTGTGCCAAATCCAGCTCGGGCACGGTAATATCGGGCAAGGTGTGGGGAGCATCCTCCACAAGAGAGGAAACTGACGAGCGATAACTCATGGCGCCTAGGGTTAGTAACACACCCAAAGCACAACAAACTGTTGAATAAATGATTAATTTTGTTCGCAGTAGCACGTTAATTCCCGCCTAATCGCCACCCATTACGCCGCCAATCGTTACTTCTCTAAGCCAAACTTGTCCATACGACGATACAAGGCTTGGCGACTCAGCCCTAAGGATTTGGCCACGCGCGCAATCACGCCCTTGTGTTGCCTTAAGGCCATTTCAATCTGCTCACGGCTCACATCCGTCGCCTCATTGCTCTCCTGCTCAATCGGCGGATTCGCCAGAGATTGCATCTCTGATGGCGAGACTAAGGGCCGAGTCTGCCCAAGGGGCGCGACACTCATATGGCTAGCATGATGACTCGTTTGATGGCTAGTTTGATGGTGGGCATGCGCGGGCGGTAAACCAAAATCGACTTCGGTTAACACTCGGCTTTTGGCCAACAGCGCCGCACGTTTGCAGGCGTTTTCCAACTCGCGCACATTGCCCGGCCAGCGGTGCTGCAACAGGGCTTGCTGCGCTGGTTTACTCAGGCTAAAACCTTCGCCGACAAAATGCTTCACTAAGGGCAAGATATCGTCAATTCGTTGATTCAGCGGCGGTAAAGCCAATTCAATCACATTCAAACGATAGAATAAGTCCTCACGGAAACGTCCTTCGGCAATATCTTGGGCCAGATCGGCGTTAGTCGCACTGATCACCCTCACTTTCACCTTTAAGGTTTTATGGCTGCCTAAGCGCTCAAACTCCCCGGTTTGTAATACCCGCAGCAATTTCACTTGGCCCGACAGAGGTAAATTGCCAATTTCATCCAAAAACAGCGTGCCGCCATCGGCCGCTTCAAAGCGACCAATGCGCGCCTTATTAGCGCCGGTAAAAGCCCCCGCCTCGGCACCAAAGAGTTCGGCTTCGAGTAACTCCATCGGCAAGGCGCCCACATTCACCTTGATAAACGGTTTGTTTTTTAAGGGGGAATTGGCGTGAATAATATCGGCAAGCTTGTCTTTACCCGCACCATTGGGGCCGGTTATCAACACAGACACATCGGAGCGCGCCAGTTGTAAGGCTAAGTCGATACAGCGCTGCATGGCGCCACTGCCAAACACGATTCCGCAGAGATCCGCATCGGCGATCGCCACCTGACGCTGGGAATTCACCCGTTCGAGCTGCTGGTTTGCACGGGCAAGTTTATGTAACGCAATTAAATTCGTAATACTGTTGAGTAACTTAGCATCATCCCACGGTTTGCCCATATAATCGGCGGCGCCCGCTTTAACTAACTCGACCGCTGTTTCGAGCTGAGTCCACGCCGTCATCAGGATGATCGGCAGATCTTGCTGACGCTCACGCAGGGCATAAAACAACTGCCGCCCTTCTTCACCCGAGGTGGTATCGCGGGTGAAGTTCATATCTTGGATAACCAAATCAACATCTTGGGTTGCCATTAGGCTAAGGGCATCTTCGGGCGTATGACAAGTCAACACCTGATAACCATTGATCTCCAGCATTAAGCCCAAGGCCTGACAGATGGCATGGTTGTCGTCGACAATCAGAATAGTGTCCATGTGAGCATGTGCGTCCAGAGTAAAACTATTAACCTTAAAGTAACAAAAAGTGCAATAACATCCTAATGTTATTGCACTTAATGCCCTTCATCCTATTTAAACACTGCGGGTGGCTGTCGCAGGAGAAATCTTAGCGGCCTTGCGAGCTGGCAAGTACACCGCAAGGGTGGTTACCGCAAACAGCCCCGCCACAGTCAGCAATGGATAGATTATCTCCAGCATCGGCAGGCTATAGAGACTCATCAATTGCTGGCCGAGCTGAATCGCTAACAGCACACCAATGCCACCGCCGAGCAAGCAAAGCAGATAGTTCTCTACGAGGAAGTAGCTGATAATATCCCTTTTTTTCGCCCCTAACGCGCGGCGAGTTCCAATTTGCTTAGTGCGGCGCTGGATATTAAACATCACCATGCCTGTCACCCCAAGGGATGTGATCAGCAGCAGTAACACCACCATCATGGTCAGTACGGTTGCCATTAACTCATGGTCACGGTACGCCTCGATACGGCGCTCTCCCATGGTCGTAAATCCTTCGACCACGCGGCTCGGATATTCCTTGTGCAGCAGCTCGGGAATGACTTCCTTGAGGCGAGCCATATCGCTCGACTTAGCTCTCACTAAATAGCGTTTATAGTCAGCGGGATAATTCACCGACAACACTGAGCTAAACTCTAGGTTTTTGTTATCTACCCACGCCGTTTGTAAGCGCTCCAACACCCCAATCACCACAAAGTGCTGCGTGCCCATATATACGCTCTTGCCAAGCGCAGTCTCATTTGGCCATACCTTATCGGCAAAGGCTTTAGTGACGATCATCTTGCCACCATCTTCCAACAACTCAGTGGTGATCTCCTGGGAATAGAAGTTGCGTCCTTCGACTAACTTCAGTCCTAGGGAGTTGATGAAATGCTCATCACTCATATACATGCCCGTATTGGGCGTAGATTTAGCGCGCTCCTCCGGCCCAAGCGTAAAGTTACTCGACCAACCGCCACCGCTCAGGGGAGCCATAGAGGTGGGCGCCACATCGATAACGCCCGGGATCGCACGGATGATCTCTAAATCTCGTTTATCCTGCGCAACTAAATCCGTTGATTTATCAAAATGATAAATACTGAAATCGAAGACTTCGCTTTCAACAATCCCCGAATCCCGCGCCATTAAATTCAGGCGCTCGGCGATAATAAAGCTGGCATTAGCGACGATAGCCACAGATAAAATGATCTGTAATAACAGCAACAAGGGGCCACTTTTACTGCGTAATAAACTGCTAAGAATAGGTTTGATATGTAACATATTGCCCCCGATTATTGGCTCTTAAGATAAACACTTGGGTTAGTCGTACACACACGCCACGCGGGGTAGATGCCAGCCACCACTGCCGCCAAAATCGCGATCAAAGGTGCTATCAACCACATACTGGTATCGAGGTGAGTTAAAGACGCCTCCAACTGAAACTTCTTCGTCAGCAGCATCAGTGAGCCCCAGGCCCAAGCTAAGCCGAGCAAACCGCCGAATAATCCCATCAAGGACACTTCCACCATATGTTGGGCAAAGATCTGCCCTTGGCTGGCGCCAATGGCGCGGCGCACACCGATCTCGGGAGCACGGCGTAAAAACTTAGACAGCAATAAACCTAACATATTGACTAAACAGACAATTAAGAAAAGTGCGCTCAGGCCCACTAGCACCTTGTTATCCTCAGGCACCACTTTATTGATGGCTAACCATTGGTCAACATCGGACAACTGTACATCGGCCTTAGGTGAGCTAAAGCGGCCTAATTTCTTTTGTTGTTCAATATATTGGCGTACCCACTGACGGTACTCGGCCACTTGCTCAGGCGTATCGAGTTGCACCCAATATTGCGTCCAATGCTTTTCTGAAGTTAAACGCTGTGCATAGTTATTGATGCTTTCATAGTTCCAGCCGTTGGTATTACCCCAACTGGCGTACTCCTCAATTGGTGCCAAACTGTAGGGCACAAACAAGGTATCCACATTGCCAAAGGCGCCATTGTTAAGATCGTAATAGTTTGGACTCGGTGCCCAAGGCTTAAGCACTCCCACCACCTGATAGGGCTTAGCATTGAAATAAATCGTCTTACCCACACTATTTTGGCCCGCAAACAGCGTCTTATTTAGCTCATCGGTCAACACCACTTCGTAGCGAGCATCTTTATCGACACTGTCATCCCATGCATGACCGTATTGGAATTCGAGGCCAAACAGTGGGAAAAAGTCGTTATTGGTTACCCTAACCTGAGATTGCAGCACGGGTAAAAAAGCCGGATCTTCGGTTTGTACCGCGCCGCCCGTGCGAAACATGGGGGTTTGCAGGCTCGGAATATCACTCTTAAGTAAGTTCATCCCGTCTTGATAGGTGATCTGTTGATCGAAGCGATCCCAGGCATCAGGTCCTTGACTCCACAACTGCACCGCAAACAGTTGACCCGATTTCTCCCCCGCAGGGTTAATCGACATCATTTTATAGATGTTGAGTGTGGTGATAGTGATACCAATGCCGATGGAAATCGCCATAATCATCAATGCCGACAACATAGGCGTTTTTTTGATGCTACGCCAAGCTAAATCTAAGTAATAGAAGAACATAACCGCTCCTAGCCTTGGGCGTTAGCAACGAGTTTATCGACACTGCCGTGGTTTGCGCTGCGAGCCGCATTGGGCTGATACATGGTAAAGTCGCAGACTTGGCCATCGACAATTTGAATATTGCGCTGGGCACGGCGGGCCAGTTCAGGATCGTGGGTCACCATGATGATCGTGGTGCCAGACTGGTTAATATTCTCTAATAATTCCATCACTTGGCGCGCCATTAAGCTGTCGAGGTTACCCGTTGGTTCGTCGGCGAGCAGAAAACGGGGTTCCCCCGCTAAAGCGCGGGCAATCGCCACCCTTTGCTGCTGACCGCCGGATAATTGGGTCGGTAAATGCTTCATCCGCGCGCCTAAGCCCACTTGCTCTAGCGCTTGCTCCACACGGCGTTTACGCTCCTTGGCACTAAAACCACGGTAGCGCAGCGGCACTTCAATGTTTTCCGCGAGGTTAAGATCGGGGATCAAGTTAAAGCCTTGGAAGATAAAGCCAATCTTCTCGTTGCGTACGGCGGCACTTTTGTTATCACTGAGGTTGGAGACATTAATTCCATCTAAAAAATAATCCCCATGGGTGAAGCCTTCGAGCAAGCCTGCGATATTTAAGAAGGTGGTTTTGCCTGAGCCCGAAGGACCCGTGACCGCCACAAACTCGCCCTCATTCACCTCAAGGTTGAAATCCCGCAGTGCGTGGGTTTCCACTAAGTCCGTTTTAAAAACCTTACTGATATTCTTCATTGATAACATTTTAATTTCCTTGATTAATTTTTATCTTTGCGCGCAAACGGCTTATAAAACGCGCCAGTATTTTCTTTATCTTTAAGCGGTAACGGCTGACACACAGCCATTACCCCGCAAAACGGCCCATCACAACCCCACTCAAGGCATCGAACACCCCATTGAGACAGGCGAATATAAAGCTCACACTTTCCATCGAGACATCACCCACTTGGCGCACCTCTTCTAGGGGATTGGTCCATTCCAAAATATTTAAACCGAGGAAAAACCAGCTATTGGCCTCACCTATGCCCAGTTCAACCGCCACGACCAGTAGAGCCAAGGCCAGAACACCAAACAATTTGGATGACATCAGCAGACCAAGATCGACGTTTTTAGTACGCATAATGAACTCCTTGTACACCTTAGCCGCAGACTTTTTAGCCAGAGCGGCGTTAATTACATCAATTTGATTAATAAGTAATTTTTGACTATCGGTCATCAATGCATTTTGACCTGTTCAGCATGGTTGAAGGGCTCAACACTGGAGATCACCCATTCGTCACCCGCTTTGCCGCCTTCGATCACTTCAACCTGACTCATGCTAGTGCTACCGAGCTTAATGTCGCGGCGGGTAGCAATATCGCCTTCGACTTGATACACCTCATCACCGCCACCGCTGGTCATAAAGGCACCGCGTTTAACCATCAACACATTCGCCCTGTGTTCGAGTAAGACTCGGGCGGAGATCCGTTGGTTTTGGCGCAGCTTCAAGCTTTCGCTCTGGACAAACTGCACTCTGGCGGTCACTTCACGGTTACGCACTTCGGGGGAAATCGAGGATAACTTGCCCATGAGTTTGACTTCACCGAAGCTCAGTTCGACCTCCATTCCGAGTCCTAACTCGTCGGCGTAGGATTCTGGCACCGCCAACTCGGCCTCATAGGCACTTAAATCGACCACGGTCAGGATGGGCTGATTGGCGCTCAGACGTGTTTTTTGCTCGGTCAACCAGTTACCAATAATGCCGCTCACCGGCGCCTTGATATTTAAGGCGTCGACCTGACGCTCAAGCTCTTTCACCGCCAAACTCTGACGCTCCATTTCCAAGGCCTTGTTTTTCACCTCAAAGGTTAAGGTATCCTTGGTTAAGGCCACTTCCTGCTCCGCATGCTTAAACTTGAGTTTTGCCTTGTGCAGATCGTCCTTGCCCTTCTCATAGTCGATTTGGCTGATCAGTTTAGACTGGATCAATAAATCCCCGCGACGGCTCTCCCGATCGGCGGCTTCCAAATCGACCGAGGCCATGTCTAAGGTTTGATTGACTTGTAATTGGTTACGTCTGGCGTCTAGCTTGGCACGCTCAAGGGCGCTCTCTAATCCCGCCAATAGTGATTTCGCCTGCTCTAATTGATTGGTTAATCTTGGACTATCCAGCTTTGCGACCACATCACCTTTGCTAACGCTATCACCGGGGTTGCTCAATAGCGTTACTGTGCCTTCTTCGGTGCTGTAGAGAATCGGTGCATTGGCGGCAACAATTTTGCCCGTGGTGGCCACATCTCGAGTGAGCGTGCCAACATATAAAGTGGCGGTAGTGAGCTCGCTACGGCTGATGGACTGGCTAACTTTATCGCTACCAAAACTGGCCCACACTAAGGCGCTAACCAGTAAGGTGCAGCCGCCAATCATCAGAGGCAACTTGAGGCGTTTGGCGGTCGATGGCACAAGGACTTTATCTTGGCCGCTGGTATCTTTAATCATGGCGTTTCTCGCTTCCCTGTCGTAGGGCTGGATAGGCCCATCGCTACGGACACTATTAAAAATCGATAACCAGTAAAAGCAACGCCTATGCCAACTTAATTAAAGCATTTATTTTCATAAAGTTAAGTGAAACTCAAGATAAAAGTGTCCGCGGACACAGAGGGCTTTATTAAAAAGTGTCCGCAGATTTTCGAGAAAGTGTCCGCTCGAGATGGGGGGTAAAGCTAAGTGAAAGACTGGCTGTGAGCATTCAACATGTGTTAACACTTTTCTTAGCGAATTGTCTGAGTTTCCCTTTACAGCTAAATCCTTGCCACATAAGATCCTGCCACCCTCGCAGCAAAAATATTCAACAAGATGAATCGCCCTATGACAACACTCACTATTACTCGTCCTGACGACTGGCACATTCACCTAAGAGACGGCGCACAATTAAAAGACACGGTTCGCGATATCAGCCGCTATATGGGCCGCGCTATCGTCATGCCTAACCTGGCTCCTCCCGCTATCGATACCGAAACCGCATTGGCTTATTACGATCGTATCAAGGCGCAAGTGCCAGCTGGCTCGCAATTTGAACCCTTAATGGTGTTGTATCTCACCGACAAAACCAGCCCAGAAGAAATCCGTAAAGCCAAAGCCTCGGGCAAAATCGTTGCCGCGAAACTCTACCCAGCAGGCGCGACCACCAACTCGGATTCTGGCGTGACCGATTTGAAGAACATCTACCCCGCCCTCGAAGCGATGCAGGAAGTGGGCATGTTGTTCCTAGTGCATGGTGAAGTGACTGATTCATCGATTGATATTTTCGACCGTGAGCGGGTATTTATTGAGAATATCCTCAGCAAGATCGTGGCCGATTTCCCTAAGCTTAAAATCGTTCTCGAGCATATCACCACTAAGGATGCGGTCGATTTTGTGACTCAAGCGTCTGAAAACGTGGCCGCCACGATCACCGCGCACCACTTGCTCTATAACCGCAACCATATGTTGGCTGGCGGTATTCGTCCGCACTTCTATTGCCTGCCGATTTTAAAGCGCAATACCCACCAGCAAGCGCTGTTAGGTGCCGCGGCCAGTGGCAATAAGAAGTTCTTCCTCGGTACCGACTCTGCGCCACACGCTAAAGATCGTAAAGAAGCCGCCTGTGGCTGCGCGGGTTCTTATACTGCCCATGCGGCCATTGAGCTGTACGCAGAAGCCTTTGAATCGGTCAATGCGCTGGATAAATTAGAAGCCTTTGCCAGCTTCAACGGCCCAGATTTTTACAATCTGCCCCGCAACAGCGATACCATCACCCTAGTGAAAAAATCTTGGGATGTGCCCGTCAGTTACCCACTTGGCGACAACAATGTTGTGCCAATTCGCGCTGGCGAACAAATCGATTGGCAAGTCGAATAAACGGGCCTTTTGACGCGATAAACGGCTATCTAAATCTGCCGTTTATCGAGATCTAAACCGTTAAGAGTCGCCTTAGGGCGACTTTTTTATAACCAGCAAATAACGCCATAAGCGATTATCTTTTAAGAGAAAAAACATGAATACACGGAAGTTACTTAAGCTGTTGTCCTCAAGCCTATTATTTGCCACTACGCTGCCACTCAGCACTTTTGCCGCCGATGAACTCTCAGGTATTTGGCAGGGCACGCTGGGTAAAAGCAGTGTTAGAGTCTGCTTTAACCAATACGGCAGTGGCAGTTACTACTATCAACGCTACTTAACCCCAATACAGCTCGAGCTGCAAAACGGTATTTGGAAAGAAGAAAACAATACCGGAAACTGGCAGTTCGATAGCGCTACGGCGCAGCAACTCAGCGGCCATTGGTTTAAAGGCAATTCCGGTAAATCCTTACCCATAAAGCTTGAGCGCCAACTCAGCCCGGATAATCAGGATGACTGCAGCGCCGATGCCTACAATCTGCCACTTGAAACCAAACCTTCACTGAGCCGCGGAAAATGGCAAGCTTTTCAAACCATTGAATACCGTCCGCTGACCTATGGCACCGAAGTCGGTATCGAATTTAACGGCCCGCAAAAAGGCATTTCCGCCATTAATCAGTGGCTTGAGAAAAAGCTCACCGATGATGCGCAGCTGGCACAGACCTTTGATACTCGCCGCAGAATGTTGTCGCAAATGGGCCACTTTGTGGCCGATGAAACTTATGCTGAACCGATTTTCCTCAATCAGCATTGGCTCAGCGTGCGCTTATATCGCTGGGCGGCGGGTTTTGGCGCCAATGGGATCAGCCAAGAGTTTGTTAGCTTCTCCCTCGCCGATGGTAAACCTTTCCATCCGTGGCAGTGGTTTATTGCCGATAAACCCTCGCAAACCTTGCCAGAAAGCATGAGTTATCAGCTCCCTCCTGCACTTAAAGAAAGGTTGTTTGCTAATGCGGTTCCTGATACCGAATGCCCAAGAGCCGACGGCTCTGGGTATTTTCAGCTCACCCTCGAGACGAATGGGGTTAAGTTTTGGGAAATGCCCCGTGGCGATGGTTGTGAGCTGGAGTTTACCTTAACCCCACAAGAAGCCATGCCCTTTGCCACACCTTGGGGGCAAACGCAGCTTAAGTTATTGGAATAATATAATTTAATATAAATTCAATCATTAATCGCGATGGCGGGAAAGCAGGCTGAGATAACGATAATAAGCGTTAGAAAGCCCTTTCTCGCAAACCTTAACGGGCTAACGTCTCTTGTCAGATTCAGCCCCTATTTTGAAGGAAGATAGCTTGAGCCAGCAAATGCCCCAGATAGCAGAACAAACAGCCGAAGCCTTAGTGCAAGCCCAGTTAGTCGCCTATAACCGACACGATCTTGCAAGCTTTGTCGCGCTCTTTAGCGACGATGTTTGTATTTACCGCCCACCCGCCACAGAGCCCGTGATCCGAGGCAAGGCCGCCTTTAGTGATTTCTATCAAAATGAACGCTTTAACTTGCCGCATCTGCACGCCGAGATCCTCAATCGTATGGTGGTCGGCAATAAGGTGGTCGATCACGAACGGATCAGCGGCATCCGCGAGGAGCCCTTTGAAGTCATGGTGGTCTTTGAAGTCGCTAATGGCCTTATCCAAGCGATGTGGAGCTTTGCCGCTAACTAAAGCGCGCGCTAAATGGTCATATCAAGCTGACTGGCGTAACAACAAGCATCTGCGGCAAAGGCGCTCGCTAAAGCAGTGAAAAATGTTACGCCTATCCCATATTTCATTTCGGCGCCGCCTTTTGGTGTGATATCAACGGATTCTGTGAAGCGCACGACTGTCCCTCAACCACAAAATACCTTAGGGTTATTAGTAACAGCCTAAAGGGCGATGCACTCAACGCCCTCTTCATTTTGCCCAACAATAGGAATTGCTGATGTCTGATAACCAACAAGCCTTTTACGAACGTGCCACCGAGATGATTAAGCTCGCGAACCAGCAAAACCAAAACACCGAGATCCAAACAGGTGAGGTCAGCGCTTCCTTTATGTGGGCCGTCGCCCGCTACAACGCTTGGTTTGGCTCAACCAGCTTTGAATCCAAAGAACAAATGCAGGCCAAAAAACAGGAAATGATGGATTACTATATCGAACGCTACAAAGAGATGATTGACGCCAATCTCGAAGACTATATCGAAAACTTCGACCACTACCGCGCCACACAAAAGTAGTCAGTGAATAAACAATTGCTCTAATAGAATTGCTTTGGTTGGTTTAGGGCTCATAAGCCCAAGAGGGGCAAATAGGATTATTTGCCCCTCTACTATGACACTGTGGCGAACAGCTTCTTACTTATGCGCAGCAAGAACAAAGATGATACATCGCCGTTATTGAGTGCATGCGTTTGTCGTTTGGCAGTCGGCTGCGGCCTGACGCTTAAGCTGCTGAGCATATAGCTCCGCCGCTGCTTTTGCCTTTCGAGCCTCTACCTTATGTTGCACATTCTCCACCAAGACCTTATCAAAGGTCTCCATTCCAAAATGGTCGGAAACATCCTGATAAATAAACCAAGATGCAAAGGCGACAATGCCATAGGTCATTAGACGTAACATGGTTTTTAAACCTCAACAATTGTATCAACAACTGCAATATAACTGAGGTTTTTCATAAAGAAAACTGTCAATTTAATGGCTTAAAATTGTCAAATTACCACCATTATTCAATAGGATACAAAAACACAAAAACCTTTAATTACATCAATTTAGCTATTTGAGACCAAAGTCAGCTTCTAGCCGTCAAAATTGGCTATTAACCATTAAAAATGAGCGATTATTTGACATAGTTTTTTAAGTGACAATAAATCATGTACTGCTTAACTAATGTCAGAAAGTCGACGATAAATTCATCAATTGTGATTTTTGACACAGCAAGCCAAGCCTAAGCTAGAGTGCAGTCTTAAGTTGTTGGAGACCCCTTTCCCGCCATAGCTGGATTGCACGACGAGATAAGGGTTCAAACTCTCTGGATTTATCTCTGCCTCGATAAATTGAGCGGCTGTTTTCAGCAATCGGCACCGAATAATGAATGTTGTAGGCGAGTTGCGTTAAGTATGCTCGCCCCATCTCACGATAGCGCGCAGATTCCTGTTCATTTAATGGGATCAAGTAGTGATAACCAAATGCACTCATACTGCAGTTAGCATCCAGATAAAGTTCGCCCTCATGTTCAAACAAAAACCAGGCTCGATTCTCAGTATCCACTACTCTCATCTCAACTCCGTCGATCTTAGAGACTCACATCACTGTAAACTCACACCTGGCCGTTAAAAGGCTTGGAAGAAGACCCCAAAGGCGCTGAAAATCGCCACAAACCAAGACAGTGAACGTAATGTGCCTTTGTTCAGTAGATACAAGATCTGATACGCCACCCGCGCGACAATATGCACAACCGCCAACCACTCGGCAGTCGCAGTGACTTTGCCCGTGGCGATAACCGTCACTACGGCCAAACCAAAAATCAGTAGGGATTCGAAGGCGTTTTGATGTCCAGCGAGTGCCCGCGCACCAAATCCGGTTAATTGCGCCTGTTGAGTTCGCGGATGATGATTATCATAACCGCCGGCTTTGGCCATTGCCCATGCGACTGGGCCTTTAGCTAAGTAAGGCAATAACATAGCGATAAATAAGCAAATCAGTAACGTGTTCATCTTTAAGGGATCCTATTGTTTTTGTTGTGTATGCAGGCCTGCACCTATTTCACCAGATACATGCCTTCGCTGGCGGGACGACTGAATTTAAAACCAAATTTTTCATAGAGTTCAGGCACATCGGCCATTAAGGTGATATAAGCCCCCGTAAAAGCCTCACGGTCTAGGTAGGCCATAATATGCTGCATAATCAATCGGCCAAGCCCCTTGCCTTGATGCTCAGGATCCACAGCCACATCGACGATCTCAAAGTTAATCGCCCCATCCCCCACAACCCGCCCCATACCCACGGTTTGGGTACCACAGTTAATTTGCACGCCGTATAAACTCTTTGGCAGCGCCTTGACGACGCCCGCCAAAGGTCGAGGACTTAGGCCCGAAATCTGCCGTAAACGGATAAAATCTTCAACCGACGCCACTTGCTCTATCACTTGGTACATAGTTCATTACTCAACAGTCTGATGACTCAAGGATTTCAATATTAAGGCCCTCTTCTTCCGTGGGCGCTTGAAAGAAACTGCTCACATGCCAGTACACGGCTTCGGTATCGAACTGGGCGCGTTCCGGCTCTGCTTGCCGGCGCAGGGCAAGGCGACTCAGACATAACTCATCGCTGTGCTTTAGGTAAATCAGTCTATGGGCCGCCCCCGTATCGAGACTCAAGCCCAGCAACCAACGCCTTTGATTGAGGGTATTAGCAGGAAAATCCATGACCACAGTTAATCCGGCCAGCAGCAGTGCCTCAATATGGCGCTTCAGTAGCGGTTTTAGGCGAGCGGCGTAATGAATATAGGCATCAAAGTCTTTAATTTCATTTGGATATAAAGTCGCTAGCCATTCATCTTCACTGATGAGCACGCAGCGTTCACCCTTGGCCAGTTCACGAGCCAAGGTCGATTTACCCGCGCCCATCTTGCCGCACAGCAGCACAAGTGTGCCCTTATTACTGATTTCTGAATTGGCGCCTGAACAGATATCTACACTAACATTGATTGGTGTCGACATCTTTATCCCCTCCCCTTACGCGCATTCCCTGCTGCAATAGACTATTAACGCACTTTAGTAACACGCTTTAGTTAACGTGCTTTATCCAAGGCATCACATACGGCTTTTACTCCGAGTAACGCTCTGGGCGTCGCGCGGTGCAATAAGTCGGCATTTAATTGATAAATATGCTGGTTTTTAACCGCGGGGATTTCGGCCCATTGGCTCCAATCAACCCCTTTGACATTACCCTCCTCTTCGCTCTGTAAAATCACCTCGGGCAAGGTCAGTAATACGTTCTCTAAACTCACCTGTGGGTAATCACTCGCCGCATCGTAGAAAACGTTTTTGCCATGGCAAACACCGATAATCTGCTGGATCCAACTGTTTTTCGCGACCGTCATTAACGGCGTAGACCATAGCTGATAAAACACCTTTGGCTCGGATTTAGCCGCATTCTCGCTACGTAATCGCAGCAGCTCACTGCGATAATCCGCCGCCACTCGAGTCGCCTGCTCTGTCTGTCCTGTCAGCTCACCTAACTCCTCAATTTCTTTGGCGACATCCTCAAGCGTCTTTGGGGAGCTGCTATAGAGTTTAAAACCTAAGTTTTTGAGTTGATTGATATCCTCGGCTTTATTGCCCGTATCCCAGACCACAATCAGATCGGGATTAAGCTCTAATACCCGCTCAATCTGGATCCCATAATAACCACCGATACTGGGGATTTTTTTCGCCGCTTCAGGATAATCCGCATAATCTGTCGCGGCCAGAATCGACTCCCCCGCGCCGATGGCGTAGAGCATTTCAACCGCGTGGGGCGAAAGCGCAATAATACGTTTTGCAGGCTCGGCCATCGTCGCTATGGGTAACAGCGCCAAGCTCAGGCCGAGGGCAATAAAGCGTCGCATTAACATGATATTCCTTATATTTAATCGATGAATTCTTCTGGCCAGCCGTACAGCTCAAGGTAGGTCTGCAGGTTTTTAGGCCGATATTTAGGGTCTTGATCCCAGCGGGTTTTCACCGAACGATGCAGCAACACGGGCGCGACGTTAGGGTCAATTGGGCGCAAATAGGATTGCTTAATTCGGTAAAAACTGCGGCGCGAGTCGTGTAAGGTTGCCAAAGGATTGGGGTGCAAACTCGCCGCAAGGTGCGGCTCTAAGCTCAAATTAAATCGCTCAGCCTCGGCCATCATCCATGCGAGCGCATTATCCGACAATAGCGAACCGTCCTTATCTGGCAGATAGCTGCCGCCAATATTGCTATGGGCGCCTGCAAACCAGACCTGCTGCATATCCATATTGTCGCGCAGTTGCCAAATCGTGGGTTCGAAGTCGCTGCGGTGTTCGTCTATCGCCAAGGCATGGCGGGCAACCCGCACATTGCGGCCAATCTTAGTGTCGTAAAACTCGTCTTTATCTTCGAATAAGCCGAGGAACGAAATCGGGATCCCCATGGCGCCCACCGTATCCCACACGCCGACAAACTTAATCTCCCGCGATTCGTGGCTATGCTTTTGTCTAAATTCAACGGATTTATCGCCGCTTGGGGCAAAGGGTGCACTGCTTTTTTTATAGTGGTCAAAGGCTTGTTGAATCAGCCTCGCATCGTGGCGCTTGAGGATGCCGCAATTATTGATAAGGCCACACAAACAGCGCACTGTGTAAGCGCCTCGGCTAAAGCCAAAGAGATAGATCTCATCACCGGGGGAGTAGTTCTGCACTATGTAGCGGTAACCATCCATGATGTTTTTGTGCAGCCCACGCCCCGTCGCGCCGCCGATGGCTTGATCGTAATAGGAGCCAACGCCCCAGTCGTAAAACACCTGCTGGGGTTTACCATCGGCCGCCATCGGGCTGATAGCCCGCGCCAGACGCAGCACATTGGTGGGAAAATCCACCTTAAGGTCTTTCTCAGGCCGATTCCAAGTACCGTCGGCACAAATCACAATACGTTTATTCATCGCATCATCCTTGAGTTACCCATGCTACTCATGCTACTCATGCTATCAATAAAAACGCTAACGATAGAGACGCTAACGGATTTTACCGAGGAACAACAGCCCTACTTGGGTTTAAAGGGCGGCTCGTGGTGTAACCCATCCACCTTAGCCGCCCTGCTTAATAGTCGAATCCCGGCTGCGCTTTTATGCCCGCTTCGAAGGCATGTTTAATGGGTTGCACTTCGCTGACCGTATCCGCCAGTTCAATAATCGCGCGGTGGCAAGCACGGCCAGTGATAATCACATGCTGCATCGGCGGACGGTTTTTCAGCGCCGTGAGCACCCGCTCTACATCGAGGTAATGGTAACTCACCATATAGGTCAGCTCATCGAGCATTAAACAATCAATACTCTCGTCTTGAAGTAAGGCTTCGGCGGCTTCCCACGCCACGAGGGCTGCGGCAGTGTCCTTTTCTCTGTCTTGGGTTTCCCAGGTAAAGCCTGTGCCCATCACATGAAAGGCCACGCCCGCACCTTCAAGCAAATTACGCTCACCACACTCCCATGTGCCCTTGATAAATTGCACTACTGCCGCTTTTTTGCCATGGCCGACCGCGCGGGCAACCGTGCCAAAACCTGAGGTCGACTTGCCTTTGCCATTGCCTGTGAGCACCAGTAGAATGCCTTTTTCTTCTTGGGCGGCGGCAATTTTAGCGTCCACACCTGCCTTCACTTTTTGCTGACGCGCCTTATGGCGTTCGGCCTTGATTTGCGCTTGCTCGTTGTCGAGCTGTTTTTCGTTCTCTACTGTCATGATTTTCTGTTCTTCCTACTGCTAACACTTATGCATTTATAATGGATGCGAGCTTTTGCATATCGAGGTGCTCGGCTAATACGTCGGCCAAGCGATCCAAGTGTTGTTCGCGAATATCATTGATATCAATCGCTTGAGCATTTTCCAACCCAGCCCAGTGAAGGACGAGCTGGCAGGCCTCTGGGCTGTCGAATAGCCCATGTAAATAGCTGCCGAGCACTTGCCCGTCGTCACTTAAACAGCCATCGGCAAAAGGCTTTTCTGCCTGTTGATCGCAAGTACTCTCACTTTTCAAGCGTAATGGCGCACTCTTGGCGGCATCACTGGACGTGAGATATTGGGACTCACCGCAGTGGATCTCATAGCCCTTCACCTCTACTTGTTGCCCTTGCAGCGCTAAATTGCCAGTGACCCTACGTAGCTGTTTTTCAGCCTTAAATTCGGTGGTAATGGGTAAATATCCGAGCCCTTGGCTCACGCCGAGCGTGTCTTCAATCCCCATGGGATCGGCAATGCTTTCACCCAACATTTGATAGCCGCCGCAAATCCCCAGCAGCTTACCGCCGTAGCGTAGATGCTTGGCAATTTGTTTATCCCAGCCCTGCTCGCGCAAAAAAGCCAAGTCTGCTCGGACATTCTTGCTGCCGGGTAAAATCAGCAGATCGGCGGCAATCTCCTGCGTCTGTGCGAAGGCTTGAGTCTGGAGCGAGACATAATCAAAATCGATATCCGGGTGCAGTCTAAGCGGGTCAAAATCCGTGTGATTACTGGTGCGGGGATACACTAATACCCGCACCTTAAAACGGCTTTTTTCCTGCTTAGTGGGCGATTCGATAAGCGCATCCTCGGCGTCTAAATGCAAATCATGCAAATAGGGCAACACTCCCAACACAGGTTTTTGCGTATGGGCCTCGAGCCAATCGAGACCAGACTGTAGCAGGCTGATATCGCCGCGAAAACGATTGATCACAAAGCCTTTTACCCTAGACTGCTCGGAGGGTGACAGCAGCGCTAAGGTACCCACTAAATGGGCAAACACCCCGCCTTTATCGATATCGGCAATGATGATCACCGGGCAGTCGACCGCCTCGGCAAAGCCCATATTGGCGATATCACCTTCACGCAGATTAATTTCCGCCGGGCTTCCCGCCCCTTCAACCACAATCGTTTGGTATTGCTGACCTAAACGGCCAAAGGATTCCAGCACGGCATTTAGCGCCATGGCTTTATAATCCTTAGACTTTTCCCCGAAAAAGGCAGAGGCCTCTAAGGTGGTTAAGGCTTTACCGTGCACTATGATCTGTGCGCCCGTGTCCGAACTTGGCTTAAGCAGGATGGGATTAAAATCCGTGTGCGGCGCGAGAAAACAGGCTGCGGCTTGCAGCGCCTGAGCGCGGCCAATCTCCCCACCATCAATGGTGACTGCGCTATTGAGCGCCATATTCTGTGGTTTAAAAGGCGCGATCTTAACCCTTTCACGGGCGAGCAATCGACAAATCCCCGCCACTAGCGTACTTTTGCCCGCATCCGAGGTGGTTCCCTGCACCATAAGCACTTTAGCGCCAGAATGCTGAGCTTCACTTTGGCTTACAACATCTTGAAACTGGTTTTGCGACAAGGCTGAAGTAGGATTAGAGGCGTTATTTGAATTCATGGGCAAAAACATCACTCAATAGAGGAAAATAAACTAAAGTGGAATCGGTTCGCTCCCTCACTAAGAATGCGTCGATAAAACTTTGTCTTAGCTCGATTTAAGCACCAGTGGTAGACCCGCCACCACTAAGGTCACATTATCCGCCACCTCGGCAACGGCCTGATTTAACCAACCCGCCTCATCGACAAACTGACGACTCAATTCACCCAAGGGCACAATGCCAGAGCCGACCTCATTGCTGATTAAAATCACTACGCCCTCAAGGGTGCTTAAGGTCTGGATAAAATCGGCGCGCTGCTGCCGCCAGTGTTCTAAAGGCTCATGGCGAGAGCGGGCAAAATCCAAGGCAAAGTCCGATTCCGTTGAAGCGGGTTCTGCCTCGGGGCTTTGTGCAAGTAATTGATTGGTGAGCCAAAGCGTTAAACAATCCACCAGAATCACTCGGCCGGGTTTGGCTAAATGTTTGAGCTTAGCGGTTAATGCCAAGGGTTCTTCGACGAGTTGCCAGTCGATATCATCCTTGGCACGTCCATCCTGATGTAAACGAATGCGACTGCTCATTTCGGCATCGAGCGCCTGTGCAGTCGCCAGATAGCAGGCATCGAATCCTAAGGCGGTATACTGGCGCACTAAGGCTTCGCCGTAGCGGCTCTTACCGCTACGCGCGCCGCCTAGCACTAAATGGATCACAGTATGCTACCCACAACAAGCAGCACGAAGTAACAGACGATTTCGCAGATCTGCTGCGCCGCACCTAAGGTATCGCCCGTGTAACCACCGATTTGGCGTCTAAAGATCACCACAATCAAACGGCGTAGACCTATCATCACCAATAACAGTGACAGCGCGGCAATCCCCTTAAGCACTAGCAGCACTAACACGCCGCTGGCGATTAAAATAAACAGTTCATTAATACCTTGATGCTGCGCTAACGGCTTGGATTTACTGGACTCATCGTCGCGCACATATTTCTCGGTAAAGATAAGGCTGGCGGCAACTACGCGGCTCACAGTGTGGGCGACGATCATCGCCGAGCCTGCAACCACGGGATCATAAAGTGCGAGTTCCACTAATAATTGCCACTTGAGCATCAGCACGAGCATCAAAGCCAAGGCGCCGTAGCTCCCAAGGCGAGAGTCCTTCATGATCCGCAGCTTGTCTTCCGCCGTCCAACCGCCACCGAAACCATCGAAGGTATCGGCTAAACCGTCCTCGTGAAAACCACCCGTTAACAGCACGCCCGTGACCATAGACAGCAGCACAGACACGCCGGCGGGCAACCAGTTTTGGGTGAGCCAAAACACGATGGCACTGAGTAGACCCACCAGCAGGCCCACTAAGCCAAAGTAACGGCTGGCTTTGTTGAGTTTGTCAGCATCGACCTCAACCCATTTGGGCATAGGAATGCGGGTAAAATAGCCCATGGCCACTAAAAACAAATCTATCTCTTTGTGCCAGCTTTCGCGTTCTGACATAAAGCATCCTTAGTGAATTAACACTTGCTGCAAGGTTTAAGATTAAAAAGGTCTGCTAAAAGTTATTATTTTAAATAAGCCACTTAGCAGCGCACATCATACAACAGCCTCAATCCCCGCATCACTAAAACTCGCCATTTGATTGTAAAAATTTACAGCGGCTTGAATTAATGGCAATGCCAAGGCAGCGCCCGTGCCTTCGCCTAATCTCAGCCCTAAAGATAACAATGGCTTAGCCTTTAAATGTTCCAACATACGCTGATGACCTTGCTCCTCGGAGCGGTGGGCAAAAATCAAATAATCCCGCACATTCGCATTGATAGTCACGGCAACCAAAGCCGCTGCGGTCGCAATAAAACCATCCACCACGACCAGCATCTTGCGCTCGGCAGCGGCGAGCATGGCCCCCGTCATTTGCACAATTTCAAAGCCGCCCAAACAGGCCAGCACTTGCCGAGGCCCTGTCATCGCACTCTGGTGTAACAGCAGCGCGAGTTCGATAAGCATCTGTTTACGCTCTAAGGTTTCGCTATTGATGCCCGTACCACGGCCAACACAGTCGGCTACATCGAGTTGCATAATGGCCGCCATAATTGCCGCCGCTGACGAAGTATTGCCTATACCCATCTCACCAAATGCGACCAAGTTACAGCCCGCCTGATGGTGACGCTCGATTAACGCCTGCGCCATGGCAAAGCCCTTATCCACGCAGGCTAACGTCATGGCAGGTTCTAAGTGAATCGCGGCCGTTCCCGCGCCAAGGCGTTGGTCGATAATGCCTTCGGCATCTTCAACTGGGGTTAAAATACCGCAATCAATCACTTCCAGATTGAAGCCTAACTGACTACAAAACACATTGATGGCCGCGCCGCCATGGGCAAAGTTTTGCACCATCTGCCGCGTGACTTCGCTCGGGGCAATCGACACGCCTTCGGCGGCAATCCCATGATCTCCGGCAAACACCAACATGGTAGGGTTAACTATCTGTAATTGCTGCGGCCCTTGAATGCGGGCAATTTGCAACGCTAAGGACTCTAACTGCCCCAGAGCGCCGGGCGGCTTAGTCTTAAGATCGATCTTTTGCTGAATGAGTTGATCCTGCGCTTTACTCACAGGCTCGATTTGAAATAACGGGACAGATTGAGGCATTCACACTCCAGTGGCAATGTCGGATCCAATGATAGATCCGCTGCTAATAACTCATTTACTAGTACGTTCGCTAACACATTCTAGAACAACAACTACGAAGCATCCTGCTGTAATTTGCCATACGCACTTAGTACTAAA
Organism: Shewanella sp. Shew256; assembly: GCF_002196695.1. Classification (NCBI taxonomy): domain Bacteria; kingdom Pseudomonadati; phylum Pseudomonadota; class Gammaproteobacteria; order Alteromonadales; family Shewanellaceae; genus Shewanella; species Shewanella sp. Shew256. The sequence continues at coordinate 549,362 of NZ_NAJR01000001.1, read as the reverse complement.
TTTCGGCAATCCATAAGACCCATGCTAATTCGATAGCTTGCGCCGACGCAAAATCAGCAAAAAGAAGAAGCTACCAATCGCGGCGGTGATAATCCCTACGGGTAATTCCTGATTGCCAAGCAAACATCGGGCGAGTACATCAATCCACACCATAAACAGGCCGCCCACCAGCGCCATCAGTAAGATGGGCTGACGACCGGGGAATAACAAACGAACTGTATGCGGGATCATCAAGCCGACAAAGCCAATACCACCACAAGTAGCCACTAAAATCGCGGTGATAAGCGAGCAGAGCAGCAGCATATTGAGGCGCAGCTTAGGCACATTCACCCCTAAGGTGTGGGCCGTTTCATCCCCCGCTTGCAGGGCCATGATTTGGCGTTTCCAACCTAGGATAATAAAAAAGCTAAGTAGCACCACTAAAGACGGCAGCACCAGCAGCGACCAACTGGCCTTAGCAAAACTGCCAAGGCTCCAAAATAACACCGATGCGGTAGCCTGCGGGCTGGCAAAGTACAGCAATAAACTGGTTAAGGCGCTAAACATAAAGGAGGTCGCCACGCCAGAGAGCAACATGCGCTCCACCTGACTCTTAAGGCCTAACCCAGCTAACGCCAGCACGATTAGCACCGACAGACTGGCACCAATAAAGGCGCCGAAGGGTAAGCTAAACCATAACAAGCCAGCAAAAGTCCCTGAACCGCTAAAAATCCCCGAATTGGCGATCGTGCCCGCATTGCCAAACAGGCCAGAACCTGTGAATAGCGTCAGCATGACCACGGCACCAAAGGAGGCGCCGGAGCTAATGCCGAACAGATAAGGATCGGCAAGAGGGTTGCGAGTCACGGTTTGCAGCACGCTGCCCGCCAAAGACAACCCCGCCCCCGCCACAAAGGCGAGTATAATCCGTGGCAGTCGCAGCTCCATCACAATCCGCTCTGTCATGCTGCTGGTGCTCACGGCCTCATCGGCCATAAACAAGTGACTGAGTTTATTGATAAACACCTGCAGCACATCTAAGAAGCTAATATTGGCCGCACCAAAACTCGCAGCGGCGATGGGGGTGAGCAGGGCAAAACCCGCCAAGCCTAAGATGAGCCATTGCTGGCGCGTGAGCGGCGTAAAAATGTGGCTAAAAAAATTCATGGTCACCAGTTTAAGTGTGTCTATCATGGCGTGTTCTCGACGCTCTCATTTAGCATTGCAGCTCTTTGTAAGACCTCGTTTGGCGCACCTGGGTTATGGCAGGCGCAAGCCTCTGACGCTCTAGCCTGAGCCGAAACTGCGTGGGAGTCTCTCGCCGCGTCCACAGCATCGCTCTTGGGCTTTTGATAACCATAAAAGTAATTAATCAAGGGGTTACCATGCTGGGGATGTGGCGTCACTTGGGCGCATACCCCAAAGACTTCGGCGATACGTTCCTCGGTTAGAACCTGAGCCGGCGTGCCCATGGCACTCACCAGCCCCTTGTCCAGCAGCAATAAGTGGTCGCACAGGGCGCTGGCTAAATTAAGATCGTGAATAGAGGCAATGACGCTGATCCCAAGGCTTCGCACTAGCTCTAAGATTTGAATTTGATAGCGGATATCGAGGTGGTTTGTCGGCTCATCTAAAATCAACAATTGCGGCTGCTGTACTATGGCACGGGCGATCAGGGCGCGTTGCTTCTCGCCGCCCGATAAACGATCGTATTGTTGATGCACTTTATGACTGAGGCCTACCTTTTCCAGCGCCTTAGCAATTTTTTCACCATCGCCGCTGGAGTTAGTATCAAACATCCCCTTGTGCGGCGTGAGTCCCATGGCAACCAATTGCTCTGTGGTCATATCGAAGTATTGCGGCGTATCCTGCTGCACCACCGCCACTTTACAGGCAAACGCCTTGGGCGACAGCTCGCTAATATCCTGCGAAAACAGACTGATATGACCTTTAGCAGGGCGAATAAAGCGGTATAAACAGCGCAGCAAACTGGATTTACCCGCGCCGTTGGGGCCTATCAGCCCGAGCATTTCCCCCTGCGGCAGGGCAAAGCTTATCTCCGAGAGGATGGTTTTTCCCTCAATCGCCCAACTCAATTGGCTGACCTTAAGTGCCATATTGGCGGAGGTCGCAGCGGGCGCTAAGGGCGCAAGGCTCGATGTGGAATGCATCACTAACGATTGCTCCCACATGGATATTGATTGGTGTTATCTGTGCCAGCAGCCGCTTGGGCCAACAGGGCGAAACTCATTAATGTCATCTTCTGCTCCCTCGAGTTACCCGCTCGAGAACTAAGGCTGCACGCAGCGAAAACAGAAATAGGCAGGTATCCTGACTCGTAGGGGAAGACACAAAGTTCTTCGACTACTCACAGTTGCGGGTACAGTTCGGGCTACTGACGGGCAGCTCCCCGATTCCCTATTATGTTTGGGTTATCCGGCGCGCTTCAACACTGTTGCCCTTAAGCAATAGCACTAAATTGCGCAAAATTCCTAACACCTATTTCTGCGACCTTTGAGCTTAACGTACTGGGTTCGTTATCTGGCTCAAATGTAAGGGAAAAGCATTATCCTATATCTTGCCCATTAGGCAATGCTGTTTAAATCAGAAAATTTTCATCATCCGATGACTGATGCTTTTAAGCTACTCACAGTGGCCCGATGGCCAGTCTAAACGCCAGTATCTTTTACCTTGCTCATCCTCGAGCACATTAATCGTCACCACCGCCGCCACGGGTAAGGCGAGCTGACTGTAAAAACCTAAGGTTTTCACCGCCCCCAGCGCTTTTGACATCAAGTGGCGAATAACCCCGCCGTGGGTCACCACCCAGATATTAGCCGCGGGTGCACAGGCATTAAACTCCCCATGGGCCTGTTCATCATCCATAGTCAGCAGGGCAAACTCTTTATCGAGGATTTGTGCTATCGCACCATCGATACGGGCTTCAAAGTTTGCCATGGCTTCACCATTAGGCGGCGTCACCTCCCAGGGATTCTGCCAATAGGCCGCCATCCGCTCGCCGTCGCGTTGATATAAGTCATCGAGCAGGCAGCCATCCCAATCGCCGAAGGCTATTTCCTGTAACTCCTCCAGCAGGTTGACCTTGAGCGGCAAAGGCGCGGGCGCATCTAAACTTATGCCTACTGACGCACTCGAATGCAGCTCGGCCGCAAAGGCCTTAGCAAACTCGGCGCAGCGCCTTGAGGTCGAGCTATAAATGCCGTGGCACACAGTCGCCTGCGCCGCCACCGCCGCCGACATCTGCCGCCAGCCCTTGTCGCTCAGTGGCACGTCGACTCGGCCCCGCAAAATAGCCCCGCCCTCGCATTCTCCATGGCGTAACAGTAATAACCAGAGCTGCTTCATCTAATCTTTCCTTTTAGCGTTTTTATCTGCCTTATCTCGCCTATGCTATACCAACTTTAGCCTTGCCCTGACAATCCGATGTCGCGTATTATGGACGTCTATACGTATAAATGTCCAAAACATAACGAACGACATTCAATAATAAAATGCAATTTGTCACCCGATTGCGTACTTTGGACTCAACTTAGCTGTAGTAAAGGTAATCATTTATGGCGATATCTCTCCATCGAGCCAGCCAAGCACTGGCAGACATTCGCAACCAGTTGTCAAAGCGCATTCTGATTTTAGACGGCGCCATGGGCACTATGATCCAAGGCTACAAGCTTGAGGAAGAGGATTACCGTGGCGAGCGTTTCAAGGATTGGCATACCGACGTTAAGGGCAATAACGATCTTTTAGTGCTCACTCAGCCACACATCATCAAACAAATTCACATCGACTACCTAAAAGCCGGTGCCGATATTATTGAAACCAACACCTTCAACGCCACCACTATCGCCATGGCCGACTACGACATGCAGTCGCTGTCCGCCGAAATTAACCGTGAAGGTGCACGCCTCGCCCGTGAGGCCTGTGATGAAATCGAAAAAGCCACGGGTAAGCCACGTTATGTTGCCGGTGTGTTAGGGCCCACTAACCGCACTTGCTCTATCAGCCCCGATGTTAACGATCCCGGATATCGCAATATCCACTTCGATGAGTTAGTGACCGCTTACTGCGAATCGACCCGCGCCTTAATTGAAGGTGGCGCCGATATCATTATGGTCGAGACCATTTTCGATACCTTAAACGCTAAGGCCGCCTTATTTGCCATCGAAACCGTGTTCGATGAACTCTTTGGGCCAAATTCGCCCGCGCGTTTACCGGTTATGATCTCAGGCACTATTACCGATGCCTCGGGCCGAACCCTGACCGGACAAACCACCGAAGCCTTTTATAACTCCCTTCGCCATATCAAGCCCTTATCCATCGGCCTTAACTGCGCCCTCGGCCCTAAGGAGCTGCGCCCCTACGTTGAAGAACTGTCGCGCATCGCCGAGTGCTATGTCTCAGCGCACCCTAACGCGGGTCTGCCAAACGAGTTTGGCGGTTACGATGAAACCCCAGAGGATATGGCGAGCGTTATCCAAGAATGGGCCCGTGAAGGCATGCTCAACATTATCGGCGGCTGCTGTGGTAGCACGCCCGAGCATATTAAGGTCATTCGCGAAGCCGTAGAGCCCTTTGCACCACGGGTACTACCCGAGATCCCCGTCGCTTGCCGTTTATCGGGTTTGGAACCGCTCACTATCGACGCCCAAACCCTGTTTGTGAACGTGGGTGAACGTACCAACGTGACTGGCTCGGCCAAGTTTTTAAAACTGATCAAAGAAGGCAAGTTCGAGCAGGCGCTCGATGTCGCCCGTGAACAGGTAGAAAGCGGCGCGCAGATCATCGACATCAACATGGACGAAGGTATGCTCGATGGCGTGGAGGTGATGCATAAGTTCTTAAATCTTATCGCCTCTGAGCCGGATATCAGCCGCGTGCCGATTATGATCGACTCCTCAAAGTGGGAGGTGATTGAAGCTGGCCTCAAATGTATTCAAGGCAAGGGAATCGTAAACTCTATCTCCTTGAAGGAAGGCGAAGAGAAGTTTATCGAGCAGGCAACCCTAGTGAAACGCTACGGCGCCGCGGCGATTATTATGGCGTTCGACGAGCAAGGTCAGGCCGACACTAAGGCGCGCAAAGTAGAGATCTGTACCCGCGCCTACCGCGTGCTGGTCGATAAGGTCGGCTTTCCGCCCGAAGACATTATCTTCGACCCGAATATCTTTGCCATTGCCACGGGTATCGATGAGCACGATAACTATGCCGTCGATTTTATTGAAGCCATTAAAGAGATTAAGGCCACCCTGCCCCACGCGATGATTTCCGGCGGGGTGTCGAACGTGTCGTTCTCCTTCCGCGGTAACAATCCAGTGCGTGAGGCGATCCATGCGGTATTCCTATACCACGCAATTAAAGTCGGCATGGACATGGGTATCGTTAACGCGGGCCAATTAGCGATTTACGATGATATCGACCCCGAGCTTAAGGATAAGGTCGAGAACGTCGTGCTCAACCTGCCCTGCCCAGTTGAAGACTCAAACAACACCGAGCAATTGCTTGAGATTGCTGAAAAATTCCGTGGCGATGGTTCAAGTAGCGCGAAAAAAGAAGACTTAGAATGGCGCTCATGGCCGGTGAATCAACGTCTCGCCCATGCGTTGGTCAAAGGCATCACCGAATTTATCGACGAAGATACCGAAGCGGCTCGCCAACTCGCCTCCCGTCCGTTGGATGTGATCGAAGGTCCGCTGATGGACGGTATGAATATCGTCGGCGACCTGTTTGGCTCGGGCAAAATGTTCCTGCCACAGGTGGTAAAATCGGCGCGGGTGATGAAAAAGGCCGTGGCCTACCTCAACCCTTTTATCGAGCAAGAGAAGGTCGAAGGCCAATCTAACGGCAGAATTTTGATGGTCACGGTTAAGGGCGATGTGCACGATATCGGCAAAAACATTGTCGGCGTGGTGCTCGCCTGTAACGGTTTTGAGGTGTTCGACTTAGGCGTGATGGTGTCGGTGGAGCGCATTCTTGAGGCCGTGAAAGAGCACAATATCGACATTATCGGCATGTCCGGGCTTATCACCCCAAGTCTCGATGAGATGGTGCACAATGTGAAAACCTTCTACCGTGAAGGCCTTACCATTCCGGCGATTATCGGCGGCGCCACCTGCTCGAAAATCCATACCGCAGTGAAGATTGCCCCCCATTATCCCCATGGCGCGATTTACATTGCCGACGCCTCGCGCGCCGTGCCTATGGTTAGCAAGCTAGTCAGCAACGAAACCCGTCAGGCGACTATCGATGAGACCTACGCCGAATACGAAGAGATGCGCATTAAGCGTTTATCGCAAACCAAGCGTAAGGAAATCGTCTCGCTAGAGGCCGCCCGCGAAAACCGCTGCCAGCACGACTGGGCAAACTACACCCCGTTCAAACCCAATGTGCTGGGTCGCCAAGTATTTGAAGATTATCCATTAACCGATTTAGTCGACCGTATCGACTGGACACCTTTCTTCCGCGCCTGGGAGCTACACGGCCATTACCCCGAGATCTTAACCGACAAGGTAGTAGGCACTGAGGCGCAGAAACTGTTCGCCGATGGTCAGGCCATGCTTAAAAAAATCATCGATGAAAAATGGCTCACCGCCAAGGGCGTAATTGGGCTATTCCCCGCCAATACCGTCGGCTTCGATGATATTGAACTTTATACCGACGAGACTCGCACCGAAGTCGAAATGACCACCCATCACCTGCGGATGCAGCTTGAGCGTGTGGGTAACGATAACTTCTGTCTGGCCGACTTTGTGGCGCCCAAAGACAGCGGCGTTGCCGACTATATGGGCGGCTTTGCGGTCACCGCTGGCCATGGTATCGACGAGCATATTGCCCGCTTTGAGGCCAACCACGATGACTACAACGCCATTATGCTCAAATGCTTAGCCGACCGTCTGGCCGAAGCCTTTGCCGAGCGGATGCACGAGCGCGTACGTAAGGAATTCTGGGGTTATGCCGCCGATGAGCAGCTCGATAACGAAGCCTTAATTCGCGAGAAATACAAAGGTATTCGCCCCGCACCGGGTTACCCAGCGTGTCCGGATCACACCGAAAAAGGCCTGTTGTGGGAACTGTTAAAGCCGAATGAAACCATCGACTTAAACATTACTGAAAGCTACGCCATGTTCCCCACCGCCGCAGTGTCCGGCTGGTACTTCGCCCATCCAAAATCCCGCTACTTCGGCGTGACCAATATTGGCCGCGATCAGGTGGAGGATTACGCTAAGCGTAAGGGGATGACAGTAAGTGAAACGGAGAAGTGGCTGGCGCCAGTGTTGGATTATGATCCAGAGTAATCAGGATCGGACTTACGCTAACGCGGTTTGAAAAGCTGATTCAAACTTCGTTTGAATTTATAAGTCAAAATCAAAGTCGCGGGGCTTCACCCCACACCCGATGTTGCTGGTTCGTTTTGCATTACGAACTAGCAACCATATCGCTGTAAAGTGATGGTGCAACTCATTGCCTGCCGCAGGCTTTCGCACTGTTACCCCAGTGACACGCCGTGCATACATCCTTGTAGGCTCTACTAAAACATCCATGTTTTAGAAGGTCACTGGTGCAACAGTGCCCTATCTGGTGTACCCATCAGTTTCAGCATATATTTGTGGCTAATTAATTAAAAAAATAGCCACAAAAGGAGTGGCTTCGTACTTATTCGTAAATCGCTAACGCTTCCGATGGTACATCCCCATGACGTTAAACAGAGAGTTCGATAGCTAACTCGGCATCCATGCGTGGCTCACGCGATCAGTAATTTCGCAAGAGTATAGGTGAAATTCTATACATTAGTGTACAGTTTTAGTATTGAAAGAGTTATGCGTATTATATCTCTCGCCATATTTAAGGCAAAAGCAAAATATAGCTGAAGTTGACTACCGCGCTATTGAAGATGAAAATACATTTTATCGAATAAACACTTCAAAACTAAATAGAAAACAATGCTGTTTGGTAAACAATTTTTTTACTCGAGTCATTCAAATCTGGTCGATGTTTTATACACAATGGAAATCCGGTATCAATTTGCTCCCAACATCTTGACGCTCCAGAAGTTAACGTTTTTTTATGAACTAAATATGTTTCCGAATTTTTATCAACACAAATTACAAAATTCCTAGAATCTCTAGCATGTATTGAACTAACTTTAACAACTGTAAATCCATTGTTTACAGCTTTACTATCATTCACAAAGCAATCTAATAACTCATGCCAATAATCACTATCAAAAAAATTACCATCAATTTTAAGACGATACAACGTTCCAATTACACTCTTAAATTTATAACAAAAATCTGAATCTGCAACCATTTGTGTCATAACTTGATGAGCATGGGCTGATACAAATTTAGTAACACTTGACGCAAATTTAGAATCTTTAAAGTAATTATAAAAGCAATACTGTGCAAGTTCGCTTGTAAGTTTACGGAATTCAACACAAGACTTATTCTTATAACCATACTCTCTAAAAATAATGGAAAAAATCTCCATACTTTTAGTTAGCTTTTGTTTACAATCATCACCTCCCAAATGAACTTTATTCTCAACACTACGCTTAAATGCTGCAGCACGAAAAAGAAGTAACATCTCTCGATACCTGTGAGAACCAATATCTTCAGTCCTATCAAAAATAACTTCATACTCTCCTAAGTATAGCAAAGAAATAAAATACCCATATATAACATCATTTGAAAATCTTGCTGAAGAGCTTTCTAGTTCAGCATAACGACCTTCAATTAACTGCTCATATAACTTCAATGCATTCGGCGTCTCATTTTGAGAACCATATAATTTAGCCAACTGCAGCATAACTACTGGGTTTTTGAACAATACGATTGAACGTTCATATGCTTTTACCGCACCAGGGTAATCACTAACCATTTGAAAAACACGACCACGCTGGAAGAAGAAAAATGCATTTTTATCAATTTCATTAAAACGATCAAGCGAGCTAAATATATCTGCAGCATTTTCTATTGAAATATTCTTATTCGCACATAACGAGTTAACTTTTTTAGAGACTATTTTTAACTCAGGACTGATATCATCTGGTATATAATTAGCATCAAACCTATCAATATTAAGCCCTTCCTGCTCTTTGCTTATTTGAGAAATCTCCATATTTCGACGTCTTACTTTTTCATTCAACTGCGTCCTAACCTCTAAATTCCTTGGATTTAGAACCAATAACTCTCGGATGGAGTCACTTAAACTATATACCTCATCAGATTTACTTTTATAAATTAATGTTGTTGCAGTTAATTCTTTAATTGATTCAGCCAATTCATCAGAAGTCAACTCAAGAAAGCTAGATAAATCCCTCCTAGATAAAGCCCCTCCAGCAAGTAGAGACTCTAAAATCCTTATCGAATCATGTGACAACTTATCAATTAAATTATCATATGAAAATTTTACAATTTCACTTTTAGTATGTGAAATAGAATCTGGGACTGAGTACCCCTTGCCAATCAAATCTATGGACAATCTTATTGCCAATGGATTGTTGTTTGAATTTTTCACTAAAGTATTAATATCATCTTTATGGCTGTGTGTTATCCCTCTCTTGAGCATGTACTCTCTAGCCAAATTAAAGCATAACCCATCTGTCAAACCAGGTAGAGGCATATTTGATGAATCATAAACAGTAACTCTACTTGTTACTATTACTTTCCAATCTCGTGGTAAACCATCAATAAATAGCTGAAAGGTTTCAGGACTTTCAACTAGCAAAGTTTCTAAGTTATCAATGCACAATATCAATTTCATTTCATTATATTTTTCTTTTACACCCTCAAAAACAATAGATTCATCACCATGATACTCAATAAAGTAATCTTCAATTTCCTTTTCGATTTCAGATATTGTTTTAATTGCATCAAAACATACAAGTCCATCGGCTGTCAGACTTACTCTTTTCAATGTAACAAAACATATTCCATCAACTACATCAGAAAAGTCTGGGCTTAAACTAATATCTTGCAAAACATCAAGAACTAATGCAGTTTTTCCAATTCCTCCTGGGGCAATAATTGAGATAAAATCGGCCCTTGGAGATCTAATCTTTGCCTTTAACAATTCACTTTCTTTACTTCTTCCAATAAGAGATGTAATCGAATGTTCAAACTGTTCAGGTAGATTATTAGGTATTGACCAACAAATCTTTTCCAACCACTCCTCTGGCGGCTCTTTTAACTCATTATTTTCAGCACAATACAGAGCCTCTTGTAACATTTCAAAGTTTAACTTCTCTATTGTAGGATGAGTTGCAATCGCTGCGGCTCTATACCAATAATTGACATGAAAGTCCTTTGTAGAATGACTAACAGCATTACGTATTTCAAAAATATCATTTGCAAAACAAAAACTTTTTAACTCTATTAAATAATCATGAACAGATTTATCTTTGCTTACACTTATAGCAAAATCAAAAAGCTCTCCAAAGTAACTAGCCTTAACTAACATTTTGGCATCTAATACTTTATTTCTCTTCTTGGACTCTTCACGCTCAGAAATAGTATCAATAGCTGAAGAATCAATTAATGAAGAATCATTACTCAGAACTAAATTCCCTAATTCTTTTTCAAGAGCAAATACAATCATTGATGTTTTTATGCGGTCAAAGTCTAGCATTTAAATTCCTTACTAAATATAGTATAAAAGTTTAGAAATTAGTTTCATAAATAAAAATATAAATTATCATTCACCATAAACTTAATATAAAAATCTTACTAAGGTCATGATTATTCTAAATCGTATATTTTATTAAATTCTGCTTTGGCATCGGCTTTATGGTTTAGGCAGTTGACCATATGCTCATCTGACTTATAGTTTTTGCAGTCTTCGGGGACGATGTAGTATTTGCGCCATGCTTCGGCTTTACGTACGCGTGCGGCTTCATTTTGTTGTGCTATTCGTCGTTGTTCCGCAGCCTGCTGCATTGCAATTTGTTGCTGTTGGTATTCAGCAAGCTGACGTTCTTTTACAGCTTGTTGACGAGCTTTTTCTCGCTGTTGCTGCTGTAGCGCGATTTCATTTATTTCTTGCTTAACCCGATATTCGACGTAGCTTAGATAGCCAATTCGAACTAACAAAGTAACCAAGCTCGCTAGCAAAATCCCTAAGGTAATCTGGAGTACTAGTTTCATCGCTGCTCACACTACCCTAACTAAACTGAACCCAATGCTTTATCTGTAGCAGTCACTAACTCGGTTATAAATCGAATACACTTATCCACTTCATCGCGCTTAATAATCTGAGGGGTTCCTATTTCGACCTGTGCACGATGAACCGCATCTCCACGCTTTTTTAGCCAAGTATTAAGGTTTTCTCTGGCTTGTTTAGGGATATAATTCGGCCATTTCCAATGCTCTGTAACATCAATCCCAAAAAACTCTTCAAAAATTTGCTTAGTTTTAGCCGAGTCAGGGTTATGAAACATTTTCAAGCGGGTAGAAAACTGCTGCTCCATAAAGTTTCCAATTTGGCACCCTTTTAATACACCAAACTTGTTGTTGAAAAGTTCTGTAGCAACATCTTCTACATAGGTTTCCCAAGCGGTCATAGTCATGATCAAAGCAGCTCTTTTTAATGCACCTAATGCTTGTGATTCCTGTTTTACATTTAGTTCGTCGTAGCATTCGATCAAAGCTCTTGCATCATTGATTGCACGCTTAAATGTATTTAGAGCAACAGACATTTTATTCCTTAGCTAAATAGTAGTCATACAAGTAACAATATGAATTTTAATAAAGTTTTTTAAATAAACACTAATACCAAGAGTTACGCCAATACCCTGCGAAGTTGCTGAAGGGCGTTGAAAGAAATCGCGTGAGCTAGGCATGGATGCCGAGTTAGCTTTCGGACTCTCTGTTTAACATCAAGAGGACGCCCCATCGGAAGCGTTAGCGATTTCGAATAAGCGCTAGGCCACTAACTAAATGCATGTAACTTCGCTAGGGGCGTCTTGGAGCATCCAAGGAGGATAGGACGAGCAGTCCTCCTTGGTCGGCTCTTGTTTAAAAATCAGGGGTGAAGCCCCACGACCTTAAACTTTTCTCGGCCGACAGGCCGCAAAAACAAAAGCTTTCCCATAGCTACCGCACTTGGCTAACAGTCATTAGCCAATGATGGTAAGGGCTGGATTGTTCAGGAGGCGTTTCTAGCGAAATAAAGATACATCTTCCTGATGCAAGTGAACTGAATCGAGGTCACGATTAAGTTTCATCCTTGTTAAAAACCTAAGATAACGTTCTGTTTAATATCTGTCTACCACTTTCACATTACAAATTAAGTAGTTAAGTAATACCTAATTTGGGTACTTAGCTTTTAAAAACAAGCTTACAACTCCATAGCCTAAGGAATACACCATCCCCTCGGAGTTGCCGCAGGGCGAATAGACAAATTGCGTGAGTCTCGCCATGGATGGCGAGCTAGCTTTCGCAGGTGCAGGGACGCATCCTTCGGAAGCGATAGCAAATTTGGCAATGAGCACAAGGGGCTTTCAACTCCGTTAGGGGCGTCTTGGAGCATCCAAGGAGGATAGGACGAGCAGTCCTCCTTGGTCGGGTGTGGGGTGAAGCCCCACGACTTTCTCGGCCGTAAGGCCGCAATAAACAGATAACAGCAATATGATCTAGTGTGGAGTGGCCCCCCACGACTTTGATTCACCTCGGTCGATAGACCGCAAATAAAACGTTTCTCAATTGCCGTTCGGCAATCCCTAACCTTGTAGGTACTTCGCAAAAAAATCCAAGGTTCTTGCCCATGCAAGCTCGGCGGTTGGCTCATCATAACGGGCGGTGGAATCGTTATGAAAACCATGATTCACATTGGGATAGAGATAGGCAATATACTCCGCCTTGTTAGCCTTTAATTGAGTTTCGTACTCGGCCCAAGTGTCGTTAATCCGTTGATCTAAGGCGGCAAATTGCAACATTAGCGGGCCTTTGACTCGGCTGCGTAGCTCAGTGGCCGCAGGGGTGCCATAAAAAGGCACGCCAGCCGTTAGCTCATCGGGAATGCTGGCGGCGAGCATATTGACTATATAGCCGCCAAAGCAGAAACCGACGGCGCCGAGTTTGCCATTACTCTGGGGGTGGGCCTTTAAAAAGCGGGCCGCGGCGATAAAGTCCTGCTCGATTTTGGCTCTGTCGAGGCTGGCCTGCATGGCGCGGCCCGCATCGTCATTACCGGGATAACCACCGAGGCTGTAAAGGGCATCGGGGGCAAAGGCGATATAACCCTTGGCCGCTAAGCGGCGGGCAACATCTTCAATATAAGGATTCAGGCCACGGTTTTCATGCACCACTAACACCACGGCGGCTTTTTTAGTGGGGTCCAAGGTCTTAGGATCGCCCGCCTCTTTGCCGGGAATCAGCATAGAAGTTGGCATCACTAAATAACCGCGGCCTTCGCCATAGCCCTCGGGGGAGGGAAACTTCACATAACTGGCTTGAATACTGGGATCGTTAAAGGAGACTTGTTCGGCTAAGGCGTAATTGGGCATGAGTGCGCCAGTAAGCGTTGTCATGGTAAACCCCAGTGCCACAAGGCCGGCGAGGCGAGCCATAAACTCGCGGCGGTCGATGATGCCGTGGGCATATTCATCGTACCAATCGAAGGCCTCCTGCGGGATAGGCTGGGCAGCTGGCGCGTTATTGTCGGACTTGAGTTGTGGGCTCATCGTTCTTTCTCCATTGAACAAGCTACCACAGGTTTGTCTTCCCTAGCTTGTGAGTTATCTAGCGGCGTTAACAAGAGTAAAGGATGAAGCCTGATTAGGGCAATCGGCTTTCTCGCCTTAGGCCGATATTCATCATGCAAACTTACGACTGATCTTGCCCACTGATTGGCATGAGCTTTTTATTCCCTAGGGGCTTTTTTGTGTATAATGTCGCCAACTTCTGGATTAATAGATTTACATTTCAACAACATAAATTGCCAATGGAGTTCAGATGGCTATAGGGATATGCAGGGTAATTTGTACCACTCTCACGCTCACGGTTGGGTTAACGGCGTGCGATAGCGCTGGCTCCAATAAATCGGGGGGCATCCCCAGCACACGTGAATATCAGGTGATTTCGACCCTCAGCATTAATGATGGTATTGAAACCCAAAAGAACATGCAGGGGCGCGTGCTACTGAATTACCAGTTGCAGGATGCTCAGGGTAAAGCGACCAGCTTAACCACCCCATTGACCAATGATGCCCACTTCTTCGTTCAGCCGAGCCTGATGCAATTAAGCGATCACGCCCTGCCTATCCCCATCAGCAATATCGATCCAAAAAACAGTGGCAAAGAGCTCACCTCCATCATTCAAGCGGGCTTTAATCTCGAGCTGAAAAATGGTGACAACAATCGGCTCACGCCCGTTACCCAAATAAATCAGAAGGATATCGCCGAGCTATTTAATCGCTGGACGAGCCTTAAGTCCCTATTTGAGCAATCGCCTACCCTGCCCGTGCAGCTTGAGCCCCGCGTAGGTTATAGCACCAGCGCCCCCATGGATGAGCGGTTAATCTGGACGGTTGAGCAAGTCAGCGACGATAGATTGCTGGCGGTGTTACAGAATAAACAGCAACTGGGCGAAAACAGTAACCTTAAGGTCTACGGCAAGTTCGAGCTTAACCGTAAAACCGGTTGGTTAGAGAGCATGGCGCTATTTAAACAGGATGAACAGCGGGGAAGAACCTTTGTCCAGCGCATCGTTATGGCGCCTAAGGATCGCCCCGATGTGATGAGCCTGCTTTGGTATGCCGATGACAACTACGATGCCGAGCGGGATATCGATGATAAGCAAAAGGAGCTTTATCCCATCAGCGATGTACCGCGGGAATATAAGCCTACCGACAAGGCATTTATCCAATCCTTATTAGCTGATCACCAAGGGATTATTGATAATATTGGCGACTGGGGCAGCGATACTCCCGAGGAGATCCAACTGCGCTTTGTGCATGCCATGAGTCCGCAATATGTGGTCGGTAATATGCGCTATGAGGACATCACCGCCTTTGATGAGAGCGGAAAAGCGTTAGATCTCGACTTCTGGCAACACAGCACTGGGTCTGCGGTCAATTTCAGCCGTAACATTGAGTCGTCGACCAATATTATCGCCACGGGTTGGGATAACACCGCCGATAAACTCAAGCGGATGAGCTATATCAGCGCTAAGCTCACCCTAATCCCCGAGTCGAATAGCATCATCGAAAAATCCTGGGACGAACTGCTCGCAGCGCCCTATACCTTTGGCGATGCCAGCCTCACGATTCAGCCCCTAGATGCCAACGCTAAGCTATTTAAAGTGGTCATCAAGCAGAGCGACAGCAACAAGATCCACCTAGGTCTTCAGCAGCTAACAGGCAAAATGGCCCATGCCCGCCCCGAATCGGAGTATCCCGAGTGGCTCACCCTGACCGATAAAGAACTGCTCGCGGAGTTGACTGGTGCCGATGAGAGTCATCAGCAGACGACCAGTGCACTGCTCCTTAAGTTAGACGAAATCCCTAAAACCCTAGTGCTAGTGACGAGTCAACCCCAGCCAGAACTCACTCAAAGCAAGCAGATCCGCTTTGTTCCCGAAGCTGAGTACAACCAAAATCTTGCCAATCCCCTGAGCGAGTTTGGCAGCGTCAGTATGGGCGACTCCTTCTCGGATAAATTGGCGTTGTCCAAGCCAGAAATCAGTGCAGTGAAGGATATAAAAACGGCGACTGAAAATGGTCACAACTTATATATCCCCATGTCTGCTGCGTTAGCGACGGCCTGTAAGCCCGAGATAGCACAAGGTTTTAATGAAGGTACACAGGCGGTGACTTGGCAGTTTGTGCCCAATGGACCCGAAGGCGCGGCTTACCATTTGATGACGCCCGACCGCGTGCGCCAGTACTTCTACGATAAGCGCATTCAAGGCACTATCCATTGCAAAGGCGATATCCACTGGCAAACCTTAGCGCAATCTGCCACCGAGCGCCCTTGGTTAATCGATTTGCAAACCTGGCTGACCGATACGGGTTATGGCAAGGAGCCGAGTAAAGATCTGCCCAATTACATTAGAGTCGAGAATGCCCAAGGTAAGCCATTAACGATTCGTATGCCCGAAGAGACAGAGTATAGGATTGATGAGGTGCTGTTAGATGGCCGCTATTTAAGTGTCACAGGCGCCGCCGCAAAGGTGAGTTATATGACTATCTCCCAAGATTCCGTCGATATTCCCTATGAGTTCACCTTCAAACCTTTGCCTTAAGGAGCGGTTATGCGTCCATTTACTGTAAAACTGCTCCTAGGAGCACTCGCCCTCATCAGTACCCATGCTAATGCAGAGAAGGTATTACTCGATGCCCATTGGAATGTCATCAAGGATGAGAAAAAAGCGCTGTACTATTTTGAGCAACCCGTTGATCTGACTGATGGCTACTATAAGGTCGAGGTTTACTACAAAGAACAGAATAGGCTTTTCTGCTCAACGGCCATCGCCGATAAAAATATCGGTAAGGCACTCACTAGCGAGCAATTTCGCGGGCCTTATCAATGTTACTTCGACGATGGAAACCCCTACGAACAGGGCTTTCGCAACAGGCAAGGTCAGCTCGATGGCCTAATCAAAAAGTACATTGCCACGGGCCAGTTATATACTGAGTCGCACTATGAAAATGGTGTAAAACAAGGCCAAGAAACGGGTTATTGGAATGGCGGCAATATCCGCAACAAAACCACCTATAAAGATGGCCAAGCCGTCGGTATCAGCGAAAATTTTAGTCCCGAAGGTGAAGTCACCGCCAAAATCTGCCATGACCCCACCTGTGTCAGCCAATATTTTAATCTAGGCAAACTCAACCGTGAGGAGCATAAGGTTGATGGCCTACTGCAAGGCACAGAGACCACTTGGGGGCTGAATGGACAAGTTATCTCCACCCAAGAGTGGTTTAAGGATAAAAAACACGGCGACTACTTTAGCTATTTTGACAATGGCAAGGTAGAGCAGCACTTTCAGTATCAACAGAATTATAAGGTCGGTGAGCAGCTCACTTATTTTGAAAATGGCCAGCTCAAATTAAAGGAAGTCACCAACGATAAGGGCGATGTCATCCAGGCTATCGAATACGATGACAAGGGTGAGATTAAACGCACCGTCGACAGCAAATACCAAGGTAATCGCTGGGTTTATCGCAAACAGCAGCGCTATCGCGACGGCCAATTGATTGAGACTCACGAAGAGGACAAACTCAAAAACGGGTCGCTCTCTGAAACCTTTAAAAAAGGCTTGTTAATCGAGCGCCAGGAGCGACTCGATAAGCAGTTGAATGGCTTACAGATCAAATCCTTCGACTACAACGATGTCATCACTCTCACCCGTGAATATTATCAGGCGGGTAAGCGTGAAGGCGCCTATGAGACAGTGAAAATAGAGCCAGCCACAGGCAAAAGTCAGCTGGTAGAGCAAGGTCAGTATGCCAAGGATAAACAAGCAGGCACTTGGAAGAAATATCAGGACGACGCCACCCTCACCTATAGCCACGATGATAATGGTGAGCTCCACGGTGAATACCTCAACAAGGCCAACTCAGGCCAGTTGCTTGAATCCATACACTTTAAACACGGCAAACCCGATGGTTTAGTCCAGCGTTACGCCAGTAATGGCCAAGTGTATGAAAAAGGCGAATATCGTAATGACCTGCGCCAAGGCGATTGGGTATTCACCGATAACGAATTCCAATATCGCCCAAGGCCGAATCCTGAAAGACGCTCTTGGCATGGTCGTTTTGAGCAGGGTAAGCAAGTCGGTCATTGGGAACTGCGCACACCCGAGGATTATGTGCTCGAAATTGCTAACTATGACGACCAAGGTAACTTGCATGGTAAGCAATACCAGTTTGAGAATAATGGCTCGATACAGGTCATTAATCATTACAATCACGGTCAGTTTTTAAATCAGGAAACACCACCGCCCGTCTTACCCGTTGAAGATAGTGTGTTTCCCTTTTATTAACTCAAGCCTGTGGCTGTAAGCTGTTTAGCTTAACGCCATTCGCGTAAACTAACGCGCTGTGCACTCGGCCAAAGTGCACTGCATTAACGTATTATAAACGTTAGGATTCTTATACTGGCCGCCATTGTGCGGCCCTAAGACCCAGAGCAAAGGATCAGCATGTACAACACGCCATTTCGCCTTATTAGCCTCGCCATTGCCGCAACTAGCCTAGTCGGCGTCCATGCACAGGCGGCGCAAAACCTCTCCTCCATGATGATCGAAATTCGCCAGCAGGACGGCATTCCCAGCTATTACAATCTTGCCACTGGCATGCCCTTAAATGGCGACATTGCCATTGTCCGCGATAACCAAGGTTATACCTTAGGGCAATTTTCGCAGGGGATACCGAATGGGAAATGGCAGGTTTTTCATAGTAATAACAGCCGAATCGTCGAAGGTAACTATCAACTGGGTTACCAAGATGGCACCTGGCGACTGTTCGACTTAGATGGCGCCCTAACCGAGGAGCAGCAATTTGCCAAAGGAGTTCCGGTTGGCGAATGGAAGGAATTTAGCGCCACGGGCAATGTCAACCAAAGCACCCTCTATCAAAATGGCCAAAAGTCCCAGGTAAAACGTTTCTTCCCGAGTGGCAAATTACAGGCGCAAGAGAGCTACCTCGATAACCTTCGCCACGGTAAATGGGAAAGCTTTTATGAAAACGGCACCCTCTCCCAAAGCCAGACCTACGCCAATAACCAACTCTCTGGCCCCTATCTCGAGCAAAATGCCGAGGGCCAAGTGGTCGTTAATGGCCGCTTCGATGCCGACGGCCGCCGCCAAGGTCTATGGGAAACCTTTTTCGACGATGGCACTAAGGCCAGTGCCAGCCAATTTAATCTCGATAAACTCGAGGGGGAAGAACGCACCTTTTATCCCAGTGGCGAACTAGCAAGCCTGTGCCACTATCAGGCGGGACTTCGCCACGGTAAGTGTCAGCAATTCAATGAACTGGGCAAACTCCAAGTGGAGGAGCAATACCTCAACGATGTGCTAGAGGGGCGTCAGCAGTATTTTAACCTCGAGGGCGTACTGACCAGCGATTTGAACTACAAGCAGGATATGCTCGCTGGCACGCAAAAGTATTTCCATTCCAACGGCCAACTTAAAGAGCTGCGAACCTATCAAGACTCGCAACTGGCCGATAATGGTCAATATCCGTTGCATGGCCCCTCTGAGCGTTATGATACGGACGGTAATCTTATCGAAAAAAGCAGCTACAACATGGGCTTAAAGGATGGATTATTTGAGCGTTATAACGGCGGTAAACTGCAAACCGCAGAGGTGTGGAAGCTAGGTCAAAGGGATGGAGAGTTCCGTCGTTACCACACCAATGGCCAGCTACGCAGCTTAGATGTGTATGTTGATGGCAAACTCACTGGCCGCTCCGAATCCTACTATGAGGATGGCTCGGTGAATGAACGAGGTGAGCGCATCGAAGGCGCTTGGGTCGGTAAGTACGAGTCCTTTTACGACAATGGCAAGCCCAGAGAACTCGCCCACTACGCCCGCACGAAAGCGGATAACAGCAATAGCTATCCCCTCGATGGCCACTTTAGTCGTTGGTACTACAATGGCGATCTCAATGAGGAAGGAGATTATCAAAACGGCGTTAAAGAGGGACTGTGGATCCAATATCAACAGGGGCAAAAACAGAAAGAACAGAGCTTTGTTAACGGCAAACTCAATGGCGACTACGCCGAATATTATCAAGGTCGCCGCCGCGTCACTGGCCAATATGAGGATAATCAAAAAACCGGTCTCTGGATTGATTACCGCTACGAAGCCAAAGACCCAACCTACGGTGCAATCCCCGAGGGCAATATCAGCCAGAAAACCCATTGGAAGGACAATAAACGCCATGGCACCAGCGAGTACTACAGCTTTAAGCAAGTGGTTTATCGCTTAGAAACCTATGATAACAATGATAAAACTGGCACCTATGCCGAATATTATCCTAACAATGGCCAGCTCAAACTCAGCGGCACTATGGATAAAGGCAAGCAAACGGGTCTGTGGGAAAGCTGGTATGAGGATGGCATTTTAGCCGCCAGCAGCGAGTTTTTAGATAACCAACAACAGGGCAGCAGCAAAGAGTATTACAGCAATGGTCAGCTCAAATTCGAAGCCCAATACACTAAAGGCGAGCTCGACGGCGAGCGCAGGGAATACCACCAAAATGGTAAACCTAAACTGACTGAAACTTGGTTAAAAGGCCAGAAGGAAGGCGATGCCAGCTATTACCACACCAATGGCAAACTGGCCGAACAGGGGAGCTTTTTACGGGATCGCAAGGAAGGTTTGTGGCAACAATTTTGGCCCAATGGCGAAAAACGCAGTGAGGGTAGCTATATTGCCGATCGCCAAGCGGGGGACTGGAATAATTACGATCAGCTCGGCAAGTTGATCAATACCGAGCACCATGGCTAAGACATTGCTTTAGCTTGCATGCAGTTTGCCTAGTTTGTGACTCGCAAAATCGGCTAAGTCAAAGGTATTAACCGAGAACTGTGGTTTTGAATAAAAAAGCGATCTCGCTCAAAAATTTATGCCTAACCCCAAATCTAAAGGATTATTCATGCAAAGTGTGCCATAACCAATGTCTATACTAACGGCCTTTTTCCGCTTTGGATCAACTGCCTATGAAGACATTTATCAAAGACGAATTTGCCCTGCTGCTCGGAATACTCACGTTAGTATTCTTTAAAACAGGTGGCGATAGCTTGCTGGCCGATGGCACGGCACTCTCAACTTATATTCCCGTTTCACTCGCCCTACTCGGAGTAGTGACTTGGGCGATTTTCTCCGTGGTGCGTCACTCAGACGCGCTTGCCATCAAGCTCGGTGACCCCTATGGCACCTTGATTTTAACCCTGTCGGTGATTTCGCTCGAAGTCGTGATGATTTCTTCGGTGATGTTAACGGGCGAGCCAAACCCCGTGATGGCAAGGGATACCATGTTTGCCGTGGTAATGTTAATTATCAACGGTTTAGTTGGCTTCACGCTGCTGCTTGGCGGTTGGCGCTATCATACCCAGCACTTTAATTTGGATGGGGTGAAATCCTATTTAGTGGCGATAATTTCCCTCGCCCTGCTCTGTTTAGTGCTACCTAACTTTACCGAGGGCGGCACCATTGGCAGCATGTCTAAGCCTATGTCTTGGATGCTGATCATCATCTCGATTTTGCTCTATGGCATCTTTTTAGTGATCCAAACCAAGAGCCATAGCCACTTCTTTGTCGATGCCGACCATGAGGACCACGAAGAGCATCACGGCATACTGCGCAGCAATATCTACCACACAGTGCTGTTGATTGGTTATTTGCTAGTGGTGATTCTGCTCGCCAAAACCCTTGCGATGCCCATTAATTACAGCGTGGCCGCTCTCGGGGCGCCGCCAGCACTGGGTGGCTTTATTGTCGCCTGTTTGATCTTATCGCCAGAGGCCGTAGGTGGCTTTAAGGCTGCACTCAACAATCAACTGCAGCGGGCGATGAACCTCTATTTTGGTTCAGTACTCGCCACTATTGCGCTTACCGTACCCGCGGTGTTGATTATTGGCTCTCTTATCGACCAAGAAGTCCACCTAGGCCTATCTGCAGCGGATATGGTGCTATTGGCCACCAGTTTAATGGTCTGCAAAGTCAGTTTTAGCAGCGGTCGAACCAATGCACTCCATGGGGCGACCCATATAGTGCTGTTTATCGTGTACCTCTTCCTGATGTTTGAGCACGCCTAAATACCGCTTACATTCAATAGTAAACCCCATTAGCCGAGGATTTTCCTCGGCTTTTTATTGACCTGATGTTACACCTTGTTTGGGCGTAGCAAGCTCCCAAGCAGCAGTCCACAACCTAAACAGCCAAGGTGCGCGGCATTATCCACGCCGCCAAAGAGTCCCATCACAAGACTTGCAGTAACGAATAGGGTTAGATTCAGGGCGAGCGGCATATTGTCCGCCAAGGGCAATAAACCCAACCATATCCAGATGATCAACACCCCAAATAGCCCCATGATGGCGCCCGAGGCACCTATGCTGATCGTCGCCTCATACCAGCCAATGCTGGCCATGCTCGCCACTAAGCCACAGCACAAATAAACCCAGAGTAAACGCCATTTGCCCAGCAGTGGCTCCAAAAACATCCCAGCAAAAAACAACCCGTATAAGTTAAAGACTAAATGCATCAGGCCGCCGTGCAAAAACACATTACTGATTAAACGCCAGACTTGCTGCTCAAGCACCAACTGACGAAGATTTGCCCCCCAATCGAGTAACACACTGTTTGGTAAGGCGATAAGGTGCTGGCTGGCAAAGGCCATCAATACAAATATCAAGGTGTTGATATAGAGCAAGATAGGCGTGATAACAAAGCCCTGCCGAGGTTTTAATTCGGCCAAAAAGCCATAGAGCTCTGCCTTAGGTTTTTCCATACTCAGCTGCGCAGCCAAGGGCTTAGACGCCTGCGTCTCATCCAGTTTTAGCATCAGACTCATCAACAACCACAGAATGGCCCCAAAGCTTAACCAAGCAATAATCCACGCCAATTTATGGCCATTACGCGCCTCGAAGGGTTGATTCACAGGCATTAAGACGGTTTGGTAAGCATCGAAATACACAGTACTTTTTTGGGCTGCTGTGAGTAGCTGAGTGTAGCGGCTCGACGGGCCAATACGGTCCAGATAGACAAAGTCATCCGGGTTTAAGCCATTAAACTCCTGCTGACTCTGATGAATAAACTCCTGAAATAGCGATTCTTTTTCATGCTGTTCGAGTCGATTGCTGATCGTTTTCTCATAAACTTTGCCATACCATGCCAAGGCCTTAGCACCGACCCGCCAACTCTCATTACGTTTAGCGAAAATCGGCATCGCAATATACAGGCTCATGCGCAGCTCACTGTTGCCCTTACCTATGGGCTCAATATTACGCTGCACGCCTATGTGTTTTTTATCGATATAAAACTGATTTAATTGGTAATACTTGGTCTGCGGCTGGTGCAATAGTGCATTGATGGACTCGAGTTGAGTCAACTTGCCCGTTGCGCTATTAAGGTATTCCTGCGCCACGATAGTAGGCACGGCCAGCAAAAGCACGGCAATCACAAAATAGATAAAACGGCTATTACTCTTGGTAAAGCGGAATAACTTAAGCCGAGGTCTTAAATAGAAAAACAGCAAGGGCCAAGGCAATAACAGCGGCAGCCAGAAATTGATAATCGATTCGTCAATGCTCAGCAGTTGGAACTCGATAATCAACAACCAATGGAGCAAGCTGTAGCCTGAGACAAATAGCAGGCAGAGCAGCATAAAGGGCACATAGATCAACTGGAGTTTTTTTAAGATTAACGCCACACGCATATCATCCTTGAGAGAAAAATCCCGCCCATGATACGGCGTATCACCACACAACGCACCCTTAGCGGGATGATTGCTTGAATTTTAGTTAAGCCAATCAATCCTCTACAACAAAGGACTAGGGCGTGTTGACGTTTCGAGATTAAATTTTGTTCGTTCTGGCAAGCACGTGCTCGCGAAACGAGGAATGATGTGTAGTTATTCTACTCAAATGACGAGTGACAAAGAGCAAGGGCTTGCCAGGCGAACCCTTCGGGCAGCATTTGGCTGGCTTTTCTGCCGCGTTATCGTCCGTTTATGTAGAATAACTACACTGCACGGACTTTGCCTTGCATAAAAGCCAGCCACATTGCTGCAAAAATAACCCTGAAACGTCAACACGCCCTAGGCAAATACCAATAAAAAGGCCAGAACGATTCTGGCCTTTTTGTTGAGTGGATAAGCAACTAACGCCTGCTTAGGTCTCACTGACTTTGGCAAACTGCTGCTGGCTGCGCTGCTTTTTATACTGCTTAGCTTCGGCAGGGATCGGAGTCACTTTGCCGGTTTCTAACCAGTTACGTAAACGGTTGGCATCCGCCATATGGGTGTATTTACCATAGGCATCGAGCACCACAAAGGCCACTTGGCGTTTCGCCATTTCGGTACGCATCACTAAACAATGGCCAGCCTCATTGGTAAAGCCAGTTTTAGTGAGGTGAATATTCCAGTTATCTTTGTAAACCAAACGGTTAGTGTTTCTAAAGTCGAGGCTGTACTTAGGTTTGCCAAAGGTGACGGTTTTCTTTTCGGTCGAGCTTAACTGACCTAACATGGGATAACCTTCGCTGGCCTTGAGTAACACCACTAGATCGCGGGCACTCGAAACGTTTTTCTCGGACAACCCAGTAGGCTCCACATAGCGAGTATTCTTCATGCCTAGAGCTTTTGCCTTAGCATTCATCGCCTTAATAAAAGCCTTATGACCACCGGGATAATGGTGGGCAAGACTCGCCGCAGCACGGTTTTCTGATGACATTAATGTCAGCAATAACATATCCTTACGGCTAATTTCACTGCCGATACGCACTCGAGAATACACACCGCGCATTTCCTTAGTGTCGTTGATATTGATGGCAAGCTTTTCATCCATAGGCAACTTAGCGTCTAAGGTTACCATGGCGGTCATCAGCTTAGTCACAGAAGCAATCGGCCTTACGGCATCGGGATTACTAGAATAGAGAATTTCATTGGTTTTTAGATCCACCACCAGCGCACTATTGGCGGCCACTTCCTGCTGTTTTACAGGGGCTTTTTTCGCCGTGGCGGTGCTTTTTGTAGTGACAGAGGCCGAATCGGCAGAATGCGCTGTCGCGGCAACAGTTAAACTGCTGCATACCAAGATAAAACTACCAAGCAGAGAAGGGATCTTCATGTAGATTTCACTGAGTCGTTAAATAAGTCGAATGTGCTACGCACAAGGTTGAAGCTAAGTATAAGAGGTCTGTGGAAAAAGGAATAGAATCCCCATCGACTTTTATCAGTAATATCAGCACTTTTTAGCCTAAATTTGCGGAAATTTTCTGAATTTTCATTCACTAAAAATTTCGTTAATTAAGTACTTAATACCAATAAAAATTCAATCAGTAATTATCAATACTAAAAACAATGTCATTTTCAGTATGACCATCCAAACAACTGCGATTAGGAGAGACTTTTTAGTTGTTACTCGTTAGCTATCAGACGAATCGCTAAGTCAATAAATGCCTCAAATCGAGAAGGCAAAGGCCGAGTGTTTTTATGCACTAAATACAGCGACTCCTGCACTTTTTGCTCAAGTTCTACCGCCCATAGACTCTCCCTAGGTATAAAGGCGTTAACCGTAGTTAAAGGAAGCACAGTAAAACCAATGCCTTTAGCGACTGGCAGTAAGATTTGATTGAGCTGATTAACATAACCCCTGCGAGGGATCTGCTGGGCTATGCTACTGGAGTATCGCTTACTCCCACGGGCAGTGCGTGTCGCTTCAGCGTCGCCAAAATTGGCCCTGAGGACTTGCTGCAGATAATATTGTCCATCGGGATGATCAATAAAACCAATATGTTCAAGGCGTTCTTTGTCTAACGGCATACTTTGATACTGGCTTGGCAGCACTAAGGCTAACTCCGCATAGCCTATGGCTTGATAACTGAGTTCAGCGTCATCTGTGCGCTTAGTGACTATGCCCACATCGAGCTGGTTATTTAAAATACCCGACACTATGCGTTGGTTCGGCGCCGCCTCTAGCATCACATTCAAACTGGGATACTGAATTTGTCTCTCTAGAAAATGCGGATAGAGCAAACTTGCTATCGCCCCCGAGCAGCCAAAACGGCACTCACCAATATAGGGTTCGTCTGTTTGCAATCGCGCTAACAGCTCAGTTTCGGCTTGTCGATACTCACGGGCATGTTGATAGAGAATGCTGCCCGCTTCTGTCAACTCAAAACGCTTGCCCTGTCGCAGTATCAGGGACACACCCACTTGTTCTTCCAACTTTTTAATATGTTGGCTAACGCCTGGTTGAGTCATAAACAACTTTTTAGCCGTCAGGGTAAAGTGCCCGACCTCAATCAGGGTCACGAAGGTCTGTAGCCATTGTTGATTCAGCATATGCACTCTCTATCGATCATTTCGCCCACCAATAATAAACAAAAATTATCAAAATAAGAAAATTTGATAATTTTTAATTGTTAATAGAACACCATAAACTGACTCCATCGCCACTGAAGCTGTGATGATTCGGCTTTTGGGCACATTACATTCGCACTAGGAGTTAATATGAATACACCTTATCCACGCACCTTTTCGCATATTGGTATTTCGGTCCCCGATCTCGAGGCAGCGGTTAAGTTTTACACTGAGGTACTCGGCTGGTATCTGATCATGCCGCCAACTGAAATTATTGAAGACAACTCGGCTATCGGTGAGATGTGCACCGATGTATTTGGTCCTAATTGGGGTTCTTTTAAAATTGCTCATTTATCGACGGGCGACCGAATTGGCGTCGAGCTATTCCAATTCGCGAATCAAGTAAACCCTGAGAACAACTTTGAATATTGGAAAACCGGCGTATTCCATTTCTGCGTGCAAGATCCCAACCTTGAAGAACTTGCCAAAAAAATTGTCGCCGCTGGCGGTAAGAAACGTATGAAGGAACCGAGATATTACTATCCGGGCGAGAAACCCTATCGCATGATTTATATGGAAGATCCCTTTGGCAATATCCTCGAAATATATAGCCATAGCTATGAGCTACATTATGCCAGCGGCGCCTATCAATAAGTCACCACTAAAGAAGTTGTCCATATCATTTCATATTAGGTTGACCAAGATGTGATATTGGTATGGACGACTCAATAGCTCAAATAGAAACCAGTAGAAGATTCCCCCAACCACAGCACCTCTCACCAAGATCACAAAAATACACATTCCATCAATTTAAGCTACAAACCAATGGCTCATTGATACAACTTAAGTTATATTTCGCCACATCAGGAATAGTACGTTTAGCTTACTGATTTAAAAACATTTTCAGACTGGCAATTAACCGTATGCGGTAACCTTTACTCGTGTCAGGATGATGTTTTTTCTCCCTACGTAACACTATTCCTGATAACGAGTTGATGTTTACAGTGGACACCACTGGTTTTTATTATTTCAAAATTAGGGATTGATGATGTTAAAAAAACTGCTTACGCCAATATTGACTGCTTGCCTATTCCTTTCTGGCTGCGCAACAGTACCAATGGCCTCAAAAGAAGAAGATGCAAAATTAAAAACATTCCAAAAACCAGCAGACAATAAAAGTGGTATTTATGTTTACCGTAATAGCTTTGTTGGACAGGCACTAAAGAAAAATATCTATATTAACGGTGATCTCATTGGAGAGTCGGCTAACAAAGTTTATTTCTTTAAGGAAGTTGAGCCGGGTGAACAAATGTTGTCGACTGAATCTGAGTTCAGCGAAAACAATTTAACCGTAAAAACCGAAGGAGGTAAAAATTACTTCTTCGAGCAATATATCAAGATGGGTGTCTTTGTTGGTGGAGCAGGATTAAAAGCGGTTTCGGATACCGAAGGCATGAAAAACGTTCAAGAATGTAAACTGGCGAAGTAGTCATTATTTATTCTTTGGCCAATAAAAAACCAGCCATTAGGCTGGTTTTTTATTGTTCGCTAAATGCTGGAGTTGGTGTTAAATCAACAACTCCAATCAGGCTTAGGCCTGTGGGCGCATCGCTGGGAACAGGATCACGTCACGGATAGTGTGAGTGTTAGTGAATAACATCACTAAACGGTCGATACCGATACCTTGACCCGCTGTTGGTGGTAAACCGTGTTCCAGTGCAGTGATGTAGTCTGCATCGTAGAACATGGCTTCATCGTCACCCGCGTCTTTCGCATCAACCTGCGCTTTAAAGCGGCTGTCTTGGTCTTCAGCATCGTTTAACTCGCTGAAACCGTTAGCTACTTCACGGCCACCGATGAAGAATTCAAAGCGGTCGGTGATGAAGTGATTGTCATCGTTACGACGTGCCAGTGGCGAAATGTCCGCTGGGTAGCCAGTGATGAAAGTCGGTTGCATTAACTGCCATTCAGCAGTTTCACCGAAGATTTCTTCTAATAGCTGACCACAGGTCCAGAACTTCTCGATCTTGATGCCTAAGCTGATAGCCAGTTCACGCATGAATTCAAGATCTTTCACTTGCTCGTAGGTCATGGCTTGGATAGTCGCGTTGTCAGGATTGTACTTCTGAATCGCTTCTAACATGCTTAAACGGGCATATGGGCCACCGAAATCAACAGTGTGCTCGCCGTATGGCATTTGCGCGCTGCCTAACAGTTCAATCGCGATAGAGCTTAACAGTTCTTCGGTTAAGTCCATCAGATCTTTGTAGTCTGCATAGGCCATATAGAATTCCATCATAGTGAATTCAGGGTTATGGCGTGGTGACAGACCTTCGTTACGGAAGTTACGGTTGATTTCGAACACACGCTCAAAACCACCTACCACTAAACGCTTGAGGTATAACTCTGGCGCGATACGAAGGTACATTGGCATGTCCAGCGCATTGTGGTGAGTGATAAATGGACGGGCTGAAGCGCCGCCTGGGATCACGTGCATCATTGGGGTTTCAACTTCCATGAACTCTTTTTTGATCATGAAGTTACGGATAGCAGCAACCACTTTTGAACGCATGACGAAGGCTTGACGAGATTCTTCATTAACGATTAAGTCCACATAACGTTGGCGGTAACGGGTTTCTTGGTCGGTTAAGCCGTGGAATTTTTCTGGCAGAGGACGCAGTGCTTTAGTCAGCAGTTGGTACTCTTCCATGTTCACGTATAGATCGCCTTTACCAGACAAGTGCAACTGACCGGTTACGCCGATGATGTCACCGATATCCAGACCTTGGTAACGGTCTTTCAGATCCGCTTGAACGCCCTTTTCAGCGTAAGCTTGGATACGACCAGACACGTCTTGGATCACCAGGAATGGGCCACGTTTTGCCATGATACGGCCAGCGATGCTGGTTTTAAAACCTAAGGCTTCGAGTTCTTCCTTAGTGTTTTGACCGTATTTTTCCTGCAACTCAGCCGCTTTGTGGGTGCGACGGAAAGTATTAGGGTGAGCATTAGCGCTGCAGTTCGGGCGAATGCTTTCTAGCTTGGCACGACGCTCGGCAATCAGTTTGTTTTCATCTTGTACTTGTTCAGTCATCTTATTTCTCGTCTATACCTTTGAATTAATTACAGCCCTGATTTCAAACTGGCTTCGATAAACTTGTCCAGATCGCCATCGAGTACCGCTTGGGTATTGCGCGTCTCCACGCTAGTGCGTAAGTCTTTAATACGGGAATCATCCAATACATAAGAACGGATCTGGCTGCCCCAACCGATGTCAGATTTGGCATCTTCGGCGGCTTGCTTTTCCGCATTTTGCTTATGCATTTCTAATTCGAACAGTTTGGCTTTTAACTGCTTCATCGCCGAATCTTTGTTCTTGTGCTGTGAACGGTCGTTCTGGCACTGCACTACCGTGTTGGTCGGTAAGTGGGTAATACGTACCGCAGATTCGGTTCGGTTAACGTGCTGACCACCCGCACCCGAGGCGCGGTATACGTCGATACGTAAGTCAGCAGGATTGATATCGATGGTGATATCGTCATCAATCTCTGGGTAAACGAATACCGAGCAGAAAGAAGTATGGCGGCGGCCCGATGAGTCGAATGGCGATTTACGCACTAAACGGTGCACGCCCGTCTCGGTACGTAACCAACCGAAAGCATACTCACCGGTGAATTTAATGGTCGCGCCCTTAATGCCGGCGACGTCACCATCGGTGACTTCCATCAGCTCAGGGCTGAATCCGTGGGCTTCGCCCCAGCGCAGGTACATACGCAGTACCATGTTGGCCCAGTCCTGTGCCTCAGTACCGCCACTGCCCGATTGAATGTCTAAGTAACAATCGGAGGCATCATGTTGACCAGAGAACATACGGCGGAATTCGAGTTCGGCCAAACGGCTCTCTAAATAATCCAGCTCTTTGGTGGTTTCATTGAAGGTGTCTTCGTCTTCTTCTTCGATGGCAAGTTCTAGCAGACCTTCAACGTCTTCTAGACCTGCGTCCATATCATCGATAGTTTTGACAACGGCTTCGAGGCTGGCGCGCTCTTTACCTAGGGCTTGAGCACGTTCTGGCTCGTTCCACACCTCAGAACTTTCAAGTTCACGGCTGACTTCTTCTAGACGCTCATGCTTAGCATCGTAGTCAAAGATACCCCCTAAGAAGCTGCGTACGCTCGGCAAGCTCCTTAATTTTGAATTTTACTGGATTAACTTCAAACATGGATTTTCAACTTCGCTTTATTTTTGCCGTTTCAATGGATTTTCCATCAAAGGAGGCGGCGATTAACAGTATTTGCAACCGCGCATTTTAACCTAACAACGGCAGTAAACCTAGGGCGTGTTGACACTTCAGGGCGATTTTATCAGCCTAAAAAGCACCGCTGGCGCCAGCAGATTAACAGACAAAGCCGAGTTAAGACTGTGATCCTACATGAAATAACCCGTTTAACGCCTCTATCAAACATAAATTTGAGCAAGCTAAACAGTGATAATCACTAAAAACCTCAAAGGATTAAGCTAGATACAGATAAATCAAATATAAAACACCAAGCAAATCACAACTTTCCACCAGCAAACCCTCATCAGCGCACAGTCTGATACGGGTTTGTGATGACAACGGCAATTTAGCGTCAAACTTCCCCCGCCCATAAGCGTCTTCTAAAGCGCTCTAGTTATACTCAAACCCACCTTAAGCCTGCCGCTTTACGCCAATGCAGCAAGCACCCTACAAATATAAAAGGCCTTGGGATGATAGAACTTAAAATCGACAATCACAGCGTCACGGCCGAGCCGAACGATAACCTATTACAGGCGGCCCGTAAGGCGGGCATAGCCATTCCGAGCCTGTGCGATCCAACGGATGCGACACGGCAATTGGGCACAGCTCCTAACGCCGATAAACAGGACTGCAACCTCTGCCTAGTGCAAATTGAAAACATCGATGCCAGCCTGCGCTGTGTTAAAGCCTGTGAAACGCCCGCCGAACAGGGCATGAAGGTCATCACCCAATCGGCATATTTGACCAAACAGCGCCAAGCTGCATTGAGCACAATTTTAAGTGACCACTTTGCCGATTGTGAGGCGCCCTGCCAACAGGCTTGCCCCGCGGGCGTTGATGTGCAAAGTTACCTGTACCACATTGCCCAAGGCGACCATACCCAAGCCATTAAAGTCATTAAAGACACCCTGCCGCTACCGCTGTCGATTGGCCGAGTCTGCCCCGCGTTTTGCGAGAGCGAATGCCGCCGCGGCCTCGTCGATGACCCCATTGCCATTCGTCAACTTAAGCGCCACGCCGCCGATTTAGACTTGGCCGACGATGAACAAGGTGGCAGTTATCAACCACCACGCCTTGCAGACACAGGTAAGAAAATTGCCATTATTGGCGCGGGCCCAGCGGGCTTAAGCGCGGGTTATTACCTGTCAAACCAAGGGCATAATGTTGAGATATTTGAAGCCATGCCCAAGGCGGGTGGCTGGCTGCGCTACGGGATCCCCGAATACCGTTTACCTAAGGCGATTCTCGATAAAGAAATCGAGCTGCTGTGCCGTAATGGGTTAACCATTCATACCGATACTCGCCTCGGCCATGAAATTCACTTAGCCCAGCTGGTCGCCGATTTCGACGCTGTGTGCCTCGCCATCGGCGCCCAAAAAGCGGTACCGATGAACTACAAAGGCTCAGCGCTTGCGGGCTGTTACCTTGGGGTGGATTTTCTTAAGGACCATTGCCTCGACAAACAATTGAAGTTGGGAAAAAAAGTCGCCGTGATTGGCGGCGGCAACACCGCCATCGACTGCGCCCGCACCGCGGTGCGTGAAGGTTGCGATGTCACCTTAATCTACCGCCGTACCCGCGCCGAAATGCCCGCCGAAGCCTACGAAGTACACGAGGCCGAAGTCGAAGGCGTAAAATTTCATTTTTTAACCAATCCCATTGAAAATCATGGCGATGCCAATGGACAGGTAGAAGCTGTCACCTTCAGCAAAATGGCGCTCGGTGAAGCCGATACCTCGGGCAGACGCGCGCCAGTAGACACAGGAGAAACCTTTACCGAGGCCTTCGATACCGTTATCGCCGCCGTCTCCCAAGCGCCGGATCTGAGTTTTATGCAGGATCCTATGGGGCAACTCAGCCAGGGTGAACTGGCGCTGAGCCGCTGGAACACGCTAATTGGTTGTGAGCAAACCATGTCATCGGGAGTCGAAAAACTGTTTGTGATGGGCGATGCCCGCCGTGGCCCCGCGACCGCCGTAGCCGCGATTGGCGATGGCCGCAAAGCGGCAATCGCTATTGATAAGATGCTAAAAATAGGCCTTAGCTGCGATTTACATGCCCATGAGTTTAACTCGGTCAAAACCATTCCCAGCGCCCTCATTCCAAGTACCCTTAAGCAAACCGAAACAAGCTCAAAAGCAGGGTCAACGCTTTATCCCCATACGCCGCGTCAGCCCCGCCTGAAGATGCCCGAACTCACGGCGCTGCAACGGCTGCTGAATTACAGTGAAGTTGAGCTAGGTTTTCCCGCCGATGCAGCCATGCAAGAGGCGGCACGTTGTCTCGAGTGCGCCTGTCAGGCCAATACCGACTGTAAGCTGAGGGATTACGCCACGGATTACGGTGTCGAGGCCAAAAGCTTAGCCACTGAAAATGCACGGCATTTCAGTGTGGATAAGAGTGCGCCCTTTATTCAATTCGATGCCAACCGCTGTATTAGCTGCGGTAAGTGCGTCGATGTGTGTCAGCAGCAGAGTGGCCACTGCGCGATTCAATTTGCGAATGACTCCTACCAAGCACTGCCACAGAGCATCAGTTCTACTGAAGAACGAAGAGCCCCCAGAGTCGGCTTTAGTGCAAGCATGGCCGATAGCCACTGCGTGCAATGTGGTAACTGTGTACAGGTTTGTCCGACGGGTGCACTGGTCGATGCCCGAGATAAACGCCAAGGCGATAGCACAGAGTTAAAAACCGCCTCGACGATTTGTACTTACTGCGGCGTGGGCTGTCGTCTAGATCTTAAAATCGACCCCAACGCCAATCGCATTCGCCATATCGAAGGCAATAAGGACTCGGTCGTTAACCAAGGCATGCTGTGCGTTAAGGGACGTTTTGGCTTCGATTTTATTCACAGCGACAAACGCCTCACTACGCCACTGATCCGTAAAAACGGCGAGCTACAACCGAGTAGCTGGCCCGAAGCCATCGCCTATGTGGCAAAACGCTTAACCGAGATAAAACAAAAAGATGGCAGCAATGCCCTCGCCAGTCTCGCCTCGGCCAAGGCCACCAACGAAGATAACTTTGTGCTGCAAAAGTTTGTCCGCAGCGTTCTTGGCACCAACAATATCGATCACTGCGCCCGCCTCTGCCATTCATCGACGGTAACAGGCTTGCAACAGAGTATTGGTAGCGGCGCCATGACTAATGATATTCCGAGCATTAAGGACTCGGACGTCATCTTTATTTTAGGTTCGGATACCACCTGCGCCCATCCGATTATCGCCTCAAAAATCCAGCAGGCGGTGATGCAGCACGGCGCGCGTTTACTGGTCGCCGATCCGAAGCGGGTTGGCATTGCCGAAAAGGCCGAGCTGTATGTCGCCCATAGGCCGGGCACGGATGTGATGCTACTCAACGCCATTATGGCGGAAATTATTCGCCACGATTGGCAGGATAAAGCCTATATCGCCCAGCGCACCGAAGGCATTGAGGCCCTCTATGCAGAGTTAGCCAAGGACGATTATTCCCTCGAAAACGCAGCGCTTATCACGGGCGTAAAAGCCGAAGACATTGCCCGCCTCGCGCGTACCATAGGCACGGCCGAAAAGACCGCGGTTTACTACGCCATGGGCATCACTCAGCATACGACGGGGCACGATAATGTCACCGCCATCTCTAATTTACAGTTACTTTGCGGCAATATTGGTGTGTCAGGCGCGGGCATTAACCCACTTCGCGGCCAGAGCAATGTCCAAGGTGCCTGCGATATGGGCGCCCTACCCAACTATTTTACCGGTTACCAAAAGGTCACGGATCTTCATGCCAGAATGCGTTTCGAAAACCATTGGCAAACGCCGTTATCGGGGGAAATTGGCGTCACTGCAACCCATATGATGCACGATATTGCCAAGAGCAAAATTAAAGCCTTGTATGTGATGGGTGAGAATCCCGTGCTCAGCGACCCCGACCAAGCCCATGTGCTTAATGCATTGAGCCAAATCGAGTTTCTGGTGGTTCAGGATATCTTTTTAACCGAAACGGCCGAGCTTGCCCATGTGGTCTTGCCCGCCGCCGCATTCGTGGAAAAACGCGGTCACTTTACCAATACCGAACGTCGAGTGCAGCGGCTCGAGCAGGCACTCGCCACACCGGGCGAAGCCTTACCCGATTGGCAGATAGTACAAGCCGTCGCTAATGCCATGGGCGCTAACTGGAACTATGCCAACGAAGAGGCCATCTGGCGCGAAATCAACGAGCTTACTCCGCAGTATCGTGGCATTCGCTGGGACAGATTAAGTGCCGATGCCGAAGGTCAAATCTCCCAAGGGATTCAATGGCCCTGTCCGGATGAAACCCATCCCGGAACGCCGATTATGCATCAGAGCCAATTCACTCGAGGCTTAGGCTTATTTACGCCTGTCAGTTATCGCCTTCCCACCGAGATGCCCTGCAACGAGTATCCGCTAACGCTGTCAACGGGGCGGCTGTTGGAGCAGTTCCACACGGGCACACTCACCCGTAAGACACCAGGGCTGGATTTACTCGGCGCGCCTAAGGTGATGATTTCGGTTTATGATGCGGAGCAACTGGGGATAAACAATGGCGATAAACTTCGCCTCACTACCCGCCGCGGAGAGATTGAAATCGATGCCTTTGTGACTAAACGCGCCCAAGCAGGTGTACTGTTCCTGCCGTTCCATTTTGTGGAAGCGGCGGCGAATAAGCTCACTATCAATGCCTTAGATCCTGTGGCTTATATTCCCGAATATAAGGTCTGTGCGGTCAGGGCTGAAAAGGTAGCTGCAAGCGTGAGTGAACCAGCTTAAGACTTACGCAGCTAGCCCCGCAAGGGATAGACCCATCGCTGGATATAAAAAACGGGAGACATTGTCTCCCGTTTTTATTCGCGAATTTAATTAACTTGTTTAATTAGATGAGTTAAATCTTAAACTGCCCCACCAATTTACCGAGGTTAATCCCTTCCTGAGACACGGTTTGACTCACCTTGGCCGCATCTTCACTGGAATGCAGTAGCTCGTTAACGATCTCTTGGATGGCATAAACGTTACGGTTGATTTCTTCGGTCACAGAGCTTTGCTCGGTCGCCGCCGTCGCAATTTGAGTACTCATATCATTAATCGCGGTCACCGCCGATGTCACAGAGCCTAAGCTCTCGGAAATAGCGCGGGAAGAATCCACCGAACGCACGCAGCTCTGCTGGCTCTCGTCCATGGTTTTAACTGCGACCGAGACTAACTTATGTAGCTCAGAGAGCATTTCGTTGATTTCTAAGGTACTCGCCTGAGTACGGCTGGCAAGATTACGCACTTCATCGGCCACCACGGCAAAACCACGGCCCTGTTCACCGGCGCGGGCCGCTTCAATCGCCGCGTTAAGGGCCAGCAGGTTAGTTTGCTCGGCAATGCCGCCAATCACAGACAACACACTGTTAATCTTTTGCGATTGCTCGCTTAAGGATTTAATACTGCCCGCAGCATTGTTGATTTGCGACATGAGTCCGGCAATCTCTTCGAGCGAGGCATCGACGCAGCGCTGGGCATTGGCCACATCCCCTGTAGCGGCTTGAGTCGCCTCGGCCACTTGGGTGGTATTTTGTGCCACTTCACTCGCGGTGGACGACATCTCGGTAATGGCCGTCACCACTTGGTCTGTCTCGTTGTTATGGCTCAGCAGCTGGCTCGACATCACTTTGGTTTGGTCGTGAATCGCATTGGCGGCGGATTTCACCTTAGCCGTTGCATTGGCCACATCGCCGATAATGGTTTGCAGCTTATCGACGAATAAGTTAAAGGCTTGACCTAACTGAGCAATTTCATCCTCGCCCTTCACGCTTAAGCGTTTAGTTAAGTCACCTTCACCCTTAGCAATATCATTCAAACTGTCCGCCATATTCTTAATCGGCACCACCATACGATGGGCGGCGACCATGATGATAAAGGCCGTGATCCCCGTCAGCACTAAGGCAATTAATAGGATCATGAAGGACTTATCGGCCATTTGTTCGGTCACGGTTTGGCGGTAATCCTCGACTACGGCTTCGATATCGTCGATATAAGCCCCTGTACCTAGCATCCAGTCAGTACCTGGAACCATCATCACATAGCTAATCTTCTCGATTTGCTCGTTAGTATTAGGCTTTTGATAGTAATAGGAAAAGTTACCGTCGCCGCGTTTGGCCGCATCCAGCAAACCGACGATGATCTTAGTACCGCGAGGGTCGGTCATATCGATTTTGTTTTGCCCTTCGAGATTAGGCATTAAGGCGTGGAAAATGTTTTTGCCTTGGGAATCATAAATAAAGAAATAACCCGCGCTGCCAAAACGAATATCACGCAGAGCTTGGTTCACATTGCCTTGGTCTTTCAATGACAGTTGATATTGCACGATCCCTGCAGCAATTTCGGTCGCTTCTTTGATTTGTTGCTTACGTTCGCCCACCAATTTCGTTCTAAAGGTCACCACTTCTTCCGCGAGAGATTCCTGCTCGACGTAGTAGGAAACGGTCATCAGCACTAATAAGGTCAAGATTAGGGGGAACAAAGACAACAGCAGTAGTTTATTACGCAGGCTTAAATTCGACATGCTTGCTTACTCCAAGGTGATCGAGCTTATATTTTTTTATATTTTTGAAGTATAGCCAAAACAGTGCAACATCTTTGCGTTTAACTTAACAAATATCGTATTAATTTCAGGCGCCAGCTTTAGAAGGTCATTCGCTTAACCAAGTAATATCAATCCGATACCACACAGGCTAAAGCCTAAAACCAATAGCAGCATCTGCGGTTTGAAGAGCTTTAACGCACCAAAACCGAGCAAGACGATGGCCATATCTACACCAGATAACACCCCTTGGGTAAACACGGGTTGGTATAGCGCCGCCGCGAGTAATCCCACCACACAGGCATTGACACCGGCAAGCATGCCGGCAATCTTGGGTCTGGCGGCAATTGCATGCCAACTCTTTAAGCCCACCAGCATCAATAAAAATCCCGGTAAGAAGATAGCTAGAGTTGCGATAGCCGCGCCGACAAAGGGATTCTCAAGCATCATCTCGGCGCCAAGGAAGGTCGCAAAGGTGAACATAGGCCCAGGCACGGCTTGAGCAAAGGCATAGCCAGTGAGGAAGCGATCGCTACTCAGAGAATCGCCGACCGCAGTCTCAAGTAACGGCAGCACCACATGGCCGCCACCGAAGACTAAGCTGCCAGCGCGATAAAACTCACCGAAGATCCCAGCTTCAACACCAAGCTCTAAAGCAAAAAAGCTCCCCACAAACAAGGCGATAAATATGCCTAAGCTCAAGTAGTTCAAACGAATGGGGTCAGGTTTTTGAGACTCACTCTCGGTTGCACTCAAGAATGATAAGCCTAAGATCGCGGCAAGGATTAACAGCGCAATTTGGGTCCATAAGAACGGGAAAATCAGTATGCTCGCGGCGCTGCCAAGCATCAATAAGCGCGCGGTTTTGCGCTGGCAAAACTGGCTGAACATCGCCAGCACAGCATCCGCAACCACGACCACAGCCAACAGCTTTAAGCCATGGACTATGCCCTGCATATAATCGTTACCTACCCAAGCGGCGGTGGTTACGGCCAGCAGATACATCAATACAAAAGAAGGCAAGGTAAATCCGGCAAAGGCGGCTATGGCGCCGAGCAGTCCACCCCTATGGTAACCAATGGCAAAACCGACCTGACTCGAACCGGGTCCCGGCATAAATTGGCTTAAAGCCACTAAGCTGGCATAACGTTTATCATCAAGCCAACCGAGTTCGTTGACAAAGGTTTGTCGAAAATAGCCGATATGCGCCGCAGGTCCGCCAAAACTCATCAGCCCAAGGGTTAAAAAACGTAAGAATATCTGCAGCATATGCTTTGCCTTTCAATGCATAAAGTAAGCGAGATTATGCCATTAAAAAGACAATTTGATGAAAAGGAAATACTGTTACAGCGAAAGAGCGCTAAGCCATAGAAACAAAAAAGCCGGCAAAATCCATTTGCCGGCATCCTAAATTCAGGATAAATATCAATTGACTAGGAAGTTAAACCCATGATTAGTGAGTTTTTCTTCTTCTGATCAATGCCCCGAGAGCCAGTAGCATAGATAAACCACCTAAAGCACCACCGCTGCTTTCTTCAGACGGTGTTTCTGGTGTAGTCGGTGTTACAGGCGCAGTCGGTTCAACACCATCGGATTCAACGGTCAGCATAAAGCTAGTGCTCGCTGCATCGGCTGGGTTTTCCACATCACTCACAGTCACTGTGACTTCTACGTCGCCGTGGAAGTTAGCTTCTGGTGTAATAGTGATGCTTGAACCTGAAGTGTTGCCATTTACCACAGCGCTGATGTGCTCACCCGTTACGGTGATCTTGTTCACGCTGTTTTGCTCATCGGCAAACACAACCTTCAGACCTTCTAAGCTCGTGTTTTCCGCGATAGTTTGGTCGGCAATCGCACCAATGCTGATATTAGATGGCACAGTTACACTGTGGCTCATATTGATATCAGCCATACCATCGACTTGGCTAACCGCATCAACCGTCAGCACTTGGCCAGCAGCGGTGTTTTTAACTGTCGTCCAAGCCGTCACTTCAAATTGTGATGACTCTGGGCCAACGTAGTCGTAACAAATCACGAGACCATTGCTGACTTTGTCCTTCAGGTTATCGAAGGCGTATTGCTCACCGAGGTATTTCTGCAGTGGGCCATAGGCATACAGACCGCCTTGGAAGCCTTGCAGACCGATAGAACCACGACCATCTTGTGAACCAAAGTTGATATTGTCGTAGGCCATCATCATTTCGTATTCACCGTCACCGAAGCGGGTGTTCACGTTGAAGATAAGCTCGAAGTCGAATCTATCGTCCTTCTCTTCCCATTGGTAAACACGGTTTGCATCGTATCCTAATGGCTTGTAAGAACGAGCATTATCGTATTCCAAGATACCCCAACCGGTTTGAGTACTCGCGATAGAGATACCCGCACGTTCAGCTGATGTATTAACCAATGGCGCACTCAGAATATCTTGAGTCGCACCGGCACCTAGGCCAAATCCACGCCACAACATACCGATAGCAGCGTATGGGAAGCTGTTGTACGGGAAGATGTCATGGTACGGATAGAAGAATGGCTGCCCTTGGAATAAGGACACAATACCGTGGCCACGAATATCCAGTGAGTTTTGTTTATAGATGTTGATTTGGTCTTGGTTGTTATACAGGTGGAAACGATCATAAGTACCACCAAACACAGTGCTAATCGGTAAGGTAATACCGTTGCGATATAGGATGTTATTATCCTTACCGCTCAACGCTTTACCATTAGAACCATACTCAACAGGCGCAAAACCACTGAAGATTGGGTAGATAGCAAACTCTTCTAAGTTCACATAACCGCCCGGCTTCTTGTTACCAAAGTTTGGCGTGCGGCACATAGCGTCATCAATGTTAGTGGTGACGTTGTAACGTGGCTCAAGATCGCGGGTATCGGGTTGAATACCACTGATAGTCAGCTTGCCATTTTCCAGTTTCACATCCTTAACGATGGCACTCGAAGAAGTCAGTACATCTTCAGGGCGCAGGCTTAATCCAGCCGGAATGTTCGCAACTATGCTAAATGCACGGTCAACACCGGTATCGTTAGGTTGTACCTCGAAGGTAAATGGAATCTGGTCACCCGCTACCGCCGCCGTTTGGGTGGCGTCTAAGTGCACATCATCGATGCCGCGCTCGAGTTTAAAGGCGACTTTACCAATGTTCCCCGCGTTCACCTCTGAGGTTCCGAAGTCCAGTAACGAGTAATACACGTCACCTTCTTTCATCTCTGGCATATCCCAATTGACTTTAATATCAACAGGGTCGCGACCATTGCTCGCAGGTACTTCAACACTCATATCGCTGGCAACTTGGTCCATTACAACTGTCGTTGCATATTGGAAGGTTTCTTCCAGCGCATTGTGATAGTTGTTCGCCGCTGAGCCTTTTCTTGGGTTGTAGAACAACGCCCAATACTGACCTTCTTCTGGTTGGTTTATGTTACAGAAGTTGTTGTATTGGATGTGGTTAGACACGCAAAGCAACTCTTCGAAAGGATCGGCCTTACCGTTACCGTTATAGTCCTTACCGACATAAACAATGAGGTTTCCTTTATCTAAAGTCGCGCTGAGATCTGACTGAGTCGTACCGAAGGATTCAACGATTAAACGGCGAGCATTGGCTGGTACATCAATCATTTCCACATGGGTGGCTTCGTCAATACGCAGATCCATCGGGATCGTTAAATCGGTATTACTTGCCCAAGGGAAGTTACCATCGTCATCCTTTGGCAGCACCACGGTTTTCACATCCGCTTTTACTGGACTGAAAATACGGCCATGGATGTTGTCGCCCTCAGGTAAATCGATACCTTTGATCACAGTATTGGCATCATTACGGTGAGCCACTGCGCTTAAGCGTCCTGGCATGCCGTTTTTGTCGTATTTAAAGACCACAGGCCAGTGCGCCTCAGAGGCTTTGCCGCTCGCTTCGGTGAAGATCAGGTTTGAATGCAGTTCAACTTCGGCGTTACTGAACCAATCTTGAGTATCCATGATTGATGCTTCAACCACGATATCCATGGTCTCACCCGCGGCTAAGGTAAACTCGCTTGGTGACACTTTAATAGACACACCGTTTTGGACTAACTGTGAACGTGAATCCACGCTCCAGTTGATCACATCACCGTTAGTGACACTCCAAGTACCGTCTTTGGTCGCTTTAATGGTACGGATCCATTGACACTTAGGCTTACATTCGAAGTTCACTAATTGTGGGATGTTCAGCTTATGAACCGCGCCACCATTGTGTGGATCCGCCGCTTTAAAGCGCTCTACGGTTTCATCCATCACAAAGCCCGCATTCACCGCATTGGCCACGTTGATGCGGCCAGTACCCGCACGGTAAGTTGAGGCTAAAGCCACATCACCATTCTTGTCATCCAAGCGATAGTATTGCACTTTGTTTTCAGCCGTCATCGCCAATGCCGATTGGATTTCAGTTGCACTCCAACTTGGCTGAGCTTGGCGTAACAAGGCCATCGAACCCGCCACGTGTGGCGATGCCATTGAAGTCCCGCTTAAGAAGGCAAAGTCACCCGATGCAGGTGAACCACTAAATGGATGCTCATCGGCAAAGGCCGCATAGATGTTCACACCAGGCGCCGCAACCGCAGGGATCAACGCTTCTGGCGTCGATGGGCTTGGGCCACGAGAGGAGAATGCCGCTAACCAATCAGCACGCTCTGGGTCGATAGTGCGTTCGATGGTCGTGCCAGAAATGGTCAGCATGTGGTAGTTACCTTTTGCCAGCCAATCACTTAAGCCATAACCTGCCATGCCGTTATCATAACGACCGTCCCACTCTTCCTTAGTAATATGAATACTCGGAACTGAGTAAGAAGCCGTTGGCACCAGCGCATCACCGTTCGCATAGTTATACATGATCATGCCATCGGCGCCGCCCGCTTTGATGTTGTCCGCCTTCACGGAACGCGCAATACCAGCGGTGTCTGATAAGCTGTTACGCTTACAAACCACAATCACGTCGGTTGGATTACCGTCGCCATCTTTCAGGTCAAAGGTACCGGCAGGGAAAGGTTTAGCACAGTATTCATCACCAAAGGTTTTAGCGTTAACCACCATACCCGTGACTGGTGCCGCGTTGATCGCGCCGCCGACAATTTCGCTCCATTTTGGCGTTTCGCTGCCGCCCATAGGGTCAATCAGCTTAGTCGTGATTTCAACTTCGCGAGCGTGGGTGCTGGCCGCTACGTTCATTAACCAAGGTGATGCGTGGTCAATCAGACCAAAATATTCTTTAT
The DNA here is from genome assembly GCF_002196695.1 of Shewanella sp. Shew256. NCBI lineage: Bacteria > Pseudomonadati > Pseudomonadota > Gammaproteobacteria > Alteromonadales > Shewanellaceae > Shewanella > Shewanella sp. Shew256. The sequence continues at coordinate 507,241 of NZ_NAJR01000001.1, read as the reverse complement.
AACCCGCTGGTTGGCCTGAGTTACCCGCCGCCACTGCGACAGAAATACCGGCTTCGCGAGCAGATAAGAAGGCTAATTCCACATCATCTACCCAAGGGTTTGAATCTTGGCCACCGATGGAGAAGTTGATGACATCAACGCCATCGTTAATCGCATCTTCAATACCGGCAATCAGCGCCTCACCTGGACAACCTGCATTCAGCTGGTTATCCGGATGACACACTTGGTAAGCGACGATGTTCGCATGGGGAGCAACACCACTCATGCGTGGGAACAGATTCGATTTAATTACAGCGCCATCGGAAACGGCTTTGCCACCTTCTGGGCTAACATAATCCACATCCAGCAGCACGTTACCCGCTGCGGTAGAGGCAACGTGTGAGCCGTGGCCTTGATAGTCTTCACCTACTGCAGGGCGAGTCGCACCATAAACACCGCTGGTAAAATTATCGGTAATCACAGGATAAGAGCGAACGCCAATTAACTTGTCGTTACACATGGTCTCAAAACCGCTCTTGGTACAGTCACCTACGTAGTTACCGGCGCCCCAAGGGTTGCTGTGCTTATAACCATCGTCACCGACAGCGGCAAATGAGCGGTGATCTGAGTTAATCCCGGTATCGACGATACCAACAATAATCCCCTCGCCTTTGTAAGGCACGGCTTCAGTCGCTTCACCCGACCAAATCTTATCGGCTTGGATAAGCTCAGGGCCCGCATCCGAGAATAGCTCATAGTTTTTCGAGCGACGCACCGATGACACATTGGCTAACTGAGACACACGCTGCGCCTCTTCCTGCGTCATCGCCATCGAGAAACCGTTCACCGCATTGGTAAATTGTTGACGAACTTGGCGCGCACCGACGGTCGATTGAATATCGGCAATCACTTGTCTTTGGCTATCGAGTAAGCGGCTACGGTAGTTCTTTACCGCACTACTTGCAGGTTGTCCGGCAACGAATAATTTTTGGCTTGACGATTTCGCAACGGTTTTGCTGGCGTTGCTGCTAGCAAACAGTTCCGTACTCACTTGTGCCAGTGGTTTTTGGTTTAAGCGAACGATGTAGATCTGCTCACCGGTCAAACCTTCCTCATATTCGAATTTGTTAGCTTGAGGGGTAATTTGAAGGTTGAGCCCAACCCCTTGTACCGAATCATCTACCTCGGCTTGGGGGGCATTTAACTTTGCAATTTGTTCTGGTGTTAACTGCAAACCTTTAAGTTGATGTACATCGCCTATGCTAGCAGCAGCCTGCATAGCACCAGCACCATAAAGGGCGGCAGCAATAGTACAAGTTAGTATTTTAAGCTTCACTTTGCTTTCTCCATTATTGTTATCGCAAGCCGTTTATCACGGACAAGCTGCCTAGCGGCCAACCATCTAAGCATTCAAGCTGGAGAAAACAGCAACACTTTTACGTAGCATTTTGTACAATTTGTTAACACGGTAAAAACACATTTATTACACAAAGACTTACCGGCAAAGATGTAGCATTTTGTAGCACCATGAATAATTATGCTTAAATTCTGTGAACAAAATGATAGGCTGAGGCTCGTCTTAATGCGGTTTAGCAATGCATTTAAACAACATTGGGGATTATCTAAGAAGTGACAGTTAACGTCAGAAAACAATGCTTACCGCTCGTACTACTACTGAGTTGGTGCACCACACTGCAAGCTAAAGAAATTGAAACAGTTTCCGCCGGAGACTGGCAGATTTCCCTTGCCGCAGGTTATGGCGCACTCGAAAACCCAAGGGCAAAAGTTGAAAATATCAACACTTGGATACTGCCCACTTGGTATTACTACGGTGAGAACTTTTATGTCGAAAACTTCACCTTAGGTTATAGCCTGTACGAGTCAGAAAGCTTTATTGTCGACCTACAGACGCGTTTTAATGAGGACGGTTTTTTCTACGAATTCGATGGACTGAATAAACTATTACTGAGTGATATTTTAGGTTATACCCCAGTGAAGCAGCCCATCAATCCTAAAGTCGTCAAATTCGAGGAAATCGAACGCAATCTTTCCTACCTAGGTGGACTCAATGCCACTTGGGTGACGCCCTATCTCGATATTAGCCTAGGTTACTTCCACGATATTACCGGCGTTCACCAAGGTAACGAGATCCAGCTTAGACTCAAACGCAGTCAGGCGTTTTCATGGGGGGCGCTCGGCTTTGAGATTGGGGCAATTCGCAAGAGTGAAAACCTCGTCGGCTACTACTATCAGCTCACTAAAGAGGAAGAAGGCCCGCTGCGAACCAAATATCAACCCTCAGCCGCCATCAATTACCATGCCCGAAGCGTGGTCAATGTGCCCATTTTCGACAGCGTTAATTTTGTGGCTATACTCGAATATACTTGGTTAGGACAAGAAATCACTGACAGCGTATTGATAGATAAAGCTGGCTATGTTTCTGGATTTGTTGGAATTAGCTATGACTTCTAAGGCATACCATTCCAATTCGCTGTGGCTCACCTACTGCACCTATTGCAGCTTAATGATCGCTTGTTTCGTCAGCCTATCTTGCCTCGCCGACGAATTGAGGATCACACCAAATACCTGTGCAGTGACACTAGAAAAGCCCGACTGCCACTTAGACTTACTGATTGAATATCAATCGGATATTCCGCAATCACTCTGTGTATGGCTCACGACAGAAACCGTTGCTATCGCCTGCTTTCAAGATAGGCTCGATTTTAAATACCAAATACAACTGACCTTAGCGAAAGATACCTTGTTCGAACTCAGGGATCCCAAAAACAATAGCTTAGTGACCACCGCATTAGTCAAAGTCGCTAAGTTTGAACCCGCCAACCCCAGAAGACGTCGTGGACTGAACTGGAACTTATTATGACAAGCGCGCCAATGCCTGAACCCTTATCGCAAATCCTGTTAATTGAAGACGACCAACCCCTTGCCGAACTGGTCTGCACTTATTTAACCCAAGAAGGTTACAAGCTTATCCATTTAGATAATGCCGAAGACGCGCTGATCCGCCGGGATACCGATGAGTTTGACCTGATCATTTGTGATGTCATGCTGCCAGGGCAAGATGGCTTTAGTATTTACCCGCAGTTAGCGGCGAGTTATCCCTGCCCGATTATCTTCCTGACGGCGCTCGATAATCATGCCGACCAAATTCGAGGATTAAATCTTGGCGCCTGCGATTACTTGCTCAAACCCGTAGTACCGCCTTTACTACTGGCGCGGATTAAGGCTAACCTGCGCAAACAGCAATCCAGCAGTAGCCGCAGTAAACTTAAGTTACACGACCTATTTTTAGACCCCAACCTACAACAAGTGAATCTGGGTGATGAAGCCTTATCTTTTACCACTAAGGAGTTTTCACTGCTGTGGATTTTCGCCCTGCACGCCGGCAAAGTGCTGTCGCGGGAGTTTTTATTCGAACAACTCGTGGGCCGCGAATATGATGGTTTAGACAGAGCTATCGACTTAAAAATCAGCCGCCTACGTAAACGTTTAGATGAGCTGAATGTACCGGGACTGGCCATAACGACTATTCATGGGAAAGGTTATTTATTCAATTACTTGCCAACCCAAGGTCGGACCTAATCCAAATGAAATTTCAGTTCTACCGCTTGTTTATCTTTTTACTGCTGTCCTGCGGAATCGTGATCTGGAGCTTTGGTCAGCTCGCCGAGCATTTCGCCCACGACGAATACAACTACCAAATCGATGTCGACGACCTACTGCAAAATTATGATGAGCAACTACCTAAGATAAAACGCATTCCCGTTGCCTCTCTCTCGCTGCCAGAAAATTTGCAATCCTCACTGCAACAGGGGGCGACAATCGCCCTGCGCCATAGCAGTAATGAGCTCTATTATTATCGCCTCGATAAGGATAGCAGCCATATCTTAGTGCTAGGCCCAGTGCAAACACCTGTGCCAAAGGAGCGCAATACCAGTTTGATTTTATTGGGGTTATATTCATCACTCTGCTTGGTTGCCCTCTGGTGGATTTGGCCAGTATTTCGGGATCTTAACCATTTGCAGCAGGCCGCTATCGAATTTGGCCAAGCCCCGCGTAAACGACCTCAGGATATCCATAAACACTCGGCAATTTTCCCGCTTGCTAAGGCTTTTAACAGTGTCAGCCACCAAATCGTCGACTTTATCCAGATGCACAAGGAGCTGTCCCGCACCATCTCCCACGAGGTACGCACGCCTCTTGCGCGAATGCGCTTTGCACTGGAAATTATTCGGCCACAAATCGATGCAAATTACGCTAACCGCTTAAATGAAGATATCGATGATATTGAACAACTTGCAGCGAATTATCTGTCTTTTGCTCGCCTAGAGCATAAGGAAGAAACCCTCAGCCAAGAATCACAATCCATTGAATTATTTATGGAAAAATTGGCCCACAAATATGCTATCTACCAGCCTAAGTTTAATATTGTGTTTCACTATGAGGCGCAGCAGGCCCACTTCGACCCGATTGCGATGACGATTGCGATTCAAAACCTTGTCCAAAATGCTATGCGTTTCGCCCAACATGACATCCATGTCCACTTCCATCAGCAAGGTGGCATAAATCGGATCAGTGTCGAGGATGATGGTCCAGGATTTGAGGGTAAAGGCAAAAAACTGGTGGCCGCCTTCGAGCGGGATAGCCAGCAGAGCGATACCAGTGGCTATGGTTTAGGCTTGTATATCGTCAAGAAAATTGCCACTTGGCATTATGGCACACTGGAGTTAAGCCGCTCACAGGCCTTAGGCGGCGCCGAAATCAGCATTAGCTGGGACGATGCCTTAACGCCTAAAGCCGAAACTGACGCCGAGTAATTGAGTGCTGAGGTTTAGTCTTTCACTAATAGCGCTAACACTTCGAAGTGATCCGAGTGAGGAAAAAGATCGAATAACTGCACCTTAGTTAACCGATAGCCACGGATATGGCCGAGATCTTTGGCTAAGGTTTTAGGATTGCAGCTGGAATACAAAATCGCCTTAGGCGCAAACTCACTTAAGGATTGGCACAGAGACTCACCAATCCCGCGGCGCGGTGGATTGACAATAATCAACTCTGGCTTCGTTTGCGCCGCCTCGCCCTTGGCAAAGTCGGTGGAATCGAGCGCCATAAACTCTACTTTATCCAATCCCATCAACTGCGCCGACATCTTAGCGCAGGCAATAGCCTCGGCCTCAATTTCAATCCCCGTTAGCGGAATTTCCTTGCTAGCACAGTGCAAACCAAAGCCGCCCACACCACAGAATAAGTCCCAAAGGGAAGCTGGCGCGAAGTCGGCCACCCACTCACGGGCGGTTTGATATAGCTTAGCCGCCACCTGCGGATTGGTTTGAAAAAAACTCTTGGGACGAATAAACAAAGGCACATCGTTAAAGCACTCTTCGAGGCGAGTATTTTCGGTGAGGAAAATCTCCTCCTCACCTTCCAAGATAGCCATATGAATAGGTTGCAAATTGACGGAGACGACTTTGATCTGCGGATATTCCGCCATCAGCGCTGGCAATTCACGCTCAATACGGGCGATGGCATCCCGCGAGCGCAGCACAAACCGCAACATATATTCGCCACGCACTTGACTGCGCGTCAGTAGGATAAATTTAAGCTCGCCCTTGGCCCTATCGACACGGTAAGGCGGAATGCCAGCCTGCTGTACAAAGCGCTCTAAACGGTGAAGCAAGGCTTGCATATCAGCAGGATACAACAGGCAGTCACACAGGCTCACCGCTTCGCCGCTGGGGCTAACAATCCCCAACACGGGGGCGTGAGCAGCGCCCAAGGCGACCATTTTCGCCTTGTTACGAAAACCGCTGCTGTCACCCACAACCGGAGGTAAAAACTGCGGTTCGGTCTTATCGACAAAAGGCGCTAACAATTGCTGCAATTCTTGGGTTTTAGCCGCCAGTTGCTGCGCCATAGGGAGCTTAATATGGCGACAGGATTGGCATTGGCCTCGTTCAAAATACCCACATTGTACTAATGTACTCACAGCATCGTACCCACAGCAGTGCCCGTCTATCTTATCTATTGAGATGGCGAGTGAAATTTGGATGACAACTGAAGCATAACAAACACATTAAGGCCCCAGTCAAAAAGCGCCACACTTTAGCGTTTTTACGCCGAAAAATCACCTTGAAGTGCAGCATTGGCCTATAGTCCGGCTCAGATTAACTTAATCTCAGGCTATCTATATCGGCGATGGTAGTGCGTTTTCCGAGTTTTTGTTCAACCCACTCAAGCACTTCGGCAGAGGTGCTTCTAAAAGTGGTGAGCTTTCCGCCGTAGAGACTCAATAATCTTGGATGAGAAACTGAGGTTTGCATTAGGGTATCCCTTGGGCGCTCAAAGGCAGAGCTCGCTTGCTTAGGTAATACCCTCACACCGCAAAAGGTCTGCACTATCTTGGTTTTGAGTTCATCAATGGATTGCGACAGAGGAAAGTAGTGCCGATAAATCCCTAAGAGATAATTTATTTCGGACTCTGTTACTTGGGGTGGTGAGTCTAAAGATGTCAGTACAGTTTCCGTGGTGCCAATCAGCATTTGACCATACCAAGGCATCACAAAAATCACCCGCTTATCGAAGCAAGATTCTAAATATAAGATGCCGTCGGGGGCGGGTAAATCCAGCAGTAAATGCGCGCCCTGCACCCAATCAAGTTCGACACCTGCCAGTGGCGGTGACACCTTTGCAATCACCTCATTCACCCAAGGACCGGCGGCATTAATCACCAGCTTAGCGTCAATCTGTTGCACTTCGCCGCGATGGCGAAAGCTTAGGTCAATCTGCTCACCCAGATGATTGAGCTGTAAAAACTCCGCCTCGGCATACACATGGGCGCCCAATGCCTCGGCACTTCGCGCCACCGCTTGCGTCAGCAATTTATCGTCGGTTTGCGCGTCCCAATACTGGAACACGGCCTTCAAACCTTGGAGTTTAAGCCCGTTAAAACGATGCCAATGCACGGCGGGAATAGATACAAAGCGGCCAAGCGGATCAAATTCACTGAGTAGCGCGTACAGACTCAAGCCCGCCCGAATTGTCCAAGGGTTACGCTGACTGTCTTGATAGACGGGAATATAAAAAGGCACGGCTTTGACTAAGCTTGGCGCGAAGTCGAGCAAATGGCGCCGCTCCTGCAAGGATTTGCGCACCAAGTTCACTTGCCCGCTTTCAAGATATCGCAACCCACCGTGGATCAACTTGCTGGAATTGGCCGAGGTTTGGCCGCCAATCTCACCTTTTTCGATAAGCAGGGTCGAATACCCTGCTGCCGCCGCATATTGGGCGATACCGACACCACTGATCCCACCACCGATAATTGCAATATCGTATGAACTCATATCGGCTTTATCCATCCCAGCGCCTTAATGGTGCGTTTATCCATGTTCCACTCCCTTGCTATCACAGATTGGGGCTCACACTATTCGATACTGGCGTGCAATTGCTTTAAGGCTTTGTCACACATGGATTTTAGCGCCTTAAGATCTTCTATCTCAGCACCGATTTTACAGCGCATCAGATGCGGGATCTCACTCGCCTCAAGCTTTAGCGCCTGCCCGGCACTTGTCAGAGACAATACCCGAACCCTTTCATCCTGGTCGCTGCGTCCACGGCTCACCAATCCCTTCGACTCTAAACGTTTTAACAGAGGCGTCAACGTACCCGAATCGAGGAACAATTTATCCCCTAAGGTCTTTACGCTGATCCCCTGCTCCTGCCACAACACTAGCATGACCAAGTATTGGGGATAGGTTAAATCCAACTTATCGAGCATAGGACGATAGGCGCGCACCATGGCATTGGCTGCGCTGTAAAGAGAGAAACACACCTGATTCTCTAAACATAAGGCATTGTCTGCTTGGGTATTTTCCGCCGTATCCGACGTTTTATCTAAGGATGTTAACTCTGAATTAGGCATAGTCTTACCAAAAAACTTAAATATATTGCGCACAATATACTTGCATTCAGGGTAAAAATCGAATTATAGTTTATCACAATTGAATTGCGCACAATTTAAATTACTATTTATCACTATGAGGAACGAAATATGAAAACATTATATGAAACCCGTGCTACCGCCAGAGCCGGTCGCCAAGGCCAAGTCAGTACCGATGATGGTTTACTCGATGTTGCACTCGCCTATCCAAAGGCGATGGGCGGAAGTGGATTAGCAACCAACCCTGAGCAACTGTTTGCAGCGGGTTATGCGGCCTGTTTCTCTAATGCGGTTTTACACGTAGCCAAAATCGGCAAAGTGGCTATTACTGAAGCACCAGTCAGCGCTGTGGTAGGTATTGGCGCCAATGATGCGGGAGGCTTTGCCTTAACCGTCGCCCTGGAGGTGAATCTTGACCTTCCCCAAGCCGAGGCCGAAGCCTTAGTGCGTCATGCCCATCAAGTGTGTCCATACTCCAACGCCACACGCAATAATATCGATGTAAAACTGAGTGTTAATGGCGCGGCGTTAAACTAAGCCCATAAGACAACAGTCACTATCGTCTAAAAAGCACCTCAGGGTGCTTTTTAGTTATCTGCCGCGAATCGCCCTTCCCATAAACCTGCCTAACTTCCCAAAAAACAGCTAATCGCGAGTTAACTAACATTTCTTAATGCTCAATTTAATCAAGGGGATTGAATTCAGTAGAGTAGTAGTCAGAGAACCGTTTAAATACCTATAACCCCACGATTGTGGAGGCGCCATGACTAAATACTTAACCAAATTCGCTCTGCTATGCTCCCTTGCTCTGGCCATGCTGAGCACACCAAGCTGGGCCGAAGAAACCCATAACCCGGACCAAACTTGGCATTATGTGAATGCCCAAGGTGAGCTGAAGATCAAGCTCTACTTCTTTTGGTCGAAAACCTGCCCGCACTGCGCCGAGGCCCATCCCTTTATCGACTCACTGCCGCAGAAATATCCTTGGATAGAACTCGAATCCCATATGGTTTCAGCCCCTGGCGTGCAGGATATTTGGCAAAATATTGCCTCCCAAACTACGACAGAGGCTCGCTCTGTGCCTTATATGGCTAGCTGCGAGAAAGCCATTGTCGGTTATTCCAGCGAGGCGGTGACCGGTGAGTTTTTAGTGAATCGCTTGAAGAACTGTTACTTATCCCTAGGCGGCCAGCTGGGCGAAGCGGATATGCCAACCACAGGGACAACGGCTGCAGCGCCCACCAATAGTGAACCCCTGTTTGGCACCTGTGGAACCGACTCTGGCGAAGGCACCTGTGATGCCACCAGCCTTGCGAGTAACGATCAAGCCGAAGTGCAGCCCGTTGAGTTACCACTTGTGGGTGTAGTGACGCCCGAGACCATGTCACTTCCCTTGCTAACTTTAGTGCTGGCGGGTGTCGATGCCTTTAACCCCTGCGCCTTCTTCGTGCTGCTGTTTTTATTGTCGATTATGGTTAACGCTAAGAGCCGCAGCCGCATGCTGTTAGTCGGCGGCATCTTCGTGTTCTTCTCTGGCTTTATTTACTTCCTGTTTATGACGGCCTGGCTAAACATCTTCCAATTGTTAGGCGCGGGCAGCGATGGCGGGATGATCATTCTTGCCGCAGGGATCTTAGCCTTGATCGCAGGCACGATAAACGTGAAGGATTACTTCTTCACTAAGGGTGACGTCACCCTGTCGATGTCGGCTGAAAACCGCACTAGCCTTATCAAACGCATGGGTAAACTGTCGAACTCCAGCAGCTTAGGCGCGCTGATTGTCGGCTCAACCGTGCTGGCCATTTTAGCCAATGCCTACGAGCTACTCTGTACTGCGGGCTTCCCGATGATTTATACCAGCGTGCTATCCATGCATAATTTGCCTGATATCGAGCGCTATATGTATTTGGTTTTATACAATATTGTCTATGTGATCCCACTGGCGATTATTGTGATTGTGTTTAGTGCGACCTTAGGTAAACGCAAACTAACCGAAAAAGAAGGTCAAGCACTCAAGCTGATGTCCGGTGTGATGATGTTTGGTATGGGTGTCGCGCTAGTGTTAGATCCCACGGCGTTGCAGAGTGTTGGGCTGGCACTGGGATTAATTCTAGGCTCATTGGGCTTGACCGCCATCATAGTACTCAGTCGCAAGTTGCTCACGGCAAAAGCCAATAAAACGGCATAAGCATTAGCTGGGTTTTGGATTGGCAAACTCGGGATAAAGGACTAAAGTAAAACCTGAGCCTGCCGATACAAAGACTCAGCTTTCAATTGAGGTTAGTTATGTCTATTTCACTGAACACCCAAGCTATCACGCCTAACTTAGAAAATGGTGCCGTTGGCGTTAAAGTGGCGCAGTTAGCCAAAGAGCAGCAAAAGGCGGAAGGTCAAATTGCCGTTGATTTAATTAACGCAGCCGCACCTCAACCCGTGGGAAATACCGGTCACAATATCAACACTACGGCCTAATCGACTCGCAATAGCACCCGCAAGAGATTGATAAAAAAAGCGCCCCGAATATCGGGGCGCTTTTTTGTTTAAGGCATTTGAATGAAGTTTTGCCATTTAAGCGGGCTAACCTAAGGCTCTACCCGACTCAGCCCTAAGAAAAGGCATTACCATTGACATGCATAATGGTGAATGTCCACACCACAAACGCGAGTGGAATATGCACTAAGGCATAGAAGCATTGATCAAGCCGACTCATTCCCTTGGCCAGCCAAATCAAATACAGATGTAGGCCAATCACCACGGGAAACAACATAAATAACGGATACAAGGCAAAAGGGCTGGCATCGGCTAATAGGCTGTGACTCAACAGCGCCCAAGCCACCATCAGCGCCGTGGTTAAAGGTGGCGTGGCAACACGATACTGCTCTGGATACGGGAACATCCTTGGCCTCTTACACTTCTTCAATACTGATACGGTCAGTCGCCCCGCGATGGGGTGACGTCTAGGGTTTTCGTGCGATTAGCTGCGCCTTGGCACTTTCAGTACCCGCAGCATCGCTTAACCGACCTTCAAAGTAATGCAAAGGTTGCCAGTTAGCAAATACGGATTGCAGTTCGTTCTCTGTGAGTAAAAAATCAGGGTTACGAGGTCGACCAATTTGCGCCTGTTGCCAAGTAAAGGTCTCATACACAATCAGTCCACCGGATTTTAGGCTCGCAGCGATTTGCGGAAATAGTGGTCGATGTAAGTAATTAAAGACTAATACAATATCAAATGACTCTTGGGGTAACGGAGGCGCGCTGCCGTCTTCTAAATTCCATTGCCATTGATGTGCTTTGTCGTGTGTCAGCTCGGCTAAGGCACTCAAACCCTGGTCGATAAAGGTCACTTCACAACCTTGGGAGAGAAACCACAGACCATTTCGGCCCGAACCGCAGGCTAAATCCAATACCTTAAGCCCTGTAAGCTCAGGCCATGAAAACTGGGTAATTAAGCTCGAGGCCGTGCTGAGTGTGGCGTGTGTCATCCCTTTATCTCTTTTTTAGTGTCTATCTGTTTGCGATGCACTATCGAATAGTGCCTCAGCCCCGATGGGCCATGGGATACTATCACAGATAAAAATAACACTAAGATAAACAGTTCTGGCTTGTAGTTGGCAAGCGGCACAAACAGGCAAAGCAGCCCTAATTTCCCGAGGGTTAACACCCCCTTGAGCTGAATTAACCAACGCCAATCTCGAATAATTTCCCACAACATCAATATGCTGCCAGTAATCATCGCCAGATACCAATAATTGAGCCATAGGGATTTCTCAACGGAAAGTAATATTCCGCCGCCCGCTCCAGCAATCCCCAATATATGTAAAGCTCTTAGGGTTGTTTTACTCAGCCGCTGTACCCAAAAACGTTTTTCAGACATCTGCTGCCTTGCCATAGATTTAACCCCTTAGCACCACTCAAGTAACATTTTGGAAAAAATATATTATATTTTCTCAAAAAACACTGGTGAGATTTGATTATTTACTGAATACTCACAGGATAAATATTCGAATATTTACACTAAATAATCAAACCGAAAAATAAACATATAAATTAGCACGTTAAAATAAATCACCCGTACAACGCATTATTTTCCCACAATAATTCAGCAATGATAATTTAGCCCATCAAAATATGTTAACTCACGCAAGTTATACCGTATTCACTGAGTGATTAACTTCAATTTCGTTAATATTTTCAGCCATATTGCACATTTCAATTATGTAATTTTCACTGTAACAATCGTTATGTGACCTAAGCACGCATATACCTCTTTAGATAGTGGTAACTTTGTTCATGGAGAATACTCTAAAAGCGCGTGAGCTACGTAAAATATAAATATCACGCCATGATGAATAACCCTTATTAAGTAGATGAAATGTACGGCGGAGGAACGATTATGTTCACAAGAAAGATTCAAAAAACAGCACTAGCCATGCTGATCTCTGGCGCAATGGCAGGCACAGCCTATGCCGCGCCAGAAGTACTAGCCGATTTTCACGGTGAAATGGGCGGTTGCGATAGCTGCCACGTATCAGACAAAGGTGGCGTGACCAACGACAACCTGACCCATGAAAATGCCCAATGCGTTAGCTGCCACGGTGATTTAAAAGAACTGGCTGCAGCAGCGCCAAAAGATAAAGTTTCTCCGCACAAATCTCACTTAATTGGTGAAATCGCTTGTACCAGCTGCCATAAAGGCCACGAAAAATCAGTTACTTACTGTGACGCTTGCCACAGCTTCGGCTTCGACATGCCATTTGGCGGCAAGTGGGAACGTAAGTTTGTGCCTGTTGATGCAGACAAAGCGGCTCAAGATAAAGCCATCGCCGCTGGCGTAAAAGAAACCACTGACGTCGTGGTTATCGGTTCAGGTGGTGCAGGTCTTGCGGCCGCCGTTTCAGCCCGTGATGCTGGCGCGAAAGTGATCCTGTTAGAAAAAGAACCTATCCCAGGTGGTAACACTAAACTGGCTGCTGGCGGTATGAACGCTGCAGAAACTAAGCCACAGGCTAAGTTAGGTATCGAAGATAAGAAGCAAATCATGATCGACGACACCATGAAAGGTGGTCGTAACATCAACGATCCTGAATTAGTGAAAGTTCTGGCCAACAACTCTTCAGACTCTATCGATTGGTTAACCTCTATGGGTGCCGACATGACTGACGTGGGCCGTATGGGTGGCGCAAGCGTTAACCGTAGTCACCGTCCAACCGGTGGTGCGGGTGTGGGCGCACACGTTGCACAAGTGCTGTGGGACAACGCCGTTAAACGTGGTACTGACATTCGTTTAAACAGCCGTGTTGTACGCATCCTTGAAGATGCAAGCGGTAAAGTGACCGGTGTTTTAGTGAAAGGTGAATACACTGGCTACTATGTGATCAAAGCCGATGCAGTCGTGATTGCTGCTGGTGGTTTTGCGAAAAACAATGATCGCGTCGCTAAGTACGATCCTAAGTTAAAAGGCTTTAAAGCGACTAACCACCCAGGTGCAACTGGTGACGGCTTAGACGTTGCGCTGCAAGCGGGCGCTGCAACTCGTGACTTAGAATACATCCAAGCTCACCCAACTTACTCACCAGCCGGTGGTGTGATGATCACCGAAGCGGTACGTGGTAACGGTGCCATCGTGGTTAACCGTGACGGTAACCGCTTTATGAACGAAATCACTACCCGCGATAAAGCGTCAGCTGCGATTCTGCAACAAAAAGGCGAAAGCGCTTACCTCGTATTCGATGACTCTATCCGTAAGAGCTTAAAAGCCATCGAAGGCTATGTTCACTTGAACATCGTTAAAGAAGGTAAAACCATCGAAGATTTAGCGAAACAACTCGATGTGCCTGCCGCTGAACTGGCGAAAACCGTTACTTCTTACAACGGTTTTGTGAAATCAGGCAAAGACACTCAATTCGAACGTCCAAACCTGCCACGTGAAATCGCCACAGCGCCTTTCTATGCCTTAGAAATCGCACCAGCGGTTCACCACACTATGGGTGGTATCGTTATCGATACTCAAGCCGAAGTGAAGAGTGAAAAAACCGGCAAACCTATCAGCGGTTTATACGCCGCAGGTGAAGTGACTGGTGGTGTTCACGGTGCTAACCGTTTAGGTGGTAACGCCATCTCTGATATCGTGACCTACGGCCGCATCGCGGGTGCATCTGCCGCTAAATACGCGAAAGACCACTAGTATCAAACGTTTCTAGGTTAAGGGACTAACCTAAGGCTCACATAGCACGACCCATGGGAGCCCAGCTTGATTCTTCAAGCTTATCGGTACAAGCGAGCCGTCAGGGGCTCGCTTTTTTTATGATTTTTTGTGCAATTGATGACAAAGCTCACTCTTTTTACGGGGTAAATTCATCACCAGAGGACAAATGTCGCCGAGTCACATACACTCAGTGCCAGTAACAATGTAACCTTTAGGTGATTGAAATGAGAATTGGATTTTTTAGCGCAAAACACTACGACATGCAGCATTTTAACCGTACAAATGCCGCATTTGGTGCGCAAATTGAGTATTTCGATTATCGCCTCTGCATGCAAACCGTTAAGCTTGCCGAAGGTTTTGAGGTGGTGTGCGCCTTTGTTAACGATTCCCTCTGTGAAGAAGTGTTAGTCGAGCTTGCCAAAGGTGGCACTAAAATCATTGCCATGCGCTGCGCGGGTTTTAACAATGTCGACTTAGTCGCCGCCAAACGCCTAGGCATGCAAGTGGTCAACGTGCCCGCCTATTCGCCCGAATCCGTGGCCGAGCACACAGTCGCCTTGATGCTGACCCTAAACCGCAAAATCCATAAGGCCTACCAACGCACCCGTGATGCGAACTTCTCCCTCGAAGGCTTAGTCGGTTTTAACATGTTTGGCAAAACCGTTGGTGTAATTGGCACAGGTAAGATTGGGGTCGCCACGATTAAGGTCTTGCTCGGTTTTGGCTGTAAAGTCATAGCCTTTGACCCCTACCCAAATCCTGCGGTAGAAGCGCTCAATGTGGAATATCAGGATCTGGACACCATTTATGCCAACAGCGATATTATCAGCCTGCATTGCCCATTAACCGCCGATAACCACCATCTGCTGAATAAAGAAAGCTTTGCCAAGATGAAACCCGGCGTCATGGTGATCAACACCAGCCGTGGCGGCCTGCTCAATGCCTTCGATGCGATGGAAGCCTTAAAGCTCGGCCAGATTGGCTCCTTAGGGCTTGATGTGTATGAAAACGAAAAAGAGCTGTTTTTCGAGGACAAGTCGAACCAGATCATTCAGGACGATGTGTTCCGTCGCCTATCCGCCTGCCATAACGTGATTTTTACCGGTCACCAAGCCTTCCTTACCGAAGAGGCGCTGGGCGCGATTGCCCACACAACCCTGAGCAATGTCAAAGCGGTGCTCGCGGGTGAGCGCTCTGGTAACGAACTGTTTTAACTGACAGAACCATACCTGACTGCTAAAGTGAGGCTTCAACATTGAAGCCTCACAGAGGAAACTAAATATGTTAGTGACTCAGCAAACTCAGGATATCAACACGTCCACAGGGCCGATGCGCACTTATGTCTATCGCCCAGATGCCCCAGGGCAATTCCCCTGCATCCTCTTCTATTCTGAGATTTTTCAGCAAACCGCGCCCATCGCCCGCACCGCAACTATCCTCGCAGGCCATGGTTTTGTGGTGTTAGTCCCAGAAGTCTTCCACGAGCTGAATCCGATAGGCACAGTGCTAGCCTACGATGATGTGGGTAAAGATAAAGGCAATGCCGATAAATTTGCCAAACCCTTAGAGCAGCACGATAGCGACACCCAAGCCCTTATCGATTTTGCCCGTCAGCAGAGTTATTGCACGGGTAAGGTAGGCAGTATGGGCGTGTGTATTGGCGGCCACTTAGCCTACCGCACCGCACTCAATCCCGAGATTTTGGGGGCGTTTTGCCTCTATCCGACCGACATTCACTCCAATACCCTGCCCTGCGCCTATGACAATGACTCACTGAGTCGCAGCGGCGATATTCAAGGGGAATTAGTGTTAGTGTTTGGCAAGCAAGATCCCCATGTGTCGCCCGAAGGTCGGGTATTGATCCACCAACAATTGATGGCTAAAAACCGCAATTTCAGTTGGTTAGAGGTTAATGCTCAGCACGCCTTTATGCGTGATGAGGGGGAGCGCTACGATCCCGCGCTGGCGCTGCAAATGTATCAACAATCCGTGGCGTTTTTTCACCGAGTATTGAGATAGGCGAAAGTATCAAGCCAACTCATTAATCAAGCGTAATTAATGGGTTGGCTTAGCTAAATGCTTAACTCTGAGCCTAAGCCTCTAAATCTTTACACCTCAGGGCTTACCCTTGTAAACGACTTTGGCTATAGGCCACCAACTCTTGGTTGCTCACGCGGGCAATAAAAGTCTCGTCGAGGAAGAAGTCCACATCATCCCCCGATTTACGGCCCGACAATAACTGAGTGCTGCCATCTTCGTAGGCTAAGGTCATAGTCACAGTGTGCTCATCGGGATAGGCAATTTGCGCCTGAGTCAGTTTAACGGGCGCCGATTTCAGCTCATCACTCACATGGGGATTTACCTTAAAAATCGCATCCACTGGCATATCAACTACCGCAGGCGATTTATCGGTGATCGGGTTCTTACCCGTCCAAAACTCAATAGTGTTAACAATAAACAAATCGCCCGTTGCCGCCAGACCATACACTGGGCTTAACAGAATAAATAAGCCCGCACGGCCATAACGGTTATCTACCGCGCTTAAGTTGCCCTTAGTCACCATTTGGCTCAGACCCATTTGTCCCATACAACCGGTTAATTGTGTGGTTAACAGTGCGCCAATCGTCACGGCTAAGAGTTTAGATTTCATTCGATTCGTTCCCTTGGTAAAAACAAAAACACGAATTCTAAGGATTAGACAGGGCTAAACCGTGCGACGGGGCACAAACCTAGGTAAACAAAAGGGAGTGAATGTAAGCAAGTACGCTGATTTTGTTATGGAAAAAGCTTCAAGCAAGTAAAGCTCACGGGAAGATAATAAATCTCATCAGTTCGCGATGCGCCGACAACAGTTTGCTAATAAATGTACTGCTGCGGCGCACATAAAGGAGAATAGTTACTCGAGGTCGAGTTTCTTTTTGCCATCCAGCAATGCTTGGCGCTCGGCAAGCGGTGCCTGATCGGCCAGCTTCAACACCGCCTTTTGCAGCATCAAATTATTGGGATAGGTGATGGTATCGCCATTGTCCCTAAGGATAAGCACATGAAACAGCGCGATTTCAATAATCACTCCGCTGATATCTTCATCCTTATCCACCACCCGAATGCGTTCACCAATTCGATATGGGAACACAAAGAAAATCAGCACACCAGCGGTTAAATTGCTCAGTATCGACCACTGAGCGACCAAGGCAACGCCCATCACCGCAAACGCGGAGGAGACAAACAGCGACACGTCCTGATAACCCAAGCCAAGGGACACCGCCATCAAAGACAGAGTGATAAAAAACATCACATAGGAAATAAACCGAGTGACAAGACTGGTACGGGCCGCACTCACCTGCTTCATTAGTGAGAGTTTTTTCACCCATTGAGTTAAGGCACGCTGCAAAAAGAGAAACACCGCAAGATAAATACAGGCAAGCAGGATTTGATTTGTCATAATAGCCACTTAAAAAACGAAACCAGCTGAATTCTAACTTTTTTGCACCAGCAGTTATAGAGTCCCAAATCAGCCCAACGCAAATAGAGTAATAAGTACTATGGCCGACGCCACTTTGCTACACGAAACCCAAGATGCCCTAGGGCCGATCCGCGTGCTCGACTATGGTGATACCCGCGTGCTGTCCTTTGGCGACAACGATGAGCAGAGCAAAATTCTTAAAACCGCCCCGCACATCCCACAACATACCTATGTGCAAGGCATGCTACTGGTGTTGTTATTTTGCCAACCGAAAAGCGCCATCGTTCTCGGTCTTGGCGGCGGCGCCCTCATTCATGCCCTGCGCCGCTTCGATGCCGCAATCAAGCTTACTGCGGTTGAACTTCGCCCGGCGGTGATTGAACTTGCCAAGCGTTACTTTCAATTACCGATTGGCAAAAAGCTTAATCTCATCAACCAAGATGCCGTCGCCTTTATGGCATCGGCCGAGCATAAAAAGGTCGATGTGATTTTTGCCGATATCTACAGCGCTAAAGGGGTCGACACGGGGCAACTCTCGCCCACTTTTCTTCAGCAGTGCACACAACTGATTAAACCCAATGGTTATTTAGTGCTGAATTGCTGGAAGGAGCACAGCCAAAATCGCGAGTTACTCGCCGATCTGCAACACCATTTTGCCCACGTGCATGCCTGCCTCACCAGCGGTGGCAACTGGGTAATATTTGCCAGCCAAACACCGCAATCTTTGGGCGCATCGGCACTGAAGAGTCAGGCGCAAACCCTGTCACAACAACTGGATTTTGCCCTTGAACGTTCACTGACTCGCTTTGGCCCTTGGATTTAAGATTAATCTCAGTCAAATGGCTTAAATTAGTTAACCCTAAGACTCAGCTTTGCTATGCTTCTCACTCCCTATTGATATGAGCTGTCACCATGAAAAATAAGAATAAATTTTTGTTAAGCGTTATGGCGCTGGCGTGCCTTAACTCTCTCAATGCTAACGCCGAAACCTTTAGTTTTGACACTCGTAACTCACTCAATTCCGACACATTAGTGCTGTTCCAAAGCGCTGATTCGACAACCTATAGTCTCGATTTTTTACCTCAATCGACTCAAGACCAACTCAACCTTGCGGTCGCCGACAACAGTTTTGCGGGTAAACGCGGTGAAATCTTAGAAATCCTTGTCCCAAGCGAAATCGACGCTAAGCGAGTCTTATTGGTTGGAATTGGCGATGCTAAGACCTTAACACCTGGTGAAATCAATACGTTAGGTGGCAATATTGCCGCCAAGCTTGAAACCGTACCTCAAGCTACTGTGCGTGTGCTGACCCAAGGCTTAAGTAACGCGCCGCTGTTTGGCTCAGAACTGGCCCACGGCATTGAGCTGCGCAGCTACCGCTACACTCAATTTAAAGCCAGCAATCGCGCCGAGAAGAACTATCAAATCGGGGTTGATGACTTAAGCCAAAACCAAAAACACCATAAGAATCTGCAAGCTATCGAAGCGGGTGTGTTTTTAGCGCGGGATCTCACCAATGCGCCAGCGGGGATTATGTATCCCGAAAGCTTTGCCAACGAGGCGCGTAAGCTTAAGTCCCTCGGCGTAAAAGTCACAGTACTTGAAGCCAAAGATATTGAACGTTTAAACCTCGGCGCCTTAGCCGCGGTGGGTAAAGGCAGCGAGCGCCCACCTAAGCTGGTCGTCGCCCACTGGCCCGGTAGCAAAGAAGCCCCTATCGCCCTAGTTGGTAAAGGCATAACCTTCGACTCTGGCGGTTACAATATCAAGGCCACAGGCACCTCTATCGCGCGGATGAAGTCCGATATGGCGGGCGCGGCGACCGTGCTCGGCACTGTCAAGGCCATGGCCATTCAAAAGGCGCCGGTAAACCTAGTCGCGATTATGCCGATGGCGGAAAACATGGTGTCGGGACATGCAATGATCCCAGGCGATGTGATTAAAACCGCCCAAGGCCTCACGGTTGAAGTGCTCAACACCGATGCCGAAGGCCGTTTAGTGTTAGCCGACGGTCTCTGGTATGCCCGTGAGAATTACCGCCCTTCGATTATCGTCGATGTGGCTACCCTCACAGGCTCGAAAGTGGGCGCGCTGGGTAGTGTGTATGCAGGTTTATTTACCGATTCTGAGCCACTGGTGCAGCAGCTCACCTTTGCGGGTCAACAGGTGGGTGAAAAAGTTTGGCGCTTGCCGTTAGATCAAGCCTACGACGATGAGCTCAAATCCACCATCGCCGATTTAAAGAATACTGGTAAAGAAGGCAGCGCGGGAGCATCGTCTGCCGCTATGTTCCTCAAACGCTTTGCGGGTGAGCAACCTTGGGCTCACCTCGATATCGCTGGCAATGCCTTAACCGCCACCGATACCGCCGTGGTGCCTGCAGGCGCCACTGGCTATGGCGTGCGCCTGCTCAGCACTTGGTTAACTCAGCCTAAGGCGCAAAACTAACGCGATATTGTAACGCTAAAACCGAGTCTATGGCTGGTTTGAATGCTAGGTTAAGGGATATCGTCGATATCCCTTTTTTATTGCCCTGCTCTTTTATCACTTCATTAAAGTAAACAATCAATTAGCCGCTAACACGCGCCAGTACTGCAAAATCGATTAATCCTCCCTCTCAAACCCGCTTAATTCGACAAAACCGATTAGAATAATAGTTTTTATGCGTTATATTTATCATTCTGGGCTGGGTAATATGCTTCACATCAACGGGACACAAGTTAAGTGACTCGTACTTAATTCACCATAATCAACTAAATGGAAGCATAAAATGACTCAGTCAATTATCAACAGCACAATCAAACCATTCAAAGCCACTGCTTACCACAATGGTGAGTTCGTTCCTGTAACTGAACAAGATCTGTTAGGTAAATGGTCAGTTGTATTCTTCTATCCAGCAGACTTCACTTTCGTTTGCCCAACTGAATTAGGCGACATGGCGGATCACTACGCTAAGTTACAATCTATGGGCGTTGAAGTTTACTCAGTTTCTACTGACACTCACTTCACTCACAAAGCATGGCACGATACTTCTGACACCATCAAGAAGATCAACTTCCCAATGCTGGCTGACCCAACTGGCGTGATCAGCCGTAACTTCGGTGTGATGATCGAAGAAGAAGGTTTAGCATTGCGTGGTACTTTCGTTATCAACCCAGAAGGCCAAGTGAAAGTTGCTGAAATCCATGACCTAGGTATCGGCCGTAGCGCATCTGAACTGGTTCGTAAGATCCAAGCCGCTCAGTACGTTGCAACTCACGATGGCGAAGTTTGCCCAGCTAAATGGCAACCAGGTGACGAAACCTTAGCACCATCTTTAGACCTAGTAGGCAAAATCTAATCTAGCCTAACAAGAGTCACCCCCGCCAACCTAGTATCTCAAGCTAGTTGGCAGCGCAGTAAGACGGCAATTGCACGAATCCCCATGAGCTTAGTATCTAAGTGATTGGGGTGAGTAAATGCAGCCAACGCAACTGCGGTGCCAAATAGGAAGAGAGAACCGCCCCCTGCAAGGTTCTAGGTTGGCCCCCTCGCGTTTTCAATTATTTCATTTTCAAGGATTTTGGAGTCATCATGTTAGATGCGAATTTAAAAAATCAACTGCAAACCTATCTGCAAAACCTCAAGAGACCAGTTGAACTTGTCGTGTCAGCAGATGAAAGCAAGAAGTCTCAAGAATTAAAAAGCTTAGCCAATGACATCGTTAGCCTTTCCTCTTTAGTGAGCCTCAAAGAAGCTCAAGGCTCTCGTACGCCAGCAATGACAGTGGTTAACACCGATCTCAATACTCAGATTAGCTTTGCTGGTCTGCCTATGGGTCACGAATTTACTTCACTCGTGTTAGCCTTGTTGCACACGGGTGGACACCCAATCAAACTCAGCGACGACGTCATTGAGCAGATCCGTAATCTGCCTGGTAAATATGAGTTTGAAACCTATGTGTCACTCACCTGCCAAAACTGCCCTGATGTGATTCAGGCGCTGAATATGATGGCCGCGATCAACCCGAACATCACCAACGTGATGATCGACGGCGCCCTGTTCCAGGATGAAGTGGCCAGCCGCAACATCATGGCCGTACCGTCTGTGTACTTAAACGGTGAAGTATTTGCCGCGGGTCGAATCAGCATTGGTGAGATCTTAAATAAACTCGATACTGGCGCTGCCAGCCGTAAAGCTGAAGAACTCAGCCTAAAAGCCCCATACGAAGTCTTAGTCGTCGGTGGTGGCCCTGCTGGCGCTGCAGCTGCGATTTACGCTGCCCGTAAAGGTCTTCGCACTGGTGTGGTTGCCGATAAATTCGGTGGCCAAGTCGCCGAAACTATAGGTATCGAAAACTTTATTTCGGTAAAAGCGACTGAAGGTCCAAAACTGGTGGCTAACCTTGAAGCCCACGTTCGTGACTACGAAGTCGACATCATGGATAACCAGAAAGCCGTTAAACTGGCGAGCGATGGTTTATTCGAACTCGAACTGGCAAGCGGTGCTACACTGCGCAGCCGTACCATACTACTGGCAACGGGTGCCCGCTGGCGCGAAATGAATGTCCCCGGTGAGAAAGAATACCGTGGTAAGGGCGTAGCTTACTGCCCACACTGTGACGGCCCATTATTTAAAGGCAAACGTGTTGCAGTGATCGGTGGCGGTAACTCAGGTATCGAAGCAGCAATCGACTTAGCGAACATAGTTGAGCACGTCACAGTACTCGAATTTGATAGCAAACTGCGCGCCGATGACGTACTGCAACGTAAAGCGGCCTCTATGGGTAATATCCATATAATTACTCAAGCGAT
This sequence comes from Shewanella sp. Shew256, assembly GCF_002196695.1. Classification (NCBI taxonomy): domain Bacteria; kingdom Pseudomonadati; phylum Pseudomonadota; class Gammaproteobacteria; order Alteromonadales; family Shewanellaceae; genus Shewanella; species Shewanella sp. Shew256. Next base: position 484,847 of record NZ_NAJR01000001.1, on the reverse strand, counting down.
GACCACTGAAGTGACTGGTGACGGTACCCGTGTAAACGGCCTGAACTACACCGACCGTGCGACCGGTGAAAACCACCATATCGCGCTGGCTGGTATCTTCGTACAAATCGGTTTAGTGCCCAATGCAGAATGGTTAAAAGGCACTGTGGATTTGACTCCTCGCGGCGAAATCATCGTCGATGAGCGCGGCCAAACCTCTATCCCAGGAGTATTTGCCGCAGGTGACGTGACTAACTCACCTTACAAGCAAATCATCATCGCTATGGGTAGCGGTGCCAATGCTTCATTGGGTGCGTTTGATTACCTCATTCGCCATAGCGATGACAGTACCGAGACTACAGAAACTAAAGCGGCCTAATCGTTAACGATTATTCCTATGACTTAAAAGCCAGCTGATGCTGGCTTTTTGTTGCCTTCGAGAAATGGCACTCTTCACAAAGAACGCGCTAATGCTTCTTGCTCTTTAGTATCCAGAGATAAGAAATAACTGTATTTCATCTTTAACCTCCGAACCAAAACACAATACGCTCTGATTCTAAAGAAGTCTAAAACCAAACCGAATAAGCAAAAAGGAATCACTATTACGATACTCATAGTGAGAAAAATATGAATGAACTCAGTGAAATTTCCAAACTCACTCATCACAGTTCGAAGCAGCGCAAACAGCATGCCCCCTAAAGTCAGGTAAATGACATACAAGAATGATAAATAAGTAACCCTTATAAAAGCTCTTAATCCTTTCACCTTGATTCACCCATACTTATCAAATGGACATTCCACTTCCTCACATCCCCTTAGGAAATCATCTATTGAGTACCATGCCTATTTATAAATCTAGGTAGGGGCTTTCAAGCCTAATTTGCATTAAGGTTTCTGGTGTATCGACCGCTTTGAAACCAAACTGGGCGTAGAGTCCATGGGCATCGCGGGTGGCGAGCATTATGCGTCTTAATCCTTGCAGATCAGGATGCTCCATAATTGCTGCCATCATCATCTTACTTAACCCCAAGCCGCGGTGAGATTCGAGGACAAACACATCGGCAAGGTAGGCAAAGGTGGCTTTATCAGTAATCATGCGCGCAAAGGCAAGCTGTTGATTATCCGTATCAAATACCCCAAAACATAAACTGTTGCTAAGCGCCTTTCGCAAGAGTTCAGGCGGCATACCCTGCGCCCAATAACTGTTGGAAATAAATCCATGGATAAGCTCAAAATCCATTTCCGTTTGCGCTGTGCTGACCCGATATTTCATCACTCGCCTCGATTTAGCTGTTATTGACGCTTACCAATAACATGAAAGCCATGGCGAATAACACTAATTTAGCTAATGAATACAAGGCGCCCGCCAGAGTGCCACCGCCATGGTTAGTAAATGCCAAGTGACGATTGATTTCATATTTGAATAAATGAGCGAGATGACGATAAGCCAAGAAGTAAAGCAGCGAAGCGGCAGGCCAAATACCAATAATCAGCATTTGCCCCTGTTCCTTGGTCGTCAAAAGCGCTGACAGAAAAGGAATACTCAAACATGCCGCGTATATCCACGCAAAGCGCTTGAGTAACTGACGAATTTTTTTATCCGATAACGGCTTCAACTGAACTCCTTTTCACCTTTTTCCACGCAATCACTGACTACATCGGCTCGATTTGCTCGACCATCAACTGCAGGGTGAAATTACCGCGATATTCGTTCACATCCAGCTTATAGACGATGCGCGCATGCTGAATTGTCGCATCGGGCCAGGTGTGTAAATCCACATTAAAGGCAATCGCGTCTAACATCGCTGTGCCACATGGGGTTTCAAGCACTAATTTAAGGTGGCGCTCTCCCACGATCCGCTGCTGGATAATCTTAAAATAACCATCGAATAATGGCTCCTCGAAGGACTGACCCCAAGGCCCCGCATTGCGAAGTAACTGAGCGATTTCGAGGGTAAGTTCCGTCGGCGTTAATTCGCCATCGGACCACAGCTCGCCCGTCAGCTGCTCAGGCTTTAATAGTTCATGCACCGCATCATCATAGGCTTTGGCAAAGGTTGCGAAGCCGCCGGACTTTAAGGTTAAGCCTGCCGCCATTGCATGGCCGCCAAATTTGCTGATAAGCCCTGGATGGCGGGAATTAACCAACTCCAGCAGATCCCGCATATGCAAACCTTTAATGGAGCGCGCCGAGCCTTTAATTTCGCCATTCCCCGCATCGGCAAAGGCGATCACGGGTCTGTGGTATTTATCTTTAATCCGCGAGGCAAGAATACCGATAACCCCTTGGTGCCAATCCTCTTGAAAGAGGGCGATGCCCCATGGGAGTTGCTCCTCATTAAGCTTTAGATATTCAAGACTTTTCAGCGCCTCTTGCTGCATCCCCACCTCAAGCTCACGTCGCTCTTGGTTGAGGCTATCGAGTTCTGCCGCCATCCGCCTTGCATACATGATGTCTTCGCACAGCAGGGTTTCAACCCCAAGCGCCATTTCATCCAGCCTGCCGGCGGCATTAAGCCTTGGGCCTACCGCAAAACCAAAGTCCGAGGCGACAATCCTAGCGGGATTACGTTTCGCCACTTCGAGTAGAGCGGTAATACCCACGCGGCAACGGCCGCTGCGCACCCGCGCCAATCCCGCCTCGACCAAAATACGATTGTTGGCATCGAGCGACACCACGTCGGCCACAGTGCCAAGGGCAACAATATCCAGCAGAGTGCCGAGGTTTGGCTCGGCAATGCCGCGGGCTTGATACCAATGACGAGTGCGCAGCTCTGCCCGAAGCGCCGTCATCAGATAAAAGGCAACCCCGACGCCGGCAATCGATTTACTGGCAAACTGGCAACCGGGCTGGTTGGGATTCACTATGGCGTCGGCATCTGGTAACTCATGGCCGGGCAAGTGATGGTCAGTGATCACCACCTGCATGCCAAAGGCCTTGGCGGCGGCTACGCCATCAATCGAGGAAATGCCATTATCCACTGTGATAAGCAATTCTGCTTGTTTGGATGCCGCCACGGCGACAATCTCAGGACTTAGGCCATAACCGTAGTCGAAACGGTTGGGGATCAGATAATCGACCTTGCTCGCCCCCATCATTCGCAGTGCTAACAAACACACACTGGTCGAGGTGGCGCCGTCGGCATCAAAATCACCCACGATCAGTATCGACTTCTCCTGCTGCATCGCATCGGCAATCAACTTAGCGGCCTGCTCCAAGCCCTTCATAGTATCGGGTCTTAACAGGCCTTTAAGCACTAGCTCGCACTCGTTGGGCATAACACCACGGCGGGCGTAAAGCTGTCTTAATAACGGCGGAAGGTGAGCGGGTAAATGGCTATCATCAACGGTTGGACGACGGACTATCTTATGGATCAAGGGAGCAAACTCTTAAGCAATCATGGGGCTAAGATAACAAAAAGGTGAGCCTTAAGCTCACCTTTAATGGGATAAATTTATCCGAAACGGGATTATTTACGCGCTTCTAAGGTACGCAGTAAATCCGCAGGTGGTTGATATCCAGGGATCATGCTGCCATCTTCCAATACGATTGCAGGCGTGCCGTTAACACCAAAACTGGTACCTAACTCATACTGCTCGGCAATTTTGGCATCACAGGTCGCGGCAGACACTTTTTGGCCCGCCTTGGCTTCTGTCATGGCCTTTAATGGATCCTTAGCACACCAGATGGCTTGCATTTCATCGGCATTGGCAGATGGTACGCCAGCACGTGGGAAAGCTAAGTAACGCACGGTAATGCCCATCTTGTTGTAGTCGGCCATTTGGCTATGCAATTTGCGGCAATAGCCACAGCTTACATCGGTAAATACCGTCACTACGTGTTTTTCATCCTTGGCCTTGTATACCAACATATGATCTTCAAGCGGCTTCATCATCTCCAGACGCGGGCCAGCAAGTGCGGCTTCCGTCAGGTTTTTCATCCCCTTATCGAGATCGTACAAGTTACCGTGGAACAGTTTTGTGCCATCACGGCTAATATAGAGCACACCACGATTGGTCATGGCTTGGTATAAACCTTCAATCGGCGAGTCCTGCATTGAAATCACTTCAACGTCTAACATCTCGCTGAGTTTTTGCTTAATCGCAGCGGTGTCGGGAGTGGTCGCCGTAGCGGCGCTGGCCAGAGGCGCAACAACAAGCGCGATAACTAAAGATAATGCTCGGGTCAACTTCATGGGACTTCCTATTAAGTAAATCGCTACTGCGAAATATGGGTCTGTTTATTAGACCTTGTATGGGGGCAAAAAGTTACAGACAAGCCAGATAGAATGCAAATTTATACTGTAACTAAATTCGACCATCCACGGTTTTGTGAAGGATCCAACTTAACCGCGAGGATGATGTTGTTGGTGCAACTCTTGTAATCTCGCTCGCGCCACATGGGTATAAATTTGAGTGGTCGATAAGTCACTGTGACCTAAGAGTAATTGCACCACCCTAAGGTCGGCTCCATGGTTAAGTAAGTGGGTGGCAAAGGCATGTCGCAGGGTATGGGGCGAAAGCTCGGTTTCGATGCCAGCGCGACTCGCATAGAGCTTGATCCGATGCCAAAAGGTTTGCCTTGTCATCATCTGTGCCCGCTTCGAAGGAAATACCACATCGGACTGGATATTGCCCAAGAGTTCGTGCCGTGCAAAGCTTAAGTAACACTCGACCTCGGTAATGGCCAGCTCGCCCATGGGCACTAAGCGCTCTTTACCGCCCTTACCCACAATCCGCACTAACCCTTGGCGTAAACTCATCTGTTCCATGGTGAGTCCCACCAGCTCACTCACCCGTAATCCAGTGGCATATAAGAGTTCAAGCATGGCTTTATCACGGCACTCGACGGGGTCATCCACATTAGGCTCGGCCAGTAATCTATCGACCTGTGACTCACTTAAGGAATCGGGCAACTGCCGACTCAATTTAGGCGATTCAATTAACGCCATAGGATCGCCAGCAATCTGTTTGGTCTGCAATAAATAAGTGTAAAAACGCCGTAAACTGCTCAGTAGACGTGCGCTACTGGTACGGGCAAATTGTTGCTCGACGCGGTAGGCTAAATAGGCACGCACATCGGCTTGCCCCACCTCGATTAACCGCAGGCCTTGGCCCTGTTGGTAACGGTCGAAATGGCGTAAATCGGTGCGATAGGCACTCAAGGTGTTATCACTCAAGCCCTTGCTGGACCAAAGATCATCGAGAAAGGCATCGATAAGCGGATCGCACTGATAGGTTTTAGCCACAAAAACTCCATAAAAAAACGGCGCACTCTAAAGATACGCCGTTGATATTAACTCAATTGTCTGCTTCTAGCAGCGCCTTGTTTATGCCGCGCTAACTGTTTTCGCGCCGCTACCACGAATGATTAAACAGAGCACTATCACCACTAGCGTTGGTAATAACCACGCCATGCCCTCTTCATACAGCGGTAGGATAGACAGCGTTGGAGACATACCACTGACTAAGTCGATAAAGCTTTGCGCCGCTTCCGTCACGCCTTTACCGTCTTCACCAGTGAGGCTTTTCGCCGCAACTTTCATCCCATCGAAAATACCGAACAGCAAGGCTACCGACAGTGCCGCGCGATGGGCAAACTGTGGACGTGGGAAGTATTCGGTCAAGAAAGTCACAGCCACTAAGGCAATCGCTACAGGGTAAACCGCCATCAACACCGGAATACTGATAGTAATTAACTGCGACAGACCAACGTTTGCGATTAAGGCACAGATGGCGCTCAGTAGAACCACTAAGAAACGGTAAGACAGCTTTGGCATCAGCTCATTGAAAAACTCTGAGCAGGCACTCACTAAACCGACCGCCGTGGTTAAACAGGCTAAGGTCACTACAGTAGACAGCAATACAGTACCTAAACTGCCAAACTCACGAGTCACATAGTTAGTTAAAATCTCGCCACCGTTTTTCGCGCCCACGGCAATATCACCTGCCGTCGCACCTAAAAAGAACAGTGACACATACACAAAGGCCAAACCTGCCGCCGCGATAAAGGCTGCGCGGATCAAGTATTTAGTCTGCGCGCTAGGCTGGTCAATCCCCTTTTTACGCAGCAGATCGATAATCAACATACCGAACATCAAAGACGCTAGGGTATCCATGGTGTTATAGCCTTCGAGGATACCTTTGGTCAGCGGATGGTTTTGGTAGTCACCCACGGCCACGCCTACATCGCCTGCGGGTAAAAACACCACAGACAGGGCTAAACCGACCAGTAATAACAACAGGATAGGAGTTAATACTTTACCGACGCTGTCGAGTAATTTACCGGGGAACAATGCCAGTAGCATAGTCACAGTAAAGAAGCACAGGGTGTAGATAAGTTGCGACAGATTCAGCGACAAACTGCCGAGCATAATGGTCGCAGTTGTGTTGTCGATAAAGGGCTTAGCACCGATTTCATAGGCCACAAGACCCGTACGTGGCGCTGCAAACGCTGGTCCAATAATGATATAAATCGCGATGGCCAAAGCGGTTGCCGCAAACACTGGCAGCATTGCCATAACCTTACCTTGAGCCTTAGCAACAGCAATGAGCCCGACTAAAGGTAAACCTACGGCAGTGATGAGAAAGCCTAACATGGCAAGGGGCATATTCTCCCCGGCCAACATACCCGCAAAGGGTGGAAAAATTAAGTTACCTGCCCCCAAAAAAAACGCGAAGGTCATAAAACCTAAGCCTAATGTATCCCCGATACTCATCTGATTGTCTTGCACGGAAAGCCCCATCTTGTCTTATTGTTTTTAATAAACTTAAGTGATTATGTGTCGATTAGCCATAGCTAAAACAAAGCCCATTCGGAGTGCAAATCTATGTTTACACAATTCCGTGGTAAATATGTGCGATATCTGCTGAGTTTATAAACAAAAATGAACTAAAAATTGGCTTCACTGCCGATTTATTCACCTAAAAACCCGTTCACCTATCCGTTAATCATAAAATTGATTAAAAATGGGGGCGAAACTAATAACAGAATTAAAAAACCAATGCAACAATCAAGGTTGTTTTTAAGAAAAAAACCACCTCAATGCTAATTAACTGCTAACAATGCGTTACCGAGGTAATAAATTAAACCGTTAATTAAGTGAACTTCGCCTCAAAACAGCATAAAAAACACAAAAACTAGATCTAAATGGAAGAATAGACTTATTTCACTTAACCATAAAAATCTTAGCTAAAGCGCGAACGGCCCTTTAAAATAGCGGCAATCTTAAATCGCCCCCATTAATTCACTCGATAGTCTGATATCCAATGGCATTTACCTTTAAACAATTCCACATTGACGATCTTAATTGCGGCATGCCCGTCAGCACCGACGGCGTGATATTAGGCGCATGGGCTCCGCTGTCGCAGGCTAAGCATATTCTCGATATTGGTGCGGGAAGTGGATTATTGAGTTTAATGGCGGCGCAGCGCAGCCAAGGGCAGATAACCGCTGTCGAGTTGGAAGAAAAAGCCGCCGCTGCGTGCCAATACAATATGACGCAAAGTCCGTGGGCGGATAGATGTAAGCTCATCCATGGCGATATTCAGCACGTTTGCCAACAAGCTGAGTATCAAGAATATTTCGACCATATCATCTGCAACCCGCCCTACTTCGAACATGGCCCCAAGGCAAATGAGCAACACAGGGCGATGGCGCGCCACACTGATACCTTAGGCTTTACGCCCTTACTCGAGGCGATAAGTCAGTGCCTGTCGCATGAAGGCCACGCCAGCCTGATCCTCCCCATCCAAAGCCTAACGCGCTTTAAAGCTTGCCTGCATCAGACTCAACTTTATCTTGTAAAGGAAGTGAGGGTAAAAAGCGTGGAGAATAAGGCCGCCAATCGCGTGTTACTGCTGTTGGCTAAGACTGCGCAGACTAAAAGTCACGATGAACCTTGCCAGCACACAGAGCTCACTCTACGCCGAGAAGATGGCCGCTATACCGAGCAAATGATTGCCCTGACCAAAGATTTTTATCTAAAACTGTAATTCAAACGAGTGATAAGGCTCCCAGCAAGAGCCTTATCTTTTGTCGCTAATCTAATATCAGCTATCTATCCATTTATTTTTAATCTCTAGCACTTTATCTAAGTTATCGGTAAATAAGCGCACCAACTCAGGGTCGAAATGCACCCCGCTCTGCTCCTGGATATAGTCCATGGTCTTCTCAACTGACCAAGCCTCTTTATAGGGGCGTTTACTGGTCAGGGCGTCAAACACATCGGCGAGGGCAACTATGCGTCCTTCTAAGGGAATGGCTTCGCCTTTCAATCCATTAGGATAACCAGTGCCGTTCCATTTCTCGTGGTGAGTTAAAGACACGGATTTCGCTAACCGTAGCAGCTCAGAATCCGCCTCACCGATAATCTCGGCGCCGATATGGGGATGGGTTTTCATAATGGCAAACTCTTCATCGGTCAACTTTCCCGGTTTGAGCATAATGCTATCGGGAATACCGATTTTACCAATGTCGTGCATGGGCGCAGCATGTAATAAATCATCCGCCTGCGCCTCACTCAGGCCGTAGGCCAAGGCCAAAATTTTAGAATAATGGCTCATGCGCAGCACATGGGTGCCGGTTTCATTATCTTTATATTCGGCGGCGCGACCTAAACGTTGGATCACTTGCAAGCGAGTGCGGCGCAATTCATCGGCCTGCACTAAGGATAAATGGGTTTTCACCCGCGCCTTGACTACGGTGGCCGAAATCGGCTTCACAATATAATCCACCCCGCCCACGGCAAAGCCCGCCGCTTCATCGTGCTCATCATTCAAAGCGGTGACAAAAATCACAGGGATCGACTGAGTCTCTGGGATATTTTTCAGCAACTGACAGACTTCTAACCCCGTCATATTGGGCATCATAATATCCAGTAGGATCAGCGATGGCAGCTCAGTTTGCGCGAGGCGCAGGGCTTCTTCGCCACTTTTGGCAAAGATAAGATGGTAATCCTGATGTAAAACTTGCTTGAGCACCCGTAAGTTAACGGGCTCATCATCCACCAACAATAAGGTTTTCTTATGTTCAGATGTAGACTGCATTGCTACTCCTTATTCGCGGTGATAGAACGCCGTAACTCGGTCAATTCGTTATGGGCAATATCAAAATCAAAGTTGTCTAAGGCTTCGGTAATCATGGCCACATGAAGGCGCAGATGCTCATCAATACGAGCGGTAAGCGCCTCAAGATCAGACTCTTCAAAACTATGGTGCGCAATCGATGCTAGCAAGGCATCAATATGCGCTAATAATTCTGCGGGATCGCTTGTCCCCACATGGACGGCGGATACGCTGGCCGATGGCATTGTGGTGCCCTCGATATAATCCCCAATCTCGACGAGGGAGTCGCTTACCTTAGCAACAATGGCCTCCATGGCTTCACGCGAAGGTGACTGAGCTTGCGCCAACTGCTCTAACTGTCCAAAGTGCGCCATCCACTGCAATAGACCCAAATTCCCACTGACGCCTTTCAAACTATGGCTTAGGAGCTTAATGGTCACAGTATCTTGGTCACTTATCGCCTGTTGTAGCGCTTGATTTTTCTCTGGCCATTGGGCAATAAACTTCATCAACTCTTTGATAAATTGCGGTTTAGAACCCCACAATTTCACGCCCTTGGCTTCATCGACTAATTGCGTGCTAGCAGGCTGCGAAGAGACAAATTCGGCCTGAGGCGGATTAAGCTGCAACACTCTGGCAATTTCCCGCGTCAGCAGCGCAAAATCGATGGGCTTATTCGCAAAGCCATCCATACCGGCTTGCTCGGCGGCGCTCTTATCTTGCTCTAGCACGCTCGCGGTTAACGCAATAATTGGCATTCGGGGTAATTGAGATGCGACTTCTTGCTCGCGCCGCATCTTCGCCGCCGTCAGACCATCCATGACAGGCATTTGTAGATCCATCAGCGTGATATCGATGTCGGCTTTTTGCATCCGCAGCAGCGCCTGTTCACCATCGCGGGCGGTGATCACTTTATGCCCTTGGCGGGTTAACCATACGGACAGGAGATCGATATTCTGCTGAATATCATCGACCACTAACATCGTCAGTGGCGGTAATGACCAGTTATCGTCGTGCTGGCTCGATAGCGGCTCAAAGCTAGGTTGCAAGGGAATAGTAAAGCGGAATGTACTGCCTTGGCCGAGGGCACTTTTCGCCTCAATCTTACCGCCCATCAACTCAACCAACTGTTTACTGATAGTCGTGCCAAGCCCTGTGCCACCGTATTTTCGGCTCATGGACACATCGGCCTGGGCAAATGCCTCAAAGACCCGATTTAGCTGCTCGGGTGACATACCAATTCCGGTATCGACAATCTCGAAGCTAACCAGAGACTCATCCTGCGGGAAAACGTTGACCGTGACTTTGCCTTCGCAGGTAAATTTTACCGCATTACCAATTAAGTTGATCAGCACTTGGCGGATGCGCTCCGGCGAGCCAATAAAGTTCGCCGCCATCGTCGGCGCGATATTAACCTCGAGGGATAAGCGCTGTTTTTTCGCCTGCAACCACAGGGTTGAAATCACAGTATCGATTTCATCGGTTAAACAAAACACGCGGTTTTCTAACTCGAGTTTGCCCTTGTCGAGCTTGGCGCTGTCGAGCACATCGTTGAGTAGATGCAACAAGGATTTGGCGGAGCGATTGATGGTGGAGAGCTGTTTTTGCTGATCAACATCTAATACTGACTCCAACAGAATATCGCTAAAGCCGATGATGGCATTCATTGGCGTGCGGATCTCATGGCTCATGTTGGCTAAGAAGGCCGCGCGGGCCGCAGCCGCCTGCTCGGCATTATTCTTCGCCGTCACTAGGTCCTGCTCCATCTCCTTACGCTCGGTGATATCCATCAGGAAGCCGTCAATCCACACCTCTTTGCTGGTTTCATCGAGAATATAATTGCCGTGCTCGAACAACCAACGCACCCCGCCATCTGCGCGGATAATGCGATATTCCATCGAAAAGGTCGGCGGCTGCGCTTGGGCGTAAATGGTTTCAATATCGTCTGGGTGATAGAGATCCGAGAAGAAACGTTTCGGATGGGGAAGCTCGAAATCCTCGGCGGGATAGCCAGTGATGTTTTGCACCGCGTCGCTGATAAACACCATGGGCCAGCCCTCAGTGCTTTTGCAGCGATAGGCAATGCCCGGAATATTAGTGATCAGCGAGCGAAACTTGGCCTCATTGTTTTTAAGCTCTTGCTCCATCTCATTACGTTGGCTGAGATCGGAAATAAAGCCGACAAAGTAATGGGCCTTGCCCTGCATCACATGGCCAATACTTAGGCGCACTGGCACCAAATGGCCCGCCTTATGTTGCGCCTCGACCTCACGCCCCGTGCCAATAATCTGCGCCTCACGGGTTTTCACGTATTGGGCTAAATAACCATCGTGGTTCGGCCGAATCGACTCGGGCACAATTTTCTTCACATTCGCGCCCAGTAACTCTGCGGATGACCAACCTAAAATAGTGGTCACCGCTTTGTTCACATTCACTATGATGCCTTGTCCATCGATCGTAATAATCCCATCGACAGCGGTATTCATCATGGCGCGCATGCGGTCTTCATTGGATTTTGCGAGTAAAGACAGGTCTTTATACTTAAAAATCACGTTCACGATCAGCACTAAGCAGATGATGATAACAGTGATCACCGAGACGCCGAGCGCCAGATAAAACGAGATTTCTGAACTCTGCTGGCTCAGCTCCAGACCTTCGGGTTTAACGAATCGCGCCGCCGCCATGCCAGTGTAATGCATGCCCGAAATCGCCAGTCCCATCACGATACTGGCGATAAAATTACAGCTAATGCTATTCATATTGGAGGAAATAAGCTGATTCAGCCCAGTGCGAACCCACAGCGCAATAATGGCGAGTAATACGGCGACTACGATCGAGAGCGCAAAAATCCATGGGTCATAACGCAGTAATGGCGCCATCTCCATGGCCGCCATCCCCACATAGTGCATAGTGCCAATCCCTGCGCCCACTAAGGTGCCGCTAATCAGCACTTGGGAAAGTTGAAAACTCGGCTTAGAAAGCAAATTCAGCGCCACCCATGAGGCACCAATGCTAGGTAAAAGGGATAGCGCCGTGAGCCCAAAGTTATAGGTTACGGGCGAACATAAATCGAAGGCTAACATTCCGATAAAATGCATCGACCAGACCCCACCGCCGAGGACTACGCTCCCCGTCAGTAACATGATCTGTTGCCGCGCTCTCGATTGACTCTGCACCGCTTGAGAGGTGACCTGAAAGGCCATAAAAGCGGCAAAAATCTCAATCAGAATGGAAATAGTGACCAGCAGAGGATTGTAATAGACATTCAGCAATAGGCTGTCTTGGGAAGAAATAAAAAACTGCGATAACCAATCAAAAGCCATATGTTCCAAGCCCATGTTTTAGAAACGTAAAACCTAATCGTAACCAACATTCGAATACGCCAATCCAAGCAGGGCTAACGCTTGGGTACTATGGGATACACTCATCAACCATAGGCACAATTTATTGTTAAGACTCCAGCTAACATCCCATCAATCCTTCGAACTCTCTCAACAACAGCCAATTTTTTACAATGTTCTCTTTATCTTATACATCTTTTGCAAAATGTCTGCCTTCAAATGCAATAGAGTACGGTAAAACCCACTCCTAACGGCCGCCATCAACGAGGCTTAAAGTAGGTAGACCCGCACTGCATCGGCCAAAGCACGTAAAAGTAAACCCTCTCCCGATTAAATTATTTAAGTTAACGGTTATAACCTTTATAATGCTTGGCTATTATTCGTCGAGACGCCGCGCATGCAATTTGAAGATTTTCAGCTTGACCCTAGCTTATTAGAGTCACTTAAAGCCATGGGGCACCTGTCGCCCACCACCATCCAGCAAGAAACCCTGCCACATGCCCTCGAGCAGCGGGATATTTTGGCGCGCGCCCCGACGGGTACAGGTAAAACCGCCAGTTTCTTATTGCCTGCGTTGCAACATTTAATCGACTTTCCCCGTCGCTATTCTGGCCATGCGCGAATTTTGATCCTGACGCCAACCCGTGAGTTAGCCAGCCAAATTCACCGTTATGCCTGCCACTTAGCCACAGGCCAAGGGCTGAATATCGCCATCATCACTGGTGGTGTGCCCTATGGTCCGCAGGAAGAAGCCTTAAAAGACAATATCGATATTCTGGTCGCGACTCCTGGTCGTCTGATGGAATATTTAGATAGAGGCAAATTCAGCGCAGAATCGGTCGACATATTGATCATCGACGAAGCCGACCGCATGCTCGATATGGGTTTCTCCGCCGTGGTGAAGGCCATTGCCCTGGAAGCCCAAGGTCGTAAGCAAAATATGCTGTTTTCGGCCACCCTCGAAGGCAGCGGCGTTATCCGTTTTGCCCGCGAAGTGCTTAACGATCCTATCGAAATCGATGTCGACGCACCGCGCAAAGAAAAGGCTAAGATCCACCAATGGATCCACCTTGCCGATGATAAAGAACATAAGATTGCCCTGCTGTGCCATCTGCTCAAGCAGGAAGATGTTAAACGCGCCATCGTATTCGTAAAGACTCGCGATGTGGTTTCTAGCCTCGAAGGTCAGTTGCTGAAAGCCGGTATTCCCTGCGCCTTTATGCGTGGCGATATGGAACAGAAGAAACGCTTCCAAGCCTTAAGCCGCTTTACCAAAGGCGAAGTGAATGTGTTACTGGCGACCGATGTGGCCGCTCGTGGTATCGATATCGACGATATCACCCATGTGATTAACTTCGACATGCCACGTTCTGCCGATAGTTACATTCACCGCATTGGTCGCACTGGTCGCGCGGGCGCGAAAGGGACGGCGATTTCATTAGCCGAAGCCCACGATATGCGCATTGTCGGTAAGATTGAGCGTTATATCGAGCAGCCGCTTAAGCGCCGTATTATTGAGGAACTGCGTCCTAAGCACAAAGAAGCGCGTGTACCGACCAAGAAAAAAGCGAAGGTGAAAGCCAAAGAAGCGGCCAAGCGAACCAGCAAGAAAGAGGCCGCGAAAAAGGCCACTAAAATTGCTCGTAAGAAGCAAGCTTAAATCCCCCCGAAAGCCGCGTAATGCGGCTTTTTTATGCTCGCCCGCCACAAAAAATCGCTATAACAAATGCAAACGGAGTGACCCAAACACTCTTATTTTCCGTATGCTTATCAGCAGCCCAAAAAGAGGTGGCGTACCGTAAAAACGCGCCATCACCTTTAGACACATTTTATTTACAAAAATAAATTTATTGCGCCGCTCGACTCTGATACTTTAGGCGCATTAAGCGATTTAGCACGGATGTAACAATCATATGATGAAAACTTTACTCAGGAGATTATCTCCTCTGTTTATACTGCTGTTATTTGTTGTTGGTGCGATAGCACTGATGTCAACTAAGGAAGCCCCCGAACAAAAACCTGAAGAAATGCCAGTACCTATCGTCGATGTCACTCAGGTTGAGCAGCAAACGGTATCGCTTAATCTTCCTTCCTACGGCGTGGTTACCCCTAAATATAAGACGCAACTGGTGACCGAAGTCCAAGGGCGGATGCTGAGCATTTCGCCGCAATTTGTGGCTGGTGGCATAGTGAAGAAAGGCGACCAATTAGCCCAAATCGAACCTTCGGATTACGAAGCCGATTTAATGCAAGCCGAAGCCACCTTGGCTCAGGCAACCGCAGCGCTCAATGAAGAAATTGCCCGTGGCGAAGTCGCTAAAATCGAATTTAAGGGCTACGACAAAGGCTTACCGCCAGAGCTGGGGTTGCGTATCCCGCAGCTGAAAAAAGAGCAAGCCAACGTTAAATATGCCCAGGCCGCACTGGCACGCGCCCAGCGTAACTTAGAGCGCACTGTTATCCGCGCGCCCTTTGACGGCATAATCAAGGCCAGAAATGTCGATTTAGGTCAGTACGTGACATTAGGCACTAACTTGGGTGAGCTGTACGACACTAGCATTGCCGAAATTCGTCTGCCTATCTCTAACGATGATTTAGCCTATTTAGAATCCGTCGATCACCCCGATACCCAAGTCACCTTAAGCGCCTCTTTAGCGGGTAAGGAAAACACTTGGATGGGGAATATTATTCGTAGCGAAGGCGTGATTGATGCCGATAACCGCATGGTTTACCTCGTCGCCGAGATTAAAGACCCTTACCTGCGTGAGCACAAAACTCAAGGCAGTTTACCGCTGAAATACGGCAGCTTTGTGAATGCCGTAATTAAGGGCCGCACCGTCGATGGCATAGTTAAACTGCCTCGCCACGTGGTGCGTAACGAGCATGTGGCCTTGATTAACGAGCAAAATATTGTCGAGATGCGCCATGTGAATGTCGTACGTAGCGATCTTGAAAATGTGTTTATCAAAGACAGCTTAAAGACTGGTGAGCGCGTTGCCATCACTCACTTTAGCAATATGGCGAATGGCCAGTTGGTCAAAATCATAGGTGAAGATGCCAAGCCGGTGCAGACACCCACACCTAAGGAAGATGCTCCTGAGTCGAGTCTTGCGGCCGCTGGGGTGAACTAATGGATACTCAAAAAGGGATCTTAGCCTGGTTTGCCCGCAACAGCGTGGCAGCTAACCTGTTAATGTGGGCGCTATTGATTGGTGGTCTATTTAGCACAGTGTTGATTAATAAAGAGGTCTTTCCCTCTTTTAACCTTAACTTATTGAGCATTACCGTTGCTTATCCCGGCGCTGCGCCGCAGGAAATCGAAGAAGGCATCAACATCAAGATTGAAGAAGCCATCCAAGATATCAACGGGATTAAGAAAGTTACTTCGGTTGCCAGTGAAGGGGTTGGCGCCATCACGGTCGAAGTCGAAGATGACTACGACGTGCAAACCGTGCTCGACGAAGCCAAGTTACGATTGGACGCGATCTCCACCTTTCCGGTGAACATCGAAAAACCGCAAATCTATAAAATCGAACCCGAAAACAACGTGATTTGGGTGTCGGTCTACGGTGATATGTCGCTGCACGATATGAAGGAGTTGGCTAAATCGGTACGTGATGATTTGACCCAACTTCCCGCCGTCACCCGCGCGAAAGTCACGGGTGTGCGCGACTATGAAATCGGTATCGAAGTCTCAGAGGATAAGCTGCGGGAATACGGCTTAACCTTCTCGCAAGTCGCCTTGGCGGTGCAAAACTCTTCTATCGACTTGCCGGGCGGTTCGATCCGCGCCGAAGATGGCGACATTCTGCTGCGTACAAAAGGCCAAGCCTATACTGGCGATGATTTTGCCAATATCGTCGTCACCACCCGCGCCGATGGTAGTCGAGTGATGTTGCCTCAAGTGGCAACCATTAAGGACGATTTTGAAGAACGTTTAGAGTACACCCGCTTCAACGGCAAGCCTGCGGCCATTATTGAAGTGACCAGCGTTAACGATCAAAACGCCCTCGACATTGCTCAACAGGTCAAAGACTACGTTGAGAAACGCCGCGCCACTCTGCCAGCCAATGCAAAATTAGACACTTGGGGAGATTTAACCCACTACCTCAAGGGCCGTTTGAACATGATGATGTCGAACATGTTTTATGGCGCCCTGTTAGTGTTTGTGATCTTAGCCCTGTTCCTCGATCTCAAACTCGCCTTCTGGGTGATGATGGGATTACCCGTGTGTTTCCTCGGCACTATGCTCATCATGCCGTTGGAACCTTTCTCCATGACCATCAACATGCTGACATTGTTCGCCTTTATTCTCGTCTTGGGGATAGTGGTCGACGATGCGATTGTGATAGGTGAAAGCGCCTACAGTGAGGTCGAACGGCACGGACACTCGATTGATAACGTGATCCGCGGGGCGCAAAAAGTGGCCATGCCCGCCACCTTCGGGGTGTTAACCACTATCGCCGCCTTTATTCCTATGTTGATGGTTTCTGGCCCCATGGGGATTATTTGGAAATCCATCGGCATGGTGGTCATCATGTGTCTGGCGTTTTCACTGGTGGAATCTAAATTTATCCTGCCAGCGCACTTAGCCCACATGAAGTTCAGAAAACCAGGTGAACCCACGGGCTTCTTTGGTCGCTTCAAGGACAAATTTAACAATCGCGTTCAGCACTTTATTCACCACAGTTACCGTAACTTCCTCGAGCGCTGTATCCAACATCGCTACAACGTTGTCGCGGCCTTTATCGGTGTGTTGATTTTATCCATAGCCTTAGTCGCCAGCGGCAAAGTGCGCTGGGTGTTCTTCCCCGATATTCCATCGGATTTTATCCAAGTACAGCTGGAGATGGATGAAGGCAGCTCAGAGCAGAACACCCTCAAGGTGGTACAGGATATTGAAGAAGCCCTGTACAAGATGAACGCTAAAATGGAGAAGGACAACGGCAGCGAAGTAGTGAAGCATAGTTTTATCAATATGAGTTCGCGCACCTCCGCCTTTATCTTTGCCGAACTCACCAAGGGCGAAGACCGGGAAGTGGATGGCGAGGCTATTGCCGCCGCATGGCGCGAACAACTGCCAGAATTACTGTCGGTGAAGAAGCTCGACTTTAACGCCAGCGGTAACGGCGGTGGCGGTGGTGACATCTCCTTTAGATTGACCTCGAGCGATCTCGAAGAATTATCCGCAGCCGCCCGCGAGCTCAAGCAAAAACTCGCCACCTACGAAGGTGTGTATGATATTGCCGATAACTTCTCTTCGGGTAGCCATGAGATCCGCTTAAAGATCCGCCCCGAGGCCGAAGCGCTTGGCTTAACCTTGTCTGATTTAGCTCGCCAAGTCCGTTATGGCTTCTATGGTTATGAAGCACAACGTATTTTGCGTAATAAAGAAGAAATCAAGGTCATGGTGCGCTACCCCTTGGAGCAGCGCCGTACCGTTGGCTACCTCGAGAATATGTTGATCCGCACGCCGCAGGGCAAGTCGGTGCCTTTCTCTACTGTAGCTGAGGTTGAAAAAGGCGAATCCTACGCCTCAATCACCCGTGTCGATGGCAAGCGGGCAATTACCATTATTGCGAATGCCAACAAACACAAGGTGGAGCCTTCTAAGGTCGTTACTGAAATACAAAAGGATTTCCTGCCGCAGTTACAGGCCAAGTATCCTAAAATCCAAACCACCCTCGATGGCGGCAGTTTGGATGAACAGAATGCTATGGTCGGTCTAATGCAGGGCTTCTTCTTTGCGCTGTTTACCATTTATGCCTTAATGGCGGTGCCGCTTAAGTCATACAGCCAGCCGCTGATCATCATGTCAGTGATCCCCTTCGGGATTATCGGCGCGTTGTTTGGGCATTTGATCCAAGGTCTTGCCATGAGCGTCTTGAGTCTCTGTGGTATCGTCGCGCTCGCCGGGGTAGTGGTAAACGACTCCTTGATCTTGGTGGACTTTGTAAACCGTGCACGGGAGCAAGGGCAATCGGTCAGACAAGCGGCGGTAGATTCAGGATGTTATCGTTTCAGGGCGATTATCTTGACCTCATTGACCACCTTCGTCGGTCTTGTGCCTATTATTCTTGAGCGCAGCCTACAGGCGCAGATTGTGATCCCTATGGCGACGTCCCTTGCCTTCGGTATCCTATTCTCGACTGTGGTGACCTTAATTTTGGTGCCTTTGCTGTACATCATTCTCGATGATGCTAAACGTGTTGGAAGCCGCTTCTACCATTGGTGGTGGCGTCCAAAAACATCGCAGGAGAGACATTTACATGCCAATGAGACCCACAAGGTGTCCTTAGACGCCTTTAATGAACCTGACTATAAACAGGATTAGTGGTCGTCAAGTCACCGTTGTCCCCCATAAAAAGAGAGCCTAGGCTCTCTTTTTTATCTCTAACCTCCCCGAACGAGTAAAGCGCGTTGTGCGATCTAGGTGGCAGTTATCAAGGATGGCATTCGTTACACTCAACTTAAGTGACCGCCAAGATGCCAATAAAGTCGATAGTATGAAAACAGATCGGATGCCAAACTCACATTCTGCCCCAATCCACCCCGCCCCCATTAAAGCCACTGAAACCTTAGCCAATGGCAACACCACGGCGGAAGTGTGCACCAATGAAACCTGCGCCACCGAAACCTTAGTCTATGATATTCGCAGGAGTCGTTATCTGAATATCACGGGTCGCTGCACCCTGCGGTGTGCCTTCTGTCCTAAACACAATGGCAGTAAACAAATTCACGAGTATCAATTGGCATTGACCCACCAGCCCAAGCCGGAGGAAATTATCCCGCTATTAGGTAAAGTGGAAGACTTTGAGGAATATGTGTTCTGCGGGTACGGTGAACCGACGATGAATCTGCCGACCCTGCTGGCCGTTGCCAAAGAAATCAAACGCCGTGGTGGCCGCGTGCGGGTCAATACCGATGGCTTAGGCAACCTAGTTCACAGACGCAACATTCTGCCCGAGTTAGCGGAGTGCGTGGATGGATTATCCATTTCCCTCAACGCCGACAATGAAGCCGCCTATAACCAACATTGCCGCCCAAAACTGGCAGGTTCCTACGCCGCCGTGAATGCCTTTATCGCCCTCGCCCCTCATTATATCGAGCGGGTTCAAGTCTCGGCGATTGAGGGATTAGAAGGGGTCGACATCGATCTTTGCCGCGAACAAGTGCTCGCCTCGGGCTGCGAGTTTAAGCACAGAGTGTTAGGCGCACTCGGCTAACCGTTCCGCGCAGCCGCATTGGGGTTGATGCATTGCTCGGGATAACAGAGTCGCCGAGCAACTTGCCACTGTCGTAACATTTCATTCGTGTTAACATAGCCTAATTAACAGTTAATCAACCCTAAATCGGCCCATGCTGAAAAAGAACCCTAACCTACACCCACTCGCGCCATTACTTTCATTGACCCAAGGGCTGCATTGGTCTCACCAACGCCTGTTGGCTGTCGCGAGCCAGTTATCGATGCTGGTGATAGGTATGATTATTTTAACTAACTTAATCATTACCTTAGGTGAACGTCGGTTACAAGAAGAATGGGCAACCCAAAGATATAGCGAACTACAAACCATAGGCACGCTGATCACAGATAAGGTCGCCTTCCAGCAATTTCGCACTCAGCTATTTGCCAAAGACGAATTACTCAAGCAGTACCTCAAAAATCCAACGGCCTCGTCTCAACAGAAATTACAGGCAAGTTGGCAGGAGTTAGTACAGCATATTCCCGAACTCCTCGGGATTGCCCTGTTCGATCCCCAAGGTAATTATAAGTTTGCGACACCTTCAAACTTTAGTCAGGACGCGCTACCCGCCGCCCTGTTAGGCTCGAGTCGTAACTTAGGCGGCAAAGAAGTCTTTACCTCGCCCTTAGAGTTTGTGCCCCTTAATGGCATGCTCGAACCCTATATGTATCAAATGACTTGGCTTGAGAAACCCGATCAAAGCTCCATGGGTTATTTGATTACCTATAACTCGATTGTGCAGATGCTAGAAGCGATAAAGCCTGCATTTTCAAGCAATAAATCACCGATGCTAGTGTTAGATACCCAAGGGTTACTCTATGCTGGAGTGAGTGAACTCGCGCCCTTAACCCATATTCCCGATACCTTAGGCGCCAGTTTGCGCCAGAGTTATCCGGCGCTGTGGCGGGAAATGTCGATGAGCAACTTTGGCCAATTCCATGGTGAAGATGCCACCTTCGTGTACCTCAAAGTCGAGTTAACTAACCAGCCTGAACTGCGCCGCGAGTACTTTTTACTCTCTTATATTCGTAATGCCGACATCGCCTCCAAGTTTTCCCAGTGGCAGAACATCGTTATCGTCGCCGCGTTAATCCTGACCTTACTCGCCGCTTGGGTGATCTTACTCAGCCATATGTATCGCCTGCAGTATCGCTCGCGCCAATACAGTATCGATGTGGCCAATGCACTATTTAACAATGATATCGGCTTTATCCTCGCCAATGAGCAGGCACGGATCATCAGTGCCAACCCCAAAGCGGCCGAGGCGACACAAGTCCCACAGGATGAACTCACAGATCGCAGCCTGCAACGTGCGCTGAATCTCGACGACCTGACCCACGCACAAATGCTCGACCAAGTGCATAGACAGGGTGAGTGGCAAGGCAAGCTGTCGCTAGACAATGATAAGGGCTCAAGACTTAGCGTGTGTGTACGCCAAGCGCCGAGATTAGGGCGCGGCTTACCGCATCTGTTAGTCTCCCTTGAAGATATTAGCGCCATGATCGATTGCCAGAATCAAGCCTTCTTAAGCGACTTACTCTGCGATACGACTGTGGCCACAGCGCTGACGGACGCCAATGGTAAGCTGATAAAAATCAATCCGGTATTCGATCAACTGATGCAGCTTAATGGCGATTTGAACCATGATTTAGCCTCACTGCTCGCCAACGATCTGGGTAACCAGTGGCAGCGGATCACCGCTCAGATCAGCATGCAAGGTCAATGGCAAGGGCAGATCCTCTGCTCGCCCAATCTGCGCCATTCAAATTGTTTACAGGCCACCTTAAAGGGCCATGTGGCCGCCGACGGTGAGATTGATTATATCATCTGTACCTTAGAGCAAGCCGCCGATAGTCTAAGGGGCGCAGAGCCGCGCAGCTTTGTGCCGCACCGCAGCACCATTTTGCAGCATCTTGCCGATTTAGAACGCTATTTTGCATCGCTTTCCCCCCAAAGCCGCAACCACTCAAGCCTGCTAGTGATGGATATCAACCCCGAGGGTTTACTCAGCCATATGAGTGATATCGACCAACTCGAGACACGTCAGCAGGAAGTGGAAGTGCAGCTCTTGCTCGAAATCCCTACCCATTACCAAATCCTTCACTGGCAACTCGGTAAACTGTTGTTGTTACTGCCAGATACCGATGCCACGGCGGCGCATCACTTCGCCCTCAATACCATAGAAAAGCTCAACAGCAATGGCTTAGGTGAAGGGATTAGCATTGGGATTGCCAGCTATCAGGAAGGACAAAGCCTAGAGCAATACCTCAGTAATGCCGAGGTGGCGCTCAAACGGGCGAAGCAGAATAACGATCAGAATATCGGCCAGGCCTTTACTCGTCAGCCTTGGCGGGCGGATTAAAGGAATCGGGTAACTTACTTTGGGTGATCTCGATAATGGCCGAGCGGTTCATGGTGATTTTGTAGCGCGCGTATTCAGGCTCTTCGCGGCCGTCCCGCAGCACTAAAATCAGATTCACTTGGTAACGACGCTCGACCGACTCATGGCTGATCTTGCCCTCAAGTTCCTTATAAATCTTGGCCTTGCCCCGCTCTAAGTAGCGGGCAAAGGGCACAAAACTGAAGTTCACTTGCTCTTGTATGGTCGAATATCCCGCCTGAAACTCGCCATGATTTACCCGAGTGGCAATCTTATAATGCAGGACTTCGGCATCGACCTTATTCTGGCTATGCCGTTGTTTTAGGATTTCGTTAACCTTCTCAGGCAAATCCTGCTGCCGCATAAATTCGAGCCAGACTAATTGCTTAGCGATCACCGACTGACTGGTGGTATCCCTTAAGATACGGCTCCAACGCGGCCGACCACGCTGAATAAAGCGCCAGAGGGCATTACGCACATCGTCCTTAAAGATTTCACGAAATCCGTAAATCACCGCCAGCGTCAGCACTAGCGCTATGGTAAAGCCGCTAAAGACGCCCTGCGCTTCGATAATCAGCGCCGATACCACCAACATCACCAATGCGGTCGCCAGCCCAGTCGTAAACTTCTTAAGGCCAATGCCTAAGGGTTTTAACTCTTCTTTGAGTACCACACCTTGCTGAATTAAGCGCCGCAATAACAGCATTTTATTCGAAATTCGGTTGGGATCTTGCTTGGTCTGCGCCGAGTTATAGTTGTTGGCATCGCGATAAGCACATTCGGTGCGGCACAGGGTCAAGACTCGTTCTTGGATGTCGGCAAAATCGCTGGTGCGGGTAGCATGGGCAAGTACTTTTAGCAGTTGCTGCTCGCAGAACCAGGAAAGATAGTTATCGGCATTCTCGAAATAGGATTTCCATTTAGGATCGCCCGGCTCATTACGGCGAAACTTTTTCAGCAGTTGCGTCACCTGCTCGCACAGCTCATCGAGCGCCAGATAGAAGTGTTCCACATCGGCGATGCGATTGAGTTCTTTGACATCGTTTTCCACCGCGACGGCAAACTGGTAGGCAAACAGGTTTAAGTACAACCGGAATTCTTCCACAGTACGGCGGTTCATACTGGCGAAACGCCCTTGCACCAGTGGCAAGTGCAGCCCTTCGGAGTAGTAAGAGCGGCGTCCCACAATCGCGCTGTGGTAATACTCTTCTTCGTTTAAAGTGTGCGCGCCTATGCCCATTTCCTTTGGTAAAAAGAAATAGAGATCGAGCTGACGATTATCGCCCTTTTCCATCTGATGGCTGAACTTAATCGACAGGGATTCTTCTTGTTTGACACGTATCTTAAACACAACAACCTTATGATTGAGATGGAAGAGTCGGCATTAACACCATGGAAAATATAATCTAAACCGAAAGCGCAGCAAATTCACTGATTAAATTCGGCTATTGACGATTCGACAGCCACAAACAGTGTTACTCGGTTGGAATAAGACAACCGCATAGTCTTGATTCGTGTCGCTATCGAGCACCTCAATGCTGAGATTGTGTCTGCCGGATTCACTAAAGTGCAAGCTGCTGATGTAGGAAAGGTATTTCATATGTTCGGGCCAAGACTTTTTATCTATGTCTTCGGACTCTGTCTTGGTTTTAACTGAAACATTGTAGGTCATGCGGTTCAGCTCCATACTCTTGACCTCGCCCTGCATCAGAATCGCACCCGCGCTTGAACCATCGAGGTTAAAGTAACGGTAATTGATTTGCGCATTGCCCGCCGAGATTAAGACATCGACCAATAAGTAGAATTTACCCTCATCCACTTGCTGCGTATGGCGGTCGAAGAGTTCTGAGCTGCAATTTAAGATCACCGCCTTATTGGAGACAGATTGCAGGTAAATCACCCCGCAGGCGACAATTAGCGCCGAGAGAATGGTTAGATTTATCGTCCACTTGAGCCACTTAGCCACAGATCCCGACCTCCTGAAGCCAGTTCACATCGATAAACTCCTTCGGCCGCCTAAAGTCGCTGATCTTCAAGTTACGGATCACCGATTGCCCGAGTTTATAACCCCGCATAGTAATGTTGAGCACCTGTTTATCGTGGGAGAGAGAGGAATACACTTCGGACCAATCACTGTGACCACAGCGACTTAGCCCTTGGCCTAAGCGGTCGCCTAACTCAAACAATAGGGTATTGTTGGTTTTCGAGTTGGCATACAAATGCAGTCGAATATGTTGACCCGAGGCTAAGGGCAAATCGGTAGAGAGCAAAGGCTGCGTCGGTACGCTGTGGTCGATGCGGCTAAGATAAAAGCCTGAAATCGCGAGCATAAATCCAAAAACCAGCAACACACTCCACCAAGGTAAGGATTGCAGCCTAGGATAGCGTAAGCTTTTTAGCTTTTGCCCTTGGGTACAATGCAACAGATAGCCTTGACCCTTGACGGTTTCTATCAGCCCCTCATATTGGGGCCCGAGGAAGGAGCGGATCATAAAGACCGCCCGCGCTAACGAAGTATCAGTCAGAGGAGGATGCGCCCCATCGCCAGTCTTCAACTCATGCTTGGAGACCAGTTTGCCTTGATGTTCAACCAACAGGCTCAACACTTGCAACTCGGCACGGGGAAGGTGCCAAGATTCATCACGAGCCTGTTCGACGAGTAAGCCACGCTCACGGTCAAACCAACAGCCCCCCACCTGCATAATTCAAACTCCAACCTATAAAATCATCGAATTAAGTCTATGCAAGCCTGCTAATGATTACTGTGATCCCGTTAACCCAAGGTGCTAAATAATTAATTTTCGTGAGCTTCCCCCGCAGGTAAATGAGCATAGAACAAAAATCTGCTTCAGCTCACAGCGATAAATGGTATTTGCAGCCCCCTAGCTTAGTGATAAATCCGCGTAAATTTACATAAATGCCACAAATAATGTGCGTTACCGCAAATTGAAATCGAGCAGAACCACAAAACCACCTAGCAAGCATCGGCTAAAACGATTGTTCTTCTCCCACCGCCAGCGATTTGGGGAGACCAAATATCCCCGGCCGCAAATCACACTATTTATTGCTGTAGTTTCTAGAATGATGTCATCAACCAATGGTTACTGATTGATAAATAAAAGCAATTAATAAAAGAGGATATTCATGATGAGCATTAATCGACGCCAAGCATTAACTCGCATTATCGGTATCAGCACGGCGGCTGCGGGCGCAACTTTAATGGGTACGTCAGCATTTGCGGCGACCAATGCCGACGGTCAATATCAATTAGCCCTCGGGGAAAAACTCAAATATGTGCCACTCGATGCCATGGCAACCGCAAAACTTGCCTACGAGACGGGTGGCGGCTGTATGCACCAAGTGTTTCATTCGGTTATCACTATGCTAGCGCAATCAAATAGTGCCGATGCCGACAAATTTAAAACCATTCCCACCGCCCTTGCGGGGTATGGTTTTGCTGGGGTCACAGGCCAAGGCACACTCTGTGGTAACCTCAACGCTATTGGTATGTTAGTCAACATCTTAGATGATATTAACGGCCAGAATAGCGCGGTTATCGCCAATACCTTCCGTTACTATGAAAACACCACCTTGCCACTATCGACCCCTGAGTTCGTTGCAGGTATCGGCTCGACAGCGGAAAAAACCGCCCTTGTAGGTAGCTCATCGAAAGCCATGAGTGTGCTGTGCCACTCCTCCATCAGTAATTGGTCACGGGCTTCTGGCCTGCCCTTCGCCAAGAAGGGTGAGCGCTGCTATCGCCTATCGGCTTCTATGGCCTATTACTTGGTTGAACTGCTAAACCGTGCCTATCAGGGCGAGAATATTGGCGCCCTCCCCGGCAGTAAACCCTCACTGGAAGCGCAGGATTGCCAAGTCTGCCACGGCAGCACCAGTACCTTAGGTTCGGCGGCAAGTGTTAAAACCGATATGGAATGCACCACGTGCCACACTGGCCACTTCAATTAAGGAGGCAGTGATGAAATACCCATTACTCGCATTAACCCTAGGTACACTCGCCCTTGTTGGCTGTGGTAGTGACGATGATAAATCCGAGGAGATCACGCCTCCGCCACCACCGCCGGTCGAAACCACAGTAAGTATCGATGAGGCCACCCAGATTAATCTGGCGGTAGAACAGTTTGACTCCAACACTGGCAGCTTAGTGTTCTCATTAACCGATGCTAACCAAGCGGCGATTACCGCCGCCAAGAGCTATGACATTTATTACTTTGGTTTCCCTAATAAGGATAAAGCCTCGTCCAATCCTAAGGCATGGAAACGCTGGCATGTGACCCAAAGCTATCGCTGTCAGAGCCAAGGGGAATGTTCGGGTCAACTGACCGAAGTCAAGAATGGCCAATATCAGTTTGAAATCGCGGGTCTCGATTGGCAGCAACAGGACCCCAGTGGCGCCGTGTCCCAAATCAAGGTCGCCATTCAGATCTATGGTGCTAAAGCCAATAATGAACTGACATTAGTCCAAGTCACACCGCAGTAATCCCATCATCGCGCCCAAAAAAAGGCATCCAATGGGATGCCTTTTTATTGCTGATATTAATGACTCCTACAAGCCCACAAATGCCCGCTGGGATAGAACTTAATCAACACGAAATCATTTAAGGTATCCATATCCACAATCTGCATATCGAAACTCATTCTGCCCTGCTCAAATAAGGCTTGGCGGGATTTTCGCACCTCGGCACGCATTAAGTCGGGCACTTCGGTTTGCAGTAGGTCCATTTTTAAATTGGCTTGGTCTAAATTCAGCTTATAAGTCATAGTGCCAGGCTCTAAGGCACTGACTTTGCCGCGGTAAATCAGCGCAGCCAAGTCTTGCCCATCCTGTGCATAGCGATAACTTAACTTAGCGTGATTAGCCTCTATCGCCACATCGAGGGCTAAGCTTTGGCTAAAGGCAGGCAGAGATTCGGCCATAAAAGGCGATTGGTACAGCTTAGCTTGGCAACTCAAATTGAGTTGCTTACTGTTAAAGCTCATGGCGTAAGTGCCCAGCACTATACTGGATAAAACCACAATTATTCCAACTACATGCCATAAACGAAACCTATGGGTTTTCGCCGTTAAATCAGAAAATTTAAGCACAGATCCCCACCATTTTTAGCCATAACTCATCAATCACATCGGCATTAAAATCCTCGGACATCATCTTGATGGTCTCGAATCTCAGCCCATCGGCATCTTCATTTTTTAGCACTAGACTCACAAACTTTTGGTCCGTTGAGATAGTGGCGGCGATGGATTGCCAAGGGAAAATGGCACAAGCCGAAACCTGCACCAGAAAGTGGTCGACTAATGGCTTCATCGAATGGTCCGTCGGCTGCCCCGTATAGAATTGGATCTCTGACAAATCACCATTATGCATAGGTAATTGCGTCGCATAATTGGGCGCGATGCTCGTGGGATGGGAGATCCGAGAGCCAACCCAAAACAGCGTTGCCAAGGTCAAGAGCATCAGCAACATAAACTGCGGCATACCTAGTTTAAAAAGCGGCGAATTAAGCTCGGTACGAGATTGTTTTCTAGGGGTGGCGTAAAGGATAAAACCTTGATTAGCAACATTAACTAATAGATGCGCCGCATCGTCACCGAGAAATAACCTTAAGCGACGAATGGTGCTATTGAGCAAGTCATCAGCACGCATAGACAATTTGAGTTGCGGCCGAATCGCCTGCTGTAACTCCATGCGCGAAACGACTTTGCCGCGCTGTGCACTCAGCAGAGAAAGTATTTGAAATTCATCCGCACTCAATAACCAGCTGCGTCCTGAAGCCGAATCAACCAGCACTTGTTCCTGTGCATTAAACCAACAAGCGCCTATTTGCATCTCGGCCTCTTTCATCATCTTACTTGAGACCGAGTATACAATTCGAGCTAAAACAACGCAGTGATCTTAATGCCACCTAACATGGTCAGATGAATAATCTGTGAAACACATCAATAAAACATTTAATGCTAAAAACAAACGACGATACATAGTGTTTCATTTGTTTTTAGAACATTGCAGCATTGAGCCACATATGTACCAAAATGCTAGCAATATAGCCAAGCGCGATCACAGGTGTCCAACGTAAATGGGCGCCGAAGGTGTAAATCCCCCTAGCCTGTCCCATCAAGGCAACCCCGGCCGCACTGCCGATGGATAATAAACTACCCCCAACGCCCGCGGTTAAGGTCACCAGTAACCATTGACCGAGGGCCATCTCTGGGTTCATGGTCAATACGGCGAACATCACTGGAATATTATCGACAATCGAAGACAACAGACCAATAGCCACGTTGGCATAAGTTGCATCCCAATGGGAATACAGTGCCTCAGACACTAAGCTCAAATACCCCATAAAGCCAAGGCCGCCCACACATAACACCACACCGTAGAAGAACAGTAAGGTATCCCATTCGGCGCGGGAGATCCGGCTAAACACATCGAAGGGCACCACGCTGCCAAGTTGTTGTAGTCGTTGTTTATCCTGACGTAATTCCGCCTTTGCACGCTCACGGGCAACGGATTTGTCGAAGGTCTTACGCAGGTAATAACCAAAGAACTGTAGGAAGCCCAGACCCGTCATCATCCCAAGCACAGGTGGCATGCCGAAGAAGGAATGAGCACACACTGCCGTCGCAATGGTCAGCAGGAATAACGCCACGATACGTTTAGCACCGGGTTTAGTGTACACCTGCTCTTTTTCTGGCTCTGGCACATAACGTGGAATAAACACGCTCATAATCGCCGCAGGCAAGGCAAAGTTGACCAAGGCGGGAATAAACAGATGGAAGAAGTCAGCAAAGTGCACTAAGCCCTTTTGCCACACCATCAGGGTGGTGATATCGCCAAAGGGACTAAAGGCACCGCCCGCATTCGCCGCGACCACAATGTTAATACACGCCAGCGTAATAAATTTGCGCTGCCCCGCGCCGACCTTCATCACCACGGCACACATCAATAATGCTGTAGTTAAGTTATCGGCCACCGGTGAAATGAAGAATGCCATAAACCCCGTCAGCCAGAACACAGTTCGCAGGCTAAATCCCCGTCCGACTAACCAACCGCGAATTGCATCGAATAAGTTACGTTCCTCCATGGCGTTGATATAAGTCATCGCCACTAAGAGGAAGAGTAATAACTCGGCGTATTCCAGTAGATTGTGCTTAAAGGCCGCCTCGGAAACCTCCGACATGCCATTTTGCACATACACAAAACCTATCATGCCCCAAATAATGCCGGCTGCGACCAATACGGGTTTGGATTTACGCAGGTGTAGCGCCTCTTCGGCCATCACCAAAATATAGGCGAGTACGAAGACGCATACGGCAATATACCCCACTGATGCAGCGGTTAAATCGAGCCGTTCTGTTCCTTCGGTCATTGCCCAAACTGCTGGTGAGAATCCGCTCAATATTGCAACGCAGAATAGGCTAGCTAGCACCACTCCACTGTTTTTAAACCACCGCTGTAATTTCATCAAAGTTGATCTCTGCAAGGGAAATTAGTTCGAAAATTACCATAGCTCGGGCTCTGTAAATTTTGACAAAACGCAACTTTCTATGCATTTCCCGATAACCAAGGGCATCTACAACATTAATTTTTGTATAACTACAGACATAACTAATAAAGAATTAACTAACTTTGTTTCAAGTTAGTCCAAAAACAGCCAATAAAAAAGCACCTCTCGGTGCTTTTTTATTGATATCAATCACATTGATTAGAACGAATAGAGCAAGGTCATATTTGTTTCGGTATCAGTGCTCTTTTTATCATCCAGCGGCTCGCTGTTGTAACGCACGATAATCGCAAACTTCATCGCCAAGGCGCCAATAATATTGGCCGTCAGCGAGGTTTCTGAACGCGCATCTAATTTATCGCCGTAGTCGGCCACAAAACGTTGCTGGAATTTTGAGGTTTCAGTGATTTCAGTTTCGAAGTTAATCACGCCGTGGGCAACCACGCTGTCATTCGAATCTGTGCCTTCTAGCAGGGCTTGCTCTGAATCGAGGCGCTGATAGATGTAACCGGGACCGATTTCCACATCCAAGAAGGTCTTGCTGGTGTCATAGAGTCTGTGACCATAACCCGCAGCACCTGATACTGTGTAGTCATAACCGGTAAAAGGGTCAACTTCGTAGTTAGCGTTGGCAAACAGATAGCTGCGATCTGTCATCTTATAGTTGCCTTGAGCACCCGCTAAATAACGTTTAGCTGTCACTTCACCCGTATCTTCTTTGTACAAACCTTCTAAAAGATATTGGTTTTCCCAGTCACCCAGTTCGTGTTTTAGGCTTAAGCGGCCCTTATAGGATGAGGTATCGGTGTTACCTGTGGTTAAGGTTGCACCTAACTCGGCTTCACCTGCGAATGTCTTGTCGCCTTTTACAAAATCGGCTCCCGCATTAGCCATAAATGGCGCAGTCATTAATAGCGCTGCGGTCAGTACTTTCTTCATGTTTATCCGTTCCTGTTGCGTTTTATCCCCTAAAAAATCTGCGCAATACTAACATTTACGATTAAAAAATGAAAATTCAACGGTTTTTTGCATAAAAAAGCCCGCTAATCAGCGGGCTTTTAAACATGCTTTAAGCCTTACAGGTTGATCTTAGGGTCTAAAGCACCTGACTGATAAGCTTTGTACATTGCTTGTAAAGACAAAGGCTTAATCTTAGAAGCTTGACCCGCACAACCAAAGGCTTCGTAGCGAACAGTACAGATGTCTGCCATCGCTTCCATAGAGGCTTTCAGGAACTTACGTGGGTCGAACTCGCTTGGGTGTTCGGCCAAGTATTTACGTACCGCACCGGTAGACGCTAAGCGCAAATCGGTATCGATGTTCACTTTACGCACGCCGTGTTTGATACCTTCAACGATTTCTTCTAATGGCACGCCGTAAGTTTCAGGAATTTGACCACCGTATTGGTTGATGATCTGTAACCATTCTTGAGGTACTGAAGATGAACCGTGCATTACTAAGTGAGTGTTAGGAATGCGGGCATGGATTTCTTTGATGCGGTCGATACGCAGTACATCACCCGTGGGTTTACGGCTGAACTTGTATGCACCGTGGCTAGTACCAATTGCAATCGCCAGCGCGTCAACATGGGTATCGGCAACGAAGCGTGCCGCTTCTTCTGGGCTGGTCAGCAATTGGTCGTGGCTTAATACGCCTTCTGCGCCCACACCGTCTTCTTCACCAGCTGTACCGGTTTCTAAGCTGCCTAAACAACCGATTTCGCCCTCTACAGACACACCACAAGCGTGGGCGAATGCTACGGTTCTGCGAGTCACATCAACGTTGTACTCGTAAGATGCTGGGGTTTTACCGTCGGCCATTAATGAACCGTCCATCATGACTGATGACATACCTAATTGGATAGAACGCTGACAGATGTCAGGATCGGTACCGTGGTCCTGGTGAATACAGACTGGGATATCTGGATACTGTTCAAGTGCAGCCGTCATCAGGTATTTTAAGAATTGTGGACGCGCATATTTACGTGCACCCGCAGAGGCTTGCACGATAACAGGGCTGTCTGTGGCTTCTGCAGCCTGCATGATAGCGCGCATTTGCTCAAGGTTGTTTACGTTGAACGCTGGCACACCGTATCCATGCTCTGCCGCGTGATCGAGTAGTTGTCGTAGGGAAATTAACGCCATTTTTTAACTCCAATAATAGGGTGACTGTCACATCAACGTTAGGTCACCGAGGTCGCTATCGTTTGGATGGATTTTTATGCTCAATCACTCAAGAACAACTTAGTCGTCTTAAGAGAATGAGCGGTTTTTTATAATTTTTTTATCTAGTTTTAGTGCCATCGCAGCGCCCTGCCGCGATGGCGCAATACCTAACTTAATGTTAGGCACCGCGTTGTTTTAGCATAGCTACAGCCGGTAACTCTTTACCTTCTAAAAACTCAAGGAAAGCGCCACCGCCAGTAGAAATGTAAGAGACTTTATCGGCGATATCATACTTGTCGACCGCCGCTAAGGTGTCACCACCGCCAGCGATAGAGAAGGCTTTAGAATCAGCGATAGCTTGCGCGATACGCTTAGTACCTTCACCGAATTGGTCGAACTCGAACACGCCCACAGGGCCGTTCCATACGATAGTGCCAGCAGACTTGATGATTTTCGCTAACGCTTCGGCACTGTCGGGGCCGATGTCGAAAATCATGTCGCTATCGCCCACTTCATTGACCGCTTTTAAGGTCGCGGCGGCCGTTGGGCTAAACTCACCCGCAACAACCACATCGGTAGGTACTGGGATGTCGCCACCGCGGCTTTGGGCATTCGCCACTAAGCGCTTAGCTTCATCAATTAAATCCGCTTCGTATAAGGATTTACCTACATTGTGGCCCGCCGCAGCGATAAAGGTGTTGGCGATACCACCGCCAACGACTAACTGGTCCACGATGCCAGATAAGCTTTCTAATACGGTCAGCTTAGTCGACACTTTAGAACCGCCAACGATGGCCACTAATGGGCGCGCTGGGTTGTCTAGGGCTTTGCCTAACGCTTCTAATTCTTGTGCTAATAATGGGCCTGCACAGGCTATAGGTGCGTGTAAGCCAACACCATTGGTAGACGCTTCTGCGCGGTGAGCGGTACCGAAGGCATCCATCACATACACATCACATAAGGCTGCCATTTTCTTTGACAGGGCTTCGTCGTTTTTCTTCTCGCCTTTGTTAAAGCGAACGTTTTCAAACACAACCACTTCGCCTACCGCAACTTCAACGCCGTCTAAATAGTCGGTCGCTAAGCGCACAGGGCAAGACAGGGCTTTGGCCAAGTAATCGACCACAGGTTGCATGGAGAATTCGCTGTTGTATTCACCTTCGGTTGGACGACCTAAGTGAGACATCACCATTACCGCAGCGCCTTTGGCAAGGGCTAATTCGATAGTGGGAAGAGAGGCGCGCAGACGTGCATCACTGGTGACGACGCCGTTGCTGACTGGCACATTGAGATCTTCACGAATAAGCACTCGCTTACCTTGGAGATCTAAATCTGACATATTGATAATTGCCATGGTAACGCTTCCTTTTATAATCAAAAAAAACAAACTGGTTTTGCATCAATCGGTTAGCCTAGATAGCTACTCGGCACTCGACATCCCGTCGAATTGGCCACTAGGCTTAACCCACTGGTATAAATTCTCATCTTCAGCTTTGTTTAGCTGCAATCATCGCCAAACTGGTATCTAGCATACGATTTGCAAAGCCCCACTCGTTATCGCACCACAGCAACAGTTTCACCAACTGCCCTGCGCTCACCCGAGTTTGGGTGCCATCGACAATGCTTGAGCGCGGATCATGGTTAAAATCACAGGATACGAGCGGCTCATCAGTATAGCCTAAGATACCGTTAAATCGTCCATTGGCGGCCAATTCTAACACTTGATTGACGGTCGCAATATCCACTGTTTTATCTAATGTTACCGAAAGATCGATAGCGGTAACGTTGATCGTGGGAACGCGCACCGAAATCGCCTCAAACTTGTCTTTCATGTGCGGCAAAATCCGCTCGATACCACGGGCAAGTTTAGTGTCGACAGGGATGATTGACTGACCCGCAGCTCGGGTGCGGCGTAAGTCATCATGATAGGCATCAATCACTTGCTGATCGTTCATCGCCGAATGGATAGTGGTAATCGCGCCACTTTTCACGCCAAAGTGTTTATCCAGCACGTCGATAACGGGCACGATACAGTTGGTTGTACAAGAGGCGTTGGAGACCACAGTATGCTCGGCGCGCAGTAAGTCTTGGTTCACACCGTAAACGATAGTGCCGTCAACATCGGCAGAAGAAGGGTGACTGATTAAGACCTGTTTGGCGCCTGCGTAGATATGGGCCTCGCAACTGTTGCGATCTAAGATGGCGCCAGTCGCTTCATAGACGATATCGATGTCCATCTCGCGCCAAGGCAGCTTGGCTGGATCCGGTTCATGGAGAATTTTGATGACGTCATCGCCGATCAGCATCTGATCATCGACTAATTTGACTCTGGGCTGAAACCGACCGTGGGTAGTATCGTACTGGGTCAGATGAATGATGGCTTCTGGCTTAGCCAACTCGTTGATTGCGACAATTTGTATTTGCTGACGTTTTCCGGACTCATATAAAGCGCGAAGGATTGAGCGGCCAATACGACCATAACCATTGATTGCGACTCGGATCATTGAGGTCTTTATTTCCTCTTAACAATACTGCATATACAAAAACGGCCTGCAAACGATTGCAGGCCGCATTATACAGATTAACCTTTCAAAAGTTTAACCTTTTGTCGGTAATCTCATCACCTAAGCGATTAGCCTAGTGATTTTGCAGCATTCAGCACATTTTCAACGGTGAAACCGAAGTGCTTCAGCAGGACGTTACCTGGCGCAGACTCACCAAAAGTGGTCATGCCAACAACAGTGCCTTCGAAACCAACATACTTGTACCAGAAGTCAGTATGGGCCGCTTCGATAGCGATACGCTTAGTCACCGCTTTTGGCAGTACAGACTCTTTGTAAGCGGCATCTTGCTTATCAAACTCAGTGTTTGATGGCATAGAAACCACGCGAACTTGTTTGCCTTGTTCAGTCAGCGCAGCCGCCGCTTCTACCGCTAATTGCACTTCACTACCGGTTGCAATCAGGATGAACTCAGGCGTACCCGCACAGTCTTGCAGTACGTAAGCGCCTTTTGCCACATTAGCTAACTGCTCAGCAGTACGTGGTTGAGCCTTCAGGTTTTGACGGCTGAATACTAGCGATGTTGGTGCATGACGACGTTCGATAGCCGCTTTCCATGCCACTGCGGTTTCAGCCGCGTCACATGGGCGCCATACCGCCATGTTTGGCGTCATACGCAGGTTAGCTAATTGCTCAACTGGTTGGTGAGTTGGACCATCTTCACCTTGACCGATAGAGTCGTGGGTGTAAACGAAGATGTTTTGAATGCCCATTAGCGCAGACATACGTACTGCATTACGAGCGTATTCCATAAACATCATGAACGTCGCGCCGTAGTTGATGAAACCACCGTGGAGTGACACACCGTTCATGATGCCGCTCATACCGAACTCACGCACACCGTAGTACACGTAGTTACCCGCTGGATCTTCTTGAATACCTTTAGAACCTGCCCACAAGGTCAGGTTAGAACCCGCTAAGTCAGCACTGCCGCCTAACAGTTCAGGCAGAACCGCACCGAAGGCGGCAATCGCGTTTTGTGACGCTTTACGGCTCGCAATACCTTCGCCTTTCGCTTGGCATTCTTGGATAAAGGCTTGCGCTTTAGCTTCGAAATCAGCTGGTAATTCACCTTTCATCACACGGCGCTCGTATTCGGCAGCCAGTTCTGGGTAAGCAGCAGCGTAAGCGGCAAACTTATCGTTCCAAGCCGCTTCACGGGCGTTACCGGCTTCTTTAGCATCCCAACCTGCGTATACGTCGGCAGGGATTTCGAATGGCGCATGTGGCCAACCTAAGAATTCACGGGCCGCTGCGATTTCAGCATCACCTAATGGTGCGCCGTGGCAATCGTGGCTGCCAGATTTGTTTGGTGAACCAAAACCGATAATGGTTTTGCAGCAGATCATGGTTGGCTTGTCGGTCACGGCTTTTGCCGCTTCGATAGCCGCGCGAATCGCATCGCTATCGTGACCATCAACGTTAGCAATTACATGCCAGCCGTATGATTCGAAACGTTTTGGCGTGTCATCGGTAAACCAGCCTTCAACATGACCGTCGATAGAGATGCCATTGTCATCCCAAAATGCGATCAGTTTGCCTAGGCCTAAGGTACCAGCCAGAGAACAAGCTTCGTGGGAAATACCTTCCATCAAGCAGCCATCGCCGAGGAAGCAGTATGTGTAGTGGTCAACAATCTCGTGACCTTCACGGTTGAACTGTGCCGCTAAGGTTTTTTCTGCAATCGCCATACCCACAGCGTTGCTGATCCCCGCCCCTAATGGGCCAGTGGTGGTTTCAACACCAGGGGTGTAGCCGTATTCTGGGTGACCCGGAGTTTTTGAATGTAACTGACGGAATTGCTTCAGTTCATCGATAGGCAGGTCGTAGCCAGTCAGGTGTAATAAAGAGTAGATCAGCATAGATCCGTGACCGTTAGAGAGGATAAAACGATCTCTATCTACCCATTTCGGATTGTTCGGATTGTGCTTAAGGAAATCATTCCACAGCACTTCAGCAATATCTGCCATGCCCATTGGGGCGCCAGGGTGGCCTGAGTTTGCTTTTTGAACTGCATCCATACTTAACGCACGGATTGCGTTGGCGAGTACTTTACGGGAAGACATGCTCTCTCCTGCTTAATTTGTGGGGTCTAGCGGGCAATTTGGACGCATATTTTCCCCTACATAGCGAAGCGACGCAAACGAAAATTGCATTCCACTGTCCAGTCTGGTGGATTACACCTTTGAAGGTTTAGGCGAATTCATCTTAAAACACATTAAACACATTTGTAATACAATAATTTAAATATGTTATATCCTTTGTCACATTTAGTCCCATAGCAATCAGGCTACAACCTTGGTTTGAGCTTAGCTCAGCGACAACTTACCCACCTCATCTGGAACAAAAACCACATACCACTATCAATTCATTGAGTTAGAGCAGAAACTCCAGCGCCGCAAACTCAGCCAGATTTGGGGCTTACCTCACTTTACACACAAATATTTAGTTTAGGGGGTGTCAACCAAGGGAAATTCCACTAAAATAGCCGTCTAGATGTAGATGCTTCTACACGTTTGATTGCTAACGACGAGATTTTCCTACTATGGCAAAGCACTTGTTTACTTCTGAGTCGGTCTCAGAAGGTCATCCCGATAAGATTGCAGATCAGATTTCTGATGCTGTGCTAGATGCGATTCTGGCCCAAGATCCTAAAGCACGTGTTGCGTGCGAAACATATGTCAAAACTGGCATGGTATTAGTAGGTGGCGAAGTGACCACCTCTGCCTGGGTTGATATTGAAGAGCTGACCCGTAAAACGGTTCGTGAAATTGGTTATGTCCATTCCGATATGGGCTTCGATGCCGATTCTTGCGCAGTATTAAATGCGATTGGTAAACAGTCTCCAGA
Source organism: Shewanella sp. Shew256 (assembly GCF_002196695.1). Lineage (NCBI taxonomy): Bacteria > Pseudomonadati > Pseudomonadota > Gammaproteobacteria > Alteromonadales > Shewanellaceae > Shewanella > Shewanella sp. Shew256. The sequence goes on along the minus strand of NZ_NAJR01000001.1, from coordinate 447,738 downwards.
CATCAACCAAGGTGTCGACCGTGCCGATCCAAAAGAACAAGGTGCTGGCGACCAAGGTTTAATGTTTGGTTATGCCAGCAACGAAACTGACATTCTGATGCCAGCGCCAATCACCTATGCCCACGCATTAGTGAAGCGCCAATCAGAAGTGCGTAAAGATGGCACTCTGCCATGGTTACGCCCTGATGCGAAAAGCCAAGTCACCTTCGCTTACGAAGACAACAAAATTGTTGGTATCGATGCGATCGTACTGTCTACCCAACACAGCCCTGACATCGCCCAAGCGGATCTGATCGAAGGCGTGATGGAAACCATCATCAAGCCAGTTCTGCCAGCACAATGGCTGAACAAGGACACTAAATACTTCATCAACCCAACTGGCCGTTTCGTTATCGGTGGTCCAATGGGTGACTGTGGTTTAACCGGTCGTAAGATCATCGTAGATACCTACGGTGGTATGGCGCGTCACGGTGGTGGTGCTTTCTCTGGTAAAGACCCATCAAAAGTTGACCGTAGTGCGGCTTACGCTGCCCGTTACGTAGCGAAAAACATCGTTGCAGCAGGCTTAGCGGACCGTTGTGAGATCCAAGTGTCTTACGCTATCGGTGTGGCTGAACCTACGTCTATCAGCGTTGAGACCTTCGGTACTGGTAAAGTATCAGAAGAAGTCTTAATCAAGTTAGTCCGTCAACACTTCGACCTGCGCCCATACGGCCTGACCGAAATGTTGAACCTAGCTCGCCCAATCTATCAAGCAACCGCCGCTTATGGTCACTTTGGCCGTAACGAGTTCCCATGGGAAGCGACGGATAAAGCTGACGCACTTCGCGCCGATGCAGGTCTGTAATCTGCATTAAGCTCACGCTTTCGCTTGTAAAAAACCGCCTTAGGGCGGTTTTTTTATGCTTAGGATGTATTGCCTAACCCCATCATAATCAGCAAGATGGCTTTCACTATAGGCAAAAGACAGGGACTCAATGAAGCCGTTAATCGCACAACTCCAATCCTGTTCTTGGGCGACCAAGGTGGGCCATAACGAGCCCATGACCAAAACCTTAGGCAGCCTTGAAGAAATCACCACTTATCTTGAAAAGGATCCCGACCGTTTTTTCGAACCGCCCTACTCCGAACCCTATGAAAGCTTATGCGTTAGCGACCATCAGCAAGCCGACAGATTAAAGCCCCAAGTCTCAAGCGAAATCGTCGCTCAAATCGCTAAAGCCGCCTATCTGGAAACCTGGAAAATAGTACCCGTTGCTGAGATTTGCACACTGGTGTCAGATGATGCCGATACCTTAGCCACTTTACTGCTAGCCGATGAACGCTCTCAGAATTTACCCAAGAACGTTTAGCTTGGTACTTACAAGGACGGCTTCCTTTTGGCTATCAAGGGAAGTATCCGACGGGGGAATGGTTAATCCTATAACTCGGATTAACAGTGGTCAAAATGGGCGTTTTGCATACACAGCAGGTTTATCTGCGCGGCGGATAACAGTGCACAGTCTTGCACGCCGATAATCCTTGCACCTTGAACGGCCTCAGGTGTTAAACGTTCTATAGCCGCGCTGTAGGCATTGGTTCTGCCGCAATCGAGCCAACAATCCTCAATCTGCAGCCAATAATGGGGGCGACTATCGTCGCAATCGACTTCAAATCCACGGGCTTCGCATTGCTGCAACGCGCACTCGGATAATAAGACTCGCAAATTATCCCAAGCCGACAAATTGGCATTGGCGTATGTCGTCAGCAGATTGCTGACCAAGGTATCACTCACTATTTCTCTCCAACCAAAAGGCTTTAGCCTCGGGTCCTGGCATCGCCTTGGCGTATAACCAGCCCTGCACATAACTCACCCCCGCCGCTTTAACAAACTCGGCTTCTTCAGGGGTTTCAACTCCTTCGGCAATCAAACTGAAGCCTAAACTATTACAAAGCTTACAGATTTGCAGATACAAGGTACGCCCTTTTGGCTCGCTGGTATTGGCCAGAATACTGCGGTCGAGCTTAATACCATCGACATTAATCCGACTCAGTAAACTTAAGCTAGAAAACCCTGTCCCGAAGTCATCTAAGAAAAAGCTAAACCCATGTTGTTTAAGCTGCTTCATGCTGTTATCGATACGATTTAAATCCAACATAAAGGCCGATTCTAACATCTCAATTTCGACTCGGTTGGCGACGCTGCCTAACCTTTCATTCATGGTCGCCAACAATTGGGGATCGGTAATATTGTTTGGGTCGATATTGATGCTCACTTTTGGGTAAAAACCTTCTAATTCCCAGCGAGCGAGATCCTCTGCAACCGTATTAATCACAAAGCGGTCGATGATATGGGAATAGCCTGCACGCTGAAAGGCATCAATAAAATACGGCCCCTTTAACTTACCATGCTCATCCTTCAGGCGAATAAGCGCTTCATATCCAACAACATGATTAGTACTTAAGGCAATTTTAGGCTGATAGTGTAGTTGCAACTCACCCGCCAAGACTTCTTTGATGGTCTTCTCGAGGTTCAATTCAGCCTTAAGCGATTCGGACTGCTGCTGTGAATAATGCTGCTCACTCATCCGGTCGATATCTGCTTGAAACTGCACACGTTTGATTAATTCGCTATCAAACTCATAATGCTCAGACATCAAGGAGAAACGTCGTACAAAGGGCAGATAAATCAATACCCCAAGCCCGATTAATAACACCTGGAAAAACACCGCACTGATATGGCCGCTGGCAATGTAAGCGTTGAGCAATGGCGGCGTGATCCAAGGGAAACTGTGACCCTCAAAGCTTAAGATCCCAACATGGATAGCACTGTAAGCTAAGATAAAATTAATCAGCGGCGATAGGATAAACGGCACTAATAAGCGCGGATTAAAGATAATCGGTAGGCCGTAAATCAGAATTTCATTGATGTTAAAAATCGCAAAGGGTGTGGCAATTTTGGCAATATGCCGAGTAGCGCTGTCTTTAGCGCCAATAAAAATGGCAATGATCAGCGATAAAGTGGCACCGCTACCGCCATAGAGAATAAACAAGTCCATAAACTGGCTCGCCGTTAAATGCGGTACCAGTTGCATTAAACCATTATCGACGCCAATCAACAGTAGATAGGCGTTATCGCCATGCACTCCAAAACACCAGAGCACATGGGTGAGCAGGATCCGCATAAACAGTTGCACGCCGAGGCTCGCTTGTTGCAACCCTTCGATAAATGGCGCAAATAACCATTCTAAAAAGATAGAAGCTTCGGCAACGATGGCAAACAGACCGATAAAACCAATCACTATCGGGAAAAATAAATTTAAATGTTGCTTTAAGTAACGACTCAGCGCCTTCGCTTTAATCAGTTGAAGCCCCTTCCATGCACTCAAAAAACGTAATAAATAGGCCGAGATAATTGGCAAAACCGCAATCCGCGGATCCGCCAAAATGGCGCGTACATAATCGAGATTAAATACATTACCCGTATCTTGGGCATTAATGGCGAGTAAAATACTGAGCGACAAAGAACACACCACAATCGCCGACAGTTGTAGATATTTAGCAAAGTGAAAGGACAAAGAAATCAGTGCAAGTAATGGAAAAATCTTTGAAAGTTGCACCGAAAAAAAACTAATTCCCTGATGAAATGCAGAGCCTTGCCAAGTAGGTATGCCAATGTCGAGTAAGGCAATAATCAGCGAGAGAAACGAATTAATCAAAATAAAAGGCAGTAACGCGATAAAGGATTCACGTATCGAAATGAGAAAACTTCTATCAAGAAATTGGCGTAGCTCAAACTTCATAGCAGCATCTATATTGATTAGTATTTTCTAACCATAGTCGATACAGAGTATTCCTCATAACGATATGCACTAAATACTGAGTTTCCAAGCAAGAACACGTGTCAATCTGGATGTTCACTAAGCCTGAGTGCGCGCCACCATTAAATAGTAATCTCTTGCCGAAACGGTAAAGAAATCGACCACTTGCATCGTGGCTTTTTGAGTATGAGCAGCAAAGGAACGCTCGTTTTCCTCGGCAATAAAGGTCACCGCATAGGCAAAATGAGGGGCAAGTTGCTGATAAATCCCCTTCACCAACGCCTCAAAAACCCCCTGACCTCGATAGTGTTTATCTATCCAAATGGGGCCATACTGACAAGTGTTCTGCTTCGTTAATCTAGGGCCGTCCCACTCGGCCTTAGCTAAGCGATTAAGGAGCGTGCGATAAACTGGCCAAGTTTCGAAAAAGGCCCAACGCCCGGCAATCACATAACCAATAATCCGCCCTTTATCTTCGGCCACCACCACCCAATGTCGAGTGACTAATTCGGTCAGTTCACTACGGCCAAAGGCTTGCCCCTCCAAGCCCATCGCCGAAGACGCCAGTTCATCATTGAGGAAGGTTCTTTCTAATAAAACTAAAGAATCAATATCTTGCGTCGTAGCAGGGCGTATATTTACTGTCATTGTCTAAACTCAATTTGGCGAGCAATATGGCTGGCGGCGCGCCAGTATACAGGAGTCATAAATCATCCCAATAATAGATGCATAAAAACTGATGATTTTTAGCCCGTTGATTTGCAAATTATCTTGTTGTTTCCCAAACTTAAGGCATATTTTTTGCCCTTTAGGCGCCACCATGTTGCCCGAAACCATCAACCCCAATGTCAGCCTGCTCGATAGTGACCACCAGCAAGTGAATCTTGGTCGCTGGATGCATCAATGCGAGTTGATTAAAAGCTACTACAGCGCCACCAGTGTGTTTGTGCTGCAAATGACTCAATCTGGTTTTGAAGTGATAGTCAGCTCAGTGAGCGAAACGCCACTCTTTACCTCTGGCACTTTGTTTGCGAGCGACTTCCCCCTGTTTGAACAACTTAAACATAGTCCAGCGGAAGGAGACTATCTTAATCTCGGTCGTTTTATGCTCGATGAATTGCCACGGGATTTTGATGGTATTCAACATATTCTCTCACGCCCTATCGCTTGGCCCGACGGCAGCCAATTTGGTTCGCTGTGCGTATTAAATCCCCATATGGTCGAGCCCGCGAGCAACAGCGCCATGCTCGAGCCCTTCCAAATTCTATTGCAGCAGGAATTATCCCTGTTATGCCAAAATCATCGAATTGAATCCCTATCGATGCGCGATCAAGAGACCGGCATGCTCAACCATTACGGTTTTATGATGATGGCGCCCAGGCAACTCAATCTAGGACGACGTTTTGGCGCCCACGCAGGAATCGTCTTCTTCGAGTTAACAGAAGCAAATTCGTCGGAAAATACTTTAGAAGAGAAACACCATAGACTGCTGGGCAATTTGGTCCAAGATACTATTCGCACCGCCGATGTGGCCGCCCATTACAGTGAGACTCAATTTGTGGTGTTAGCTTTCGTCGATAGCGAGCGCGATATATTGCACATTATGAAGCGGGTCGAAAAACAATTAGAACAACAAAACCCCCATCTAAAACTCGATGCCAGTTACAGCTTCTTTACCCCAGAATCGACGGCCAAGTTAGCGCCCATGATGGAGGATGCGCGCTGCAAACTGAAATCCATGCAGCCAGAGCCTGAACCAAACCAAACAAATCAAGCGCCCAAGTTCGATGCCGAACAGTATGATAATCCCGCCGCCGACTCGGCCGAGCTCTAGCTTTTACGCGCGATTAGTCTTTAGGAAGCTCATCCTGACGCTTCGCCCATTGGATAAACAGCACCACGGGATAGGGTGACATCAATACGAGTCCTAAACCAATGAGGCTTGAGATCAGTAACATACCGCTGATTTCTAGACTCCATTGGGTCAACATATAGATCCCAAGTCCACAAACTAACATCAAAACACCTAACCAATGTAAAAACTTCAATAAATTCATAGTGCTTTTAATGGTATCTGTCATATAAACCTCTTTTTATCTCCCGCTAAACTTGTACACTATGGCCATGAATACGGAAAAAGGAACTGAGACAATGTTAAAACAAACATTTCTATTAAGCGCATTACTTTTTGGTTTAACCGCATGTCAGAGCACTGACGTTGCCAATCAGGACACAGTGCCATTACAGGGAAGTTGGCATATTGAAGCCGTTCAAGGGCAACCCACAGTGGATTACAGCCCTGCGCAAATCACCTTCGCTGATGAAGGTAAACTCTCTGGCAATAACAGCTGCAACAACTTCTTTGGTCAATACAGCCAGCAGGGACAGGCGCTAAAAATCATACCTGGCGGCAGCACGATGAAGGCCTGTGTCGATGCACTGATGCAGCAGGAGCATAAAGTGATGCAAGCCCTGCCACTGGTCGCTAAGGCCAAGTTAGTGCAAGGGCGTTTAACACTGCTTAGCAGCGACGATAAGCCCGTCCTAGTCTTAAGCCAGCTTAAATAAACTTGCTTAGATAATAAAAAACCGCCTAGTTGGCGGTTTTTTATTATTCGATGAATTAACTTTTTGTCGCGGCGTTTTCACTCGCGGCATTTTGCTCGGCAATCATAGCGCTCTGCACCATGTCGGCATTGTAATGCTCAACATCGAGCTCATCTTCCGACTTAGCAATCACAGTCGTCGCCACTAAGTCGCCAGAAACGTTTACCACGGTGCGCGCCATATCGAGAATACGGTCAATTCCCGCAATCAAGGCCACGCCTTCTAAGGGTAAGCCCACGGTCGAGAGCACTAAGGTCAGCATCACTAAGCCCGCACCCGGCACACCCGCGGTGCCGATTGAGGCTAAGGTCGCGGTTAAAATAATCGTTAGATAGTCGACCCAAGTTAAATCGATACCAAAGGCCTGCGCCACAAACAGTGCGGTCACGCCTTGGTATAGGGCGGTGCCATCCATATTGATGGTGGTGCCTAAGGGCAGCACAAAGCTAGAGATCTTCTTATTTACCCCGAGATATTCGCTCGCACATTTCATGCTTGCAGGTAAGGTACCCGCCGAACTTGAGGTGGTAAATGCCACCGCCATCGCATTGCTGATCCCCTTGAAAAAATGCAGTGGATTCAGCTTGGCAAATAGACGCAACACTATGCTGTAGAAACCTAACACGTGGATAATACAGCCAATATAAACGGCAATAATCACTTTAATCAGCGGCCACAGCATGTCGATGCCATACTCGCCCGCGACCCATGCCATCAGACCAAATACCCCATAAGGCGCAAGCTTCATCACCATGTCGGTGAGTTTGTACATGGCCTCTGCAAGGCTTTCAAACACCTTGATAGCAGGCTTTCCATGATCGCCAATCAAGACCAAGGCAATCCCTAGCGCCACAGCAAACACAATGACTTGCAGGATTTGACCACTCGCCAAGGCGGCAACAGGGTTGGTAGGGACTATATCAATCAGGGTTTGCATCACCGAAGGCACTTCTTTTGCCGTTTGTACCGCTTCGTGTTGCAGTAAAGGCACGCCCGCACCGGGTTGCACCACATAGCCCACGGCTAAACCTAGGCTGATCGCAATCGCGGTGGTGCACAGGTAAAACGCAAAGGATTTAAACCCAATTCGGCCCATTTTGGCGGTGTCTTCCATTGAGGTCACACCGACAATCAAGGAACAAAACACTAAAGGCACGATCAGCATCTTGATGGTATTCACAAACAGGGTGCCAATAGGTTTCAGGTAAGAAGCCTGCTCACCTAAACTGATGCCCACCGCAATCCCCAACACCATACCAACGAAAATTTGCAGCCACAGGGGCACTGACATCCAGGAAGACCAGATCCGGCCTAGGGCTGATGACCTTTGTTTTGACATGTTTATAACCTTGAGTTTTAAATGATGATAGGGCTGAGCCTTATCCTTGGCGGGACTAACTTAACTTAGCCAGCCGCCGAGTCTAACATAAGGGATAAAATTCTAAGGATGATCTATATCACGTTGATGCCAACCGCTGCAAAATCCAGCTAAGGCAAAGCCTAGGCCTCAAATTGCACCGAATTGACTGAGGCGGCAAAACGTTGGCGATAAAGGGATGCGGGCGGCTGCTCGCACTCGATAAGGTAGCTCCAATAGTCATCGTCAAAACCGCTGAAGAGTGACTGATTATCCCCCTGCGATTTGAGGATCAAATACCACCAAACCAGCCCCCATAGTCCAAAGGTGATTAAGGTAAGTACAAAGTGCATGGCATGATTCATCTTAAAATCTTCTTGCACCTCATAGGCTTGTAAAAATTTTGGCTTAAAGCGACGAGTTGATTTTACGAATGCCATAATCGCATCACTCCCTTAGGATGAAAACCTTATTCAAGCCTAGCAGATTAGACTTTAGTCGTACAAAAATTAGCCGTGATTAAAGCAGGATTTGAAACGCTGTTCACTCGTTCTTCTAAACGGTTCCGTGCTAAAGTGTGCCGCCAAATAAAAGCCGATGCATAAGCGTCATCCCCATACACAAGAGCGGTAGAGGTACTAACCGCCGAGGAGTTGTTATATGTTGATCCGTAAAGCCAAAGTGCAAGATCTCACCGCCCTAGTTCAATTTAATCAGGCAATGGCGCAGGAAACCGAAGGCCTCACCCTAGACGAAACGACCCTGATTAAAGGCGTCAATACCTTACTGAATCACCCTGAGAAAGGCTTTTATCTGGTGGCCGAAATCGATGGCGACATTGTCGGTTCGCTGATGGTTACCTTCGAGTGGAGCGACTGGCGCGCCAAAGATTATTACTGGATCCAAAGCGTTTATATTCGTCCGCAAAATCGCCGTCAGGGGATTTATGGCAAGCTCTATGCTGAGGTGAAACAATTGGCCGAGGCCAATGGTGGCGCCGCGAGTTTCCGTCTCTATGTGGAGCAGGAAAATACCGCCGCTCAACAAACCTACCAAGCGCTAGGGATGAAGCAGAGTTACTATCTGATGTACGAAGAGAAGTAATAAAAAAGGATCGGGCATCACCCGATCCTTTCGTTTCAAACCGCTTTTAATTCCAAGCTTAGCTTAACAAACCAAACAGAATAGCCGTCATCGCCAGTAGGCCCGCAATAATCACAAACACGTTGCTGATGCGGTTACGGTAAGCCTTCAAAGCTGGCACTTTGTACACGGCATACATTGGCATTAAGTACAAAATCGCCGCAATAATCGGCCCGCCCAGCGCCTCAATCATCCCCAAAATACTTGGGTTTTTAATCGCAACGGCCCAAATCGTGGCAAACATAAACACTAAGATAAACTTGTTCAGCTTGTTCTCGCTGATTTGTTTGTTACTTGAGCGCAGCTGCTTAACGATAATGCCCTTCATGCCCTCAGTCGCGCCCATATAGTGGCCAAAGAAAGAAGACACAATCGCCACAAACGCGATGAAAGGCCCGAAATAGCTGACAAAACCACTGTCATGCACGTTCGCAAGGTAAGATAAAATCGGCAGGTTCTTCGCCTTCGCTTCGGCCAACTGTTCTGGCGACAGCGACAACACGCAGGAGAACACGAATAACATCACAAAGCCGACTAACATCATCGAGGTATTACGCAGGATCACATCGGCCTTACGGGCCGCGTTGACGCCGTGGTCACGCTTAAGGGAAACCGAAAATTGCGAAATCGCTGGAGAATGGTTAAAGGCAAACACCAATACAGGAATGGTTAGCCATACAGTGCCCAAAAAGGCGCCGGTGTCTGGCACGACTTGCAGCGCATCCATTTTCCACTCAGGGATCAGATAGATGGACATAAAGGCCAAAATCCCCACCAACGGATAGACCAGCAGTTGGGTCACTTTTAGCATAAATTGCTCACCAGCAACCATCACTGACATCATGCCGAAAATCAACACGCCAGACAGCAAGAAACGTGGCGGAGAGGCCATGCCCAACTGGTTGACGATAAAGCTGTCGACTGTGTTAGTGATCCCCACACCGTAGATCAACACAATGGGATAAATCGCTAAGAAATACAGCAGCGTAATCGCCTTGCCCGCGCCAATCCCAAAATGCTCTTCAACCACTTGGGTAATGTCACTGCCGGGAATACTCGATGAACATACGAAACGTGACAGACCGCGGTGGGCGAGATAGGTCATAGGGCCGATGATGATGGCCATCAAGACTAATGGCCAAAAACCGCCCATGCCCGCATTGATAGGAAGAAATAAAATGCCCGCCCCCACAGCGGTGCCGAATAAACTTAGCATCCAAGTAGTGTCTTGGCGCGTCCATGGTAAGTGTCTTGTTGTGCTTTCTTGCGTGCTTTGAGGTGTTTCGAGAACACTGATCGCATCTTTTTGCATATTAAAATTACCTTACGGTGATACCGCATAAAAAATTCGGCGTAAGGATAGCGAAAAAGCTTAAGCAAAAGTTGATCTAACACCATTTTAAGTAATGAAATTTCAAATAAAACTGGGTTTGCGATCTAGATCCATGAATTTACGTAATAAATTTTCAATAGTGCAGCAAAAAGATCACACAAAAACACCAATAACGTACAGTTAATTCACCCCTGCACCTAAGAGTTGACACGGCCAGTTTGTCGATAAAAACCACAAAACCGCATCAAGTCGCAAAAATGCACTAAATGCGACAGGCTTCAATTAAGCCCTATAAAAGCTTGATCGAGATCACTGTGTAAATTGTTAAATTTTTACATTTTGAAACAGCGAGCGCTGCGCCAGAGAAAGCCAATAAAAAAAGGCCCACCTAAGTGAGCCCATCTATTCACGACAACTCAGCAATTACTGGGCTTTTTGCAGTGTCAGCTCAGTGGTCGAAATCACCGCAGGGGCGATATCGGCTTCCTTAAACAGTAAAGGACGGAAAGTCTTACTGCTGGAATACAGATTGCTCTGGTCGGTAAAGGAAGGCGACAGTATATTGCTCGACTCCGAATAGGTAAGTATGCCGCGCGCGACAGGGCCCTCATCGGTAAAGCTGACCGCCATCATCCAACTTGAACCGTAACGCACTTGGTAACCCTTAGCCGTCATGCCTGAGGCCATAGCCTTACCCGTAACAACATCCATTAGCGGCGCGTACTTATGCTGCGGGATCAGAGTGTCATCTCCCGACAAGCTCGTAGAGAATACGTTGAATCCCCCTTCCGCGTTATGGCTGCCCGGCCAAGGTAAACGCGCGCCGCTGGCTGTGCCGTCGGGGAGTGACTTCTCGACAAACTGCACATCACCTAGCGGTGCATCTAAGGCAAAACCCGCGGCTTCAAGATTCAAGGCCGCATGGGCAAGCGCCACTAATGCACTACCGTCTGTGGTAAGCGTATTAGGCGTGGTTGCCGCATTCGCGGGGTCGAATCCCTTGGTCAACATGGTTTTTTGGCTGAACTGATGGGCAAACTCACGCAGTAAGGCGCCGCCTTTACTGTCGTTATCTTGCTTACCGTTCCAGGCTTTGAGCGCCGCACAGGCTGAGGTGAGATCCTTCGATAAACTCGCTGATACCACCACAGGCGTACTGCCCTGCGCCTCACATTGGGCAATCAAATCCGGCAATACCAACTCAGCTAAATAACTGCGATTCGACAATACCGCGGCTTCTAACTCTTCCAGATTGAACTTGCCATCACTGCCCGCCGCATCCTGCATCAAGGTTAAGCCCATACGGGTACGCAGCGATAACTGCCCAGCTTCTGGACCATACATGGGCGAGAAGTAAGTCAGTGGCTCATTTAAGTTGGTAGACCAGAAGGAGTCATTGGAGTTTTGCACAAAGTCACTACGCTCAAGCTTAGGCGCACGCTCATAGGGCGTGGGGCCACTAAAGCTAAATAACGAAGTATTCCCCGGCAGAATGGTAAAACCTGCTTGCTCTTTTGCCGCCTTAATATCGGGTGAAGTCTTTAGCACTACCACCGCCGCCTCGGATAAACCGGGCACGGTCGAGTCGTCGATATAGAAGGCGTTCCCCTCTTTATCGGCATACATAGTGTTGTTGAAAATCACCCCGTCGTAGTCTTTAAAGGCTTGTTGGAATTCGTCTTTATTGGTCGCTAAGTTCATGGCGAGCCAATGATCGACCGGATCCATAGTCGCCATGTTCGCATCTTGGATCATAAAGGCACTGCCATCGTCCCAACCCAAAGGCGCGAGCGCAGGCGGCGCCTCGACCATAGGTCCTTTTGCCGTGGTGTAAATATCCTTTTCAGCCACTAACATGCCAGCGGGGCCTGCGTTCACTAGGATAGACACAGTCTCTTTATTGATCGGCATCGGCTGACCATCGAACAGATACTGCAATCTATCGCTAGAGACCAGCTCGAGGTTATACATCACAAAATGTTCAGCGGTCGAGAAGGTATGAGTCCAAGCTAAGTCTTTGTTAAACCCGATATTGATAGGGCCTGGCATGCCCACCAGCGAGCCACCCATCATATCCAATTGGCCTGGAATAGTAATGTGCGATTGCCAGAAGCGCAGGTTGCCCGTGTGTGGGAAATGCGGATTGCCTAGCACCATGCCGCGACCATTTTCAGTCTTGTCTTTACCCAGACCCCAACCGTTAGAGCCTAAATCCCTTGGATTAGTCTCAGGTGTGGTAATGCGCGCCGCACGGGCAAGCAATTTAGACTGCATATCGCTGACAAACGCGGTTTGTTCTTGGCTTGGCGCAGGCCCGACGATGCGCGGCATGTATTCCTGCCCATCCCCGGGGTTAGCGTAGAAAATCAAATCGAGGAAGTTAGCCGCACCGGGTAACAGGGCGATGGAAAACAGATAAGTGACCACATCCTCTGGCACTATGGGCTTCACCCACGGCTGACCGCCACAGAAAGGTTCGGCGGTTTGTTTACCCGCTTCAACATCGGCAAGGTATTGGTTATAACCCGCGGTAAAACCTTGGATTAATGCACGGGAACGCTCACTAAACTGCGGCCATTTGGCTTCGGCTTGCTCACGAATTTTTAAGGCTTTATAGGCAAAGTCGGAGATTAAGTTGCCATTGTCTTCTGCCGTGGGCAGCCCTGTTGTGAAATCAATCGACGCATGGGGGCCAAAGTACATAGAGCGTTGGGAGTTGGCCTTAATAAAACCATCGGCGAGCACGCAGAGGTTGTCCTGCGCCTGCGCGTAACCGCTACCAAAACCTAAGCTTTCTAGGTTATCGGCTTGGATATGGGGCACACCGTAGGTAGTTCGACGAATATTGGCTTTGAGTAAGCCGTTGGGGGCAAAGGTTTGTAGTTGGGTTTCAGGTTCGGTAGGTGTAGTGCTATCTTCGCTGTCGTTACAGCCTGTGAGCATAACGCCGCAGGCCATCCCCATCGCGATCATGAGTTTGTTGAATTTCATTATTATTATCTCTTAATTTTAGTTCCTTCAATGACATAGCTTTACTGCTTAAATCAGCTAATTGACTGAAGGAGCAATAGTCGTATGTCGCTTCCTGATGCACGACTCTGGCTATTTGCTCCCCATGCATTCGCTTTTTTACTGAGCCAAGGCGATGAATATGGCAAAATAGAAAACCCAGAGGCGAGACACCTCCGACCATTTAAGCAATGATTCAAACGAGCGTCCACATTAAAAACCAAAATAAATAACTTATATGCAACAAAACATTATCAAAGTGATCGTCGGTTCGAAAAACCCCGTCAAAATTAACGCGGCGGCCAATGCCATGGCGCTGCTCTTCCCTGAATATGAGATCCAAACTCAAGGCATGGATGCGCCCTCAGGTGTCCCCGCACAGCCCATGACAGATAGCGACACCCGCCAAGGGGCAATCAACCGTGTTCACTATTGCCAGCAACAAGTTGAAGCGGATTATTACTTTGCGATGGAAGGCGGCGTCGATTGTTTCGAGTTTGGTCCTGCGACCTTCGCCTATATTGCGATTGCCCACCAAGCCCGTTTGAGCATTGGCCGAGGCGCCCTGTTGCCGCTACCTATGCAGGTTTATCAGGCACTTGAGGCGGGTGAAGAGTTGGGGCATGTGATGGATAGACTGTTCAATACTGTCAACATCAAACAAAAAGGCGGCGCAATCGGCCTGCTCACCCACGGCCATGCCACCCGTGAGAGCAATTACACCCAAGCGATTATCCTCGCCATGGCGCCGTTTTTGAATCCTGAGCTGTACCCTTAAATTTTGTTAATGAAATATTGCAAAGCCGAGCAAAGCCCGCTAATTTCGTTGTAACTTGCAACTAAATGATTCGAACTGAGCCACTGCCAGCCCACACAAGTGCTTGCATGGCTCAACTTTGGTTAACCCTGATGGCATTCAATCCGACTATGGCAAATGATCCAGGCTCATCTAGCCAACTGAGACACCTTTCCCGCTATATGGTCAGACACTTAGGCATGCTCAATGCGGCCTTTGGCGATTTACCTCTGTCCCCAGTACAGGCCCACGCCTTGTTTGAGATAGGCAATCAACCGCAAACCATTAAGGAACTCGCCTGCAAACTGAGCATAGATAAATCCAATGCTAGCCGCGCGATCAAACACTTAGTCGATAAAAACCTCGCCCAGAGCCAAATGCATCCGCGGGATAATCGCTGCCTCGTCGTACAACTCACGAGCGCAGGTAAAAAGCTGCTCGCAAAATTAGATAGCCAGCAAAATCAACTCTTTCAAGAAATCTTGGCCCAGCTGACCCCTGAGCAAATTCAACAAATCGAGCAAGCTCTTATGCAATACAACCAAGCCATACACAAAGCCAAACAACAATCGGGTTGCCTTATCCGTGAAGCGACCGCCGCCGATGATGCCGCCATTGCCCAAGTGATCCGTGCGGTTTCCGCCGAATACGGCTTAACGGCGGATAAAGGCTATAGCGTGGCCGACCCCACCTTAGATTGTTTAAGCCAAATCTATTCGCAGCCGGGCGCCAAATACTGGGTGATTGAGCATGAAGGCCAAGTGGTTGGCGGCGCAGGCATAGCGCCACTGGCTAACAATGAAGGTATTAGTGAGCTGCAAAAAATGTACTTTATGCCCGAGATCCGCGGTAAAGGCTTAGCCAAGCGCTTAGCGCTGCAGGCCCTCGAGTTCGCCCGTGAATCGGGTTATCAGAGCTGCTATCTCGAAACCACCGCATTACTCAAAGAAGCCCTAAAACTCTACGAACACTTAGGGTTTAACTACTTGAGCACACCACTTGGCAATACTGGCCACGACGCCTGCGAGATCCCAATGCTATTGCCACTGCACGCCGAACTGAATGAATAGCCTTGTGCCAATATTTGCAGCAGTTAAGGCGCGGCTAAGACCCACTTTTTGGTGATACAAAGCGCCCCTTTCAACGAAAGAAACCAGAATAAGGCTCAATTAACAAATCGTGGAGCCTTATTCTGTCGAAGTCATTAGCGTTAACGGTTACATCAGACCCAGCCCTGCGTTTGCGTTACTCCCGCAAACGCAACGTCTACTGAGTCGACGCAGTGACAAACTTAAACCTTATGCAGAGATGATGTCGTCAGTAGTAACTGACTGCGAATGATTTGACGTATTTGATTATGCAGTTCAAATACCCGGTTACGGTCGTTAAGGTTTAAGGAGAGATTTTCCAGCATGACTAAGTCCAGATTATATCCTGGGTAATGCAGCGTCATTGACATATACCCCGAGACATAACCCGTATGGCTATATTCGACTAAGTCATTGTCCTTATTTATCCTTATCCCATAACCGTAGCGCATATTCGGCCACAAAAATGGCAGCTCGATATAGGCAGTGGTCATCATCTGATAACTTTCAGGGCTCAACAACTTGCCAGCATGTAATTGCTGCTGAAAGGCGGCATAAGTGGCCGTCGAGACAATTAATCCCCCTGCGGGCAATAACGTTTCATCAATCACCAGCTCAGAAGGCGCAATCACTTCGCCTTCCTGCAATCCCACCGCCAAGCTAGGCACTTTGGCATGAATCGCCTCAATACTGCCAAGCTCAGCACTTAGGCCACTAAGTTGGTATCGCGCAGCAAATTGTACCACCTGCTCGGTAAAGGATTGATGATTCACCTTCTCAAGTACTTGTCCCAACAATGAATAACCCAAATTGGAATATTCAAACTGGTTACCAGGAACGAACCGATTGTGCTTACCCAGTTTATCGACACCCGATGTATGGTTCAGCAGTTGGTGCAAAGTAATGCGCTCATCATAACGGTTGGGATTCAAAGCACCCGCATTGGCATTCGCATCAATGGCTTTTAGCGCCTTAGATTCCGCGTCAAGATCGCCAAAAAGGTAATGATTTAGCGCTTGATTTAAATCGAGTTTCCCCGCATCGAGTGCCTGCAACACTAGCGTTGCGGTAATTTGTTTAGAGAGCGATGCCATCACAAAGCGCGAATCTTGATTGATCCCTTCGCCCTTTTGTAATTCAAGCAGTGGTTTCCCCTCTTCAAGCAGAATAACGCTGCCACTAAATGGCTGCGGCGAATCCATTATCGCCGCTTGGATTAAACTCTTAACCTCCCCGAGCTTAGATTCTGAGGATGCAGTTTGGCTTTCAAGCTTAACTAACTGACCGCCTTGCACGCTTTCCGACACAATCGCAGTTTCAAACGGCTCGCCAACACTATTGGCACTTGGGAGTAATAACAACCCCGATAGCAGGGAACCGATAACACTCAAACGCATGGGTTATCCTTAACTTAATTAGCAAATACTGCCAGATTAGAAAGCGGCCAGCTTATCACAGGCACACCTTAAGTGTGACTTGAGGTTTGGAGTGCCAGTTAGGAAGCAATTGATAATTCGTTATAAAACCACAACGGCAATAATTACCGCACCCAACATATATAAACCCGCTGTGAGTGATATCGATTTTATCGGGCTAAACTCTTCAACCTCCAACGTTTGTATCTCTTCAATTTTGACTTCTTTTCCCTCTCCCTCAATCTGCTGGTCAGTCACTCTTTCGACGGTAAATTCCACCTGTTTACCCGATACGGTGGTGACTTTGACTTTTTCGCCGATATAACTGGGTGCCGATTGAGCGTCTAATTTAACTTCATTGAGTGAAGAACATGCACTAAGGGAGAAACTGATAAGTAATGCTATGGCTAGCCTTTTCAAACGAACCTCCTATCCTACAAACGGTTGCATCCATGATTAAATAATTCCCATAGGCATAAGTACTTAGATAAGACGATTCAACTTACGAAATTCCGCTCGTAAACTAAAGAAACTTGAGCTGAATTGACTAAGGTTAAATCTTTTGACTGAGGTTCAAGTAATAAATCTATTGAGACACCCATTGTTAAATTTTACAACGAGAAGACCAATTTGAAGCATATTCAAGCTAGCAGGATACGCAGTGGTTAGCAGGATTAAGCACAAAAGGAGTTTATTGAGACACCCATTGGTAAATTTTGCGACGAAAAAACAAAATTGAGCCATGTTCAAGTTAACCTGACACAGAATTATGAATAACCTCGACCGTTCGTAACATGGCCGCTCTTTCATATCCAGGTGATCACGGCATTTCCATTTCCGTATGCAGTAGATGTCACGGTCGAGCATTTGAAATTAGCAATGAGAGTATGGGTTGAGTTTTAAAGACAAACCCATTTATAAACCTTGGCTGCCACTCAGCAGCTATCTTTAGAGCAATCTCAATCACTATTCGCTTGAGGGGAAGCCGAAAGCAGATTATGTTGTTGATTTAAAATGACAGATAGAATTATTGGTTGCCATTTTCAATGGCTAAAGGCGTGTAGTAACTGAAATGGATAACTTTGACTATAAATTGGGTACGTTAAACGGGATACTCACGGGGCTATCCTATGTAAACAATAAAGCGAATCACGGCTATACGTTTGAAATCACTAAAATTGATGCATCAAAACCATTAGAGATTGCAACGGAAAATTATCTTAAGGTTTTTTATAAGGATGCCACGGTTAGCTTTAGTGAAGTCATAGACTGGCGTAGTGAGATCAACGCAGCACTTCATACTTGGCTTTTTTCCTATCTCCTACCTACAACACAGGCCGGTTGCGGCTCAGCTTTTACTTCTCTTAAGGATGTCGATAACGCCTTTTCAATGTCCATAAAAAGCTTTAGAGACGAATTTATCAAACAGATAAGTGATCAACTTGATGCGCTGCTAGAGGTCAAAAGGGTTTTAGCTGTTTCATTGATAACGGATGAATGGTACGAGATGGAATGGGTTGATTTTGCTATCGAGGGCAGGAAAGGAGTTGTATTTATTCACTTGGGCGTTTCTGATTGATCTCCTTTAAATTTGCTTCACAGGATCAGGTTAAATATCCCTATGAGCACTTAACTTATCCATGCAGTTAAAGCGAAGGATACACTTGCGGTTAAGCGCATTATTGCCAATGGCGCTGATCTTGAAGGCGTTGACGAGAATGGGATGACGGCACTGTTGCATGCCTGTGAGCTACAGTCTTTTGAACTGCTCAAACTACTTGTGGATGCAGGGGCCAACGTGAATCATCCAAATGCGCTGGGGTATCGTCCGCTCGATATTGCTTACTGGCAAGGAGAGTTTCGCATGGGATGCTATACCGCTGAGAGTCAGCGTATGCTGAGCTATTTAAGCCGCCATGGCGGTAAATCCTTTAGCTAGATATCAAAACCTAAAACTAAAAGCCAGATAAACAAAAATCGCGTTAGACTCAGCTGTACTAGCTGTGCCTAACGCGATTTTCTATTCCACTTATCGCTTAATCACCAAAGTCATCGAGCAGGATATTTTCAGGCTCAACCCCTAGGCTTTCGAGCATACGGATCACCGAGGAGTTCATAATTGGAGGACCGCACATGTAGTACTCACAATCCTCAGGTGCCTTATGATGTTTAAGGTAATTTTCGTAAATCACATTATGGATAAAGCCTGTGTAACCCGTCCAGTTATCCTCAGGTAGCGGCTCCGACAGCGCCACATGCCAGACAAAGTTGTCATTTTCAGCCGCTAATGCATCGAAATCTTGTTGGTAAAACACCTCACGGGTCGAACGGGCACCGTACCAGAAGCTCATCTTACGCTTGGTCTTTTTACTCTTTAGCTGATCGAAAATATGTGAGCGCATCGGTGCCATGCCCGCACCACCGCCGATAAATACCATTTCCGCATCGGTATCCTTCACAAAGAACTCACCGAATGGGCCAGAAATGGTCACCTTATCCCCCGCCTTGAGGTTAAAGATATAAGAAGACATCTTACCCGGTGGCACATTGGCTGAAGGTGGCGTCGCAATCCGCACGTTAAGCATAATGCGACCCTTTTCATCGGGATAGTTCGCCATTGAATAGGCGCGCAGCACGTCTTCATTGACGGTGGAGACTAAGTCGAACAGGCCGTATTTTTCCCAATCGTCGCGGTACTTAGCCGGAATATCAAAATCGGCATACTTCACCACATGGGCTGGCGCTTCAATTTGGATATAACCACCCGCCTTAAAGTGTACGTCTTCACCTTCGGGCAGTTTTAGCAATAACTCTTTGATAAAGGTGGCCTTGTTATCGTTTGAGATCACCTCACATTGCCACTTCTTCACGCCAAAGATTTCTTCCTCTAGCTCAAGTTCCATATCGGTTTTCACCGCCACTTGGCAGGCGAGACGACAACCTTCTTTGGCTTCTTTTTTAGTGATATGCCCTTGTTCTGTCGGCAGAATATCACCGCCGCCCGATTTAACTTTCACCCGGCACTGGCCGCAAGTACCGCCGCCGCCACAGGCCGAGGGAATAAAAATATTCTTGCTCGCTAAGGCGCCAAGCAGTTTGTCGCCTGCGGCAACTTTAATGCTTTTCTCGGCATCGTCGTTAATCCCGATAGTGATCTCACCAGTAGTCACTAATTTCTTTTTGGCGATAAGGATTACTATCACCAGTAGGCACACCACTAAGGTGAACATGCCTATGCCTATTGCCATTTCCATTCGATAACCCTTTTTCTAAACAGAATGCGGTTTCACTTTCTCAGCCACGCGTTACAGCGAGATCCCCGAGAAAGACATAAAGCCAAGTGCCATCAACCCTGTGGTAATAAAGGTGATACCAATCCCCTGTAAGCCTTCGGGAATCGCATGAAACTTCATCCGCTCACGCAGCCCTGCCAGCATCACGATCGCCAGCGCCCAACCCGTGCCCGAGCCCATGGCAAACACCGCAGATTCTGCAAAGTTGTAATCACGGTTAGCCATAAAGATCACCCCGGCAAAAATCGCACAGTTTACGGTGAGCAGTGGCAGGAAGATCCCGAGGGAGTCATACAGGCTTGGAATGTATTTATCTAAAAACATTTCAAGGATTTGCACTAAGGCCGCAATCACACCGATAAAGGTGATCAGTTGCAGGTAACTTAAGTCGATGCCTGGCATACCCGCCCAAGCCAATGCGCCCGGTGCTAACACCTTCACATAGATCAGTTGGTTTAACGGAACGGCTAAGGTCATCACCACGATAACCGCAATGCCTAAGCCGAAGGCGGTCGACACCTTTTTAGACACGGCTAAGAAGGTACACATACCGAGGAAGAACGACAGCGCCATGTTGTCTAAGAATGTGGCCTGTAAAAACAGATTAATATAGTGTTCCATATCCGCTCCTTAACCGCGTTTACGCTGGATCACGTTAATGCTCCAGATCAGCAGGCCAATCAGGAAGAAGGCGCTTGGTGGCAACTTAAACATCTCGTTAGGTAAGTACCAGCCGCCGTTTTCAACCGTAGTCAACACGCTATGACCAAACAGATTGCCTGTGCCTAACAGCTCACGCACAAAGGCCACACTGATCAGCACCAAGCCATAACCCGCCGCGTTCCCCACGGCATCGACCACGGCTAAGTGAGGTGGATACTTCATCGCAAAGGCTTCTGCGCGGCCCATGATGATACAGTTAGTGATAATTAATCCAACGAATACAGAGAGTTGCTTAGACAGCTCGTAAGCCACATCCTGCAACACCATATCGACAATAATCACCAAGGAGGCAATGACCGTCATCTGGGCAATAATCCGCACACTGTTAGGGATAAAGTTGCGAATGGCGGAGATGATAAGGTTAGAGAACACCAGAACGAAGGTCACCGCCAGTGTCATCACCACGGCCGTCTGCATGGAGTTACTCACCGCCAGCGCCGAACATACGCCCAGCACTTGCATCGCCACTGGGTTATTGGCAAATACAGGGCCTGCTAGCATGTCCCGCATGGATAAACTGTTGCTCATTTTGCACCTCCCAACTCACCTTGCTCAGCCGATGCTTTTAATTGGTTGAAGAAGGTTTGGAAACCCTCGACGCCAAACCAAAACTCCATTGCGCGTTGCACGCCACGGCCAGTCATGGTCGCGCCACTCACAGCATCAACACCGTGCACATCGCCCTCTTTGGCGCCGCCTTTCACGAGGCGCATCGCAAACTTGCCTTTTTCATCAAAGAGTTGTTTACCCTTCCACAGGGATAACCAATGTGGGTCAGTCACAAAGTCGCCGATACCTGGGGTTTCACCGTGCTCGTAAACCACCATGCCTTTAATGGTATTAAAGTCAGGCTCGACGGCCACGTAACCGTAGATCATCGACCACAGCCCTTTACCGTAGAAAGGCACGACCACGCTTGATAACTTGCCGCTGTCATCGAACACCTTAAACACGCGGGCATCGTTGGCGCGGGTCTTGATTTTGGCGATATCCTTTTTAGGGGCGCTTGAGGTTTCTGGGTTAATCGCCGCCATGCGCTCGTCAAAGTCGAGTACATTGGCATCCGAGTCCACTTTGCCTGTGTCGAGATTAATCAATAATGGCTTAACGGATTTAGCAAAAATCTCTCTAAACTCATTGCCTTGGCCAATATTTACATCGGCCGCCATCAACACATAACGTTGTAACTCATCGCGTTTTTTTGCGAGCTTACGCTCTTTCAATACGCCTGCGGTGCCGGTGATCATAAAGGAGCACAAAAGGCAGAGCGTGATGGTGAAGATCATGGTCCCCACCACAGTATCTTTCTTAAATACCATGACGTTTTACTCTCCGTTTAATGTTGGCACGGGCCACCAGATAATCGAACAGCGGCGCCCACAGGTTCGCGAACAGGATGGCTAACATCACGCCTTCTGGCATTTTGGGGTTAGCCACACGGATAAGGATTGTCATAAAACCAATCAGCGCGCCGTAGGCAAACTTGCCTTGGCGGGTATAAGAGGTCGTTACCGGATCGGTCGCCATAAACATCATCGCGATAGCAAAACCGCCCGTGACTAAGTGCCATGTCCAAGGCATTGCCATCATTTGGTTTGTGCTTGAACCAATAACATTGAACAAGGTTGCAGTGGCAATCATGCCCAACATCACACCCACCACGATGCGCCAGTCGGCTAAACGGGTGATAAGCAGTAATAGCCCACCGAGCAACGCGGCGAGCGTGCTGGTTTCACCAATCGCGCCTACGGTGAAGCCGAAGAAATTACTCCACCAGTTCGGATCGCTAAAGGCGCTGTACCAAGCGTAATCGGCAAATTGCAACTTACCAGCAGCGGCTTGTGCTAAGGCTGTCGCGCCAGAAAAACCATCTACGGCAACCAGTTGCTTAACGGTTGACACTTCAGAAGGGTAGGCAAAATAGATAAAGGCCAAACCTGCTAATGCAGGGTTAAGGAAGTTGTATCCCATACCACCAAACAGCTCTTTGGCAATCACTACCCCAAAGCTAATCCCCATCACTACCAACCAGAGTGGAATCGAAACGGGTAAAATCAGCGTAAATAACAAGGCTGTGACGAAGAAGCCTTCGTGCAATTCTTGACGGCGCACCTTGGCAAACACCACTTCCCAGAACAGGCTGGTCAGCAAGGCCGTTAAGTAAATCGGCAGATAAAAACTTAAGCCATAGAGGAACAGGCCAATCACGCCCGTCTCGGCACTTAAGCCACCGCTTAAGGCATTAAACAGCGCGAGTTTCCAGGTATCTGGCGTGGTTAAGCCGCTTGCTAGTGCGAGCTGAGCCTGTAAGCCTACGTTATATAAGCCAAATAAAATGGCGGGTAATAAACAAAGGCCCACTAAGGTCATGGTACGTTTTACGTCAATGGCGTCACGTACGTGTACTTGTCCCTTAGTGCTGCGACCACTGGCGATCACCAATGAGCGCACAAAGCCCTTCATCGATTTCCCCGTGGCGTAGTAGTCTTCCTGTAAATCAGGTTTTTTAGGTTGTGTCGTCATTAACCTTCCCTCTCGATAACATCTAGACAGGCACGTAACTCTTTACCGAAGTCATACTTGCCGGGGCACACAAAGGTACACAGGGCTAAATCTTCTTCATCTAACTCCAATGCGCCTAAGGCCTGCGCCTCATCGGTATCTCGCACTACTAAGTCACGCACTAGCAGAGTGGGTAAAATATCTAATGGCATAACGCGATCGAGCTGACCAAAGGCCATCATGGCGCGGTGAGAACCGCCCTGATGAGTGGTAAATTCGAAGGACTTGGTCAGGCCAAATAAACGGGAAGTTACCGCACGGGTGATAGAAAACTTATCCGAGCCGCCACGCACCCAAGGCAATACTTGGTGCTGCGCATCTTCGGCGAGCACTGATACTTGATTGTGGAAGCGACCTAAAAAGTCATGCACGCCCCTCGCAGTATGGCCTGATAACACTGAGCCTGATACCACACGGTTGTTACCGGGTTTCACTTCGTCGGCCACTAAGGCGCTCAGCTCAGCACCTAACTGAGTGCGCAGTAAACGCGGGTTAAGCACACTCGGGCCACCCAGCGCCACCACGCGGTCGGTATAAAGCTCACCGCTTTGGAACAGCTTGCCGTAGGCGATAACGTCTTGATAGCCGATATGCCACACCTGACGTTCAATGCTGACGGGTAAGGTAAAGTGAATGTGAGTCCCGGCTAATCCGGCAGGATGTACCCCAGTAAAACGGCGCACTTCAACCTTAGGCAAATCAGCACCGACTAAGGCTTCGCCTTTATCTTGGCAGAGGTAAACCTTGCCTTCGGTTAAATGACTTAGTACCGCTAAGCCCGCCTTAAAGGCATCGCGCTGCTCAGCAATAATCAACCGAGGATCGGCGGCGAGTGGATTGGTATCCATCGCCGTCACGAAAATGCCTGCGGGTTTGCTATCGAGTGCGGGAACGCGGGAGAAAGGACGGGTACGCAGCGCAGTCCACAGGCCGCTATTAACCAGTTGCGCTTTAACCACATCCGCGGATAGAGCCTGTAAATCGGTGTGAATATCGAAACGGATCTGCTCATCGGCGTCTAAGCCATTGCAGCGGATCACCACGGACTGCAACACCCTACGCTCACCACGGTGGATTGCAACAATCTCACCACTGGCGGGAGCGGTAAACAGCACGCCCTTTGTTTTTTTATCTTCAAACAAAGGTTGGCCTTTTTTGACCTTATCGCCGACTTCCACCAACATCGTCGGTTTTAAGCCAACATACTCCTCACCCAACAGAGCCACTTGGGATGGCCTGTTACCGGGTTCGATGATCTGCCTAGGCTCACCCGAAATCGGCAAGTCGAGGCCTTTTTTGATCGTTATAACTTGGTTTGAAAAATCTGCCATCACAAATATCAACCATGAAAATTTTTAGATAAATTTAGGGTAGATGTTTGTTAACAGATAATCCGATATTGGCGTCACATTCCGCCGCAATTTCGTAAGTAATATACGTAAATTCGCGCCATTTTGTGACATAGATTCACATCGATTACAGCCTAAAGTTGCAAATGTAGTTTTATAACAAATAATTCATAATTCCTGCATTTCTGATTTAGTTTTGACTTAACTAGATAAAAACTGACAAAAATCTCCCCTTTCAGCCCAGAATTAACACAAAGGTTCAAAACCTTGAGTCAGTGATGAATTCATGTGCAATCCAATCTGCGCGCTCCGCAATCCTGCTGCAACGCCCGGCTTTAAAGCATTGGTTATTTTTACTGCAGTAAAATGTTTGACGCCCTATTAACCTTTGCTTTACAGCAAAAGCTTGATAGCCTCGGACTAAGATAGTTTCCGTAGGAGAAATAGATGGAATACAGACGCATACCGCATTCTAATCTCGAGGTGAGCAAAATCTGTTTAGGCACTATGACTTGGGGTGAACAAAATACCCAAGCCGAAGCCTTCGCACAGCTAGACTACGCCATCGGCAGTGGCATCAACTTTATTGACACTGCGGAAATGTACCCTGTGCCGCCTAAGCCGGAAACCCAAGGGGAAACCGAGCGCATTTTGGGCCAATACATTAAGGCCCGAGGCAACCGTGATGACCTAGTGATCGCCACTAAAATTGCCGCACCCGGCGGCAAGAGTGACTATATTCGCAAAAATATGGCGCTGGACTGGAACAATATCCATCAAGCGGTCGATGCCTCACTCGAACGCCTGCAAATCGATACTATCGATCTCTACCAAGTACATTGGCCAGACCGCAATACCAACTTCTTCGGGGAATTATTTTACGACGAGCAAGAGATTGAGCAGCAAACGCCAATCCTCGAGACCCTAGAAGCCCTCGCCGAAGTCATTCGCCAAGGTAAAGTGCGCTATATCGGCGTATCGAACGAAACCCCTTGGGGACTGATGAAGTACCTGCAACTGGCGGAAAAACACGGCCTGCCACGCATTGTTACCGTGCAAAACCCCTATAACCTGCTCAATCGCAGCTTTGAAGTGGGCATGAGTGAAATCAGCCACCGCGAAGAGCTTCCACTGCTGGCCTACTCGCCCTTGGCCTTTGGAGCCTTAAGCGGTAAATATTGCAATAACCAATGGCCAGAAGGCGCGCGCTTAACCCTGTTTAAACGCTTCGCCCGTTACACTGGATCGCAAATAGCACTCGATGCCACAGCGGCCTACGTAGACTTAGCCAGCGAGTTTAATCTCTCCCCCGCGCAAATGGCGTTAGCCTTTGTTAACTCGCGTAAATTTGTTGGCTCAAACATCATTGGTGCCACAGACTTATACCAACTGAAAGAGAATATCGACAGCTTAAAGGTCAGCCTCTCCCCCGAGTTACTCAGCCGTCTCAATGCACTCTCAGATCAATTTAGATTGCCCTGTCCTTAGCTCTTAAAAGAGCGCTAACAATGAGCTGTTAAATTGAGTTTTTAAACAAGCCTCTAAAGTGAGTGGCCAAAGTGCCACTCACTTGAGCCACAGATTGATTGCCTATCACAGCGGTACCCTGACCGCAGCGATAGCCATTACAATAGCGGTCTATAAGACAGCAAAAGTCGAGAAATCCAGATGAAACAAGCCATTGTCCATATTGCACTCGTCGTAAGAGATTACGATGAGGCGATTGATTTTTATGTCAATAAACTCAAATTCGAATTGATTGAAGACAGCTATCAACCCGAGCAAGATAAACGTTGGGTCGTGGTCGCTCCGCCCAATTCTAGTGGCACCGCCTTATTGTTAGCCAAGGCTTCTAAGCCGGAGCAAGAACCCTTTATCGGTAATCAAGCCGGCGGCCGTGTGTTTCTGTTCTTAAATACCGATGATTTTTGGCGCGATTATCACCATATGCAATCCATTGGGATCCGCTTTATTCGTGAGCCGCAGGAGCAGGATTACGGCACCGTTGCCGTATTCGAAGACCTCTATGGCAACCGTTGGGATTTATTGCAATTAAGCCCTAATCATCCCATGGCCAAAAGATGCCAATAACAGTGCAAAAGACTGAGCCGATAGCCAAGTAAAAAACAGAAGAAGCGTTAACTAAGTGACGCTGCGAGTAGCAGCTAAGTGCTTATCTAATTGAATAACCAATTGAATTAACCACGCAACTTGATGATAATCGCTTGGCTATTTAATCGCGTTATTCTTCACTTAGGAGTTGAAATGGATTTCCCTCAGTTTACCTATCACCCTCATCCCCTCGATACTGGCGCCGTGATCTCAAGCGATGCGACCTGCGAATGCTGCGGCCAAGCACGGGGATTTATCTGCAGCTCAGGAATGTATTGCAGGGACAATGTTGAAGCAATATGCCCTTGGTGCGTTGCCGATGGTAGCGCCGCAGACAAATTTAATGGCCATTTTGTCGACGATTATCCGCTACTCGACGCGGGGCTGGATATCGCCATAGTGAAGGAAGTGGCGGAAAGAACGCCGGGGTATGCCTCATGGCAACAGGAAGTCTGGCAGTCCCATTGTAACGATGCCTGCGAGTTTCATGGCGATGCCGAACTCGCCGATTTACAAGCCTTGCAAGGCGAAGCTTTAGAAGACTTTTTAGCCGAATACCTGCCAAACCATGACCTATGGCAAAAACTCTTATCTAACTACCAAAAGGGTGGCAACCCGGCCATTTACAAGTTTAAGTGCCGCCACTGCCAGCAAGCGATTTTTACCTTAGATTGCCACTGAACCAGTTTTATAACTAAAAGTTAACTAGACTCGGTCAATGTAAATCAATTAAGGTCAGTTTGTGGATTAGATAAGGCTAAAGCGAATGGGCCTGCATCAGCAACTCAGGTTGCCTGACGCAGGCGCAGGCTTTAGCTTATTTCAACAGGGATACGCGCTTCCCGATAAGACTAACGGCTGAACCTTAACCAATAACAATAATGGCTTATCATCAATTTCGGACTCATAAAAAGTGGCCTTGGTTGCTGCTCAGTGTATGGCTACTGGTTACCCAGTGCTTTGCGCTGACCCATTACACCGAACACAGTCTGGAACATGAACACACCCATTGTATTGTCTGCGATTTTGGCCATGATACCAGTGCAAGTCCGGCATCTATGCCCGTGCTACCACTGGATCTGCAACATGCCGATCATCGTGCCACCGCCGCCTATCAAGCCCCCAACTTAGCCCACATCCGCCATGTTAATGCGCGCGCCCCTCCCTTTTAGAAAGCAAATTCAAAAACTTAAAAATTAATTTTTTGCTTATCTACAAGGAAAGGCACAATGAAACTTGCACTATCTTCAATAGCGCTTGCGGTCGCGAGCGTGTGTTCATCGGCTATGGCCGCAGAGCTTCAAGGCCAAGTCACTGATCAACAAGGTAACGCGCTCGCCAATGCCCGCGTCAGTGTTGACGGCGGTAACAGCACGACCACGAATGCCCAAGGCCAGTATCAACTCAAGCTTGCCGATAATAGTCACCTGCACCTACACGTGAGTCATGCGAATTTTAAACATAGCGATCAAGAGATTAGCTCAACGACAGGCATGCTCATTCAAGATGTGACGCTGAGCCAAACCCCGATGGAAAATATTGTGGTAACCGCCTCGCCCCTCGCCCGCTCGGCCCTCGAAAGCACTACGCCCATCAGCGTATTGACCGAGGATCAACTCAAACTCAACACCGAACCCACCTTGGGCGACACCTTAGAAAAACTCCCCGGCGTACAGGCCTCTCACTTTGGTGCGGGCGCCAGTCGGCCGATTATCCGCGGCATGGGCGGCCCCAGAGTACAAGTGCTTGAAAATGGCCTGTCGGTTGGCGATGCCTCTACCGTATCGGCAGATCATGCCGTGACCTCCGAGGCCGCCTCGGCACAGCAAATTGAAATTCTTCGCGGTCCGGGCACCCTACTCTATGGCAATGGCGCCATCGGCGGTGTCGTCAATGTGGTTGATAGCCGCTACAGCGAAACCCCAATCGATGAAGTGACAGGGCACTTTGGCGCTCGCTACGACAGTGCCAATCATGGCCAAACCTACAATGGCGAACTCAACGGCGGTAATGGCCAGTTCAACTGGCATCTGGATGGCACCCACAGAAAAACCGAAGATGTCGACATTCCCGGTAATGCCATTGCCGATATGCCGACCACCCACGGCACCTTAGCCAATAGCCAACTCAAACTCGATGATTACGCCGCAGGCGTTGGTTATACGGGGGATTCGGGTTTTGTTAGTGTCTCCGGCGCTCGCACCGAATCCAACTACGGCATCCCCAGCCGTGGTGAGGCCGATGCACCCAATATCACCATCGACTTACAGAAAACCGCTTGGCAATTACATAGCGGGCTACTCGACCCCTTTGCTGGTTTTAGTAAGTTAAAATTCGACGCTGCCTATAGCGATTATCAACACGCCGAGGAAGAAGATGGCATTGCTGGCACCACCTTTTTTAACAAGCAGAGCGAAGCACGTTTAAGCCTAAACAATCATCCTTGGGGCGAATGGCAAGGTACTCTGGGATTACATGCGGTGCACCGTGACTTTGCGGTGGAAGGCGACGAAGCCCTGACCCCCGACAGTAAAACGGACACTCTCGCCGCCTTTATCGTGCAAGAACGTAAGCTGGGGGATTTTCGCTTTGAACTCGGCGGTCGCCTCGAGCATTACCGCCTCGCGCCCGAGAGCATGCAGCTCGACACGCTTAATGGTGAACAAGAGTATCAACCTAATGATTTAACTGATAATAATGTGACGCTGTCGGCAGGCGTGGTGTGGGACTTTAGTCCATCATACAACCTAGGGCTGTCACTCACCCGCGCCGAACGCTCAGCCACCGCCGAAGAGCTTTACAGCTACGGGCCACACGATGCCACTCAAAGCTTTGAGCTAGGGTCGCAATTTAGCCTAGATAATGGCCAAATCGTTGCCAACAGCGGCAGTAACGATAAGGAAATCGCCAACAATATCGACCTCACGCTGCGTAAGCTGGACGGTGCATGGACAGGTTCACTCAGCCTCGCCTATAACCGAGTCAACAACTTCTACTATGAGCGCAATACTGGACTGGTTGCCTCGGATCTGGTCAATAGCGATGAAGAAGGCGATATGCCGGTTTATCAATATACTCAAGGCGATGCGGATCTTTATTCCATAGAGGCGCAGGCAACGATTCCATTTAATGATCTATGGTCACTCGGGCTCTTTAGCGACTACACCCGCGGCAAACTCGTCGATGGCGGTAACTTACCGCAAATATCGCCGATGCGTGTCGGCTCGACATTAAACTTCGATCTGCAGCAGTGGCACGCAGAGTTAGGCGCCATAGGCTATGCCCGCCAAACCGACACCGCCGACAATGAGACCGAAACCGCAGGCTATGCCCTAGTGAATGCGGCCGCCACCTATCGCTGGTACACCTCAAGCGGCGATATTTTGGTTTATCTCAAAGGTACCAACCTGCTTAATCAGGAGGCCCGCCCCCATACTTCCCTACTCAAGGATTATGCACCGTTAATGGGGCGCAACCTGATGCTGGGAGTCACCTATAACTTCTAACCCCAGGCCATAAACCAAAAAGCGAAGCCATTTGGCTTCGCTTTTTAATCACTGAACTGCGGGTTATTTCATTAACCACGCGCGGTAGGATTTACCTTTAATGCGGCCGCTGGTGATTTTGCTCAGCGCCTTTTTAGCGACTTTGCGATTCACCGCCACATAGGCACGGTAGTCGGTTACAAGGATTTTGCCGACCTGCGAGCCTTCGATACCATTCTCTCCCGTGAGGGCACCGAGGATATCGCCGGGGCGAAGCTTCTCTTTTTTACCGCCATCGATTTGCAGGGTGATCATGGTTGGCGCATTGGGCGCTGTGCCGAGCAAACTTAATGATGGCAAGGCTTCGCTCTGAATATCACGCTCTAAATACTCTTCTAACAGGGCAATCTTGTAGCCGTCTTGATCGTCAAAGAAGGTAAAGGCTGCGCCCTTACTGCCCGCACGGCCGGTACGGCCAATACGGTGAATATGCACTTCGGTATCATAGGCCACGTGGTAGTTAAATACCGCGTCCAGTGCATCGATATCTAAACCACGGGCAGCCACGTCGGTCGCCACCAACACACAGGCACTCTTGTTGGCAAATTGCAGCAGGGTTTCATCCCGGTCGCGCTGTTCTAAATCCCCATGTAGGGCGATAACGCTAAAGCCAGCATCACTTAGTTCATCGGCCACTTTTTGGGTTTCGCGCTTGGTATTACAAAACACCACGGCGCTCTCGGGCTTACGATCCAGCAGCAATAATTGCAGCGCCTGCATGCGCGCCTTGTCGTCATCCAAGTGGTAGAAATGCTGCTCGATGGTGCTCTTTTCGTGGGTCACGGCCACTTTCACCATCACTGGGTCGTACATAATTTGCTTAGCAATCGACTGAATTTGCTCGGGGAAGGTCGCACTAAACAGCAGGGTTTGGCGCTCGCGTGGCGACTGCTCGATAATCGCATCGAGCTGTGGCTGAAAGCCCATTTCCAGCATACGGTCGGCTTCGTCCAAGACGAGCATACTTAAGTTGCTTAAATCTAAACGGTTACGTTCTAAGTGATCGACAATCCGCCCTGGCGTTCCGACGATAATGTGGGCGCCATGCTCGAGCGAACCAATTTGCGGCCCCATGGGCACGCCGCCACAGAGGGTAAGCACTTTTACGTTGTGGATACCACGTGCCAGTGTGCGGATCTCCTGCGCCACTTGGTCAGCCAGTTCGCGGGTTGGACACAGCACTAAGGTTTGAATGCGAAAACGCTTCACATCTAACTTGTTCAACAGACCTAAACCGAAGGCCGCCGTTTTACCCGAGCCAGTCTTACCCTGACCAATCACATCCTCGCCCGCTAAAATGGCTGGCAGACTCTGCGCCTGAATCGGCGTCATTTCGTGATAGCCCATAGTGGTAAGGTTCTCAAGCAGTTCGGGTTTTAGCTTAAGAGTCGAGAAAGCCATTGAAGGCTGAGTGTCTGAATTGCTCAAGGCGAATATCCTGTGGTGGGTAACCCGCGCTGGCATAAACTCAGGCAAGTCACTGAAATTGCATAGTGTTACTGATTAAATACGCTTATCGCTTCGGGGCGTTTAGCCATTCGTGCAATCAGTCTAAGTTGGCAACTTGCCGTGCTCAGTCTTATCCGCACCATCCCAAAGCTCGGCTATTGTAGCAATAAAGCGCGCCCTTTTCCTGAAGTCTTTCTCTTAACCCCCAAAGCAGGCTTTATTGCCTACTTTAAAGAGAGTCATTAATAAGAAGTGCGCCAACAAAAAGCCCTGCATTGGCAGGGCTTAGTGGGTGTGACTTACGGAAAAACAAGGTCTGAACTAACAGTGTTTTTCAAGCAGGAGTCAATAGTTAAAGCAAGGGAGATTTAAGCAATGCTGCCAAAACGCCCCTCTTGATAATCGCGAATCGCCTGCTGAATTTCCGCTTGGGTGTTCATCACAAACGGCCCCATTTGAACGATTTTTTCGCGAATAGGTTTACCTACAAACAGTAACATGCCCGCACCGCGTTCATCGGCCTTGAGCTGCAATGGCGTTTGGCTATCGAGCACTAAAAACTCGCCTTCATTGAATGACCACTGTGAGCCTTCGCCCTTACTCAAGCCACCTTGGTAAAGATAGAGAGCGGCAAACTCATGCTTAGATAAATCGAGCTGAGCCTCACCATTGGCGTTAATCATCAAGTCGGCAATCGCCGCCTCGCCCGCTAATCCTTGAATGGTGGCACTGGTCGCGCTCTTACCCGCAAATCCCCAATCCCCCGCCAAGGCTTTAAGGGTGGCGCCTGTGTCGTTCGTGGTTTCAACGCTAGGGGTTGAAGCCGTATCCTGATAAGTCGCGGGGCGCAGTTTGTCTTTGGCAGGCATATTGACCCAAATTTGGAAGCCATGCAGACCATTAAGCGCATCGGCCAGCGGCATTTCGGAATGCACCACACCGTAACCCGTGCTCATCCACTGCACATCGCCAGCACGAATCGCTTTGACGTTACCCATCTGATCGCGATGCTCAAACCCGCCCTTGCGGATGTAAGTAAAGGTCTCCATTCCACGGTGCGGATGCGGCGGAAAGCCACCGATAAAATCCTGTTTATCATCGGATTTAATCTCATCCATCATCAAAAACGGATCAAAATGGGTGGTAACAAAGTCCGCCACACGGCGAATATTCACCCCGTCACCATCCATCGCAGGTTTAGCAGAAAACTGACCTAAGACTTTCATTTTATGCTCCTAACTCATAAGGCATTAGCCTGTGTACTCACGATCACTTGGGTTAGAAGTGACTGAGTCAAACAGTGGCAATGCTGATGGAGGCAGAATAACAAGGAAATTTGCAAATGAATAACGCGAAATCACGGTCTAAACATTCGAAAAAATGGAACGGTAGGCTGCTGATGCCCATGAATACATGCTTGCCATGATGTTCACTCACAGTCACGGTGAATGGAAACCTAGGGTTTCTGTGCTTATGAACGAGAGCCATGGATGGCGAACTGGCCTTTAAACAAGGATGTTGTTCAAGTCCGTCCGTGGATGCTCGACCGCCCCATCCATGGGGCGGACGGTCGTCTCGCTAATCACCATGGCTCACCTTTTTGGATATAGCGTAACCTGTAGATTTAAAAGCCTTACGCAGCATACTTTGGGACAAAAGCATGTTAGGACGTCGGGTGCATCAGGTGAATTTCGGATAAAAATTTATATGGCGATAACGCCGCCATAACCGGCGCAGCTTTGCTGAGTCCGGCGCCGAAGGCGCGTAGTTGATGGCTTTGTTATGCATCTACTTGATCCAAATTGATAGGTCTAGTTTTATGCCTGTCTTTCTTCGGAAATTAGCCTGAGCGATTGCAATGCCCACTGTTGTAAGGCCTAGCTTGGATAATCCAGACTTACCCCAAAGCTTAAACAGCGGTTCTATTTCAGGTGATACTTTAACAAGATAGTCTTTAATTTCCTGAGGATTCATCAGGGTGGAATTGAATAGGTTTACGAATTTCTGTTTTACATCTGCCGAAATATTTTGACTCTCAGATATTTGGTCGATTACACCAACGTTTATCGCATTTACTTGAAGCAAACTTGAATCATGTAGGCAATTAGTAATCAGCTGTGGATAGCTGTCAGGAGTTGCAATGTCATTTTCTAGGCGCTCGCGATCAAAGCCTTTAGAAAATAGTCCACCATAGACTTCTTGATATATTTTCTCGATGGGCTTTAACCCTCCCATATGCATAAGAGAGCCACAGCCAACGTACTCTAGATGCTCATAGCATGAGCTCTCGCTACTGAGATTAGCTATGAATGGAACCAAATGCGTTTTAATGTAATTTGGAATAGCAGGGAGATTTGTCAAAGATCCGTTGGATGTTCGAGTTATGAGGAAGTTTATTGTCAGAGCATCCATTTGTTCCGCTGTCAGTTTTGCTGCAACTTCAAGCGCTTCATCTAATACAATTTGATGGATATTTCTCATAGGTGTGGCTGCTCGTTCAACCAAAATATCAACAAGCAACCCTTCTAAGTCCTTGTCACCAGTCTTTGCATACTGTTTTTGAGCCTCGTATAACGCAGCTTGCATAGATGGCTCATTCATTGACTCTATTGCAGACTCGTTTTCTTGTTGTAACTTTTGAAGAAAATCATCTGTTAGCTCTTCAGCTCTTTTTCTTGCCACTTGCGCAGCATCTTGCGACAGCTGTAGGAAATTAGCTTTATACACATCAAGAGCAATCTCTTTGGCGTCTGAGTAGGTAATACCTTGATTGATGGTAATTGATTGCGCCTGAAGATTTGTAGAGTCATCTCCTGACTCTTGTTTTTGAACCTTATCCTTAATCATTTTTAGTACCGATGTTAATGTCGCCCGCAGCTTGATAGTTTTTAGAGTTCTTTCCAGATTTCTGGGTCTGACTGGTTGTGCTTTTTCCTTTAAAGATAAAAGCACCTATCAAGCTGAGAACAAACACGCCGATACCACTAAACACCCATTCTTTGTTATCTATTATCCACTGCATTTAGCTCTCCTTATGCATAACGCCAAGCTAAGCGGCGCAGCTTGCTGCGTCCTTGCTTGAGCGCCTTGTTATGCATTGTTGGCCACCACTTTTGGCAAGTTGCTTCTGATTTGGTCAATAAATGGCTCCATGCGCCTATAAGCTCTTTTTGATAAGTCCAGTTGATACTCAAGGCTCTTCCTGATTTCTGCATGAATATGTATTGCATTCCTAGCTTCATAAAATTCGATTATTTCATCTTTGAGCCACTCTTCGATTAACCCGAGCTTTTCAGCGCACTCGGCCTTTTTGTCGAATCTAACTTTTGTAGTATCTGTTCTGCCTATTCCCTCATATGTTGGAATTATATCTTTCCCATCATGCTCTAAAGCAGCCTGCAATTGGGCCATCTTTGACGAAGGAATAGCGATTACTTTTTTCGTTTTAAACTCAGTAAGTGACTGAACTTCGGAGTTAGAAGCTAGATCATCGAACAAAATATGATGAATTACCGCTTCATATATCGAGGCATAAGAGAGAACTTGCAGACGTATTTGAGCACGCAAAAGCCATGAGTCCGCCGACATTCCTTCGAGCAGCTTATAGACATAGCGTGTTGACATGAACTCGTCAGCAAGCCTGTCTCTCAAAACATCGTCAGAAATAAAATCGAATCGATCCTTGTGCCAGTCCCAGTCGGCTAGGTGCCCGTCAATGTAACTTTCAATTGCGTGTTTTGTTTCATCCGTGAATGCCACGATTACTCCTTAAGATGCATAACATTTTATTCGTGCGCATGCGCGTTTACCTTGTTAGACCAGTGAAAACGCACACAGTTAACTATCTGTATGCAAAGAAGTTATCAGCTTTCTGCCAAATACACCATCTGGAAAAACGCGCATGCGCGTTTTCCAAACCTATTAACTAAAATTCAGTTACTATATTCACCTGATTTTATAGAGTTTTATTTATTGCGGATGGAATTAGTGCGCAGTGATTTTGTCTCAAAATCATACCAAAACACCTAAATTTAAATACGACTGTATACCCATACATTGTTAGCCTATTTCTGGTAAGGCCAAACATAGGCAAATAGATAAGAATATGTATGGCAGCAGGTGTGGGTATTTTCGATTGAGCTAACGAGCCGAAACACGGAATGGGGCAAAAGCATTTAGCCAGATGAGCAGTACAATAATCGTTAAGATTGTCATTGTTGCAACTGTGACCGTTGGCGGCATGGATGCCGCCGTCGAGCCCTCAGGTAGGAGTTTATGGCGTGTCACAGGGGAAACAATGACAATCCTGTACAGCGAGTTGGAGAGACTTTTGAAATCCAACTAACAGGCAAAGCAACACCAAGCCTAGTCAGGCTTAAACACCCCTATCACGGCACCTGTGGCTTTTTCGGTGACTTTCACATCGGTTTGTTGTTCGCGGTAATCACAGTCGGTACATTCTACGGTTTCGATACCGTTTTCTTTAAACAGCAGAATGCTGTCCTTGGCGCCACATTTTGGGCATTTTGCGCCAGCTACGAAGCGCTTTTTGATTTTGGTTGTCATGCTAATACCTTTAATGCACAGACCAGCTCAGTTGGATCAGAAGATGACTACGCTTCGCTTGAGAACACCAAAGCGTGAGCCTGAAATTGGCCGCTATTTTGCCACAGTGCCCAGCTATTGCCAGCCTTTAAACCAAGTTGTGATGCCATAAGATATGAGCAGGCGTTAGCATCTTGTGGGATTCACTCAAGAAGGATTTGCCAAATCAGCCGTACACTCGCATTGGCACTCATCATAAGAGCGCCCTAAAAGCCGCCACCACATTCGCCAAAAAGATGCAGTAAAAAGTGTAAGAAATCCTCAGCAACTCGGCCTAAGTTGTGGTTTGCCATCGGCTTGTACGCTATCATCACAGCCCTTACTCATTCATGATATGACCAAGTTGTAGTTAATGATCAGCATCAACCAAGCGCAATTAATCCGTGGCAGCAAAACCCTGCTCGACGAAGCCTCTTTGACCATCTATCCCGGCCATAAGGTCGGCCTAGTCGGCGCCAATGGCACGGGTAAGTCCTCACTGCTGGCATTAATTATGGGTCACCTAAGCTTAGACAAAGGCGAGTTTAGTATGCCTTCGGGGTGGCAAATCGCCACCGTAGCTCAAGAAACGCCCGCGCTGGAAGTCTCTGCACTTGAGTATGTACTTGATGGTGATAAAGAATATCGCCAGCTTGAGGCCGATTTGCATATCGCGCAGGAACATAATGATGGCCACGCCATTGCCACCCTGCACGGAAAAATCGATGCCATTGGCGGCTACGCCATTCGTGCCCGCGCAGGTGCTTTGCTGGCAGGTTTAGGCTTTAGCGAAGCCGAGCAAAACAACCCAGTGAAAAGCTTTTCGGGCGGTTGGCGGATGCGCCTCAACCTTGCCCAAGCGCTGCTGTGCCGCTCCGACTTACTGCTGCTCGACGAACCGACCAACCACTTAGACTTAGATACCATGTACTGGCTCGAAGGGTGGATTAAGTCCTATCAAGGCACGCTGATTTTAATCAGCCACGATAGGGATTTTATCGACGAGATTGTCGATGAAATCGTCCATGTCGAGAATCAAAAACTCAATTATTACAAAGGCAACTACAGTGCCTTTGAGCGCATCCGTGCCGAACGTATGGCGCAGCAACAGGTCGCCTATGAGCGCCAACAAAAAGAACGGGCGCATATGCAGTCCTTCGTCGACCGCTTCCGCTACAAGGCCAGTAAAGCCAAGCAAGCGCAGAGCCGCTTAAAGGCGCTGGAGCGGATGACTGAGCTATTGCCATCCCAGGCCGATAGCCCGTTTTATATGGAGTTTCGCCCGCCAGAAGCTCTGCCCAATCCATTGATAAAAATGGAGCAAGTGGCTGTAGGTTATGGCGACAAGCAAATCCTTAGCAAAGTACATTTGAACTTAGTCCCCGGTGCCCGTATTGGCCTCTTAGGGCGTAACGGCGCGGGTAAATCGACACTAATCAAACTGTTATCGGGACAACTGTCACCGATGACCGGATTGTATGAGCCAAATCCCGGCCTGAATATCGGTTACTTTGCCCAGCACCAAATCGAATTTTTACGCCTAGACGATACGCCGCTGCAACATCTGGTGCGCCTCGCGCCAAATGCTCGTGAGCAGGAATTACGTAACTTCCTCGGTGGTTTTGGCTTCCATGGCGATATGGCGCTCTCGCCAGTTCGTCCCTTCTCGGGGGGCGAGAAAGCGCGTTTAGTGTTGGCCTTATTAGTGTGGCAGCGCCCTAACCTATTACTGCTCGACGAACCGACCAACCACTTAGATTTAGAAATGCGCCATGCACTTACTATGGCATTGCAAACCTTTGAAGGCGCAATGGTTATTGTATCGCACGACCGTCACTTACTGCGCTTAACCTGTAGCGATTACTATCTGGTTGATCAAGGCCAAGTGCAGGCCTTCGATGGCGATTTAGAGGATTACCACCAATGGTTACTCGATGCCGCTAAGGCCGCCAGTGCAAATTCCACCGCTAATGGTGACGATGCCAAGCCCGCCGTCGATAAGAAACAGCAAAAGCGGTTAGAGGCAGAGCTGCGCCAAAAGGTGTCGCCACTTAAACGCAAGCAGGCGAAGCTTGAAACCGATCAGCAAAAGCTTAGTGAACGGCTCGCCGAGCTAGAGCATCTGCTCGCCGATAGCGAGCTCTATGATCAGGACAATAAAGCCAAACTCACGTCGGTACTCAGTGAGCGCACCAGCTTGACACAAACGCTAGAAGAAAGTGAAATGCAATGGCTTGAGCTGCAAGAAGAAATTGATGCAATGGAACTTGAGCTGATGGGTCAGTAATTGACCCTTTATCGCCTAACGTACAAGGAAACAGTATGTCGGATGCAACCCCGCTAGACAGTCAAATTTGGCATTGGTGTGATATGAGCTACGGGCAAAATAAGCAGCTTTGCCTCGAGCTACAGGATAACTGCCAAGTGAATGTGAATCTCTTACTGCTGGCGCAGTATTTAGATCTCACCAGCGATGTGGCGGGCCCGCGGGAATATTCGACCGAGCAGTGGCAGCAGCTGGTCAATGCGGTTTGGGATTGGAATGAAAAGTTTCTCACGCCCTATCGTCGTCTGCGCCGTCTCGCTAAGGCAAGCCTGAATGAGGAAGAATACCAGCAGATGCTCGATGTTGAGCTGATGATGGAACGTAAGGCGCAGCGCACGATTCTAAATGCCGTCAATGGGTTATCGCCGACAGGCCAACAAAC
Source organism: Shewanella sp. Shew256 (assembly GCF_002196695.1). Lineage (NCBI taxonomy): Bacteria > Pseudomonadati > Pseudomonadota > Gammaproteobacteria > Alteromonadales > Shewanellaceae > Shewanella > Shewanella sp. Shew256. The sequence continues at coordinate 408,865 of NZ_NAJR01000001.1, read as the reverse complement.
CAATCTGGTCAATTACCTCGCCCTATTTGGCCTATCCGCAGCCGATGTAAATTCGCTGAATTTTATCGCGCCTTAATAGACCGAACATTACTTAGTACGCCCCTGAGGATAGCGTAGGCAGTTATCCTCAATCTTGAGCCAACTTGGTTGCTCATCGGTATAAATATGGTAATTAGGCTGCACTAAATTCGGATCGTCTAAGCTTGCAATCGTCAGGGTGAGATAGTCGGGATACTCAGTGTGCCTGTAGGTCAGCGAGCAGCCGCAGTGGGCACAAAAACCGCGTCTCACACATTCAGATGAAGCAAACTCAGTCACTTGCCCCTTAACCCAAGTCACCTGCTGCAGCTTAAAATCCATCCAAGCACCAAACACGGCCCCAATGCTTTTTTGGCACATGCGGCAATGGCAATAATCGGCGTCGAAGGGCTTACCCTCAATCCGATAACGAATCGCCCCACATAAACAGCCACCCTCCAAGGGTTCTATAGATTGCATACAGGCTCCGCGCTATTGCGACTCTCGGCCATCGGTGAGCTTTTGTGCCAGCGCCGTAGCATTGCGCGCGGTAATGCCATAAATAGACAGCTGCGGATTGGCCCCGAGACTGGTCGGGAAGATTGAGCCGTCCATCACCGACAGATTATCCAGATAATGTGACTGACCATAGCTATTGACCATAGAGAGCTTTTCATCCTCACCAAAGGGGCAACCGCCCATCACGTGCGCCGAGGCAACGACTGTGCGCAGCGGTGCTAAATCCATTTGCGCAATGCTCTCTTTTGCCTCCTTCCATGATGACAGATAGGGCATACCATCACTGATGGGCAGCACTTTTAATGCCCCCGCTGAGAATTGCAGTTCGGCCATGCTGGCATACGCCCGCCGCGCCGCACGCCAAAAGGCCTCGGAGAGCAGGTAATCCAAGGCAAAGCCCGTCGAGGTGAGATGCACTTGCCCACCTTGGCTATCGGGATGATAACCGTCACGGATCAAGGCGATAGTGACCTGTAGCTGATTAAACTGTGCCATCAATTCGGCATGGCTCACGCCGTAACCTATCGTCTTAGAGGCAATCAAAATCGGATGCACAGGCGGCACCTCAAGCTTGTAGCCTAACTCGCCATCGGCGCCATTTTTCCAAACAAATTCATCGGAATAGATAGATTGCGGCGCGCCGCTGTGGGCATTAATCGCATCGGCAAATACGCCACCCGAGAGCACTGTGGGATGTAAAAAGGTACGCTTACCCAACAGCTGATAGGGATCGGGCACCTCGGAGCGCATCATCAAGGTCGGCGTGTGGATAGCGCCAGCGCTTAAAATATAGTGTTTGGCTTTAAATAACAGCTCGACCGAGGTCGGCCGTAAATTAACATCGAGCGCCTGCGCCTTGAGGGCAAACACTTGCCCATTATGGTGTTCAATCTTAATGACTTTGGCACGGCTAACAAGCTGCGCGCCCTTCTCTAATGCGGTCGGGATCGTCGTGACTAGCATCGACTGCTTAGCATTAACCGGGCAGCCCATACCGCAATAGCCAGTATTCCAACAGCCCGCCACATTGCGCTTAATGACGGTGTAATCCCAATCTAGATTGATACAGCCTTGCTTGAGGGCGCCATTATTGCGGTTAGGTTCATAATTCCATTCATGAATATTGAGCCGGTGCTCCATCTGTTCGAACCAAGGGGCAAGGGCCTCGGGATCGAGTCCGGCAACGGATTTATGCTGCGCCCAAAAGGCTAAGGCTTCCTTCGGGGTACGAATGGAGGTGGTCCAATTGATGGTGGTCGAGCCGCCCACGGCACGACCTTGAAAAATCCCAATCGCCTTATCGGCGGTTTTCATCGCGGCCGCCTGTTGATACAAATTCGGGTAAGCGACTCGCTCCTCCATATTAAAGTCACTGGAGGATTTAAGCGGCCCCGCTTCAATCATGATCACACTGAGTCCAGCTTGGGTAAGGATTTCCGCCGCCACACCGCCGCCTGCGCCCGTGCCCACAATTACCACATCGGCTTCAAATTGCTGGTTCTCTTGCAGTTGACTGGCGTCGGTATGTAACCAACCGGAATTTAAGCCTGTCACTATGGGATCTATGATTGCCACTTGGAACACTCCATTCTTACATTATTGTTATTATTATAAATTCAGCCTATTTGAACAATTCAGGCTTGGCGTAGTGGAGTCGGCTCCAATGCTCAGGACAGGCGTAATAACTGGCCATCACTAATTCCCGCAGGCCTAAATAAGCTGTTTGCAATAATGCAAAGTAGCTGTGGCGCCAGGTTTCCAGCATTTGCGTTAATTCGCTGGGTGAACGCATCAGCAGCGGCGTCATATTCGAGGTAAGTAGCAGTAAACCGAGACGATTTTCCAGCATATCCAGCAGTTCGAATAGTTCAGTCTGCTGCTCGTCGGGCAAGACATCAATCGAGTGCTTAATGGCATCTAAGGTGCGATTTTGCGCCGCCAACTTATGGGTTGCCACATCGGGCAAGGCCCCATCGAGCATCACAGGTAACAGCACACCGAATAACAAACGGTAGTCTTTTCCTTCGCCTTCATCGGGGAGGCTGAATTCGGGAGAGTAGAGATTCACCCCCAAGGCAATCGCCGCCGTACCGGCAAACGCGCCCAGTAAAAAGGTACGTCTATTCATCAATGTCTCCCCAAGACGCTTAGTGTTAAATTATTGTGCTACAATGACCGCGAATCTAAATTAAACACACGTTTTAATTTTCAGCAATAGTTGATATCAAGATAAGATCCCATGCCAAACGTTTTTAATCCGCCTTGGTGGGCCAAAAGTCCCCATGTACAAACTATTCTGCCCGTATTTACTAAAGTGGCCAAACCTGTGCTTGAGCGGCAGCGACTCGAGCTTCCCGACGGCGATTTTATCGATTTAGATTGGCAAGCAAGGCCAGAAATCGGCAAACCCATTGTGGTCATCATTCATGGGTTAGAGGGCAGTGCCCAGTCCCATTATGCCAGACGCATTCTGCAAGCCTGTAAAGAGCAAGGGTTAGCGGCTGTGGTTCACCACCACAGAAGCTGCTCAGGGGAAACCAATCGCCTCGCCCGCAGTTATCACAGTGGCGATACCGACGATTTGCAGTTTAGCCTAAGCCTGCTGCAACAAACGTATCCGCAATCACCTTTATTGGCCGTGGGTTACAGCTTAGGTGGCAATGTGCTGACCAAATATCAAGGCGAATATCAAGAGCATAGCCTGTTGAGTCGCGCCGTGGTTGTGTCGGCGCCGCTGCAATTATCGGCCTGCGCCAAACGCTTAGAAAGTGGTTTCTCAAAAGTGTATCAAAGCCATTTAATCAAACAGTTACAACATAAGGTCAATCAAAAACTCGCTGACCCCGATCTGGCGGGTGCGATGGCATTGAGTCCAATGCAAGTTGCTCATCTCAATACTTTTTATGACTTTGACGATAAAGTCACCGCACCACTCCATGGATTTTTGGGTGTTGAAGATTACTACACCCGCGCCAGCGGCCTCCCCTTTATCAAGTGCATTACTAAGCCGACGCTGATCTTACACGCCAAGGACGATCCCTTTATGACGGATGCCGTTATCCCGCATTCCAGCCAGCTTTCCGAGCATGTGGAATATGAATTACATGCCCATGGCGGCCATGTCGGTTTTATTGAGGGTGGTACGCCTTGGAAGCCACGCTATTATCTAGAGCGGCGCATTTTAGACTTTTTACTCGCCAATGATGCTTTATCGGCACCTTAAGGAACCCGAATGCTTATCCCCTACGATGCTTTACTCCAGCTCCCCAAAGAGACGTTAGCCAATTTGATCCGCGAATATCTGTTAGGCCAAGTGGAGGATGGTAGTTTTACCAGCCTAGATGAGCAAGAGCTATCAGCGGCAATAGCGCAATGCCAACAAGCACTTAAACAAGGAAAACTCGTCTTGGAATACAGCGAGGACGATGAATCCTTTGCCATTCGCCACGCAGACCAAGTGGCCAAACGGCAAGATTGACCACCAGTATCCCTGTGCCGTATAAATAGCTTATACGGTTTATCGCTCCAAATGGGCGGCTCTTTAGGTTCCTAGCTAGGTAGAAAAAATGTCAGCAAAACATCCGATTATTGCAGTTACAGGCTCATCCGGCGCAGGAACCACCACTACTACTACCGCCTTTAGCCATATCTTTCGCCAGCTAGGGATTAATGCCGCCTTTGTAGAAGGCGATAGTTTTCATCACTTTACCCGTGCAGAGATGGAAGTGATGATCCGCAAATCCCAGGCCGAGAATCGCAACCTGAGTTACTTTGGCCCCGAGGCCAATAACTTTGCCCGCCTAGAGCAATGCTTTCGTGATTACGGCGCCACGGGCCAAGGCGAAACCCGCAGCTATTTACATACCTTCGATGAAGCTGTGCCCTTTAACCAAATGCCGGGCACCTTCACCCAATGGCGCCCACTGCCAGAAAACACCGATATGTTGTATTACGAAGGCTTACATGGCGGTGTAGTCACGGGCGATGCCAACGTGGCACAGCATGTGGATTTGCTGATTGGCATGGTGCCTATCGTCAACTTAGAGTGGATCCAAAAAATCATTCGTGATACCTCGGAGCGAGGCCATAGCCGCGAAAAAGTCATGGGCTCGATTGTGCGCAGCATGGACGATTACATTAAGCATATGACACCGCAGTTTTCCCGTACCCATATCAACTTCCAACGGGTGCCGACGGTCGATACCTCTAACCCCTTTAGCGCCAAAGATATTCCAAGCCTAGATGAAAGCTTTGTGGTGATCCGTTTTCGCGGCATCAACAACGTCGACTTCCCCTATTATTTGAGCATGATCCAAGGCTCCTTTATGTCACGGGTCAACACCTTAGTGGTGCCGGGCGGCAAAATGTCCCTAGCTATGGAGCTGATCCTCACACCACTGATTAAAGATTTAATGGAAAAACGCCAGCAGCTTAATAGCCCTCAGGCGAATTGAGATAGAGTGAACGTTTGACTAAAGGCTAATGAAATAAAGCCTTTTTGAGCAATAGATTAAGCTTGATTTAAGCCATTGAAGTTAATCTTATTGGCATCGGGATTTCAGGCGAAAGAACGATAGTTGGCATACTCTTGGGAGTTAATTCCCCCATCTTGATCTGTTGATTCCCTTGGGTATGCCAGCAACCCCATCTTGCGTTAAGTCTTAGCAGTTAATTCTACCTCAATGCTTGATCTGTTGATTCCCTTGAGTATGTCAGCAACCCTCCAAACAAGTTCTAGAAGTGAATTCCACTTTAATGCTAGGTCTGTTGATTCCCTTAGATATGCCATCAACCCCATCTTGCGTTAAGTCTAAGCTATTAATTCCACATCTATAATCCTTCGAAACTTTATCACCCCAGATTTTCAATTGTGCTCAGCTAACGGCGAGCAGTTAATCGTCCTAAGTTTTTATACATCACCCGACAATCCAAGGCGATGCCGCGGGGTGAGCAATAGACGGCGTCTTCCTCTAGGCCTTCACCACCAAAACCGCAATGGCGATAAAATTCGACCGCATTTAAGGTCGACTCTAATCGCAATTGGGCAAGGCCTAAATTAAAGGCTTTTGTTTCAATAAATTGCAGTAACGACCTGCCAACACCGAAGCCCATCGCCTCGGGAGAAACGAACAGCGCCTCGACCTGAGCATAGGGTTCATCCAGCATGATGGTGCCCACCACCGTCGGTTCTTGGGTTGTCTCATTGAGGATTTCAGCCACATAAAAATGCGCGCCCACCATACGACGAAAAGATTCAGTCAATTCACCCTGAGTCCAAATCTGTAAGTCATCTTGAGAATAAAATCCGGCGCAGCCTTTATTAATCGCCGCATTGCGAATATCCCAGCAGGCCTTGGCATCTAATTGCGTCGCTTTACGTATCCTTAGCATAGTCTTTCCGATAAATTGCCCTAGCCATATCCATAACCATAGCCAACCGCTAATAGATTGAATCATAAAACAAACATCTAAAGACTCATACAGCCCATGCGTTAATTTTATGCAATAAAAAACCGCCCGTAGGCGGTTTTAACACAATAAAAAGCGTTACTCGTAAGCTGAGCCGCAAAGGCAAACTCAGTCGCGAAGGCAAACTTAGCCTTTAATCAGCTCACTGATGGTCAGCACGCCATGGGTGGTCGCGCCAGCGCCCCATAGTGCAGAAGCTGAATCTTCGAAGGCCGCCGCTAAATCCACGTGTAACCATTTGGCTTCTGGCGAAACGAAACGCCACAGGAAGCCCGCCGCATTCGAAGCGCCGCCAGCACCACCGCCTTTTACAGGGCGGCTGTTTGCGGTGTCAGCATAGGCAGATGGACACATGTCTTTGTGCCAAGGATCCAGTGGCAATGGCCATACACGCTCGGCCACAGTCGAGGCCTTTTGCTGCGCAAGTTGTAACACTTCAGTCTGTGGCGAGAAAATTGCGTTGTAGTTAGAGCCTACCGCCATCACCGCTGCGCCGGTTAAGGTTGCCGCATCGATAATAAAAGGAGCCCCCGTCGCAGAAGCCGCTTGCAGACCATCGGCCAACACTAAGCGCCCTTCGGCATCGGTGTTAACCACTTCAACTGTCACACCATTTTTATAGGTAAGAATATCACCCAACTTATAGGCACGACCGCTGATCAGGTTTTCTGCGCAGCAGAGGAATAACTTAACGCGTTTGTTCAGACCCGATTTAATCGCTAAACCTAAAGCGGCGGTCACAGTGGCGGCGCCGCCCATATCGCACTTCATACCCAGCATGCCTTCAGAGGCTTTAATGCTGTAACCACCTGAGTCGAAGGTAATCCCTTTACCGACTAAGGCAACAGATACTGGGGCATCGGCTGACAGCGGGTTAAAGTCTAGCTCTAACATCGCTGGTGGACGCTCACTGCCACGGCCTACGGCATGGATCCCAATCCACTGCTCTTCTAATAATGCTTCACCTTCAATAATACGGTAGCTCACCTTAGCACCACCGATATCGACTAACCATTTGGCTGCTTGCTGCGCCAGTTTCACTGGCGACAGATTTTCAGGGGTGTCGTTGATCAGTTGACGGGCAAATGTCGCGACCTCTAAGCGACGTTGTAACTCGGCTTGCACAGCGTCATCGCCACACCATTGGATCTTATAGCCGGGTTTAGCGGTAGCAAAACCTTGGGCGAAGACCCATTGGCTATTCAGATCCCAAAGAGCGCCCGCTAAGGCAACAGTGCTAATCCCCTGATTACGTAATTTACGCGCCGCCATTTGAATTTGGCGCAGCTCATCGCCACCACCTAAGTGGACTAATGCGCCTTCGGCATTGAAGGTCACATCGGCTTTGCCCCAATGGGCGGCAGGGGTATCTTTGGTTAACTCAACTCTCATCACTTCAGTCACTTTAAGTTCACTCATGAGGGGTCCTTATTTTAATTTGTTCTTACGCTTATACCCATGCAAGTTAAGGTGAGAGATCCTGCATCCTCAGGCTTTTGGGGTATACAAAGTACAACGGGGTTGGCGGCAGTTTACTGCTAGCAGGCAAGGACTGAAAGCCATCGGCCTAAGTTACCGAGGTAAAATCTGTAAACATTTGCGAAATTTGTTAGTCTTGGGCGCCCAAATCACCTCGCTACAGGTTATAGCATGCACTTTAGTCCAGCACTGAAATCGGGAAAGCTACTTAAACGCTACAAACGTTTTCTCGCCGATGTTCAACTCGAAGACGGCACTGAAATCACCCTGCATTGCCCCAATACCGGCTCAATGCGTAACTGCCTGTTCCCCGGTGAAACCGTGTGGTTTTCCACGTCTAATAATCCTAAACGTAAATATGCCCATACATGGGAGTTAATGACCACGCCAACGGGCGGCCTTATTGGCATTCATTCGGGCAATGCCAACGCCCTAGTCGAGGAGGCGCTTAATAAAAGTGCCATCACCGAACTCACCGGCTACGACAGCTTAAGTCGCGAAGTGAAGTACGGCGATGAAAATAGCCGCATCGATATCTTGCTTGAGGCTGCTCAAAAACCCGCCTGCTATATTGAAGTCAAAAGTTGTACTTTGCTTGAGGATGGCCAAGGTTATTTCCCCGATACTGTGAGTCTTCGCGGCCAAAAACATCTGCGAGAATTAATGCACATGGCCAGCCTTGGTCATAGAGCCGTCTTGCTATTTGTGGTGCAACACACAGACATCCACAGTGTGGCTCCCGCGGCACATATCGACCCTGAATATGCTAACCTATTGAAAAAGGCTGTTTTATCGGGAGTAGAAGTCTTAGCTTATCGCTGTGAGATTTCTGCGAGTGAGATACATCTAGCCCACGCTTGTCCAGTCCGAGTATGATGTTAAGATTCAGTAAAATGCATTTTCATTTCAATTAGCGAAGGCAATCAAAAAATTCTGCCAAGGTGAAATGAAAAATTTGCCTCAATGTGAAGATTCTGATATAGATAGCGGCCGTTCTTAAGGACGCCCTACAACGCAAATGATGACAGGAGATGCGTTATGCCTGAAGGCACCAAAAAACTTGGCGTACTCGCTATCGCAGGTGTAAGTCCCTACCAGGAAAAGCCAGGTGAGGAGTATATGAACGCTAAGCAACTGGGTCACTTCAAGATCATTCTTGAAGCTTGGCGCAATCAGTTGCGTGAGGAAGTCGACCGTACTCTGAGTCACATGCAGGACGAAGCAGCAAACTTTCCTGATCCTGTAGACCGTGCAGCGCAAGAAGAAGAGTTCAGTCTCGAACTGCGTGCCCGTGACAGAGAACGTAAACTGATCAAGAAGATCGAGAAAACCCTGCAAAAAATCGAAGAAGACGATTTTGGCTTCTGTGAAACCTGCGGTATCGAAATTGGTATTCGCCGTCTCGAAGCGCGTCCAACGGCCGATCAATGTATCGACTGTAAAACGCTTGCAGAGATCAAAGAGAAGCAAATGGCGGGTTAATCGGCCATCTCGGGCGGGGATTTCCCCGCCTACTTGTTTATGCGTCTTGCATGAACATCCTTCGTTTCACTTCGCTTTTTTATTTGTATCCCTCTAAAATACAGCCACTTTGACTGGTTATTCCTGCACATTTCTATGATGGCGACTCACTCTTCCACCACTCCTGCTTTACATCCCTATGTTGGCCGTTTTGCCCCTTCGCCCTCGGGCGCGCTGCACTTTGGCTCACTGATCGCCGCCCTTGGCAGTTATCTGCGGGCACGCTCATTGGGGGGAAAGTGGTTAATTCGCGTTGAAGATATTGATCCTCCGAGGGAAGTCGCAGGCGCAGCCGATGATATTTTACGAACCTTAGAGGCCTACGGTTTCGAATGGGATGACACTGTGCTGTACCAGAGTGCACGCACCGAGGCCTATCAAGCCAAGCTCGACGAGTTACTCGCCGAAGATAACGCCTACTTTTGCCAGTGTAGTCGCAAACAGATCCAAGCCATGGGCGGGATTTACGATGGTCGCTGTCATCAGTTAGCCACGCCGCATCAATCGGGCGCAATTCGCATTGTAAATCGACAACAAGTAGCCGAATTTAGCGATAATCTGATGGGAAAAGTCGTAGTGGACCATGCCTTTGCCGCCGAAGATTTTATTATCAAACGCAGCGATGGCCTGTATGCCTATCAACTCGCTGTAGTGCTGGATGACGCCTATCAAGGCATTACCGAAGTGGTACGCGGTTACGATCTAATCGAAGCCAGTTGCCGCCAATTAAGCCTGTATCAAACCTTTGGCCTAAGCGCGCCGCAGTGGCTGCACTTACCCTTAGCCTGTTTGACGCCGGGATTTAAGCTGTCGAAACAAAACCATGCACAGGCTATCGATAAACAGCATCCGCAGGCAAGCCTTAATGCCGCCCTCAGCTTTTTAGGCCAAGCGCCAGTGGAGCCGACAACGGCGCCGCAAATGCTGGCCCAAGCGTTGGCGCAGTTTCAACTGTCGGCCATTCCTAAGCAGCGGGAAATCTTGATAGCACCTTAATCCCCTTAGGGCGAGTTGCGGCCAAAAAGCATCGTTTTAGCAGTGCTAAGTCGTGGCATAGCTCAAAAATCGCGATATACCCATCGGTGCGCAATTGGTATATCATAGCCGCCAGATTTTTAATCACATAACAGATACATTCCGAGGTGTCCCATTTTTCGCCGTATCAGCCAATTCTGCAAGCAGCTATTTGAAGACGCGCCTAAAACGACCGCTCCGACTCCAGCTCAGATTGAACCCCAAACGCCAGAACTCACTTCAGGCGGCTTAAGCTTGTCGCTCGTGCCTCGGGATGCGCATTCGATTTCCCGTAAGCAGATCAGCGAAAACGCACTTAAAGTATTATACCGATTGAATAAATCAGGTTTTCAGGCCTATTTAGTCGGTGGGGGCGTACGGGATTTACTCCTCGGACTCGAACCGAAAGACTTCGACGTGGTTACCAATGCAACGCCGGAAGAAATTAAAAAGCTGTTTCGCAATTGCCGCGTAGTCGGACGCCGCTTCCGCCTCGCCCATATTGTATTTGGCCGCGATGTGATTGAAGTTGCCACCTTCCGTGGTCACCACGGCGACAGCAATGAAAAGATTTCCAAAGCCAATGCCGAAGGGCGTTTGCTCAGGGATAACGTGTATGGCGAAATCGATGAAGACGCAGAGCGCCGCGATTTTACCGTCAACGCCCTTTACTACGATATTAGCGACTACTCTATCCGCAGCTATGGCGGCGGTATGGAAGATCTTAAAGCCGGTACCTTAAGGCTGATTGGCGATCCCGAAACCCGTTACCGTGAAGATCCGGTGCGTATGCTCAGAGCAGTGCGTTTTGCCACTAAGCTCAGCATGGCGATTGAAGAAGTGACCGCTAAACCTATCAAACAGTTAGCGCCACTGCTCAAGGACATTCCGGCCGCCCGCATGTATGAAGAAGTGCTCAAACTCTTCTTCGCTGGCAAAGCCATGGCCAACTTTGAGATGATGCAGGAATATAAGCTGTTCGCGCCGCTCTTCCCGCAAGTCGATGCCCAATTAAAAGATGCGCCAAAAGGCCCTGCGATGAAGATGGTGCAAGCCATTATGAAGAGCACGGATGCGCGCGTGAACGAAGATAAGCCTGTTACTCCGTCATTCTTCTATGCGGCGATCCTCTGGTATCCACTACGTCAACGCGCCGAAGATATCGCGGTCGAGAGCGGTCTGACTTTATACGATGCGTTTTTTGCCGCCATGGGTGATGTGATTGAGCAGCAATGCCAAACCATCAGCATTCCGCGCCGTTTTAGTACGCCCGCCAAAGACATCTGGCAATTGCAATTACGCTTCGATCGCAGCCAAGGCACACGCGCCTTTAAACTGTTAGAGCACCCTAAATTTAGAGCGGCCTACGACTTACTGTTACTGCGCGGCGAAGTCGAAGGTGGCAATGTCGCCAAGAGTGCCGCTTGGTGGCAACAGTTTGTTGAAGCGGATGAAACCGAGCGTATGAATATCGCCCGCAGTGGTAACAAAGCGGCGGGTAACCGTAACCGCAATTCACTACAGCGCCGTCGCCGTCGCCCGAGTGCCGCGAAAGCCAAAGCCGCCGAATAATGACTCAGGTTTTTGTCGCCCTCGGGGCTAATCTTGAAGATCCTAAAACCCAGTTGGACAATGCCGTTGCGGCCTTGTCCACCTTGGCTGAACATCAGAGTCTCAAGGTATCGCCCTATTACGGTTCCGCCCCCATGGGTGACGTAGTGCAGCCCGACTATATCAATGCCGTTGCCAGCTTTGAGACCTCTCTTGCGCCCATCGCCCTGTTAGATGCACTGCAAGAGATTGAAAACACTCAGGGCCGTGTTCGTAAAGAACGTTGGGGCCCCAGAACCTTAGATCTCGACTTACTCTTATATGGCGATGCCATTATCGATGAGCCCAGACTTAAAGTGCCGCACTACGGCATGAAGGAGCGTAGTTTTGTGCTAGTGCCCTTGGCGGCCATAGCACCGGATCTGGTGTTACCTTGTAAAACGCCGTTACGCAGCCTTATCAGTGAAAAATTCTTGGCCGAGTTACAACTACTGGGCAATGATCATTGAAGTCAGCCCCCAGTTAGCTTATAACACCACTTCTATTTGGTTTGAAGATCACCCATATGTCTAAAGTTACTAGCTCAACCCTGTTGAAATACAAACAGGAAGGTAGAAAATTCACCGCTCTGACAGCCTATGATGCCAGCTTTGCCAGTGCGTTCGACGGCGAAGGCATCGATGTGCTACTGGTCGGCGATTCTTTGGGAATGGTTCTGCAAGGCCACGATGATACCCTGCCCGTCACGACAGCCGAAATCGCCTATCACACTCGTTGTGTGCGTCGCGGTATCGAGCGCTCACTGCTGATCGCCGACATGCCATTTATGAGTTACGCCACGCCAGAACAAGCCATGGAAAACGCCACTGCACTCATGCAGGCGGGTGCCAATATGGTCAAGCTGGAAGGCGGTCACTGGTTACTCGAAACCGTGACTAAACTGACCGAACGCGGTATTCCTGTCTGCGCCCACTTGGGCCTCACCCCGCAATCGGTACACGTTTTTGGTGGCTTTAAAGTACAAGGCCGCGATGCTGAAAATGCCCAGCGCATTCTCGATGAAGCCAAAGCCTTAGAAGCCGCTGGTGCGCAGCTGTTAGTAGTTGAATGTATTCCGGCATCACTCGCCACCGCCATCACTCAAGCATTAACTATCCCAGTGATCGGCATTGGCGCTGGCGCCACGACAGATGGCCAGATCCTAGTAATGCACGACGTGCTCGGTATTTCGAGTGGTTATATCCCACGTTTTTCAAAGAACTACCTCAAGCAAACGGGCGAAATCCGCTCGGCGGTACGCGCTTATATTGAAGAAGTGGCCAATGGTAGCTTCCCAAGTGCTGATCACACGTTTAACTAAGCGTGCTAGCACTCATTGAGCTAAATAGTGCTAAGCACACAGACGACTATTTCAAGTTTTAGCAAGGTAAGAGTTAATGATCACTAGCGCCCATATCGATGATATTCGTACTCAAGTGCGAGCATGGCGTGCCAAGGGCGAGACTGTCGCCTTTGTGCCTACCATGGGCAATCTCCATCAGGGACACATCACCTTAGTGAAAGAAGCGGCGAAGAAATGCGACCATGTGGTCGTCTCAATCTTCGTTAATCCCATGCAGTTTGGGCAGAACGAAGATCTCGACGCCTACCCGCGCACCTTAGAGGCCGATAGCCAAGCGCTGACTGCCGCGGGCGCCGAGCTGCTATTTACCCCAACGCCTGCGATTATTTATCCTAAAGGCTTGGCGCAGCAAACCTATGTTGAAGTACCTGGGATCTCCGATGTGCTCTGCGGTGCCAGTCGTCCCGGCCACTTCCGTGGCGTCGCGACTGTCGTCTGTAAACTGTTCAACATAGTGCAGCCCGATGTGGCGTTCTTTGGCAACAAGGATTATCAACAACTCTTAGTGATCCGCACTATGGTTGAAGACTTGTCACTGCCGATTGAAATTATCGGTGTGGATACCATTCGTGAAGCCTCAGGCTTAGCCATGAGTTCCCGCAATGGCTACCTGACGGCGGAAGAAAAAGCCGCGGCGCCGGCGCTGAAAAAAGCTATCGATGCCATGGCGCAAGGCATCAAGCAAGGCCTGAGCATCGAACAAGTCACCGCTGAAGCTAAAGCGAGCCTTATCGCCGCAGGCTTTACGCCGGATTATTTAGAAGTTCGCCATGCCACTACGCTGGCCAATGCGGAAACTACGGACCAAGCACTGGTGATTTTGGCCGCCGCTTACTTAGGTAAGGCGCGTCTTATCGATAACCTGCGCTTCGACCGCTAAGCGTTTTTAGCGCAAGAAAAAGGAGCTTAGGCTCCTTTTTTGTTTGTGCCGCTCTGTGTAAACTCGCCTCAATCTATTGAGCGTCAAAAAAATTCCATCGTCAAAAAACTGGTTTTATTCTTCAAGTTACGCCATAGTATTCACGGTTGTTAACTATGAGTAACAAGTATTCCAGCCTCTTAATCTGATAACTGCTAGAGTTTAACAAGGACGCAAGCGCCAATCACAATCTGGCATTGCACCAATACAGTAACGTTATTCATTATTGCGTACACAAAGGATCTGTCGTCGAATGGCAAGACTCATAGTGACTCTTATTTGCGTGCTGCTTCCTACAACTGCACTTGCAAATACCGTCTATAAATGTCGCAAGGACGATAAGATCGTCTTTAGCCAAACCGCCTGCCCGCAGGATTATAGCCAACATAAGATTGAGTATCAGCTTGGCATCACCACAGAAACCGATTCAGACAAACGAGAGACGCCTGTCGACCCGCTGCAAGCCTTGCTCAATAGCCAAACGATTTCTAAGGAAAAACTGCTGCAATTGCTCGATGCCGAGCTGTACCGCCTAAAGCAGGAAAACAGCTATTTCGAAATCCTAAGAACCAGCGAGTTGCAAAAATTAGAACGCCAACGTTACTGGCAACATAAAGAAAAAGATGATCCTGAATACATCAGCCAACTCAATAAAATTAACGATCATTTTAATGGCTTAACCTCGAATAACACTCAGGCAATACAGCAGTTATCCGACCGAAAAACACAAATTTCCGCCGAAACTGAGCCAGAGGAAGTGAAATAAAAACCTTAGCTTTCGAGTTTAGAGAACAAAAAAGGCGACCCTAGGGTCGCCTTGTTATTTTATGACTTCATTAGAACTGCGCGACAACCGCCGCAGAACAGAGTGAGCCCGAGGTTTCACACACTTGGTACGTCACACTCGATGCCGTCGTTGTAAAGCGATCACGGTAGTTACCATCGTTTTCAGTCGTGGCCACTAACTCACCATCACGGTACAGGGCGACGCTTTCACCTAAGGCGCTATCCCATGTGAGATCGACCATAGCACTGCCACGGCGTGAGACTAGCGCACGAGTCACATCGGCACTGATGCTATGCTCATACACTTGCACCTCCATGGTCACAGTGTTGCTATGCTCCATAGCGTCAGTCACGGTAAGCGACACTCTGTAGGTGCCAGCGGCAGCAAACACATGGCTTGGGTTCATTTCGCTAGAGTTAGTGTCATCACCAAAGTCCCAGCTATAGCTCACGATATCATCGTTTGCATCGGTACTGGTGTTAGTAAAGGCAACGCTTAAGCCTTCAACAGTATACTCGAAACCTGCAACAGGTGCCGCAGGAGAGGCTTCACCTAAGCCGCTGATCACTAAGCCCCAGTTATTCAGGGTGCCCATGTCCGCGCCCGCATTGTCGTCCACAGATAATGACCAAGTACCGCGGGCATTTTCACCGTCAAACGCGCTTAAGTCCCAGCTCTTAACGATGTTGTCGGCACTGCCTCCCTCACGGTTATGCAGAACCACTTCGGTGCCCGCAGGAGAGGTTAACACGACACGTAAATCACCAATCCAAGTGTGGCTGATATTCACATCGGCGGTCACACCAAAAATCTGCACATCGTCGGCAACGTCGATAGTGCTCACCACGCCATTAGCATTGTTATCAGGGATAGCAACAGCGTTTTCATTGCCATAGCTAAAGTCATTTAATCCCTGTGGGAACACATTCAGTGAAACGACTTTAGACTTTTCAATGGTGCCATCGGTACCTGTTACTGTAATGCTGTAATCACCCCAAGCTGTTTGCGCCGTTGTCGCTACATCTAAGGTAAATGAACCACCAGCAGCAACTGTTGAGGCTGATAAGGATACGCCTTCAAGCGCCGGAGATACGGCTACGCTAAGCGCCACATCACCTTCCCACCCAGCCACACTGCCGACACTAAAGTTATAACTAGCCGTGTTACCCGCTTCGACCGATTGCGATGCTGGCGATACGGTAAACTTATAGCTAGGGGATGGGTTTGCCTGCTCTAAGGCATTTGCCACATTGAGGCGAGTCCCAGCTACGGTTTTACCGGTGAGGTCCGCATTCGCATCACCCGATGCCATCAGTAAGGTTTTCATTTCTACTGGTGAGAGATCGGGATTTAACGACCACACCAGTGCCGCCGCACCTGTCACATGGGGTGTCGCCATTGAGGTACCAGAATAACTGGCATAACCACCACCTGGTACTGTCGAGAGAATTGCAGTACCTGGCGCGCCCATATCGACGCTGGTTAAGCCCCACTGGGAGAAATCTGACATACGGTCATTACGGTCGGTACTGGCAATAGACAACACCACATCCGAGTCGTAGCTTGAGGGATAATGTGGGCTGGCATCATTGTCCACCGCATCGTTACCCGCGGCGGCCACAAACAGAATGCCCGCTTCACCACCCGCTTCAATCGCATCTTTTAAGGCTTGGCTAAAGCTGCCGCCGCCCCAAGAGTTGTTGGTGGCTTTGATATCAACGCCATGATTAACCTTAAGATCGGTAAAGTAGTCCAGACAGGCAATCGCACCTGCGGTGGAACCATAACCATCGGCATCGAGGAACTGACAGGCGGCGATTTTAACATCCCAGTTCACCCCTACGACACCCACACCGTTATTGCCTTTAGCGCCAATCGTGCCGGAAACATGGGTACCGTGGCCGTTACCGTCCATAGGATTACCGTTATTATTGACCGCGCTGTAACCGTGAACATCGTCGATCACGCCGTTGCCGTCATCGTCGATACCGTTACCAGGGATCTCGCCACCATTCACCCACATGTTGGCCTGTAGATCGGGATGATTGTAATCCACCCCAGTGTCAATCACCCCAATCACCACATCCGAGCTGCCGGTGGTGATTTCCCAAGCTTCAGGCGCATCGATATCCGCATCGGCGGTGCCACCGTTTTGTCCCGTGTTATGCATGCCCCACAGGCTAGCAAAGCTTGGGTCATCAGGCGTACCTATCGCCTTGAGAATGTAGTTAGGTTCGGCATATTTCACCGCAGGATGACGGCTAATCACCTTAATCGCATCCTCAATATTGGCGCCTTTGCGCAGGGCTAAACGTGCCAGTTTGCCATTAAGTAAATGCTGGAACTTATCATCGACACCGTCCGCATTGGCATCGGTTAAGGTGCCACGAATTAAACGCTGAGCCGCCGAGCGCTCCGCTTTCGTCGCATTGTCTTTATACACCACGAGAATGGCATCTTTTTCATAGACAGGGGCATCTTTTGCCATAGCAGGCACGGCTGACAGTGTCATCGCTCCTGCAATTGCTAACGCCAGTGGTGAGAGTTTTATCGACATATTGAGCTTCCTATAGTCCTTTACGTTGAAATTCTGGAACCGCAATTACGCAGCCTCCGCTCAAAATTGATTGGATAATAGCAACGAACATCCAGCATGTTTGCCGGTAAATTGTTGCCATAATGTTTCAACTTAAAAAAGCCGCCCACTGCGAAATACGACTTAACTACTAGACCGACTTGGTAGGTTAAAAAGAAAGGAGCACGGAGCGTAAATAGACAATAAACTGATTTATCATAGGATTAACAAAAGTTAATTCTATCTAGCAGGCTATTGCACCCAACAAATAAATACCCTTTCGGCCAATTGTCTCTCGGCCCTATGACTCGTACCTTGATGCCTGAATTGGTTGGAGTGTTTTCACCTCGGCCAAAACACCTATACATACAAGGAGTCACTTGTGCCAAGTCTATTCACACGCTTTTTGGTACTGCTCATCTTGTTATGTAGTTGTCTGACGCCCAGCCAAGCGGCGGATGTCAGTGAACTGCCTATCACCCTGCAGGCGCTCATTGAGCGTTCTGGGCGCGATAACCTTATCGACCTAGTGCAGCAAGGTACGGCAAACCAAGCAATAGTGATCCAGTCGGGCAGCGATAACAGCGCCTATGTGACACAAGCGGGTAACGATAACGTTTCGCTTGTGACACAGATTGGTTCCAACAATGAAGTCCAACTACTGCAAGTCGGCACTCAAAACACGGCTTCAATCACCCAGATTGGCAATGACAATCTGGTGCAATTGAACCAACTAGGAAGCGGCAATTTTTCGATCCAGCAGATTGCAGACGGTGCTGCAATCTCAATAACTCAATATTAAACAGGGAGAGTCCACATGAAATCACAAGCGAAAAAATCACTCATTGCGCTAGCTATTGCAACTGGCTTAAGTGGCCAAGCATTTGCGGCCAGTCTCGTTAACGACATCAGCGTTGAGCAAACTGGCCAAGGTCAAGACACCCTAGTTGCGCAAACTGGAGTGATTAACGCTGCAGCAGTGACCCAAACGGGTAACGACCAAGTAGCCACCGTATTACAAGACGGTGTGTGGCATGAAGCGCAAGTTAACTCAACGGGTGATGCCAACGAAGTCACAGTGACTCAACAAACTGATTGGCATGTTGCGTCAGTTAACGTCACTGGCAATAACAACGTCGCTGAAGTGGCACAGGATGGTTTCTACAACCAAAGCAGCAACGACATCACTGGTAGCGACAACCTGGTTTCTGTAAACCAATTAGGTGAAGTGAACGAAAGCCAAGTTGAAATCACTGGCAACGAAAACAGTGCCTTCGTAGAACAAGAAGGTGATGCCAACTTCGCCGTATTCCGCGTACAAGGTGATAATAACGATGGCGACATCAAGCAATACGGTAACAACAACCAAGCGGGTTTAATCGCACTCGACCTGACCGCAAACGTGGGTAATAACAACGACGTATCGGTTGAACAGATTGGTAACAACAACTTTGGTGCGGCTAAAGGCATCGCGGGTAACGACAACAGCATCGATATCTATCAAAAGGGTGATAGCCACACTGGCTTCGTTTACGCCTTAGCGGGTAGTGAGAACGATATCACCATGAAACAAGAAGGCAGCAACAACACTGCTTACCTTTCAATGACCACAGGTGATGACAACAGCATTGATATCGCTCAAGACGGCGACCGCAACACTGTAGGCGATACTTTAGTGGCTGACATTCAAGGTAACGACAACGATATCACTATCAAGCAACGTGGCAACAGCAACGGCGCAGAGTTCCAAGTATGGGGCGATAGCAACGACGTTGACTTAAAGCAACGTGGTGATGCTAACTTCGCAACCTTTGGCGCTTACGGTACAGACAACGACTTCGACTTATCTTCTAAGGGTGATAACAACGAGCTGGTTGCCTTCGCAACAGGTGAAGACAACAGCATCGAAATCAGCCAAGAAGGTGATGCGAACTTCGCCTATGTGGATGCCGTTGGTAACGACAACGAAGTGGATGTTGAGCAAGATGGCGGACAAAACGAAACCATCATTAGCGTAACGGGTAACAACAACGCCGATGTGACTGCACTGCAACACCGTGGTGATCTGAACCTTATCGATTTAATCATCGAAGGTGATGAAAACTCAGCTCAAATCACTCAAGCGGGTAACGGTAACTGGGTAGGTGGCGATAGCGGCACTTCATTCGCTTCAAGCTCATTTGGCGTGCGTGGTGACAACAACAGCCTAATGATTACCCAAACTGGTAATGACAACTTAGTGCTGGGTTCACAAGCTGGCAATAGCAACAGCATCAGCGTTAACCAAACCGGTGATATGAACGTTGCAACCGTTGTTCAGTACTAATCTCTATCGATAGGCCGTCTGCTGTAGGCGGCCCAATAAAAACGGGAACATGAATCATGTTCCCGTTTTTATTTGCATATAAAGCGCAAAAGTGAGTTGCCGCTCGTCTTATCTTGCCGATGTAAATCACCGGCCCAGTTCACTCGCAACTCATCTTAGTGCGTTTAAGGCTTAAGCTTTGAGCTTAACTGCAAAACTCAAAATGTGTTTGATAGGTCTGAGCCCAACGCAATAGCTCAACACGATTGCGGGACTGGGTCTTACGGAAAATAGAGGAAATATGTGCCTTCACCGTATGCTCACTGATGCAGAGTCGATGGGCGATTTCCTTATTACGCGCGCCGCTAGAGACGAACTGAATAATGGTTCGCTCCCTCGATGTAAGCGCTTGCAACATGGCAACAGTATCGGCGGGCATATCATTTTGCCCATCCAACTTTTGCACCACCCGGCGAAACATCTTACTGAGTAAGGTTCTATCGTACCAAAGCTCATCGGCCACCATTTTGCGCAGCCCTGTTAGCATCAAATCCATGCGCTGATCCGCAAATAACAAACCGCGGATCCCCAGCAACATGGCTGACTCTTGGTCTAAGGAATTACGCTCGACTTGATACAAAGCGACGGGAACATGGGGCACCAGACGTGAGGCCAACAGCGGAATGCCTTTATTATCTAAGGCAGCGCCTTTTTGGGCGATAAGGCAAAAACTGCGTTGCCCTTTATCTAAATTTAGCTCGGAAGCCTGTTTAACAATCCGTGTTTTTAATCCGATAGATTCTGCGAGTATCGCCAAATGGCAAGGCGCTGCCACTTGATGCAGAAAAACTAACTCGTTGATAGTATTCACTTTACTCTTCTCCCTGAAAAGTATTTCGTCTTTATTAGTCTAATGTTGAACTTAAGCGTGCAAATGCACAAAAATACAATTAATTAACATAGCCCATTTTGACTAGTTACCGCATGAATGCCATCACCCGAATGTACTAAATAATCACTCTTTTTTTATAGTAAGTTCGACTAACAGACCAAGGCTTTATCACTAAACAGTGATTAATCCTGAAGCTTATCGACGGAACATTCAGGGTACACCTTAGTCTATAAAGCTCTCAATCGAAAGTTGATACAAAAATTTAACAGAAAATAATGACGGTTTGAGGCATAAAAAATCCCCTCTAAGTGAGACTTAGAGGGGATTTTTCGGTAAGTGTTTGAGCCTAGCCTGACCGATAAGTTTTGCGATTTGTTTATCCTGCACACGGGACAAACTGATTAGTGCGACAATGGCCCCAATCAAGGCTAAAAACATATCCGATTGAGTATCCCACACATAACCTTGAGTACCTAAGAAGGCCTCAGCGCCTTCGCCCGTCGCGGCGGCCACCCACCATTCAATCAGTTCGTAGAAGGCGCTGAAGGCCAACACAAAGCAGGTGACTAAAAAGGCACACCATGCGCCAGGTTTAACGGCTTGATTACGTAACATAATCTCACGGGCTAACATGGCAGGAATAAAACCTTGGGCGAAATGCCCGACCTTGTCGTAGTTGTTGCGTTCAGTGCCCATCCACTGGGCAATCGTATCGAACAGTGGCACTTCGGCATAGGTATAGTGCGCGCCAACAAACAACACACAGCAATGCACCAGCACCAAAAAATACACTAAGGGCGTCAGCGGAAAACCCTTGCGGGTAAAAAAGAGCAAGGGCACGGCCACTAATGCGGGCAAGGCTTCGAGCCACCAAGTGAATGGATCTGCGGGTTTTATCGCCGACCATATTAAAACTGAGAGGTAAATACCGCACCAAATGATTTTGTTATTCAATGTTCCTTCCTCTTATGCGATATTGTTCTAATTCTAGAATATTAACTTTAGCCATCTAGCCCTCCACAGTGAGCAAAAAAAGTGCTACTTTGGAAGGCCAAGGCTGTCAGCATATCACACAGAACTATTTCAATTAATTAGAGGGTACCCATATCATGGCGAAACATTCGCTGGACAAGGATAAGATCAAGATCCTGTTGTTGGAAGGCGTCCACCAATCTGCGGTCGATGTATTTGAACGTGCTGGATACACCAATATCGAGTATCACAAAGCCTCCTTGGGTGATGAAGCCCTGCTCGAGTCCATCAAAGATGCTCACTTTGTTGGTATTCGTTCCCGTACCCAATTAACGGCTGATGTATTGAAGCGTGCCGAAAAACTGATTGCGATTGGTTGTTTCTGTATCGGTACTAACCAAGTGGATCTCGCGACCGCCGAATTACTCGGTATCCCCGTCTTTAACGCACCGTTTTCCAATACCCGCAGCGTGGCTGAACTGGTATTAGGCGAAATTATCATGCTGATGCGCGGCATTCCTGAACGTAATGCCATCGCCCACCGTGGTGGCTGGATGAAAACGGCCGCCGGCAGTTACGAAGTCCGTGGCAAAACCTTAGGTGTGATAGGTTATGGCCATATTGGTACTCAGCTTGGGATCCTGGCTGAAACCTTAGGCATGCGCGTGGTGTTTTTCGATATCGAAGACAAACTGCCATTAGGCAATGCCCAACAAATTCATTCGATGGAACAATTACTGGCACAGTCCGATGTGATCAGTTTGCACGTCCCAGAGACAGCGCAGACCAAAGATATGATCAGCACCGCAGAATTTGCCGCCATGCGCAAAGGCAGCATCTTTATCAACGCCTCACGCGGCACTGTGGTTGATATCGATGCCCTGACGGTTGCCCTTAAAGAGCGTCACCTTGCGGGCGCGGCAATCGACGTATTCCCCGTCGAGCCACAATCGAATGATGATGAATTTATCAGCCCATTACGTGGCTTAGACAATGTGCTGTTGACCCCGCACGTGGGCGGCAGTACTGCCGAAGCCCAAGAAAACATCGGTATCGAAGTGGCTGGTAAGTTAGCCAAATACTCAGACAACGGTTCGACCGTTTCTGCGGTTAACTTCCCTGAAGTGTCGCTGCCAATGCACAAAGGTATTTCGCGCTTACTGCACATTCACCAAAACCGTCCTGGCGTGCTGATCAAAATCAACAAAGCTTTCTCTGAAAAAGGCATCAACATTGCCGCTCAGTATCTGCAAACCACAGCTGAAATCGGTTATGTGGTGATGGAAGTCGATACTCACCAAGCCGAGGAAGCACTGGTCGAACTTAAGGCCATTGAAGGCACACTGCGCACCCGCGTATTGTTCTAAGGCTTTACGCACTCAGCTTGAGTGTATTTATAAGGCGCACATTTCATTCAAGATATGTGCGCCTTATGCTTTTGAGCGCCGCTTAATTCCGCTACAATCTAGCCTCTTGCATCGTCTTCATTTTCAGGATCTCCGCTATGACTATTGCAGTTTCGACACCCACTTGGGATCTGGACGCCTCAATGCCTCCACTTATGCTCGCCAACCTATCCCACCTCGGCCTCATCAAAGTGGTCGGCGAACAGGGTCGCAGTTTTATCCATGGTCAAGTCACCACGGATATCAGCTCACTCGAAGCCAACCAATGGCGCTGGGGCGCACATTGCGATCCTAAGGGTAAGATGCTCGCCAGCTTCCGCACCTTCGCCATCCAAGATGCGCTGTTGATGCTGATGCCAAAGGACACCCTTGAGCTCGACCTGCCACAGCTGCAAAAATATGCCGTATTTAGCAAGGCAACCCTGACAAATGCGACGGCTGAGTGGACATTACTCGGTGTGGCGGGCGAACAGGCAGTACCGTTTGTGACGCAACACTTCGGTGAAATCACTGAAGAACTCACACTGGTTGAACATGGCGCCATCCTAAAGGATGGGGACCGTTTTATTCTGGTGCTGCAGCCAGAAGCGGCAACGGCCTTAGTGGGCGAGCACACAGTGTTTGATGCCAGCGCTTGGCAAGCCTTAGAAATTGCAGCAGGCTACCCTAATCTAGCCCCAAACCATGCTAACCAATATGTGCCGCAGATGTGTAACCTGCAGGCCATTAATGGCATTAGCTTCAACAAGGGCTGCTATATGGGCCAAGAAACCGTTGCTCGCACTAAATACCGTGGCGGTAACAAGCGCGCACTCTATATTCTTCAGGGCACCACAGTATTAACGATTAATTTAGAAAGCGTTATCGAGATTGCATTAGAAGATGGCTATCGCAAGGGCGGACAAATTATTGAGTTCGTGCAGCGTGGCAATCAAGTGTTACTGACCGCCGTTCTCGCTAACGATACCGCAAATGATGCCAAGCTGCGTTTTGCTGATGACGAGCAATCCAGCTTAGGGATCCAAGCGCTGCCCTACTCGCTCGAAGAGGAATAGTTGGCCGCGAGCAAACAAAGAGTTGCTATTGAAAAAGGCGCTCTAGGCGCCTTTTTTGTTTAATGCTCGATGTAAGTGTCTCGAATAGCCACGACTTCGGGCAGAATTTGCTTAAACTCCTCCACCAGCTTAGGGTCAAAGTGTTTGCCCGCTTGGCTTTCGAGTAACTCGACCGTGGCTTCAATTGTCCACGGCTCCTTGTAAGGACGACGCGAAGTCAGGGCATCGAAAACGTCCGCTATCGCCACAATCCGGCCTTCAATCGGAATATTTTCCCCAGACAAACCATTAGGATAACCCGAACCATCCCATTTTTCGTGGTGGGTTAAGGCGATGCGCCGCGCCATTTGCAGCAGTGGATCGCCATGTTCGCCAATGATCTCAGCGCCAATGGCGGCATGTTGCTGCATGATTTCCCACTCATCGGCATCGAGCTTACCGGGCTTTTTCAGCACCGCATCGGGAGTGCCGATTTTCCCGATGTCGTGCATCGGCGCGGCGTTATATAACAGCTCGCAGAAGGTGCTAGGCAAGCCTAATTTCACGGCCAGCATCCGTGCATAGTGGCTCATGCGCACCACGTGCAGGCCCGTCTCGTTGTCTTTGTATTCGGCGGCGCGGCCTAAGCGGCGGATAATTTCGAAGCGGGTTTCTTCTAACTCTTGGGTGCGCTCTTTTACCTGTTGCTCTAGTAGGCGCTTTTGATCGTACAGCGCTAGATGGGTTCGGACCCGCGCTTTTACCACAGGAGCACTCACTGGCTTAGTAATGTAATCGACGGCGCCTAACTCAAACCCTTGGGTCTCGTCGGCCACCTCAGACAAGGCGGTCACAAAAATCACCGGAATATGGCAAGTTAAGGGTTCCTGCTTAAGCAACTTACACACTTCATAGCCATTCATGCCGGGCATCATTACGTCGAGTAAAATCAAATCAGGTAGGGTTTTGGCAACAAGGGCGAGTGCTCTTGGTCCATCAATCGCCACCTTGACCTTATAATCCTCACCGAGGATACCCACTAAAATATCAATATTCTCCGGTGTATCATCGACGACCAATATCGTTGCCTTATCCATCAACACTTTCACCTTATCCAGTGGCTTTATTTATGGTCAACTACCGCACCTCATTGACCGGTTGTCACGCTAATTCCGCAAGCACGTCATCTATCAAATCCACGGCTTCATCAAATTGATACTGATTAATCATAGTCAGGGCTGGGCTGAGCTGCAGCCATAACTTGCTACTCACCTGAGGTTTTAGCGCATCGATTTGCGCCACCGCATCTGAGTCAGCATCCTCTAGGCTTTGTCGCAGCTGTTTTAAGGCGGTGACTAGCGCCTCTGGCGAGAGTTGTTCGCTCGTCGATGTGGTCGACTCCTCAAACTGGGGCTTGACCCGCTCAATGGCATCACAAATCGACGCCACTAGCGCTTGGATTTGGTCTAACTCAGTTTGGTATTCGCTCTTCTCACCTAAGTGCAACTCTAGTTGGCGGGCTAATTCCACCAGCTTACTGGAGCTTAAGTTACCCGCGAGCCCCTTCAAGGTATGCGCCATCCGCACGGCATCGTCACGTTTGTCATTGGCGAGCGCTTTATTGATGAGATCCACCACATTACGCTGACTGGTAACGAAACGATCGAAGATCCTTTGATACAAACGGGTAGAGTTTTGAACTAATTGTAAGCCCCTATCGATATCCAGCTCAGGATGCTCGGGCCATTTCACCACAGATTCAGAATCTAAGTTGATAGGTTTAACTGGGATATCAACCAGTTGACTCGGTTCTGTGTTATCGACCAGCGACGCGCTGCCACCTAAGTATTTCAACAGGGTTTGATACAGTAGGTTGACCTCAATCGGCTTAGCGATATGGTCGTTCATCCCCGCTCTTAAACACATTTCCTTATCGCCAGCCATCGCATTTGCCGTCATCGCGACCACGGGCAGCTCGGTGAGTTCAGGCCGCTTTCTGAGTGCCTGCGTGGCCTGATAACCGTCCATCACTGGCATTTGGCAGTCCATCAACACCAGATCGAAGCTCTGCTGCTCCAGCTTATCGAGCGCTATCTGGCCGTTAGTGGCAATGGATAAGATAATCCCCACCTGCTCTAAAAACTCGGTGGCCACCTCAAGGTTCATCTCATTGTCTTCAACCAAGAGGATGCGCTTACCCTTAAGCGGCAATAACAGTTTAGGATCGATGCTCTCGCTCTGGCGTCTCACGGGGAGAACTCCCGCCCGGCCGAGGGAATTCATAATGCCGTCGAGCAACCTAGATGCACTAATGGGTTTACTGATATATCCGGCCAAGCCAAGTTCTTCAATTTGGCTTAAGAAGTCTTGGTTGGCGTGGGCCGACACCATCAAGATCCGCGGCGCTTTCTTCGCCTGCTGCTTGATTTGTTTAGCCGTTTCAATGCCATCGAGGTTTGGCATCTTCCAGTCGATTAAGGCAACGGCATATTCCTGCTGGATACAACGGGTCACAGCCTCTTCGCCGGAGCGCACCGTATCCACCCTAAAGCCCATGCTTTCTAAGGTGGTGCGCATAATGTCACGGGCGGTGGCATTGTCATCGGCCACCAGAATCGGCATACCTTCGAGCTCTTGGGCAACCGTTAGCTTTTGACCGCTGGAAATCTGCAACTTAACGGTAAAGTAGAAGGTACTGCCGTGGCCGAACTGACTTTCAACCCCTATGGTGCCGCCCATCAGTTCGACGAGCTGTTTACAAATCGCTAGCCCTAAGCCCGTACCGCCGTACTTGCGGGTGGTTGAGGTGTCGGCCTGACTGAAAGATTTAAACAACTTGGCCTGCTGATCTGCGGTTAAACCAATACCGCTGTCGCGCACACTAAAGCGCAGCACCACATCGTCATTTTGCTGCTCAACTAAGTTGAGCGATAACAAGACTTCACCGCGCTCGGTAAACTTAATCGCGTTGTTCATCAAGTTGATCAGCACTTGCCCTAGGCGCAGCGAATCACCATATAAGTGCCTAGGCACATTGGGCGCCACCGCAAACAGCAGTTCAAGCTGTTTATGGGCCGCCTTCTCGGAGAACATATCGCTGAGATCTTCGAGCATAGTATCGAGCTGGAAGGGCACAGATTCGATGTCTAACTTGCCGGCTTCAATTTTAGAGAAGTCGAGGATGTCGTTAATGATGGAGAGTAAGGATTTTGAAGCGCGCTCAATTTTCTCCACATAATTTTTCTGCTTCTTATCCAACGCCGTCTGCAAACAAAGTTGCGACATACCGATAATGGCATTCATCGGCGTGCGGATTTCATGGGACATATTCGCGAGGAAATCGCCCTTAGCCTTACTCGCCGCATCAGCCTCCTCTTTCGCCACTAACAGTTCGTCAGATAGCAGTTTCAGCTCTGTCATATCGACCATACTGACCACGGCCGATTCGAACTGCTTCTGGCTATCAAACAGTGCCGACACATTGACCGTCATCCACAACGGCTCACCATTGGGGCGAATAAAGCTACGTTCACCGCGATAGTGGTCGACTTTACCTTCGGCCAATTCTCTAAACTGAGCCTTAGCGGTTTCTTTATCCTGCAGGCTCAAGACATCGAAAATTGGCACACCGCAGAGTGACTCTCGGGTCTGGCCCATGTCTTCGCAATATTGGTCGTTACAGTCGAGGATCACGCCTTTGGCATCGACGTTCACAATGCCAATGGTCGAGCCATCAAATAGCGCCTTAAAGTGCGCCTCGCTAACTGCCAACTCTTCTTCAATGGCTTTACGCTCGGTAATATCCATCACGTAGCCATTCCAAATAATGGCGCCATCATCGTTGTAGTGACCGCTCGCTCCCGCCTCCATCCAGCGAATACTGCCGTTAGGATGGCGATAACGGAACTCTCGCACCCATTGCAACTTGTCCTCACTCTTACCCGCTAAGGCACGCACCACCTCGGGGCGTTCCTCATCAAATATCCGCTCGGCAATGATATTAAAGTCTTTCAGTAAATCTTCGCGGTGTAAGCCCAGCATATGGAATGCCGCGCCGGAGAGGAAAGTAAAGGTGCGATCCGCAGGAGAAACCCAGCGCAACTGATACACGGTACAAGGGATAGATTCGGTAATATTGGTGAGTTGCAGGCGCGATGCCTCAAGCTCAACCATGGCCAGTTTACTCTCGGTGATATCGTCAATACTGCCGTCAAACCATAGCGGGAATCCTTCTTCGGTATAACTCGCCTTGCCCTTTTCATGCACCCAGCGAATGCTACCGTCACGGTGGCGGATGCGGTATTCCATCTCAAAGGTTTCCTGTTGCGCCAGCGCCCTATCGATATGTTGATGGCATAGCTCACGATCTTCTTCCACGATCAGCGAGGCAAAGGTGCGTTGACGGTTTTCAATAAACAGGCTCGCCGCAAAACCCGTAATATCGGCAATGTTGTCACTGACATATTCCATCACCCAGACATCGCCGATGCGCGTACGATAGACGGCGCCAGGAATATTGGTCACTAGGCCACGGAACCTTAGTTCACTGTCACGAATTTTTTGCTCTACGGCTAACTTCTGGGTCATATCCCGAATAGATGCTGCCACTTGTCTGCGACCTTCATGATCGGCAGGTAAAATACTCAAGGCGATTTCGGCAACAAACTCCCCGCCATCGGCCTTAAGCGCCCGCACATGGCGCGCATTGGCCATGGGGCGATCGCGGCCTTCACGCAAAAATTGCAGGCGGTCGCGGGCATGGTTGCTACGCATGGCTTCAGGCAAGAGTGACTCCACCTGTAGCCCTAACATGCTGTTGGCATCGTAACCAAAGAGAATTTGGCAGCGGGTATTAGTGAATACAATTGAGCCCATCTGATCGACGATCAGCATCGCCTCTGGCGCCGCTTCGAGTACGGCATTAGACCAAGTAGCGGCAGAGAACTGTTCGGTCACATCGGTGAATAACATCTCCACCGACATCAGCTCGCCCGTGTCGGAAACCAAGGGCTGCATAAAGAGATCGAGCATACGTGGATGACCACTCGCGTCGAGCAGCTCGACTTGATGGGAAGGAACATTCTCCCCCTTCAGGGCTAAATCCGTGTATTCCCAGTTTTTTTCATTTAACGGATTGGCGGTAAACAGTCTCTGATACTTACGCTTGAGCAGTTCAGGTGACATGCCCAAGACCTTAGTGACGCCCTCACTCACCTGCGCCAACTGCCCTGAAGGGTCGAGCGAGCAATAGAAGGACTTATCACTCATGCCATCGATCAGCCGCGCGAAGCGGTTACCGCGGGAGTCTAAAATCGCCTGCTCACGCTCGGCGAGGAGTTCCGCCATCTGGTTAAAGGTGCTGCTTAAGGTAACTATCTCACTCACCGCGCCTTTGGGGATCGCCAATTGCTGGGCTTTACCCTGACCAAAGGCCAAAATGCCCGACTCCAGCGCCTCAAGTGGACGAGTCAAACGTTTAGCGGCGATGTAGCAAGTGAGTAATAACAATAGGGTTAATAAACTAAGGTTGAGCACCACGGATGCCACATCATCCAGCAGCGTTGCAAACAGCTGATGTTCGGGCACCATGACAATGACGCGCCATTTGAGCTTAGCGACCGAAGCAACACTGGCGAGATACACAGTGCTCTTATCATCGATAAAGCGCGCTTGTCCATTTAGCCCCTTATCCAATAATGCCCAAAAGTCACTGTTTCGACGGGTATTTCTATCGAGCCATTCGGCGGAGGTCACGGCGAGCACTTTCTCTTTATCGCTGTGGAAAATCAGCCGCCCTTGATCATCGAGTACCACTAATTGGCTTGGCTGCACACCCAGTTGTTCAGGCAATTTATCGAGCGCCAAATCGACGGTCGCCACCCCAAAGTAATCATTTTCAGGACCAAAAGGCACCGAATAAGTCACCATCAAAGTGTTTCCTGCGCCCTCATCAAAATAAGCTTTAGACCAATAGCCTCCGGGTTGATTAATGGCTTTCGACCACCAATCCCAAGAGCCATCGGTATAGTCATAACCCTCGGCGCCAATATCTAGGTAATGGAAGTTGTTGCCATCGCGGTAAACATAGGGGGAAAAGAGTTTTTTATCGGGGAAGGTATAAGGTTTAAACGCAACGGCTGAGCCATAAAAATCGGGATTGCGTTCGATGCGATTAGTGAGTACCCGTTTGATTTTCTCACTATCATTAATGCCCTCCTTATTGGAGATAAACCCAATAAAATCGGCAACACCTTGCGTATTGGCCTGCGCATGTTCGAGTAGCAACTGTAGGCGATAGGCGGAATGATTGGATTCCTGGGCTAAGGAATCGTATAGCTTTCGCTCGGCAGAAAGATAATTAAACCAAGCATTAATGCCGTAAACGGCCGTCATGATAAGAATTAAAGGCAGCGCAATATGGGATAGAATTTTGCTGCGGAAGGTACGAAGTTTACTTTTATCCATGGCGTCGCCTCAAAGCCCCCGTTTTTAATCCACCCATTTTTGGGTAGCCCTTATAAAGTAAACGAAGAACCTTGTGGCGACAATCTTAAAGTTAAAATAATGTGAACTAATATATTGTTTTCACAACATTAATAAATTGGGTCTAATGTACGGTTTGAGAGTGTCCGAACAAAATAGCTTTGGGTTTCAGCAATAATGACGTGCCTTAATCCAATAATCGCAATTAGGTTAGGTATCGCCATTAAACCGTTTACCGTATCGGCCAATAACCAGATCACATCCAGCTTGATAAAGGCCCCCACCGCAATCAGACCTAAAAACAGCATTTGATAGGCACGCAGTCCACGTTCGCCCACTAAATAGTACCAGCAGCGCTCGCCATAGTAGTGCCAACCTAAAATAGTGGTGAATGCAAAACAGACTAAGGCGATAGTCACTAAATACTGACCGATGGCCGCCGAACCGCCTAGGCTGAAGGCCGTGCTAGTCATGGCTGCGCCTGCGGTATCACCGCTCCAGACACCCGTGATAATCAGCACCAGTCCCGTCATAGTACAGATGATGATGGTATCGAAAAAGGTGCCCGTCATACTGACTAAGCCCTGTTCGACCGGCTCATTGGTTTTCGCCGCCGCGGCGGCAATTGGCGCGCTACCGAGGCCAGACTCGTTCGAAAACACCCCGCGGGCAATCCCCATTTGAATCGCCTGCGCCACGGTCGCCCCTAAGAATCCGCCCGCCGCCGAAACAGGCGTAAAGGCCGACTCCACCACTAACTGCAATGCTGGTAAAATCGATTCGGCAAAACTCACTAAAATCCATACACAAGCCAGCACATAACCAATCGACATCGCTGGCACTAACTTTTGCGCCACGTTGGAAATCCGCTTCACCCCACCTAAGGTTACCGCCGCGACTAACAGGGTGAGCACCAGTGCCGTCGCCCAGGTCGGCACCTCAAAGGCAATGGTCAGGGCATCGCTAATCGCATTCACTTGGGCAAAAGTACCAATCCCGAAGAACGCCACCCCCACGCCAAACAGGGCGAACAACTTCGCCATCCAATGTATGCCAAGACCCCGCTCGATGTAATACATGGGGCCGCCTGCAATTTGTCCGCGCGCATCGGTAGTGCGGTATTTTACCGCCAACATACATTCGGCATACTTGGTCGCCATGCCAAAGAAGGCCGCCAGCCACATCCAAAATAATGCTCCTGGGCCGCCCATCTTGATTGCGGTTGCTACCCCAACAATATTGCCCGTCCCTATGGTGGCGGACAGCGCTGTGCATAAGGCGGCGAAAGAAGAGAGATCCCCGTGTCCTTTCGCAGGTTTAAACAATAGGCTAAGCGCCATAGGCAGACGAAACACTTGAATAAGCCGCAAACGCAGGGTGAGATAGATGCCCGTACCTACTAGTAAACACAGGGTAACGGGTCCCCAAACGATACCGTTCAGGCTGCTGAGTAAAGCTTGAAAACTCATGATATTCCTCAATTATTAAACAACTAAATTAATAAAGGAGGAGGAAAAGAAATGGCTGTGACACACCGCTGCCAGCCTAAAGAAAGACTATCACCCAGCCAATAAAGGCAGGGAAGCGTCCAAAAGACAAACGACAGGGATCGTGCAGTCATCCTCTCCTCTGTCCTTTTGCCTGAGCGTTTCGCAGAATGCATTCATCGATGCACCTACTTTCGCCTTCGGCGCCACCTATTATCGCGACTTAACGCAATCGGTAGTCTCTCCAGAGGCTCGTCCAGTAACAGTCCACGCCTTGCGGCACCTGAAAGAGTGCTTTGGTTCGGGACACATCCCAAAACAAAGTTGCCTCGTCGGTGTGGGGTTAATTCCCCACTCTCCTGCTACCTTCATCCGAACGGATTGTTAAATCGATAGTCCGCTATCGATTTAACAGGGCGCACAGCATGCAACAAACACAAAAATAGCTCAAGCCCATTCGCTCACAGAATGCGAGCTAAACGCCACAATTGCAGAAAATTTAAACAGCATAAAACCTAAGTCTGAATCGATGCAAAGTGAACCTTAAGGGCCAAATAGCAGTATCTATCAGAAGATAAAATGTTTTATCTTTAGTCGGGCTAAATGTTGCCAGAGTGGAAGGATAAATGTCAGAAGTAGCCAAACTTATCCAAGTGAGTAAAAGTTTTCGCGATGGCGAACAGCGCCATACCGTACTGCAAGCCGTCGATTTAACCTTGCATCGCGGCGAAACCATCGCTCTCACGGGCCCCAGCGGCAGCGGCAAAAGCACACTGTTAAATTTGATCGCAGGCTTTGAAACGCCAGACAGCGGCCAGATAGTGCTGAATCATCAACCCACCCAAGATTGGCAAGACAAACACTGGAGTGAGTTCCGGCGCAACCACTTAGGCGTCGTGTTTCAACAATTTAATCTACTGACGCCACTCAATGTGAGAAGCAACATAGGTTTTTCACTCAATCTCAACGGCGCCAGTTGGAATCCTTGGTGCGATTATCTCGTCGACAAATTGGGGCTGGCTTCGCTGCTCAATCGGCAGGTTGAGGCACTTTCAGGCGGGCAACAGCAAAGGGTCGCTATCGCCAGAGCCTTAGCCCACAACCCGAGTTTACTGCTGGCCGACGAACCCACGGGCAATCTCGATGATGAATCGGGTAAACAGGTGATGTCACTGCTGTGTGAACTGGCCAAAGAAAGCCACACCAGCATATTAATGGTTACCCACAGTGAAGAATGCGCCGCCTTTATGCACAAACGCTGGCATCTTTCCCACGCCGCAGTGTCTATCTCCGGTTAACTCGATGATGAGTCCAGCATTAACCTCTAAGGTCAATCACAGCCAAACCCCAAGCAGAAATCGCCCATGGCTGCGGATCTATTGGGTATTAAGGGTCTTTCTCGCCCATTATCGCCACGCGCCGCTGCAAGCGGGCGCGATTTTGCTCGGGCTTGCCCTCGCCGTGACTTTGCTTATCGGGGTTAAAGCCACCAATGATAATGCTATTCGCAGCTACAGTGAGGCCACAGAACTCTTGAGCCAGCGGGCCGATGTGCTCTTAAGCGCGCCCATAGGTCAAGAAACCCTCGACGAATCCGTGTATTTCAGCCTAAGGCAAGCGGGCATCAGCCAAAGCCTTGCGGTTGTCAGTGGCAGAGTGGCGGGCATGAACGGTCAGTTTTGGCAAATTGAAGGCAGCGATATCGTCGCCGCGTTGACGGCGAGCCTAAGCCCAAAAGAGGGACAAAAGCACGACACCAGCACAAAGCAAGAAGCCAATCCAAGGATGTCGATGGGAGCGCTGCCGCTCGCCGATTTAATGAGTGGTGAGCCGATAGTGGTCATGAGTCAGAGCCTTGCCAATAAAATTGCGCCCAATGGCCAGCTCGTCCTCGCGCCAGCGTCTTTTGCGCCGGACAAACTTAAAGTCATTAGTATCGATGATAGCTGGAGACTGGGCAGTGCAATTCTGACCGACATTTCCCTCGCCCAAACGTTACTCGGAATGCAAGGCAAACTCAGCTATATCGCTCTATTTAGTGACAGGGACAAGCTCCCCGCCTTAAAGCAGCGGCTCGATACCCTGGGGATTACGCCGCTTCGCGCCAGTTACAGTCAACAGGATCAAGGCCAAGCCTTAATGGCGCTTACCCGCAGTTTTCATTTAAACCTCAATGCAATGAGCATGTTAGCCTTTGTGGTCGGGCTGTTTATTGCCTATAACGGCGTGCGTTACAGCCTGATGAAACGCCAACGTCTATTAATCCAATTGCTGCAACAGGGCTTAGCACGGCGCGAAGTCATGCTTGCCCTACTTGGCGAATTACTGCTGTTGGTGGTGTTGGGCTCGTTAATGGGATTTATCCTAGGATTACAGCTGAGTCACTGGTTGCAACCTATGGTCGCTATGACCTTAGAGCAGCTCTACGGTGCCCACTTATTGCCGGGGATTTGGCAATGGCGTTGGTTGGCCGAGGCGATAGCCCTCACCTTAGTTGCCGCCCTAGCCGCCTGTTTGCCCTTGTATTTTGACTTAACCCGCCAATCCCTCGCCCAAGGCGCTAATCGTTATCAACAAACGCAGGCCCACAACAAAACCCATGGCAGGCAGTTTATCTTAGCCTGCGGCCTGCTCTCGCTCGCCGCAATACTCATACCCTTCAGCCAAAGCTATAACACCAGTTTGGTATTGTTGGGCATGGTCGCCGTCGCGATTCCATTGTTATTACCGCAAGTATTGCACTGGGGCGTCAACTTGCTGCTGCCATTGACTCGTCCAGGGCTTAATCAATATCTCCTCGCCGAAACCCGCGAACTTATCGCGCCATTGTCCCTTGCCATGATGGCGATACTGCTGGCACTGAGCGCTAATGTATCGATGAACACCTTAGTCGGGAGCTTCGAGCAAACCCTAAGAAGTTGGTTAGAAACCCGTCTGCATGCCGATTTATACCTGCGCCCCAGCGCCAATCATATGGCCGAAGTGCGTGATAAGTTGCGCCAAGATCCCCGCCTGAGTGGCCTATATCAGCAATGGCAAGTGGAAGCGGAAGTCTCTAACCAAGGGGCGGCGCAAACCATACCCGTCAACCTGATTAGCCGCGATGATACATCGATTCAACACACCAGCACGATCAAAGAAAGCTTGCCGGATCTCTGGCAAACCTACTTTGACGGACATTACGTGTTAGTCAGCGAACCCATGGCCATTAAGTATCAGCTGCAACTCGGGGATACTGTGGCGTTAAACGTGCTGGACAAAACCGCCAACAATCCCGTCATAATCGCGGGGATTTATTACGACCACGGCAATACCCGCAATGAGCTCATCATCAGCCATAAGCTATGGCAACAGGCGCAGCTACCCGTGTTACCCATTAGCCTTGCGGCCAGTTTCCACTCTGTCGAGCCAGGAGCTCAAACCACAACGACTCAGCGCAAACTCAGCGAGGCAGAGCTAGATGAACTGCAAGGACAATTGGCCGTTACATTGGGCTTAGCACAGGCGCAAATTTACAGCCAAGCCAAGATCAAGGCTCAGGCCATTGCCATGTTTAAACGCACCTTCTCAATCACCTTAGTGCTCAATAGCTTAACTTTGCTGGTGGCAGCCATAGGACTATTTAGCGCCTGCTTGATGTTAACTCAATCCCGACAAGCACCATTGGCAAGACTGTATTCCCTCGGGGTGAGTCGCAGTAAGCTGCGGACTATGGTGTTCAGCCAAATGCTGCTAGTCGTGGTCATCACTTGCCTGATGGCCATGCCCACAGGCGCGCTGCTCGGCTATTTATTAATTGATAAAATCACCCTGCAGGCCTTCGGCTGGACAATCAAGATGATCTGGGATTGGTTTGCCTATGGAAAAGCTATCCTCATTGCCCTAGTAACCTGCACCTTAGCCGTACTCTTACCGCTTTACTGGCAAACCCGCAGGCCCTTAATTGCCAGTTTGCAGCAGGAAACCCTATGAGCGCACGCATACATCAAACCAAGGCTTGGCGCGTTAATGCATTAGCGTCTGCAACGCGATTTAAGCTCAGCACAAGTGCAGGCTTTATCTTGAAGAGTGCCATAGGCGGCTTACTGCTTGCGACAATAAGCGGCTGCGATAATGCGCCTTCAACGACCGAGCCTCAATCCATGGGGGCTTTACTGGGGCAAGCAAGCGCAGATAGCCAAAGCTTTGCTAAGGTAACGCCGGGAAACCACTTTCAATTTCCTCAAGATCACCTCGCCCACCAGGATTTTCGTCAAGAATGGTGGTATCTCACCGCCAATTTAACCACAGAGAATGGCGAGCAACTTGGCGCCCAATGGACGCAATTTAGGGTGGCGCTAAAACCTAAGCACAGTGAATCGCAAAACGTGGAACCTAATCCTAAGTCCACTTGGGCGACTGAACAGCTTTATTTTGCCCATAGCGCACTCACCTTCAGCACTTCTCACCTCGCCCATGAGAAATGGTCGCGGGCGCATCCATCACTTGCAGGGGTAAGTGCAGATCCCTACCAAATTCACCTCGATAATTGGCAATGGCGTAGTCAGTCAAAGGACTTATTCCCAGCAACCTTAAGCGTTGCAACCGACGACTTTAGTTATCAACTCGAGCTTAGCAGCCAAGCGCCACTGCAATATCAAGGGGATAATGGTTACAGCATTAAGAGTCGCGACGGCAAAGTCGCCTCTTACTACTACAGCCAACCCTTTATCACGATTCATGGCGAAATCACCCGCCATATCAAGATCAATGGCCAAGTGGAAAACCGCGTCGAGAAAGTCACAGGCCAAGGCTGGCTAGATAGAGAATGGAGCTCGCAGTTTTTAACCAAGAGCCAGCAGGGCTGGGATTGGTTTGCCCTTAGGTTAGATGATGGTTCGGCGTTGATGCTATTTCAGCTCAGGGAACAATCCTCCGATAAAGCGCAATCGGCCTTTTACAGCGCCAGACGAATGTTTGCCGATGGCACCGGACGCAACATCAATTCCAGCGATAACCCCGATGGGATAAAAATGACGCCACTCGAGTGGCAAACCACCAGCACGGGTAAATACCCGATCCGCTGGCAAGTGCAAATCCCAAGCGAGCAAATCGACATCCGCATTTCCCCCTTAAATCCCAATAGCGCCATGGCGTTATCCACCTCCTATTGGGAAGGCCCGATTGAGCTTAAAGGCAGCCATAGCAGCACGGGTTATATGGAACTGACGGGCTATTAATCTCCATACGTCTGGCTTAGCTCTGATGTGATCTCCATATCAAATACAGCGACTTAACACGCATTATTCTCATACTATCGATTGCAAATGCTGTTGAATTTTCACTCAGTGATTGCATTTCGATTGAAATCCCAATAAATTATTATGACAACGTTGTCAAAATAATCAAAACAACAAGATAGCCATCGTAATCACGGACGATTCTATTCAGTTCAATAACACAGGGAGGGGGGGATGAGCGCTTTACGTAAAGGGTTTACCCTGATTGAACTGATGATCACCGTCGCCATTATTGGCATTCTTGCCGCCATTGCGATTCCTTCGTTTAATGAGTACTTGAAACAAGGCCGACGCTTCGATGCGCAGCAATATCTCGTCAGTAGCGCCCAAGCGCTAGAGCGCCATTATTCCCGCAACGGCCTGTATCCCGCTTCGCAGAGTTTAACCAACAGTGCCTACTACAGTTTCAGCTACACGCCCACGGCGGATAAATTAGGTTTTAGCCTCAAGGCCGTCCCCACCAGTCGTCAGTCGGATTCCTACGGCACCTTAAGCCTCGACCATAAAGGCGTACGCGCCCCCGCAACCCATTGCTGGACCCACTAAGATGGCAAAGCGCACTAAAGCGGGGTTCACCTTAGTCGAATTACTGGTCGCTATCGCCATCATAGGTATCTTGGCGAGCATCGCCCTGCCTTCCTATCGGAATTTGATCGCCAGAGAAAGCCTCACCAGCACGGCGAATGAACTGATCTCCAGTTATAAATTCGCCCGTGGCGAAGCCATCAAGCGCAATCAGCCCGTGACACTGGAAGCGACAGAAGATGGACGCTGGCTAGTTATCAGCAATCAGGAACAACTTAAGGTCTTTAGCCCATCTAACCGCGGCGTCAGCATCGATGGCTTTAACACCCTCAATATCAATGCGACAGGCAACACCACTAAAACCCAGATGAGCCTCGAAAACACCCAAGGCGAAACGCTCAATCTGTGCATATTGCCAAGCGGGCAAAGTTATTTACAGGAGGCGGCATGCGCATAAAGGTGCTGAGTGAGAAACAACAAGGCTTTACCATGACCGAAGTGCTGATTTCGTTAGTGGTTTCAGTCACTTCGCTACTGGCGCTCGGCAAAGCTCAGCTATCTTCATTGCAGCATGCGACCAATAGCTTCCAGTATACGGTCGCCACCATTCAAGCGCAGAATGCCATTGAAAGGATCTGGCCGAGGATCTGCGATATTCAGCGCCAACCCGCACGCTTTGAAGATGTCAATTTTAGGGCCAGCCTCAGCCAAGATATGCCTAGCGGTTACACCTTAGTGCTACCGAACACTTATCAAGACACTATGCCCATCACTGTGACTTGGCAGGACGGCCGCATTGAGGACAATAACAGTGTGAGCCTCAACGCCAGCTTTCCGCACTTATGTCAGGTGTAGCTATGTCCTTAAGCGCGAAAAAACAGCAAGCGGGATTTAGCTTATCAGAGCTGATGATCGCTATGGTGCTTGGGCTGATTATTATGCTGGCCGTGGTCAACTTTTTCGCCCCGCTCAAGGCCACTGTTGAAGAAAGTAAACGCCTCGAAAACGCTGCCGATGCGCTGAGATACGCCACCCTCAGCCTTAGCAAGAGCGTCAAACGTGCATCAAATATCGTATCCCTCAGCGCGAATGAGTTAGTGCTCGCAGTTGCAGCATCCCCAGCCCAGCCGAGTTTAACTTGCCTAGGAACCAGCAAAACCAGCGATTACAACGAAACCTACCGTTTTGACGCCCCCAATCTGAGCTGCGACGACGGCGATGGCGCTCAGGTGTTACTCACAGGGCTAGAATCGACCCGTTTTGCACTGAATGGCGAACTGGTGACTGTAGTACTCAAGCCCGAAAAACTCCCCGCGCAATATGGACAAGGGATCCAGCTCGATATCGCCCTGCGTAAACCCCTATGGCAACAAGCCCTCAACAGCCAACAGAACCCATAAAGCAAGGAAGCCATAATGGATAATCTAAGACCTGCTCTAGGCAATAAGGAACATGGCGCGGTACTGCTTATCGTCTTAGTCTTCAGTCTGTTAGCGAGTTTACTGGTGGTCACGTCCCTCAGGGATAACCTAGTACAAGAGCGACTGAGTGGTAACTTTCAAAAGCAGGTCAATGCGCAGCTACTCGCCGAACAGGGGATGCATGAGAGTTACAACCAACTCAAGACTCAGCTGCAGCGCGCGCCCAATCAAGGCCTGCAAACCCTTTATGAGCAACTCCCCGCCGAAGCCGATGGCAGCCTCGAAGGCAGCAGCTATGCCCTCGAAAACGGCCAAATCGCCGGGGCCGATCTTAGCCTCGACAGTCGTGGCAATCATTTAGAGGGCGAGGCCAAACTCAACGCCCAGTTCACACTGCAGGGCAGTCACGGAAATACGATTTTCAATGATGCGATAGTGTCCTGCGAAAGCTTAAACCTTACCGGCAGCAGTAGCATCGATGGCTACGATTCCCGTAAAGGCGCCTATGGCGATAGCATCAGTAATGGCCAAGGTGGCAGTGAGCTTAATCAACACGGCAAAGGCAATGTCACCACCATTGAGCCCAATGCCAATATTACGCTCACGGGCAACGCACCAATTTACGGCGATGTTAGCGCCACGGGCAGCGTCACCCTCACCGGCTCGTCGGATATCCACGGCAGCATTCAAGCCAATAATGATGTCACCCTAGGCACTGGGACCATAGGCGGGAATGTCGCGGCGGGCAATAACTTTAACTTGGCCAATAGCGGCACGGTGGAAGGTTCGGTCAAAGCTAATAATAACGCCGCCACGGCGCCCAAAGCCCAAGTGAATGGCACACTGCAATATGGTGGCGACGGTAACTTTCATCAGGACAGCCAGATTGGCAACCTAGTCAACGCGCGCCCTAATGTGCCGCCCGTGCCGACAAAATCCTGCGATCCACTGGATATTGGCGCTGTGATGGGCGGCTTTAAGATGCCAAATAACGGCGCGCGCAGGATTGATTCAAACGCCAATGTCACTATCACGCCATCGGGGTCGAGTAAGACCGAACTCTGCTGGAAAGGTGATTATTTCCCGAGCCTAACTCCCACGTCAGAAAACATCTTCGGCAGTGACACCCCGGTATTTAACCTCGACAGCTTAGTCATGAGTGCCGATGGCGTGCTCAATATCAGTGGCGGCGATGTCACCCTGATAGTCAATGGTGACTTTAAGATGAGTGGCTCGAATCAGCTAAATATTGCCCCGGGCTCGAGCCTTACACTGTTTGTGGGCGGTGAAGTCGCCTTTACGGCGGGAACAAACAACGGTAACAACATTAAGGGACAAACCCTAACCGATAGCAACAAGCCGCCACTGTCTATTTTTTCTGGCTCGGATAAGGATGTCACCGTCAGCGGTAATGTGCCGATTTATGCCGCGCTCTACGCCCCCAAATCTAAGGTTAATCTTCCCGGCGGCCCAGAGATTTTCGGCTCGGTGAGGGGCAAATCCATCACAGCCACCGGAAATGGAAAAAGCCACTATGACAATGCCTTAGGCGCTGCCGACTTAGGCGAAGGTAATGCTAATCCCGCGGTCATCTTGCTCAAGCAATGGCAATATTTATAGAGCCAATGCCCATGTTTAACTTACTCGCAGGCTCCCTCTCCAAAGGGATAGGGATTGTGTAAATTTCAAACTGAGAGTTAGATCACGCGCAAAACTTTGATCCCGATCGACTATCCCCGCCAATACCTCTTGCGAGGTATACCCACATTTTTTATCAGGTCTAGACTCACAGTTATCCACATTGAGTTGTCGCGATGTTTATCGAAAACAACTGAATGAATCTCAAGATAAAGGTACCGCTATGAGTCAGGAATACCATGTCACCAGTCTTGTGGTACATGCCGCCCCTTATGCCTTACAACAGGTTGAGGCCGATATTGCCGCATTAAAGGGCTGCGATATCCACGCTATTTCCCCCGAGGGCAAGTTCGTTATAACCCTCGAAGGCAATAGCCAAAAAGCCATTCTCGACAATGTTGAAGCCATCAATGCCCTGTCCGGCGTGTTATCCGCCAGTTTGATTTACCACCAAGTAGAACCCTTAGAACAAGAGAGTGAGGAAACACTATGAGCATTAGCCGCCGCGAGTTTCTCAAGGCTAACGCAGCGGTTGCCGCTGCCACGGCCGTTGGCGTCACGCTTCCCGTGAAAATGGTCGAAGCCGCCGAGTCAGATAGCATCAAGTGGGATAAAGCCCCCTGCCGTTTTTGCGGTGTGGGTTGTAGCGTACTAGTCGGAACTAAAGCCGGTAAAGTCGTCGCCACTAAGGGCGATCCCGAAAGCCCAGTTAACCGTGGTTTGAACTGTATTAAGGGGTACTTCCTGTCGAAAATCATGTACGGCAAGGACAGATTAACCACGCCGCTGCTGCGGATGAAAGACGGTAAATACCACAAAGAAGGCGAGTTTACCCCTGTAAGCTGGGATGTCGCCTTCGATACTATGGCCGCTAAGTGGAAACACAGCATCGCCACTAAGGGCCCTACCTCAGTCGGTATGTTCGGCTCGGGCCAATGGACCATTTGGGAAGGTTATGCCGCCTCTAAATTACATAAGGCCGGATTCTTAACCAACAATATCGACCCTAACGCCCGTCACTGTATGGCATCGGCCGTGGGTGGCTTTATGCGTACCTTCGGTATCGACGAGCCAATGGGCTGTTACGATGACTTAGAAGCCGCCGACCAATTTGTGCTCTGGGGCGCCAACATGGCCGAGATGCACCCGATCCTGTGGGCGCGCTTATCCGACCGCCGCTTAAGCCACAAAGACTGCCGCGTACATGTGCTATCCACCTTCGAGAACCGCAGCTTCGACTTAGCGGACAACCCTATGGTGTTCCGTCCACAGTCAGACTTAGTGATCCTCAACTTTATCGCTAACTACATCATCCAACACAAAGCCGTGAATACCGACTTTGTGACTAAACATACTAAGTTTGCCCTCGGAGTGGATGATATCGGTTATGGTCTGCGCCCAGATCATCCGTTAGAGAAGAAAGCCAAAAACCCAGGCAATGGTAAATCCAGTCCTATCAGCTTCGAAGAATACGCTAAGTTCGTCAGCACTTATACGCTGGAATATGCGGCGAAAATGAGTGGTGTAGAGCCTGAAAAATTAGAAACCTTAGCTAAGGCCTATGCCGATCCTAAGGTCAAAGTCATGAGTCTGTGGACCATGGGCATCAACCAACACGTTCGTGGCGTGTGGGCAAACAACATGCTCTACAACATCCACTTACTCACAGGTAAAATCGCCACCCCAGGCAACAGCCCATTCTCATTAACGGGTCAACCTTCGGCCTGTGGTACTGCCCGTGAAGTCGGCACCTTCGCCCACCGCTTACCTGCGGATATGGAAGTGGCCAACGATAAACACCGCGCCATCACAGAAAAACTGTGGCAGGTACCAGAAGGCACGATTCCGCCAAAACCAGGCTTCCATGCCGTGCTGCAAAGCCGCATGCTCAAAGACGGTAAGCTCAACTGCTATTGGACCATGTGTACCAACAATATGCAGGCGGGTCCGAACATCAACGATGAAATTTACCCCGGTTTCCGTAACCCAGAAAACTTTATCGTGGTATCCGATCCATACCCAACCGTTACCGCCATGGCCGCCGACTTAATTCTGCCCACCGCCATGTGGGTTGAGAAAGAAGGTGCCTACGGTAACGCCGAGCGCCGCACCCATATGTGGCATCAACAGGTCAAAGCGCCTGAAGGGGCTAAGTCGGATCTGTGGCAATTAGTCGAATTCTCAAAACGCTTTAAAGTGTCTGAAGTATGGCCTGCTGAGCTTATTGCCAAACAACCAGAATATGCTGACAAAACGCTTTATGAAGTGCTATTCGCCAACGGCGTTATCAACAAGTTCCCAACCACAGATTGTAAGGGCGACTTAAACGATGAAAGCGCGCACTTTGGTTTCTATCTACAGAAAGGCATTTTCGAAGAATACGCCGCCTTCGGTCGCGGCCATGGTCATGACTTAGCCGACTTCGACCGTTACCACGAAACCCGCGGCTTACGCTGGCCTGTGGTTGAGGGCAAAGAAACCCTGCGCCGCTTCGTTGAAGGTAGCGATCCTTATGTGAAGGCGGGAGAAGGCTACAAGTTCTACGGTAAACCCGATGGCAAAGCGGTGATTTTCGCCCTGCCCTACGAACCTGCGGCAGAAGAGCCAAATGAAGAATACGATCTGTGGATGTCTACCGGCCGTGTACTCGAACACTGGCATACAGGTTCGATGACCGCCCGTGTACCTGAGCTGTACCGCGCTTACCCCGATGCACAAATCTTTATGCATCCTGAAGACGCTAAGGCCCGTGGTCTGCAACGTGGTGATGAAGTGCTAGT
This sequence comes from Shewanella sp. Shew256, assembly GCF_002196695.1. Taxonomy (NCBI): domain Bacteria; kingdom Pseudomonadati; phylum Pseudomonadota; class Gammaproteobacteria; order Alteromonadales; family Shewanellaceae; genus Shewanella; species Shewanella sp. Shew256. The sequence continues at coordinate 365,389 of NZ_NAJR01000001.1, read as the reverse complement.
CGCTTCTCCCCGTGGTGAGGTCAAAACCCGTGTCGAAACCAAAGGCCGTAACAAACCGCCACGCGGCGTGGTGTTTATGCCCTTCTTCGATGCGCGTCAGTTAGTTAACAAGCTGATTCTTGATGCGACCGATCCACTGTCAAAAGAAACTGACTTTAAGAAGTGTCCCGTAAAAGTGATGAAGGCCTAAGCCCTCATTTGATAGCGATAAGCGTATTTGAAAGCGATTAAGGAGTCTAAGGTGAGTCAGCAAGTGAAGAGTCCATTCACAGTCAAGCAAGTAAACCGTCGTCAATTTTTGGCAACGACGGCTAAGGCTGGCTGCGTGATGGGGCTCGTGGGATTAGGCTTGACGGCCACGGCAAAAAGCCAAGGCCAACTAGCCCCCCAAGCTTGCAGACCGCCGGGCGCCCTTGAAGAAAGCGATTTTCTCTCCGCCTGTGTGCGTTGCGGTTTGTGTGTCGAGGCTTGTCCCTACGACACCCTATCGCTGGCACGTTGGTTCGATGGCGCCGCCACTGGCACGCCATTCTTTACCGCAAGACGCATTCCCTGCGAAATGTGTGAGGATATTCCCTGCATCAAAGCCTGCCCTTCGGGCGCGCTTGATCCTCAACTTGAGCAAATTAGCGATGCTAAGATGGGGGTTGCGGTACTGATAGATGAGAAAAATTGCCTCAACTTTAAGGGATTACGTTGTGATGTCTGTTATCGGGTTTGTCCGTTAATTGACAATGCCATCACCTTAGAACGCCAACGCAATCAACATAGCGACCACCACGCCATGTTTTTACCCACAGTCAACAGCGATACCTGCACGGGTTGCGGTAAATGCGAGCATGCCTGCGTGCTCGACACGGCCGCGATCAAGGTGTTACCGACTGCACTCGCACTCGGTAAAGCGGCGGCGCATGACACTTATATCAACACTGAGGAAACCACCTTAGAGATGTTGAATAAGGGGCTGACGTTATGAGTAACAAGTCTATGAATAACCAGACAGTGAACTCAAAAGCTAAGGCTCACATGCAAGGCGAACATGCCGCAGCCATTGCAGAACTCGGATGGTTTGGCGCACACAAATATTTGCTGCTACGCCGCGCGGTGCAATTTGGCTTATTAGGCCTATTTGCACTCGGGCCACTTTTAGGAATTTGGCTATTTAAGGGAAATTTATCGGCCAGTTTACTGCTCGATACCATTCCCTTTGCCGATCCACTGGTGAGCTTACAAATGCTGGCAAGCGGGCATATTCCCGTGCTTAGTCTACTGATAGGCGCCGCCTTGGTCATACTGTTTTATGCCCTCGCCGGTGGCCGGGTGTTTTGCAGTTGGGTGTGTCCAGTCAATCTGGTTACCGATGTCGCAAGCTGGCTCAGACGTAAATTGAACCTTCCTCGCACCAGCGAGTTGCCGAGTAATTTACGTTATTACCTGCTGGCACTCGTGCTGTTATTGCCACTGCTCACGGGCAACTTGATTTGGGAATGGGTTAACCCAGTCCCCTTAGTCTATCGCGCCGTGTTATTTGGAAGTCTCAGTGGTTTATGGATCTTAGCGGCGATATTTCTGCTGGATCTGTTTATCGCCGAGCGCGCTTGGTGTGGTCACCTGTGTCCAACAGGCGCTCTGTTTGGCTTAATCGGCAAATGGAGCCCCATCAAAATCGTCGCCAGCAAAGCCAGTGCCTGTGATAACTGCATGGACTGCTTTGCCGTTTGCCCAGAGCGCCAGGTATTAAAGCCGGCGTTAAAAGGGCAAAACCCAGTGATCACGAGCCCTGACTGCACCCAATGCGGTCGCTGTATCGATGTCTGCGCACAACGCGTATTTCGCTATCAAACACGCTTTACGGCCACTCAGGCCCAACTTAGTCCAGGCGATTCGACCGATTGTCAGTCGCCATCAACCACTTCATCAATTCGTCAACACATTGCCCCCAAGGCGGAGAATGACCAATGAAAAAAATACTCACCTTAGCTGCGATTGTATTAGCCATCGGCGGCTGCTCAGGCCAACAAGCAGACACGCAAGCCACACCCGTAAACATTAAATCCCTCGCCGGCGATAGCGCGGTAACGGATATTCGCCCCGCCGATGCCATGCCCGTCTACCCAAGTCGTGGCAAGGCGTTAGAGCGCAGCTTTACCGACCAACCGCCACTCATTCCCCATAAGGATGATTACAAAATCACTATGGATAAGAATGGCTGTTTAACCTGCCACAGCTGGGATAAAGCCCCACGGATGAAGGCTACGCCAGTGGCTAAATCCCACGTAATCGATGATAAAGGCACGCTCAATGGCCATAACTATTTCTGCACCCAGTGCCACGTGGCACAGGCAGAAAACAAGGCGCCTTTAGTCGAGAACAAGTTCTCAAATCAATAACACAGCACTTCCCTGCCCACAAAAGCCACTGCTAAGCTAGTGGCTTTTTTCGCAGTAATAACCCCTCAGCGCTAAGCTTTGCCTGCTAAGTGTTTAAAACATAGTGTTAAGAGCGCCGCTAAAACTGAAGAGTTAGACGCAGAAAGTGAAATGCAAGGACTAAACAACCGTGCAATAAGATAGGAGAGCAGGGAAAGAAAACTGGCGGTAAGAGGATACAAACAAGAAACGACCTAAAAGTAAAAACCCAGCCTAGGCTGGGTTTACTTGTTGTTTTGCTTTATGCAAATCACCCGCTGGAGCCGTTAATCTGGTTTGCACCGCTTTAGCTGTTTGCACATTCTTTGCTTCAGGCATCGCTGCCTGCCACAAAGCACCTACCCATAAACTCGATGTGGATTTCATTGGTAATTCCCCTTTTCTGTTAACGAGCTCAAAGTAATACTTAGGCCATCATCAGTAAAATGAATTAACGCCATACAATGGATTCCATTTAAGCATGAATATTCCAATCAAGACCTTGCAATGTTTTCTGATCCTCGTCGAAACGGAAAACTTCACTCGAGCCGCGGAAAAATGCTTTATCACCCAACCGACGCTCAGCAAGATCATCCAAAGGCTCGAAGAGAGCTTAGGAGAGACGCTGCTAATACGTAACAATCAAAAGGTCGAGCTGACCCAAGCGGGACAACTGTTTGAGCACAGCGCACGGGAAATTCTCGGGCAATGGCATAGATTGCAGGAGGACATGAGCAACTTAAGTGGGCTAAAGACGGGGCGATTAAGATTAGGCGTCTGCCCTATGATGAGCAGTTTAATTATCGGGCTGCTGACCAGTTACCGGAAACGCTATCCCGGCGTTGAACTACAAATGTATGAATACGGCGGGTTCGGTTGTGAACAAGCGCTGCTGAATAACAGCTTAGACATCGCCTTTACTGCGCTGCCAACCACCCATGAGACCGAGCTGGTTAACCAACCTCTGACCAAATATCCCCTGCTCGCTTGTTTGCCCGATGGGCATCCACTTACCGCTAAATCACACCTCAGCTGGCAGGATTTTGAGCCCTATCCCTTTATTCTCTACAACGAAGATTTTTCCTTGGCTAAGCTAATCAATCGCCTGAGTCGTAAGGCGGGAGTACAACTCAATATCGCGTTTCGAAGCGGCCAATGGGACTTCCTCGCGGCCATGGTCGAAGCCGATATGGGACTGGCGATTTTACCCGAACCTATTTGCCAAAAACTCAGCACCAGCAAACTAGTGTTTAGACCTATGCAACCGGCGATGACCTGGGATTTAGCCCTTATCTGGCGGCAAAATCTGCCTTTAACCCCCGCGGCCAATGCGTTATTGGAATTGAGTAAACAGAAAGCACTGCGCTAAATCTGCCCCTAAGTTTGAACTAGGATTAAGCCTTAGTCTGTCCCACTAACCCTGCATTTATTCTTAAATTTCACCAATAAAAAAACCGCTGCTAGCCTAGGCTTAGCAGCGGTTTCTATTTAGAGGAAGTTAAGAATTACTTCTTAGCTTCAGCAGCTTTACGCTCTTTAACTTGCTCAACAACTTTGTCCGAAACGCTGTTTGGACATGGGCTGTAGTGTGAGAACTCCATAGAGAACTGACCACGACCTGAAGTCATTGTACGTAGAGAACCGATGTAACCGAACATTTCTGATAACGGAACGTCAGCCTTAACGCGAACACCAGTTACACCAGCAACTTGGTCTTTGATCATACCGCGACGACGGTTTAAGTCACCGATTACGTCACCTACGTTGTCTTCTGGGCTGAACACGTCAACTTTCATGATTGGCTCAAGCAGTTGTGGTTTAGCTTTAGCAATAGACTGACGGAATGCCGCTTTAGCAGCGATTTCGAACGCGATTGCTGAAGAGTCAACTGCGTGGTAAGCACCGTCAGTCAGTTCGAACTCAACGTCTAACACTGGGAAGCCAGCGATAGTACCAGTGTTCATCATGCTGGCGAAGCCTTTCTCAACTGCTGGCCAGTATTCCTTAGGAACGTTACCACCAACAACTGAAGACTTGAACACGAAGCCAGAGTTTGGCTCACCTGGGCGGATGATGTATTCGATCTTACCGAATTGACCTGAACCACCAGATTGTTTCTTGTGGGTGTATTGGTCTTCAACCATTTGAGTAATGGTTTCACGGTATGCTACTTGTGGTTCACCCACGATCAGCTCAACACCGTAAGTACGCTTCAGGATGTCCACTTTAATGTCTAAGTGCAGTTCACCCATACCTTTAAGGATGGTTTCACCTGAATCTTCGTCAGTTTCTACGCGGAATGATGGATCTTCAGCGATCATCTTACCGATAGCGATAGCCATCTTCTCGCTGCCGCCTTTATCTTTTGGCGCTACTGCGATAGAGATAACTGGCTCTGGGAACACCATGGCTTCCAGAGTACATGGGTGCTTAACATCACACAGAGTGTGACCAGTTTGTACGTTCTTCATACCCACGATAGCGATAATGTCACCAGCTTCAGCTGATTCAATTTCGATACGATCGTTTGCATACATTTCGCACATACGGCCGATACGCTCAGTCTTACCAGTTGCACTGTTAAGAATGGTGTCACCTTTCTTCAGGCGGCCAGCATAGATACGTACGAAAGTCAGGGCGCCGAAACGGTCGTCCATGATCTTGAACGCTAATGCTTTTAATGACTCGTCAGCAGAAACGATAGCGTATTCGCCAGTTTCGTTACCTTCTTCGTCAGTTAAAGGTTGTGGATCAACTTCGTCTGGAGCTGGCAGGTAGTCAACAACAGCGTCTAGAACCAGTTGCATACCTTTGTTCTTGAACGCAGAACCACAGAATGTTGGGAAGAATGCCATAGTACGAGTACCCTTACGGATACAACGCTTCAGGTCTTCAATAGATGGCTCTTCGCCTTCCATGTAAGCTTCCAGCAGATCGTCATCTTGCTCAACAGCAGATTCGATCAGCATTTCACGGTATTCTTCAACTAGGTCAACCATGTCTGCTGGAACGTCAGTTACAGTGAAGTTTTCTGGAATACCAGAATCGTCCCACACGTAAGCTTTGCGAGTTAACAGGTCAACAACACCTTTGAACTCGTCTTCGATACCGATTGGCAGAACCATAACCAGTGGGTTAGCAGCTAAAACGTCTTTAGTTTGCTTAACAACACGTAAGAAGTCAGCACCCATACGGTCTAACTTGTTTACGAAGATGATACGAGCAACTTCAGATTCGTTAGCATAGCGCCAGTTAGTTTCTGATTGAGGCTCAACACCACCAGAACCACAGAATACAGCGATACCGCCGTCAAGAACCTTCAGAGAACGGTAAACTTCAACTGTGAAGTCAACGTGTCCAGGGGTGTCAATAACGTTGAAACGGTGATCTTTCCAGAAACAGCTAACTGCAGCTGATTGAATAGTAATACCGCGCTCAGCTTCCTGAACCATGAAGTCTGTTGTTGATTCACCGTCGTGAACTTCACCTAACTTATGGATTTTACCGGTTAGCTTAAGAATACGCTCGGTGGTCGTGGTTTTACCCGCGTCAACGTGAGCGAAGATACCAATGTTTCTGTATTTGGATAATTCGGTCATGATTCAACTTTAATGATTAGTTTAAGAAGTAGACGGAGTATGCGACAAACCACCGACACACCGCACATCAGATTATTTTAGGCGCATATTGTAAATTGGAACCCCGCTCTTCGCAAATGGCTCTTGCAATTTTTCACGATAAAGTCGCGGAAAAAATTAAAAAAAAATAAGAAAAATATGTGAAAACAATTAAATAAAAATTTTTAGCTCATTTATCAATCAATTACTAAAAACCTTAAAAATAAGCGTGTTTTTGCTGATATTGATGTTTTTCCATGCTTTAACGGTTCATTAAACGCAAAAATCCAGCCCTCAGACAGTGCGCCTATGGGCAATATTCCCGTTAAAATCGGTTCGATGACGCAGGTTTTCTAGGATAAATAGCCGATTTCTGAATGAAATCCGCTATGTACTGAGGAATACAGTCTATTCATCACGCTCGGCACGCACTAGAGGTGCGTCTCATCCACACAAATTTGGTCCCGTCCCAACGCTTTTGCCTGATATAGCGCCTTATCTGCCCGTTCAAAACATGACTGCATGGGCTCATTGACCGCAAGTTTGGCAATCCCAAAACTACAGGTGAGCCGCACATCACCACTGAAATGATAATCTTTGATGGCGTGAGCTATCCGCTGACACAATGATTTAACGGCATCGAGCGATGTTTGATGGCAAAGGATCACAAACTCTTCCCCGCCCCAGCGCGCCACCACATCGCTTTCGCGCACGCAGTGCTGCAACACCGAGGACAACTCCATCAAAATTTTATCCCCAATCGCATGACCTAAGGTGTCATTGATCTCTTTAAAAAAATCGATATCTAACATCACCAGACAAATAGCGCCATCCATGGAGACAGCGGCGCGATGTTCGTGAACAAACTGGCGGTTAAAATAATGCCGATTGTAGAGTTTAGTGAGTGGGTCATGGGTGGATAAAAATTCAAGCTCGGCATTACTCTGCTCTAATTGCAAACGTAAAACCTCAAGTTGCTGGTTTTTATCGGTTAAACGGCGATTGTAACGGCTGATAACATAAGTGCGAGTCGCAAGTAAAAATATCACCAACAAAGTGCCTGCAATGACCTGATAGATAAGCAGATAGTTAGTTTCATCGATAATGGTGATATTGTTCCACTTCTGATAAATCCGGATCCGCTCCAGTTCATCCACATTATCCAATACCTGATTGATGATCGGCAGCAACGCCTCATGCCCCAAGCTCACTCCGACCCGCAGTTCATCCTCAGGGCCGCCCCAGCCGGCAATTTTAAGATGATTAAAGCCCGTCTGCTGGATATAGGCATTGACCGAAAACATCGAGCCGACAAAGAGGTCAACTTTTTTATCAAGCACGGCCTCAAGCCCCGCAGGCTCGCTCGCCACTTTAATGGTGTGAACATTGGGATAGTAATGCTGAATATACTCGGCGAGACGATAGCCATCGGGCACAGCCAAGGTGCGCGACCCTATATTTTCAAAGCCCTGTAAAAAGGGTTGCTCCTTTAGCGACACTAAAACATTGGGGGAACGAAAATACACATGGCTGAAATGTAAAAACTGCTCTCGAGTCGCCGTCTTATTGAGTAACGGTGTTAAATCGCAGCGCCCCGTTTGCAGAAAATGCAAGGTTTGTGTCCAAGATGCCGTGGGAACCAAGCTGAACTTTAACGACGAGTGGGCTTCGATATAACGAATATAATCCGACGAAATCCCCACGTGCTGGCCATCACGAATCGCTTCGTAGGGCAACCAATCGGGGTCGACGCAATAACGCACCAACTGAGTCGCATGGTTAGCGTCTTCAGCTGCATTGAGGTAAGTTGAGGCCAAACGCTCGGCATTTCCAGATAATGGAGAGCATAAACAGAGGAGTAAAACCCAGTATCTGCAACCCATGGCACCTCTCGATTCGACCCGCTATCAATCAGACAAAGTCAAAAAAGTGTATACGCGATATTAAGATAATACCAATAAGCCCTAGTTCAAGTATGGAAATAGCCTAAGGGTTTGTCTATGCAACATTCATTAGGATAAAAAAATACCCGCCAATTGGCGGGTATTTCGTTTAAGCGGTCTGCTTTACTGATTAATCTTCTACGGGTGATACCACGAAGAGTAAGTCACCTTGAGATACTTGCTGACCATTGCTGTTCAGAATACGCTCGATGCGATACTTCTTATCTTCTGGGTATAGCACAGCGCCTTGACGGTTGAAGCCGGCTAAGTTCACTTGTGAGAACATCTTCATCGCTTCAGTTAACGCAAGCGTCTGATCTGCAGTCACAATATCACCTTCTTTAACGAAATCAGGTTCGCCAGGCGCTGGAGAGGTATAGAAGATACCTGCGCCTTGGGCTAATACTTTCAGCTCGTTACTTTCACCAACACGCAGTGACTCAGTGTCTACACCCACAGTTTCGGCAGCGGCTTCCATTTCAGCGATCAGCGCTGGAATGTCGAGCTCAGCCATAAAGCGTGGCAGGTAGTTAGTGTCGTATACGCCTTCTTTGAAGGTGCCATCGCTTAGGATCAGTTTCAGCAATGGAATGTTAGTCGCGATACCTTTGAGTACTACGCTGTCTAAGTAAGCGTGCAGTTTCGCGATAACGTCTTCACGGTTTTCACCGCGCATAATCACCTGAGCGATTAAGCTGTCGTAGTATGGCGATACTTCTTTACCCGCTGCGGCAATAGAAATGATTTCCACATCTGGATGATCAGGGAATACACACTCAGTGATCTTGCCAGGATTTGGGATCAGTTGGAGTACACCATGGCTGTCCAGTGCGGCTTTTTCTGCAGTCACACGCACTTCCATCGCATAACCGATTTCTTTCGGCTCGAGGTTCTCGATTGAACGGCCCGCAGCGATATCAAACTGCGCGCTCACGATATCGATACCAGAAGTCGCTTCAGTTACAGGATGCTCTACCTGTAGACGAGTGTTCATTTCCATGAAGTACACTTCGTTCGCATCTAAGTTATAGATGAACTCAACTGTACCTGCGCCCATATAATCGGTCGCATCACCTAAAGCACGGGTGTAATCCAGCACTTGTTTCTTCAGTTCTTCTGGCAGCATGGTTGAGCCAGACTCTTCGACCACTTTCTGGTTGTTACGCTGTACAGAACAGTCACGTAAACCCAGAACCTTAGCGTTACCAAACTTGTCACGCAGTAACTGCACTTCGATATGACGCAGTGACGTTACATATTTCTCTAAGTACAAGTCGCCGTTACCAAAGGCCGCAGCCGCTTCGGTAGAGGTCTTTTGGAACAAACCAATCATATCTTCAGGGCGTTTAACGACCTGGATACCTTTACCGCCACCGCCTTGTACCGCTTTGAGCAGTACTGGGTAACCAATTTCATTGGCCACGTTCACCGCTTGCTCAGCGTTCGTCAGAATACCGTGCGAACCTGGTACTACTGGCACGTTTTGGCTTTGTGACGTCTTAATCGCGTTCGACTTGTTACCCATAGTCGTCATTGAATGTACGCTAGGACCAACGAAGTTAACCCCATTGTTCACACACAATGCCGCAAATTGTGGGCTTTCAGACAGGAAGCCGATACCTGGGTGCAGTGCATCAACTTGCTCGTATTCGGCCACTTTGAGCACTGAGTAAGCGTTCAGGTAACTTTCGTCAGAGGTGTTACCACCTAAGCAGACTAACTTGTCTGAGTCTTTCAGCATATCCGCAGGTACGGCGGTCATGTCAGGATCTGACGCCACTAATACCACGTTGATATCGTTATCGTGAGCCTTACGGATCAACTTAACAGCGGTACAACCACGGGCATGAACCAATACTTTGTTAATTGGTTTCATTAACTTACGTGGATCGTTTTGAACAATCACTTCTTCTTCAACAGGCGCTTCAACAACCAGTGTTGATAGGGCGTTGATGATCACGTCATTGATCTTCGCCGTTGGCATTGGCATCAGAGGATCGATGCTCGCCAATTGGTTATCTAAGGTTTCGCTGAATGGGTTGTGGACTAGGCCCGCCATTGCACCTGGTACTTTCGACAAGTAGTTAGACAGTGTCGAAGTCGAAGGCAAGTAAGCTGGAACCACCATTTGACCCGCGAATGGCATGTTAGTACCAGACAGGTAATAGGTTTGCACTAATGGGTGAGTTACGAAACTCGCCTGCGCACCACCGGTACAGTCACCAAAACCAAACATCAGTACTGGCAATTCGTTATCACGGATGAAACGAGTGATCCGGTCATTCACAACAGCCATTGAGAACAGTGCTGCAGCACCTTCTTTAGTTTGCATACCGCCTGAGCTGATAAAGCAAACAACAGGTAGCTTACGCTTAGCACACTCGATCAGCAGCGCAGAGAATTTCTCAGCACTCGCCATATCGAAGGCACCCGCTTGGAATGCGGTGTTAGACACAGCCACACCCACACGGACTTTTTGACCTTTTTCTTTAAAGTCAGCAATACCAGTGATCAGACCGCAAGGACGAATGCCTTTGTCTAACGCATCTTCGATTGAGAGACGGAAACCAGGGAAGTTAAGCAAGTTGGCCGACATCTTGTCGCCATTGATCTCTTCAAAATGAGTGAAGAATTGCTTAATCACATTTTCCCACGTCATCTTGCCGGTACGTTTTTCGTCACGTAATACTTTTTGGATCAGTAAGTCCTGATAACCCATAGTCAAGCGGTTCCAGAAGTCCTTACGACGACCGATACGCACAGGGTTAATCGCGCCAGTGTACTTGCTGTTATCGCTTTCACTGTCGAAGTATTCAGGCAGTAAACGCTCGAAGAAGTAAGTAAGAATAACGAATAGACTGTCGTTAAGTTGTGGGAAGCCCACACTCTTCCACTGCTCTACACGCACCAAGAGATCGGCACGGTTAGATTGGCCCATAAAGTACTTAAGCCACTTGTAGAATTTCGCCTTATCGTTAGCGGTATCCTGAGTCGACAGCGCATGGTCAATTGACTTGTGCAGCAGGTTGTTCACCGAATTGCGCGACAAGCTCTTCGCCATCATGGCTTCTTTCGCGATAGACGCTAAGCTGCCCACAACATTGTCGTACAGTGAGTTAAAGATCAGGATGTTATGACATTGCCAAATGAAGTCTTCACGCAGTTCATCGTTCACAACCACATCGAGCACAGTCAGTTGATTCAGTTCAGGCCACTTGGCTTGAGTCACTGACTTTGGCAGATTTTCAAGGTGCTGGATTAAGCCCTTGAAGTTGTTTGCCGCGTTGCTCTTCCAGCGGTGATATAGAGACCAACCGATGTTAAATAACAGCGCCTTACGTGCTTTTTTGTAGTTCTCTTTTGGCTCACCCAAAATCAAACGCGTCAGCATGTTACGCTCGGTAGACACTTCATCACGCTTAGCAATAAAGTTCGCCCACAGTTTGTTTAGATCTTCATCGTAAACCAGCTTATCAGGGCTTGATAACCAAGCTTGGAATACACGGTCTTGCTCTTGCTGGATACGAGCTAACAAGTCACCTTCAGGCACACTAACACGTGACAAACGTCCGTATTGCTCCTGAGATATTGAATGAATGCGGCTACGCAGCGTTAAATAACGCAGGTAACGGTAGGCACTACCAAACAGGTTGTGATGGTTGGTCGGGCTAGTTGCCACAGCCAGCTCTGCGTTTAATTCTAACGCCATCAGGTTTTTAGATGGGTTAAGGAAACGCGCTAAACTGCGGTCATAGTGCTCACGTAAATCTTTAGATTCACGCACAAAGTTGATGGCTGCACGTTCAACAGCTTCGATACTGCTGATGATAGCGCGGCGTAAATTGTGCTGACGCTCGTCACGGTCACCTGGAGAGAAATCGATGATGCCATCGATACAACCCGCAGTGTAAAGCTCTTCTGGAGACACGCCCACAGACTTAGCACATTCCTGCCATGACAGGTTGTACTTACGCGCAATACTCTGCAGACCTTGTGGCTGAATCGTGTTGAAAATACCATCGCGCAGCGATAACAGGATGTTGGCCGCCGCTAATGGAATCGCGCCGCCCGAGTAACCCGCACCGATAACGATACCGACGGTTGGCACGTCAACGTTGGCACTCTCTGCGATCGCCTTAGAAATAGAATGGGCTTGGTTTTGGCTGTTGGCCACTTCGCCCGCATCGGCCCCTGGGGTGTCGATGAGGTAAACGATAGGCATAGACAATTCGGCGAAATGACGAATCGCTTTACAGGCTGCATAGTGATGCTCTGGCATCCACGCGCCGTTAGCCGTAGTACGCTCTTGGGCAATAAAACCGATACGACGAGTGCGTGAACCGAAATTCAGCTCGACCTCAGCGCTGTAGAAAGAACCCAAGTGAGTTTCGGTAATCAAGCGACCTTTTAGGTCAGCAATGATACGTTTTGCACCAGGACGACCTTTATCTTGAGTCGGCTGGATCACTTTTGCGACGTAACCATCGACATCTAACGATGCCAAGTCTTTTAAATTTGCCTGAATGGCGTCATCGTTTAAAAGACCTTTAATTTCATCTGATAAGCTCTGTTTACTGTGTTTAGGAAACAGAGAAAAATCTTTTGCCAAATGCTCGGCTTGTAAAAAAAGCGGATCGGGCGTTTGGGCTTGAGTCATGTGTGTGGGCTGATTATTGCTGGTCATCAAAAGATCCTCTGCTTTAGCCTCTGAAAATTTTTAGCCAATAAATATAACTTTGTTATCCCGCCAAATGCCATTAAACTGCATAAGACGCTATGTTCCAAATATGAGACAGTGGGAAAAACATGCCAGATTTAAACGGTATGATGCTATTTGCAGCCGTAGTTAGAGCGAAGGGATTCTCCCAAGCTGCACGTGAAACCGGCCACCCAAAATCCACCATAAGTCGCAAAATCGCGCAGCTCGAAGAAGAACTTGGCGTGCGATTATTACAACGCGACACCCGCAACTTAAGCCTTACTCAAGTCGGGGCCCTCTTTTATCAACACTGTGATTCCATTCGCAATGAGGTGGAAGCGGCCAAGGCTGTTATCGAGAGTACCCATGATGATGTGTCAGGATCATTACGGATAGCTATTCCAGTCTCTTTTAGCCAAGAATTAATCGCTAACCTCTGTAGCGGATTCATGCGTTTATATCCCAATGTGGAATTAGATGTCCAGTTTACCGACAACGATATCGGTTTAGTGGGTGAAGGATATGACATAGCTATCAAATATGGGCCACTGCAATCCTCTGATCTTGTTGCAAGATTACTGTTCGAGCGCCAACCCATTCTCGTGGCAAGCCCGGCCTATCTAAAAGCCCGAGGCACGCCTGCTACACCCAAGGAATTAAGTGAACACAGTGGCATCCTACTCGGGACATCACGCTCTGCGCCCATTTGGCCCCTCGGTAAAGGCGCGCGTAAGACCATGGTGAATTTTCAACGTAAGGTTAGGGTTAATAGCCCTATTATGGTCAAGCAGTTAGCCCTCGATGACTTTGGCATTGCCATGCTGTCCAACTCCGCCTGCAAGACGGAATTGGCGAATGGTCAACTGGTTCCCATACTACAAGAATGGCCAATCGAACCCTTTAAAGTCTATGGGGTGTATTCGAGCCGTCGCCAATTAGCTACTAATATCAGTGCCTTCTTGGACTTTTTCGTCAAACGCTTTAGTAGCCAAGAAAGCCTGCAATCCTTGATGGGCTAAGCACTTTATCGCTGAGGTATTCTTCTTTATCTATATCGCCACTCCTTGATCCACATCCCTATGTTGAGTGACCATGCCATTGAGATAACAAAAAAGCCTAGCGAATTGACTAGGCTTTTTGCGTTTAGGAATGAGGTGCTAATGCTCAGACTAACTGTTAACGCTGAGCACGAGTCGATTGTGTTTGACCGAATTAAATATGAGCCATTAGCTATGAGCGCATAAGCATTTTGTCCATATATCTTTACACCTTATATGACTGCTATTTAACACAAATGCGCCGCTAACCATTTCTAAGGAATAATTTTTTCCTGTTTCAGCACTGCTTTCGTAATGCTTTGACGCAACCCTAAGCCCTCAGCGGAAGGCATATCCATATTGGTCGCGAAGAACCACACATTGTCATCCAGTTCGACCCAGCCAACCCACCAACCAATTTTGGGTTCCATTCTGACCGAATAGCCGGTTTTCGCCCGGATGATATAATCGGCATTTGCCTCGGTCAGCATGGCTTGCTTAACGATACGCTGACTACGCTCAGAGACGTGCAACTTGTTGTGGTATAGCTTGCGTAAAAAAGCGATTTGCTGGGTAGCCGAAATGCGAATACCACCATCGAGCCAAAAACTGTCTAAATTGCCCGAGATATCCTCATTGCCATAATCGAAGGCGTGCAGCATTTTACTCATACGTGCCTCGCCAATTTGGCGGGCAAATTCTTGATAAACAGGCACAACCGAGTACTTCATCGCGGTGATTAAATCATGGTCACGATTCCATGCGGCGATATCTCGCGTCTGTCCATCCCATTTAAAGACTTGATGCTCATCCTTAACCACACCTAAGTCCAAGGCAATTAAACTGTTTGGGATCTTAAAAGTCGATGCCGGTAAAAATGCTTGGTTTGCCCGTTTAAGATCGTTAGTAAAACCCTGCTGTGTATTCTCGTTCCAGAGCACAACCACGCCTTGGGTTTTATGTTCGCTAAAGTGAGCATTCCAACTCTTGTTCTCTTGCCACTCCTTTGCCACCGCAGGCATGCCAATCATCGTTGTCACCATCAACACAGCCAATAAGGCTAACGCACGCATAATGTCCCCTTGCCTAATGCAATAAATCCATAAAAATGAGGCGCTAAGAGTAGCACCGTCTTGGCGGACTTTCCCTAGCAAACTGCTGACCAATTGTGGCAAAAATAAGGCAGGCGCTTATGCCGCGTTTCTCGCCACTCAACGCTGATTAACGCCCGCGCACCGACCTCAATATGCAAAACAGGAATAAGATCCTCGAATCACTCTAGGTAAACTCTTATACTCAAAACAATCATTGTGACTTTTTGGCATAAGTTACATCCTCTCTAGGATGAAGCAAACCCAAACGCCTTAGGAACATCGCCCTTTTCCAGCAAAATAAGTGATTAAAATAAAAAGGAAACGCCAATGTTAAAGCCCAGCCTCGTTTTTATCCTCGCCAGCACAGTGGCGCAAACCGCAGGTGCAGTACAACTCCTAGGAGATGTAGAAGTTTCCCGCATTCCCACTGCAGAAAAAACCATGGCAGAAGTGGTTAACCGCTATCAAGCCTTGGACGAAGGCTTGGCGACTCAGCTTTCCGCACAGAAGAATGAACGCGATGCAACCCAACTTGCCGCTCGTCAGGGGCATAGACTGTGGCAACAGGCAGTGCGTGATGTGCAGTCAGGGCACTTTGACGACAGATCACTCTACTGGGCTCGGCTCTCAATGTTAAATAGCATCAAGAGCAATAGTGCCAATTTCAAAATGGCCGATTGGCAACAGCAGATTTTAGCCAGCGCCGTCGAAAAGGCATCTCGCGGTTTTAGCGATATCCAATACGGCGACGATGTGCAGATAAAAATCTTCCTGACGGGATTCGACCCTTTCTTCCTCGATAAAGACATCAGCCAGAGTAATCCTTCAGGCTTGGTCGCCCTCGCCCTCGATGGTTTTAGGTTTGATATCAACGGCAAAAAGGCCCAAATCGAAACCGCAATGATCCCAGTGCGCTTCGAGGATTTTGACCAAGGCATTATCGAGTCACTACTTAGCCCCATTTATCGCGCTCCTAAAACCCAGTTTGTCTTTACCGTCAGCATGGGCCGCAGTGACTTTGATATTGAGCGCTTCCCCGGCCGTAACCGTAGCGCCGCCGCACCCGATAACCAAAATCTGTACACAGGCGGAAGCAAAACCGCGCCTGTCGCCCCCAAACTCAATGGTAAAGACTTTATCGGCCCAGAGTTTGTTGAGTTTTCACTGCCCGTCGCCGCCATGCAGGTCAAAGACGGCCAATGGAAAGTCAACGACAACCATACAGTGACCACACTAGCTCGCGGCGAATTTAATGCCAGCTCCCTAAGCGAGCTGCAAAATGAAACCTCGGTCGAAGGTTCTGGCGGTGGCTATCTCTCAAACGAGATTTCTTATCGCGCCATTGTGTTACAGCAAAAGTTCAACAGCCCTGCCAAGGTTGGCCATATCCACACCCCAAGGGTGAAGGGCTACGACAACGCCACCGAACAAGCGATCGTCGAGCAAGTACGTACTATGGTGATGCAGGCCGCGGCGAGCCTGTAACAGCCGCAATACTGGCATTGTCTGCAAGCGTTCGTTATGATGCGAACGCTTGCCCAAACGCTTGTCGAGCCACCTTGAATGAGGGCTCTGAACATGTGAGCTTTAAGCTCAGCAAATCGTAATAGATGTCGTGCGATAGCTAGATGAGTTGTTTAATTGATGCTTTGCAAAATAAGAGTTAACGCCTAAGTCTATGTTTAACAAGAGATCCCTACTCAATAGCCTGCGCCGTAAAGCCATCTCATCCACGAGTATCACCTCAGCAACGGCGGCTAATTCGGCCGCGCCACAACGCCAACCCAAGCCGCTGACACCCCTGCAGCAACAAATCTTGGTACGCATTGAAGACTGTTATCAGCAGGCGGAAATCTACTTCAAGCGTCCATTTGCGCGGCCGCTAACTCAATTTACCCTGCGGGGACGGAGTGCGGGCACGGCCCATTTACAACAGAATCGCCTGCGCTTTAATCCCGTATTGCTCAGGGAAAATAGCGAAGCCTTTTTAGCAGAAGTAGTGCCCCACGAAATCAGCCATTTGCTCTGTTTCCAACTGTTTGGCAAAACCAAGCCCCATGGCCGCGAGTGGCAATCCATCATGCTCAAGCTGTTTAAGGTGAGCCCCAATACCACCCACAGTTTCGATACTCAGTCGGTTAAAGGGAAAGACTTTGAGTACCGCTGCGCCTGCGGTCCGGTTAGGCTGAGCATCCGTCGCCATAATAAAGTGTTGCGTGGTGAAACCCGTTATCTGTGCAAACGCTGCCATACCCACCTCACCTTTACCGAAGCCGCCGAATAATCCGCCATACACAACATCCTAGGCCAAAAGTACGAGCGATTTGCATAAGGCGCGCTATTTCCCTTACCATTCAGGTATAAGAGACGAGCCACAGGCTCGCGTAGTACAGATAACTTTTTGGGATAAATATTGAACAACACCAAGATAGCCTTAAGGTCTCGGCAAGCCTTGCTGTGCCTATTCAGTTGGCTGGCGGTTTCGGCCTCAGTCCATGCCTCTCCTTCACACCCCAATAGTTTTAGCCAAGCCAAGGTCTTGTCCCAATCTTTATACAAAGGCAGTCGCCAAGGCACCTTGCCCGCGGTCAGTTTTTATTGTGGCTGTGATATCCAAATAAAGGGCAAATCCTGGAAGCCAGATCTCAACAGCTGCGGCTATCAAGTGCGTAAACAAGAAACCCGCGCCAACCGTATCGAATGGGAACATATAGTTCCAGCATGGGAATTTGGCCATCAATTACAATGCTGGCAAAAGGGCGGCCGTAAAAACTGCGCCGATAACAGCCAAGAATTCAATAAAATGGAAGCGGACATGCACAATCTGGTGCCCGCGATTGGTGAAGTGAACGGCGATCGCAGCAACTTCCGTTTTAGCCAATGGAACGGTAAGGCCGACCAATATGGTCAATGCGCTATGGTCATCGACTTTAAGAATCGCCAAGCCCAGCCACCCGCTAACGCCCGTGGCAAAATTGCCCGCACTTACCTGTATATGCAGCAAACCTACGGCCTTAAAATCGCCTCGCAGCAATTAAAATTGTTCAAAGCATGGGATAAAATCTATCCAGTTGATACTATTGAATGCAAACGCGATAACGCCATAGCGCAGATCCAAGGTAATCATAATCCATTTGTGCAGAATGCCTGCAATGCACCGCCACTGCGCCAACAATTAGCCGAATAAGGTCGACAATGAGAGTTCCAAGAATTTATCAACCTCAACCATTAGCCGTAAATCAACAGCTGAATTTAGATGAGGATGGCGCAGCCCATATTGGCAAAGTGTTGCGTATGGGCAGTGGCGAACACATTAGCCTGTTTAATGGCGATGGTAATGATTATCTTGCCGAAATTGTCGATGCGGGAAAAAAATCAGTCACGGTAAAAGTGCTGTCCTGTGAGGCCAATCCATCGGAGTCGCCCCTCAACCTGCATTTAGGCCAAGTGATTTCTCGCGGCGATCGGATGGAGTTCACCATTCAAAAATCCGTTGAGCTAGGGGTGAATACCATTACGCCACTGTTTTCTGACCGCTGCGGCGTCAAGCTCACGGGTGAGCGTCTCGAAAAGAAAATCCAGCAATGGCAAAAGATTGTGATCAGCGCCTGTGAGCAATCTGGCCGTAGCCAAGTGCCCATCGTTCGCCCCGCCATGGAATTACAGGAATGGTGCAGCGAACCGACCAACGCACTCAAACTCAACTTGCACCCAAGGGCGGCACACGGTATCAATGGCTTAGACTTATCCCATACCCGTGTACGACTGCTGATCGGCCCCGAAGGGGGATTATCGGCGGAAGAAATCGCCATGACTGAAACCTACCAGTTTACCGATGTGTTACTCGGCCCCCGAGTGCTGCGCACCGAAACCGCCTCACTCACGGCGATTACCGCGCTGCAACTTAGGTTCGGTGACTTAGGTTAAATCTAAAATGGTTAAACGTCAGCGGGTAACACTGGCTGGCGAATCGATTACTGGCTAATCCATAAATGCTTTTTGCCTGCGACGGCAATCAATAAGGAACAGATTAATGATAAAACTCGGCATAGTGATGGACCCCATCAGTGAGATCAACATTAAGAAAGACTCCAGTTTTGCCATGCTAATGGCGGCGCAGGAAAGGGGTTACCAACTGTTTTATATGGAAATGGCCGACCTCGCCATGGTCAACGGTGTTGCCATGGGCAATATGCGTCCATTAAAGGTCATCAACGATGCCAATAAATGGTTCGAACTGGGCGAGGCTCAAGACACGCCGCTGAGCGAGCTGAACGTGGTGTTAATGCGTAAAGACCCACCGTTCGATACCGAATTTATCTACGCCACTTACATGCTAGAGCGCGCCGAAGAGCAAGGCGTGCTGATTGTGAATAAACCGCAAAGCTTGCGCGATGCCAACGAGAAGCTATTCACCGCATGGTTTAGCGAATTTACGCCAGAGACCATAGTGACCCGCGATGCTAATCGCATCCGCGCGTTCCATCAAGCCAAGGGCGACATTATCCTCAAGCCATTAGACGGCATGGGCGGCACCTCGATTTTCCGCGTGAAGCAGGACGATCCTAACCTTGGGGTGATCATCGAAACCTTGACCCAATATGGCAACCAATACGCCATGGCGCAGGCCTTTATTCCTGAAATCACTAAGGGTGACAAGCGCATTCTGGTGGTCGACGGTGAGCCCGTGCCCTACGCCTTAGCGCGTATTCCGAAAAAAGGCGAAACCCGCGGTAACTTGGCCGCAGGCGGCAGCGGTGTTGCTCAGCCGTTATCGGACTCAGATTGGAAAATCGCCCGCGCCATTGGCCCAGAGCTGAAAAAACGCGGCCTGATTTTTGTGGGTCTGGATGTGATTGGTGACAAGCTGACCGAGATTAACGTCACTAGCCCAACCTGTATCCGTGAAATCCAAGCGGCATTCGATGTGGACATTACAGGCATGCTGTTCGATGCCATCGAAGCCCGTCTTGCCCAGTAAGCTTGTACACCTACAAGATAATATTATTCATTGAAGGCGCCCACAGAGCGCCTACGACTTCTAGGGATCTGATATGAGTTTCACCAAAGCGCCACTGTTATTGCTTGGTATGAGTTTATGGCTCTCCACCTCCGCACTGGCAGTCGAAGCAGGAGCGAATGAGACTGGCCCAGTAAAAGCCCCCTCACGCCCGAAAAATATTGTGATCATGATTGGCGACGGCATGGGGCCTTCCTACACCAGTGCCTATCGTTATTACAAGGACAATCCAGATACCGAAGAAGTCGAACAAACCGTCTTCGACCGTTTATTGGTTGGCATGGCGAGCACTTATCCCGCCAGCGTCAGTGGTTATGTCACCGACTCGGCCGCTGCTGCCACTGCCCTTGCGACAGGAGTCAAATCCTATAACGGCGCCATTTCGGTCGATACGCAAAAACAACCACTGCCCACCATTCTTGAAAAGGCCAAAACCTTAGGCTTGAGCACGGGTGTGGCGGTCACGTCGCAAATCAACCATGCCACACCAGCGGCCTTTTTATCCCATAACGAGAGCCGTAAGAATTACGATGCGCTGGCATTAAGTTATCTCGAAACTAACGCCGATGTGTTTTTGGGTGGTGGGCAAAAGTATTTCCCTCCTGAGCTGTTAGCCCAGTTCACCGCCAAGGGTTATCAACACATTACCCGCTTTGACGATCTGGCCAGCATTACCCAGCCTAAAGTCTTGGGTCTATTTGCCGAGGTGCAACTGCCTTGGGCGATTGATGAAAAAGATGCTAAAAAACTCAGCACCTTGACTCAAAAAGCCCTCAGTTTACTGTCGCAAAATGAGCAAGGCTTTGTGCTGCTGGTCGAAGGTAGCCTTATCGACTGGGCGGGACACAACAATGATATCGCCGCCGCCATGGGCGAAATGGATGAGTTTGCCAATGCGATTGAAGTCGTCGAGCAATTCGTACGCCAAAATCCCGATACCTTAATGGTTATCACCGCCGACCATAATACTGGCGGGTTATCGATTGGCGCCGATGGCAACTACAACTGGAATCCAGAGATCCTACGTAATATCTCGGCAAGCTCAGATACCTTAGCCCAAGCCGCCCTTGGTGGTGACACTTGGCAAGCCGACCTATCCCGCGGGCTAGGCTTTGAATTGACCGAAGAAGAAGTGACTAAGTTAAATGTTGCCAGAATGCAGGGCTTAGAAACCATGGCCGTTGCGATTCGCCATGTGATTGATAAGCGCACCGATACGGGTTGGACTACCGGCGGCCACACAGGGACCGACGTGCAAGTCTTTGCCGCAGGCCCAGCCTCTGAGTTGTTTAACGGTCATCAAGACAACACAGATATCGCCAATAAGATTTTTAGCCTGTTACCTAAGCCTAAAAAGCCAAAAGCCACCGCACAGGTATCGACTCCAGCACCAGCACCAGAACTAGCACCAGTACAGTCTCAGGGCTAATTTGCTGCAATTAGCTAACAGATAAAAGGCAACCGTGTTTACACTGTTGCCTTTTTTATTGGCTTTCATTCCGCACAGTTTCGAGTGAGCGCTGTTTTGCTGCATCCCTTCAGTCGACGGCTTGCAGGCTGGCTCGTAGCCGAATAAGGGGTATAATGCCCGCACTTATTTTTTACGGTAGCCATGCTGTGTTAACGAATCCATCGCAAGTCATTATCCGCAATCAGGAACCCCTGAGCCAACATAGAGTCTTAGTGCTAAACCATGAAGCAGACTCACTGCCCAAAGCACTGCTCGATGTCGCCAAGTCCGTCGATGCTCTCGCCTTGGATTATCACCATTACCTGCATTTAGCGCCGCAGGCTAATGCCAAACTGCGCTGCTATTTTGGCCATCAACTGCCCCACCAGGATAAGTACGACACTGTGATTGTGTACTTTCCTAAGGCTAAGCCGTTAGCGCCCTACTTGTTTAATCTGGCCGCTCAGCATTTAGTGGCCGATGGCCAGCTCTTAGTCGTGGGTGAGAACAAAGGCGGGGTTAAATCCTTAGTCAAACTGTTGCCGAAATACTTTGCTACAGGCGTCAAACTCGATAACGCGCGCCACTGCCTACTCTTTGGCAGCAGCCTAATCGATACTGCGCCCGAAATTAAACTCAGCGATTGGACTAGCCAGTATCAACTCGCCACCCCGCAGGGCAATATCACCATCTGCAACTTAGTCGGTGTGTTCAGTGAAAAGCATTTAGACCAAGGCACAGAGCTATTGCTGTCGCATCTGCCAACGCTTTCAGGCCGAGTACTGGATTTTGGCTGCGGCGCCGGTGTGATTGCCGCTGCACTGTTAAAGGCACAACCGACACTGTCGCTAGAATGTATTGATATCAATGCCATGGCACTGGCCTCCTGCGAACTTACGCTGGCGGCAAACGGCATGACGGCCAAGGTCTATCCCTCCGATGGATTAGCGCAAACCAGTGGAAAATTCGACGGTATTATCTCCAATCCCCCGTTCCACGATGGCCTTGCCAGCACGACCAGCATTGCCCAAAGTTTTGTCGCCGATAGCGCCAAGCAATTACAATCTAAAGGGATTTGGCAAATCGTCGCTAACCGCCACCTACCCTATTCGGACACCATCGCCGCCGAGTTCGGCCAATTAACCGTGCCAGCAGAGAACAACAAGTACAAACTCTATTCCTTCCAACAGGCCTAATCTTTCGCCCCACTCGATTGTGAGTGGGGCAACACCCTTCGCCTCGATACCTTCCAATATCCTTTATGGTTAAGCCTCAACTTAGCTATGGAAAATTGCTGCCAATACAATCAATTATTTGGAATTTTTGGGGCAGCCTCGATATGATAAGTCTCAACTCCCAATATGAGTATGAGGCTAAGCATTTTGAGCAAATTTAACTGGTTCAACTCACTCAGATACCGATTAACCTTTTTCTTCGGTGGGATCAGTCTTATTTTCTGTCTTGGTTTTACCAGCTATTTATCTTCTATTACCTCAGACAAACTGCTCAATGCCTATGCCAATCAATTAACCATGATTGGCCGTTCGATTGAAACAACCATCTCAAACAACATTGACGAACGTGCCCGAGAAATATCGCTATTGAGTAAACGCGCGCTCTTTTCAGGCGCTAGCGCTAACTATCCACAGATCCGCCAAAACCTCGATAATATAAAAGCCTCCTACGAATACTACTCATGGCTTGGGTTTGCCGATATCAATGGCGTCGTCCAATACGCGGCCGATGGCACGCTTGAAGGCCATGACGTATCCAAACGCCCATGGTTTATTAATGGCAAGACGGGCGTGTTTATTGGCGATGTACACGATGCCGTATTGCTCGCCAAGGTGTTAAATATCGATAAAAATGACCCTCTGCGCCTAATCGATTTTGCGGCCCCAGTGTTTGATACCAATAACAACTTGCTTGGGGTCGTTGCCACCCATTCAAACTGGAAATGGGTTAACACTGTGATTGAATCGTCGCTGGCAAGAAGCAAGCAACAAACAGGGATAGATGTGCAAATCGTAAGCCGTGACGATGGGATTTTGTACCCGCAAGCCTCGGCAGATCAGCACCTTCCTCAGGATTTACTCCCCAAAGACAACAGCAGTCAGCTTATTCAATGGCCTGATGGTCATGAATATTTAACGGGTGTGACCACACTAAAATCAACCTTGATGGATCAATTGGGCTGGCGCATTGTCGTTCGCATCCCGAAAAATATTGCCCTGCAAGAGACCACCGAACTACAACGCCAACTTCTCTGGGTGAGCGTCATTGCGGTCTTGCTGTGCCTGTGGTTTGTCTACCGCATGTCGATTTCAATGAGCTTACCGCTCGAGCGATTAATTACCGTCACCAGAGAGATCCAAGCGGGCAAAGAGCAAGTCAAATTCCCCAAATCGCATGGTTTGATTGAAATCTCATTCTTAATTGATGCCATTCAAAAGATGACCTTCTCGCTATTGAGCCATGAGAAGAGCCTAATGGAAATGAATCAGACCTTAGAAAATAAAGTCTTAGAGCGCACCAAAGAACTCGAATCGGCCAATCAAGAGCTTGAACGATTAAGCCGACGAGATCCCTTGACGGATCTTCACAATCGTCGTTCGGCCGCCGAACATATCGACAGCGAATTTACGAGACTCAAACGCTTTGGATTGGCTTATTCGATCCTAATGGTGGATATCGATCATTTCAAAAAGATTAACGATACCTATGGGCATGAGACGGGCGATATTGTGTTAGTCGAAGTCGCTAAGTTATTAGCGCAATCGGTACGTAAAGCCGATTTAGTCGCTCGTTACGGTGGTGAAGAGTTTTTAATTATACTGACTGGCACAGATAATAGTGATGCATTAACCCTTGCCGAAAAAATAAGGATATCCATTAATACGACCGAATTCACTGTCGTAAAAAATGTCACCGCCAGCATTGGCTTATCGACCGTCGAGCAAACGGATGAAACTGCCTACGATGTCGTAAGACGAGCCGACACCGCCCTCTATTTAGCCAAAACCACCGGCAGAAATAAGGTTTGTACTTAATTAACGCAGTTAAAGCCTAAGGTGGAGTCCAATAGATTCGAATACGGCATTTATATAGATATTAAAAAGCAGCCATGTTCTCAATGGTCGCGGCGGCAATAATGCCAGTCCTAACGATCCCTCTAGCTGTTTTCGTTCGGCTAAAAAGTATTGCCTAGAGCAAGATTTTTGAATCGTAGATTAGGTTATATGCATTGCCATTGAACTGTTCATCTGACTAACAAGCTAATGCCCCATTTCATGTTTCGGCTCGTTAACTCAATCGAAAATTCCCACACCTGTTGCTATACAAATTCCCATCTATTTACCTATGCTAGGCCCTGCCATAAATCGACTAACAATGCATAGGTGTACAGTCATATTTAAATTTAGGTATTTTTGAATGATTTGAAGACAATATCAGTGCGCATTAACTCCATTTATAACAAATAAAATGCTATAAAATCAATTGACTACAGTAGCTGACTTTTAGTTCATAGGTTTGGAAAACACGCATGTACGTTTTTCCAGATGGATTACTTATATGAAAAGCGGCAGAAAGCTGATAAGTTCTTTGCATACAGATAGTTAACTGTGCGCGCTTTCACTGATCCAACGAGGTAAACGCGCATGCGCATGAATAAAATGTTAGGGCGAACTACGTCAGAGATAAATATGGAATCATTAGAAGATACTAAAACGAAGAAAAAGAAGAATTGGCTTACGCCAACCATTACCACTCTAGTAGGTGTCGCTGTGTCTGTGCTAGTTGCCTGGTATCAAATAAATTTGAATGATGAGCAAATTCAAGAAGCGGAAAAAGAACGGTCTAAATCTGTTAAAAGCGAGCTAGTTCAAATTGTTGAAGAGCACGTAATAAACAGAAAGCCTTTAGATATTTCAAGACTGTCTCGGTTAGCGGATTTTAGGTCGCGAGAAGAAAATCTGTTGGTTACACCTACAGTTTCTGAAATTGTAGAAAATGCAGAATTTAACATCATTAAAAGCCAATACCTTGAATTTGACAAAAAATTAGAGTTTAAAGAAATATTCAATACTATCTATGCAGAAATATATGCGCCAGACAGCTTAGTGTATAGCGGACTTTCAGAAAACGCAGTAAATGACATATTGGCCTCGCTCAATGAAGGGAATAATAAAGATGTTTCCGCAAAGGTAATAAAGTTAGCAACCGACTTTAGCTCAAAAATTGAAGAGCTTGAGGCAAAAAGCAGCATAAGAGATAGAACAAGCATTGCAGACTTCGTAAAGATATTTATAGAAAAGCCTGAGGTATTATTATTGGCTTCAGTTCTTTACGTCGGGGTTTTGTATCTTTATATGTTGTTTAGAAGGAAGGTGCGAAGGGATAGGTTGATCCGGGCCGAAATTGAAGAAAAGTTTATGGACGACTATGTTCGTGAAAGAAATGAATTTATGCATGAAAAATACAGAAGTAAATTTCACGATGATGAATAAGGCCCTAACAAACGCGTCAATTAGGACGCTCGCAAGCTCGCGCCTATTGCGCGGGCGTTAACCTCTAGAGCAAGTATGAAGCACATTATTAGTAAAAATATTAGCATTGAAGAATTTAAGAGGAGATTCTCAGAAATCAGAGAAACATTTTTGGATTCATTAACAGCAGCTAGCAAAGGTTATAAGAACGTAAGATACCTTGCTCGTGATGAAGATGGGGCACCTATCAACTGGGTGTGGGACGATGAAACCTTCACCCATAACAAGGAAGAAGGCTCTCTTGAAGAGGCAATTCAATTTGCCAATAACATGATAGATAGCGGTAT
The DNA here is from genome assembly GCF_002196695.1 of Shewanella sp. Shew256. Taxonomy (NCBI): domain Bacteria; kingdom Pseudomonadati; phylum Pseudomonadota; class Gammaproteobacteria; order Alteromonadales; family Shewanellaceae; genus Shewanella; species Shewanella sp. Shew256. Next base: position 339,287 of record NZ_NAJR01000001.1, on the reverse strand, counting down.
GTGTTTCTCCTACATGGGGTGTTTATCTGGCTCAGGTGAGCTTGAAGTTTGGCTGACGACTTTTGAATCTCCCATAGAAAAGCCGACCTAGCCAAGCAATAAGGAACCTCTATTTGAGCTGACTCATGGGGGTGTAATCTGTGAGTAGAAAAGGGGAATCAAATGTTAAACCATAGAATTTTTAATCCTCCCCCTCGATTTAGTCCTAATCCCACGAATTGAAGCAAAGCACCTAGCTTACTTTGCCCAAACTTAGATGACTCGAAGCTTTTAATGAGCCCACGTCTGGATAGAAGCCTTATCCCCTTAAGAACGCCTCGAAGAGTAGTGATTCGCAGCCAATCACATGCCGCTACCTAGATAAGATTTTCATGGTTTTGTGAACGGTATCAAATGCAGTAAGCGCTGAATTACCGAGTGCTTTACCTTTTAGCACTCTTCCCTAGCATAGTGAGCACAGTTGTAAAGTTTGATTTTTTGTTAAATCTAAAAGTCAGCTAATTTTATCCCCGTGCTAAATCCGCGGCAAAAAACCAAAGATAACACTAAGTTATCGGTAATATTTCAAATAAAAATCTATTTAAAAATCAACAAATAGACTGCACACCACAAAATACCAACATTTACGTTTTTTCGCGCCGAAAAGGCTTCTTTGAGCAAAGTTTCTACTGTTATACTCAGGTGGCTACTAAAACAAAAATAAAACAAATGGATAGGAAGTGCTCTATGTTGGCCCCTGAACTTCTTGAGCTAAGCAGCGATAAAACCAAGGCGGAATTACGTTTGATTCCGAACGAACACGGTCCTATTACCCGTGATGATGTGATGCGTTTATTATCCGTACCTGAGTTTGCCCCCCTATTCCCACTCGAGCCTGCGATAGACAAAGTGATCGCGCAAACCAATTCCCTTTGCCATCAAGAGGATGGTAAGTACGAGCTATTTGCTGTATTGGCAGAACGCCGTGATGGCAGCGTAAAAATCGAGCTCAGCCAAGATAAGATGCAAGCCACTATGGTCTTAACCGCCCCTTGGGGTGGCAAAGCCATCGATTTACCCGAAATCCTTACACAGCTCAAAAAAGACAATGTATGCATGGGTTTAAGCAAGCTTAAGATCCAAGCTTTACTGCAAAAAATGACCAAGTTAAAGCCGGGTGAAAGCTGCCAGAGTGAAATCGCCCAAGGTAAGCCTGCGATAAATGGTCAAAATGCAGTATTGGAACGCAAGGTATCCCTCGCCCGTGAACGTCTATTGCAGCCGCAGGAGCGGGAAGACGGCACTGTGGATATGCGCAACCTTGGCGCCATGATTATGGTCAAACCCAACGATCTGCTAATGATCAAACATCCTGCGACCGAAGGCTCTCCCGGCTACAACATTAGGGGCGAAGTCCTTAAACAAAAACCGGGAAAAGATCTGGTATTACAACCGGGTACTGGTACTGACTTCCATCCTAAAGATCCCAATAAACTGATCGCCACAGTGGCTGGTCAACCGGTTGAAACCCGCACCGGCATGAATGTCGACGATGTACTTCAGCTGAAAGATGTGGATATCAGTACTGGCCATATCAACTTTAAGGGCAGTATTTTAATCACCGGTGATGTGCACGAAGGCATGATGGTTAAAAGCTCAGGCGATATTACCGTGATGGGTTTTGTCGATTCGGCGACCCTCGAGGCTGATGGTGATATTACGGTAAGCAAGGGCGTTATCGGTCGCCAAGTCAGAGTCAATGAGTTCTCCACCAATATCACGGCTCAGGGGCAAATTAGCGCCCAGTTCGTGCAATATTCCCAATTGACTGCCAAGGGTAATATTCTGATCACTAAGCAATTACTGCACAGCAATACCAAAACCGCAGGCACGCTCACCGTCAGCGATCAAAGCGGCCGCCGTGGTGACTTAGTCGGTGGTGTAGCGCATGCCGAAAAGGGCCTTACCGCCGTGGTGATTGGCGCTACCGCTGGCACCAAAACCGAAGTGTTCTGCGCCATGGAGCAGGGCGAACTCAAACAAAACCTTAAACAGCTTGAAGAAAGTGTGCAGGCCATGGTGGTTGCGACTCTGGATATCGAGGCTCGCCTGAAAAAACTACCGCCGAAATCAGAATGGCAGAACGACCCTATCATGATCGAACAGATCAAGATGATGCTCGACGAGAAGAATCGCATCTTAGGTGAACGTTCCCGCGAAGAATTAGAGTTTGACAGCCTAAAGCTGGAGGTCGAAAGCTACTATGACAAGTACCGTATCGATGTGATTAAGCATGTGTTCCTCAATGCCGAGTTCCATATTGGTCAAGCCAATCACAGAACCACCCGCGAACACGGCACTTGCTCGATAACCAATCTGAATCAAGAGATTAACTTCGATTACAACGCTAAACCTAAGCCACAAGCGGCGAGCCATTAACAGGGCAATCATCAACACCCGCTAAGGGTTCATTCCACTGAGTGAACTCTTAGCCTTAATGCTTTACCACTCGCTTTGCTCCACCCATTAGGTAGACTTGCCAGAGAAAATCCCCTAACGCCTTTCATCTTCGCCTCGGTCGGTGGCATACTGACCTCAATATGGCTCTTTAGCACAGACTCTGTCGGCTAAAAGGCTAAGCACATAAAAACGCCTACGGGATTGCGCATGACTCAAGTGAAAATGGCAGACATAGAATGGCCTGCGGTAGTCAAACTCACTCAAAATGACGAACTACTTTACCTTGCCCATCAACGGGATTGGTTAGAACTTGCCTGCCTGTATCAGCATCAATTTATCGATACGGATCTGTTACTCGACAGTCTCGGTAACCAATATCTGATCCGCGCGACCCCAAGCACCATTCACGAAGATCCCATAGGCGAGCTACCTAAGCTCCTCAAACAAGAGCAAAAATTGCCGCTTACCGACTTTATCAAATGGGTACAAAAGCACGCCAATGCCATAGGCCAATGCTGCGTCGCCAAGCTAGCCTTCACCACGTTGGCCCAAGGGATGGAAATCGTCCGCACCTTAGATGACTAATACGGCTCGAATAAATCGTCTGGGATCACAATAAAAACCAAGATGATCCTAAAAGCTAATATCCTCAGTCACATTTCACAGGCATAATTTGTCACACACGGCTCAGGCCGTTTTGCCCAAAGCGATTGATATTTATATGCCAAATTATCGCTGGGCATCATTCGGATACACATACAAACGGACCCTAAATTGGAACTACTTAAGATTGACTGCTTAGGCAAATCGCTGCGCTTGGAAGGCTCACTCGCAGGTTGGCAACAACTCTTTTGGGACAATACCTTAGTCTCACAAAAAGCCGCATCGGTCGAAAATGGCGGCCTCAAAGTCCATGAGTTTGAACTCACCCAGCACCAGAGCCAATTGGCCAGCGATACCGGCGAAACACAGGTTTTAGAACACAAAATCCAAGTACGCCTCGAGACCGACGTGGTGTGGCAGCCCTTTCGATTCGATTACCGCCTGCTGGTCGATGAGGAAGTGATGGCCCAAGGCACTCGCACCGAAAAAGATATCGAGCGCCAAACCCCTGAAGTCCCAGTGACTAACCCACAAAAAATCAGTTTTGTCGGCCTAGCCTCCCTCGGCTTTAAGCTGCTCAAGAGTGCCAAAGTGATTAAAGTGGTGCTCGCGGGCGCGAGTGTGGCGGCCTATTCTTGGCTGTTTTCCTTCCAATTTGCCTTGGCACTTATCGCCTGTTTGGTCTTCCACGAATACGGCCATATCCGCGCGATGAAGTATTTTGGGATGAAAACCAAAGGGATATATCTCATCCCCTTTATGGGCGGACTCGCGCTAAGCGACGAAAAGATTAACACCCGCTGGCAAGATGTGGTCATCTCGATTATGGGCCCGACCTTCGGCCTGTTAATGTCGGTGGGCTCGCTTATCGCTTACCACCTGACGGACAATGTCTTCTTTGCGGGGCTCGCGGCCTTTAACGCGCTACTTAACCTGTTTAATTTATTGCCGATTTTACCCCTCGATGGCGGCCATATTTTAAAGAGCATTAGCTTCTCGATGAACAGCATCATGGGCTTAATCGCCTGCGTGATTGGCGCCGCCTTTGGGGTGTATATCAGCTATACCTTGGGCCTTGCCCTGCTCGGTTTCCTATTACTTATCGGTAGCTTAGAGATAGTGTTCGAGTGGCGTACCCGCCATCAAAGCCACCTGTTGCCGCTAGACAGATATGGGCAGATTTTCTCAACCATTTGGTACTTAGTGACCGTTGCCGCCCTAGTCGGCATTATCTGGCACTTAGCGGGCACGGGCGATGATATGTTAAGCCTGCCACTGCATATTCTGCGCAGCTAATCACGACTCGCATTAAGATAAAGCGAGATAATAAAAAACCGCGATAGTCTAAGGCATCGCGGTTTTTTTATTATCTAATTATTCAATTAGTTATCCGCTATCGGCGGCGCAATATCGCTCCCACCTAGGGCTTGGTAGAGCGTCGCTTGAGCCGTTAATTGGTTATAGCGGTTCTCCAGCAATGCGGCCTCGGCGCTGCGGCGATTCTCCTGGGCATCGAGCCAATTTTGAATGCCGATAGCGCCATGGCGATATTGGCTCTCATAAATGGCTTCGGCCTGGGCGGCAGCGCTAAATTGCTGCTCAAGCTTCTCACCTTGGTAGGCGTATTGCTGCTTGGCCGAGATGGCGTTATCTACATCCTCGAAGGCGCTGTAGAGGGTTTTACGGTAGCTGACGATGGCCGATTGATAGTCGATATCGGCAATATCATTGTTGATTTGCATTTGATTCCATTGCAAAAAGGGCAGCACTAAGCCAGCGCCTAAACTCCCCACGGGATTACGCAATAACTCTTTTAGCTCTGAGGTCGACTCCCCCACACTGCCAGTCAAACTCAAGCTTGGGAAGTAACTGGCATAGGTCGCATCCTTACTGGCCAGCGCCGAGCGCAGTTGATACAGGGCCGCCTTCACATCGGGGCGACGACCGACCAAGTCGGCGGGAATGCCGACGCCAATCTCAGGCACAGCGCTATCCGGCAATTGCTTGATCTCAACCGCCACCTGCCCCGGAGCGCGATTGAGTAAGATCGCAAGCGCATTTTCGGCTTCAACCAATTGTTGTAGCAGTTGGCTGTGGGAAGCCTCTTGTCCCGCTAAACTGCGTTGGGATTCGAGCACATTCAGCTCAGTCACGGCGCCCGAGGCATATTGGCGCTGGGTTAACGCCAGCGTTTGCCTACTGTGCTCAATACTCTTATTGCTCAGTTCAATCCGTTGATGCAGATAGCCAATCTGCCAATAGAGCGACGCCGTTGTCGCGACGAGACTCTGCGCCGTGCTCTCCCTATCTTCGAGGCTTGCCAGCGCAGTCCACTGGGCTTGATCGATATTGGCCGACACTTTGCCCCAGAGATCCACCTCATAGCTTACCGACAGATTAGCCTGAAATGCCTTGCTCGAACTGCCGCCCTCCAGCGGTTTATTCACAGACGCCGTATTATTGGAGCTGAGTTGTGGATACAAATCATCCCGCGCTAACCCCGCCTGTAAACGCGCCTTTTGCAAGGTTAAGGTCGCAAGAGTTAAATCATTATTGCTGCTGAGCACTTGGCTAATCAGCTGATTTAATTCGGGTTGATTAAACTTCTGCCACCAAGGGTCTAGGCTGACTTGACCATTTACTTGGGTGTGCTGCCACTGCTCTGGCACCTGTAAAGCAGGCGGCTCAAAGTCGGAGCGCATCAGTGCACCACAACCCGAGAGCAAAGCGATGCTGATGGCAATCACGCTGAGCTTGAGCGTTGAACAGACACGGCGGCCTAATTCATTTTGATGCGTTAAAACTTGATTATTCATTCAGTTACTCTCTCGCTAGGGCATCAACAGGGTCTAAACGCGCCGCGTTGCGAGCGGGCAAGAAGCCAAACAGCACCCCGATTAAGGTAGAGCAGGCGAAGGCGGCAATAATAGAAGTCGTCGAATAAATCATCTGGAAACTGCCTCCCGCTTGGGCAAACACCACGCCAATCAAATAAGCCAAGGCCACCCCAAGCGCGCCGCCGCACAGACAAACTAACACGGCCTCAATTAAAAATTGCCGCAGAATATCGCTCTGGCGCGCCCCGACTGCCATGCGAACGCCAATCTCGCGGGTGCGCTCAGTCACCGACACCAACATGATATTCATCACCCCAATGCCGCCCACCACGAGGGAAATCACCGCAATCGCCGAGATTAATAGCGTCATGGTCGCGGTGGTTTTCTCGATATTCTGGCGAATGGTGTCCGTGTTAATGGTGAAGAAATCCTGCGTGCCGTGGCGCATCTTCAGCAGGCTAATAATGCCCTGCTCCGCCGCATTGCTCGGCACCGACTCATCGAGCCGCACGGTAATCCCATCTAAATATTTTTTGCCCACCATACGGCCAGAAACCGTAGTGTATGGCACCCACACATTGAGGGCATCGCTGTTACCAAAGGCGCTTTCCTTAGGCTGAGTGACGCCGATAATCCGCACCGGTAAATCCCCGAGGAAGATCACTTCCCCAATGGCAGAGCCCGTGGCTCCGCTACTGTTAGGGAACAGCTGTTTGCGGGTGTTATCGTCGATTACCGCATCTTGGGCTAACGCATTAACACTGTCATCGTCCCAAAACTGTCCTTGGGCAAGCTCATATCCTCGAACCCGGAAGAACTCGGGCCCCACGCCATTCACTGTCGCCGTCACCGCCTTATTGCCATAACGCACAGTCGCACTCGAGCCAATACTCGGGGTGACGCTATCGACATAAGGTAAATTTTTCAGTGCGTTGGCATCGCTTGCGGTCAGGGTTCTTACCCTTGCCGAGCGCCTATCGCCAAAACCTGAGCCGGGGCGAATATCAATGGTATTGGTGCCCATTGAGCTAATGCTCTTTAAGATCTCCCGCTGCGATCCTTCCCCCAGCGCCACCACAGATACCACGGAGGCGATACCGATAATAATCCCCAGCATAGTTAAAAAGGTGCGCAATCTATGGGTCGACATCGCCAGCAGCGCCATTTTCAGGGCTTCGGCATATCTGTCCCATGCCGCCACGCGGGCGCGCGCCTTAGTCTTGGCGGGGATCACTTCGGTCTTAGGCGCAGCCGCGATATTTGAGGCGGGATTAGGCTCATCGCTGATAATCACCCCGTCCTTAATCTCGATAATACGGTTGGCATGCTGGGCCACATGCATATCGTGGGTCACGATAATGATGGTCTGGCCCTCGCGGTGCAGCTCCTGCAACAGCCGCATCATTTCTTCGCCGCTGTGACTATCTAAGGCGCCAGTCGGTTCGTCGGCGAGGATCACATCGCCGCCATTCATCAGCGCCCGCGCCACACTCACCCTTTGCTGCTGGCCACCGCTGAGCTGATTCGGCTTATGGTCGAGGCGCTCACCTAAACCCAAGCGTGATAACAAGCTTTCCGCCCGCTCCCGACGCTCTAAGCGATCTTTACCCGCATACACGGCGGGCACTTCGACGTTACCCACAGCATTAAGATCGCCAAGCAAATGATATCGCTGGAAAATAAAGCCAAAATGCTCGCGCCTCAGCTTGGCCAGTTCATCCACATCCATCTGCGAGGTATCTTGGCCATCGATAAAGTACGAGCCCTTTGACGGTTTATCTAAACAGCCCAAGATATTCATCAAGGTCGACTTACCCGATCCCGAGGCGCCGACAATCGCGACCATCTCACCACGGGCGATGGAAAGATTAATATCTTTGAGTACAGTCAGTTGTTGCTCACCCGCCTGAAAACTGCGGTAGCAAGCTGAGACTTCCAGTAATGGCTTACTCACGCTTAAAACCTCATTGGTGGGCCACGGAACTTCATGGTCGAACCGTCGGCAGGCATTCCGAGCACCACTTGGTCGCCTTCGTTCAGGCCAGACAGGATTTCGGCATTGATTTTGTTATTAATACCGACGGTCACATCCACATATTGCACTTGGTTATTCACCAGTACTGGCACTTGATACTGTGGCCCACGGGATTTGCGATCGCTTGCCGATGCCGCTTTATCCCGCGGTTTAGCTCGCAGCACCTGCGATGGCACTAACAGCGCATCATCGGCTTTGGCGAGCACAATCGAGATCTGTGCCGTCATGCCAATACGTAGGGTACGGTCGGGGTTTTCGACATCGAATAAGCCGTGGTAATAGATGGCGTCCGAATCGCTGGAACTCATATTGCTATCGTCACCATCCATGGAGGTGGGACCGGGCTCAATTGCCCTTAGGGTGCCGCGATAAGGATGGTTGGGACGACCGAGAATCGTAAAGTACACAGCCTGCCCCGGATGCACATTGACGATATCGGCCTCGGAGATCTGCGCCTTGACCGTCATGGTATCGAGCTGCGCCATCTCGACTATGGTTGGCGTAGTTTGATTGGCGTTAACGGTTTGGCCGACTTCGACCGCAGAGTAAACGACCGTGCCATCCATAGGCGCGGTGATTTTTGTATAACCTAAATCGATTCTGGCACTATCGACATTGATCTCAGCCTGTTGTTTTTGCGCCTGTAACTGCTCAAGCTCGGCTTGATAAACCGTCAAAGTGGCTTCGGCGGCTTCAAAGTCTGCGCGGGAGCTAGCTTTATCGGCGAGCATTTCCTGCTGACGGGTGTATTCGAGTTTTGCCTGACGAATTTGCGCCTGCTTAGCGCGGTATTGAGCATTGATGCTTTTAAGGGAGGCCAGCGCATTTTGCAGGTTGTTTTGCTGGGCAAGGCTGTCGATTTGCGCGATAAGGTCGCCCTTCTTCACCTCTTGGCCAAGATCCACAGGCAAACTCTGAATTTGCCCCGAGACCTGCGCGCCCACACTCACCAACTTAGAGGCCTGCAACATGCCATTGGCGAGCACCGAGTTTTCAATGTCGCCGCGCCTAACGGGTTCAGTCACATAACTTGGGGCCGCCTCGGGTTTATGCAGCAGAAAATAAGCGCCGCCCCCAAGGAGGACTAAGCCGCTTAAGATCAATATCAGTTTACGCTTTGAGGATTTTTTCATCTGAATCTAGGTGTCCATCAATGCCAATGGGCGCAAGCGTGCATCTTGCGGGAGGAAAAATAGTGCAGTCAGTATATAGAGTTAGCTCAGCGCAGTAGACGAAGGAAATGTCGATATCAGGTAAAGATTTGCAAATATCTGTGTAGAAGTTTGAAACATAAAACACGGCCGTAACAATTCCAGCAGCTTTATTGGCATCCACCACAACGCACCGGCGATGACACTAATCGCGCATCATTGACCTTGGCGAAGGCATCTTTTTTCGCTGATTTATCAACAGCCAAGCGCTATACTTTACAAAATCGCACTACCTAGTACAGCTTGGGAACTACGCAATGCGCCCTTCAACTCTTCAAAAACAAACCAACTTACTAGAAGCCACTACCGCGCTGTTGGGCCTATCTCAGCCAGACAAAGCTCCGGTTCACCTGCATATAGAGCGGGGGGGTGAGCACTTTCTTCATTCCCACAGTCATCAAACTGTCAGCGATGCATCAGGAGTTCCCGCATGTTGAAACTGGACTCACTGTCGTTGTTTCAGCACGTGGTGCAACTGGGCGGTATTACGCAGGCGGCGGATTTTCTCTCGCTGCCCAAATCAAGCGTCAGTCGCAAAATCAAAGAACTGGAAGAACATTACAATGTGAAACTGATCAATCGCAGCGCACGGCATTTTACCCTGACCGAAGCGGGCGAAATCTTTCATGCTCATAGCCGTGATGTGTTGACGCACGTCGAGGTGTTGGATCAAGAAATGTCGGCATACGGACAGGAAATGGCGGGGAAAATACGCCTTTTGTGTGTATCGCCGATGGTCAAATGTTTGGGTCAGTTACTGCGAGAGTTCTGCCGTCTATACCCGCAAATTGAGTTGGAATTGCATGCTCAGGAAGTGGTGGAGCGTACCATTCCCAAACGCCGCTTTGATCTGTTGGTGCAGCTTGGTCAGCCAGTGATCAGCAATCTGGTGGCGCAGCAGATTGGTGCGATGTACGCCGACTACTACGCCAGTCCGGATTACTTAGCTGAATTTGGCACGCCGCAAATGCCGGAGGATCTGTTACAACACCGACTTATCTTCCGTGAGATGTCGCAGGATGAGTACAAGTTCTGGTGGTTTGAATCCCCGACGCGTAAGCTCGACCTTGGGCGGGCAAATATGACGGTCGTCGATTCACCGGAGATGGCACTGACCTTGGCCACGCAGGGTTTTGGTGTTGCGTTGTTACCAGACATTCAACTGGCGCAAGCCATGAAGGACCAACAGCTGGTGCCGTTGTTTAACCAGCAACACCGCCGGCGTGTGCCGATTAATCTGGTTTATCACGATCGTCAGCACATTCCGCGCCGCGTGCGGCTGCTGATTGATTACCTCAGCAGCCATTTTGCCTCGGAAGCACAGAAACACCTGTTGATGTGACACCCGGTGGCCGGGTTGTTAAGCGGCTTCCGACTGTTTTTTCACCATCTTCTTCCCAATCAGGATCACCGGGGCCATCACCGCAACCGCGACAACGAACCACAGAAAGGTATTGCCCAGCGCAGAGACAATCACTTGCTGGCTGATGGTTTGTTGCATCAATGATGCGCTGATTGGCGCCGAGGGCAGATGCCCTTGCGATAACAGCAGTTGCTGGGTCGAGTTGGTGTAAAATGCGGCTGGTTCGGAGCCGATATCACGAGTGAGATCAGTCATAGATTCAGTGCGTGTTATCTGCAGCAAGCGGGTAAACAGCGCCGAACCCAATAAGCCCCCCAATGTGCGGCAGACATAGAACACGCTGATGCCTTCGGGGCGTTGCTCGGGACGAAAATGGGCCAACATGGCGATGGTCACCGAGACATTGAGTAAGCCGCCCCCTAAGCCACGCAAGCAGATGGGCAGCAGCACTTGATCCGGCCCGACATACGCGGGTAAGCGGCTGAACATCACCACCGAAATCACCAGCAGAACAACACCGATGGGCGTAATGATGTCACTTGGAAAGCGCCGTTGATTGCTGGCTGCGACACTGATCATCATGCCGACAATCATGGCAAGCAACGAAGGCAGTTGTATCTGTCCAGCAGTTTCATGGCTGTAGTGCAGCACGTTGGTGAGAAACAACATCATCAAGGCGCCACTGGCGGTGACGCCGAATCCGGCAAGAAAGCCGTTATACATAAAGACATTGTTGTGCAGGTTGGTCAGCAGTGTGCGGCTACTGGTATGGCCGCTGTTCTGGCTGGCCTGCATAAACAACATGGCCAACAGCGCAATGACAATCACGCCCAGCATCGCATATTCAAATCCCGGATAATCAAACCAGTTGTAATAGCTGCCACGCATCAACAGGTAAACCAGCAACGTGAGCGCCAATGCGCTGCATGCATAAGCGAGAAAGTGCGATTTTTTAGTTCGGGCGAAGGGATAACGAATGGAAAATTTTGTACTGATGGCTGCTGCCAGTAACAATGACCCGGCGATCGGATAAGTAAGCCACTGCCATTCGACCTGCGTGACCAGCCAGGTTAAGAACCAAGGGTATCCGCCCAGCGGCAGCAGGGTTGAGCAAGTCAGCACCAACGCAGTGAAAAGTGTCATGGCGCGATAGCCGTATTGATCCAAAATCAGCAGGTTAATCGTCAGCGTGATGATACTGACGCAGAAGCCCAAGAGGACCCAAGTTGCGCCATGCAGCCAGGGTGATTGGTGGGTAAAAGCGAAAACCATCTGGCACAGAGCGGCCATTAGCAAGCTGGCACGCAAGGTGCGAGTGACCGTGAAGTGGCGAACAGTAAACGGGGCGGCCAGTAACGCGACCAGCTGTGCAGCGGAAAACGCGATATTGAGGTAACTCTGTTCATCACCGGATAATCCGTTGCTGGCGGCCATCTCTGCGGCGAGTGCTTTGAACAGTGCCGAGCCGATCCCTACGGGTAACATGGCCAACAGAATGAGGGCGATTAGCCAACCTTTGCGTTGCATGGTCATTCTCCTGCTACCTTATTGACCGAGTGCGATACTGACCACCGCAGATAAGCCGGGATAAACTCGGCCTTTGAGTGATTCAGGCAGTGTCAGGGTGATTTTGACGGGCACGCGCTGCACCACCTTAACGAAGTTTCCCGTGGCGTTTTGCGGTGGAATCATGCTGAACTGAGCGCCAGTGGCAGGCGTGATCGAGTCAACCCGGCCTTCGAGCACAATATCGGGATACATATCGATTCGCACATGAACTGCCTGACCTGCGATTAGGTGACTGAGCTGCGTCTCTTTAAAGTTGGCGTTCAGCCACACAGTTTCTGGCACCAGTGTGATGGTCCCCATGCCCGGCTGCACAAACTTGCCCTCCTGCACCTGGCGATTGGCGATGAAACCGTCCACCGGCGCTTTGACTACGGTGCGCTGTAACGCAATGGTATTCAATGCCAGTTTGGACTGCGCCTGATTGAGCTGAGCGCCAAGTTGTTCGCGTTCAGCGGCCAGCGTATTGAGCTGCTGATGGGCGGCATCAAGGGCTAACCGAGCATTTTTCAGCGTCGCTTGCGCGTTGATCGCTTTGGTGTTCTGGTTATCAAAGGCGGTCTGGCTTACCGATGCGGAGCGCAAAAGTTTCTGAAAGCGCTGGCGTTCTGAATGTTGAAATTGTGCATTGGCGCTCGCGGCTTCTATCGCCGTTTTGGCCTGTTCAATACTGACCTGTTGCAACTGCATTCGTGAGGCATTGTTGGCCAGCGCAGACTGAGCAACCGCAATGGCCGCCTGAGAGATGTTGACGTTCGCCTGATAGTCCTGGTCATCAATCTGAAACAGTGGATCGCCAGCGTTCACCCACTGGTTGTCGCGCACAAACAGCTTGGTGACTCGGCCGCTGACTTCTGGGGAAACCAGCGTTACGTCTGCTTTGACATACGCATTGTCGGTCGTGACCCATTGTTGTCCCTGCCAGTATTTCCAGCCGCCCAGTGCCAAGGTGCCCAGCGCTGCCAGCGTAATCATCGTTTTCTTCATCGTGTAACTCATCGAAGGGGAGAAAGATGGAAAAACTGTACTGGTGAGTACGCTTTGGAGCGAGAAAAATAACTGGAAGGTTACTGCCCAGAAAATGGAACCCCAAGGAATAAGGTGAATGAACATGAAACCGCCCATCACAGGCAGCGCGAAGTTTAGGCGCCTATGGTTGAGTTTGAATGCGCAATGACTACTTCGCCCATCAAAATATCCACGCCACCATCAGACTGAACCTGACAGGTTTGCTCGCAAGATACTTAGATACAGGTGATTGGGGCAACCTAGGAGGGTCAAATACACCGCCAACCTCGGATGCACATTAGCAGTTAGGCCTTATTGACGGGTATATTCGAGTTTTACCTGACGTATTTGTACCAGCAGCATAAAAGGGTAATCAGGCTCTGGAACTAAAGTGCCATTGTCAGGCGCCGCAAAATTCAGCAAGTTCTCACTATCATGAACTTGGAAGCACTCCTATGCGCAAATTGACACTCATCGCCACTTGCCTCAGCGCACTGTTATTCACCCCAGCCTATGCCCAGAGTGAGTATCAGGCATTTAGCGAATTTGGCGCCAATCCCGGTGAGTTAACCGCCTCCTATTTATCGCCCGAAGGCCCAGGCCAAGATGCGCTTGTAGTGCTGCTGCACGGCTGTGTGCAGGATGGCGTGGAACTCGCCAACAATAGCGGTTTAACCGCCCTTGCCAAAGAGAAAAAGTTTAGCTTACTGGTGCCACAACAGAGTTTTGAGAACAATGTAAAGCGTTGTTATAACTGGTTTTCAGCGCAGGATACTCAGGTGGATAGCGGCGAGATGCTATCGCTGAAAAACATGATAGCCAAAGCCCAATCCCAATCTGGGGCGAAGCGCGTCTATGTGATTGGCCTGTCCGCTGGTGGCGCCATGGCCAGCGCCGCACTGGTGAATTATCCCGATGTATTCACCGCAGGCGCGGTGATCGCAGGCCTGCCTTACCCCTGCGCTGACAACCTGACCAAAGCCATTTCCTGCATGAAAAAGGGCCCAGCAGAGTCTGTTGAAGAACTGGTCAGTTTTGCCAAACAGGTGCATCCAAACCAACAACACTGGCCGGCCTTAACCGTGTGGACTGGGCAAAACGATGTGGTGGTGAATCCTGAAAATGCCAAACAACTCTCGGCCCAGTGGGTCGCACTGACCCAAGCGAATAAAACACCAAGAGTCGAACAATATGCCGACTATAGTGTTAGCACTTGGTCCGATACGAGTGGCAATAACCTTATTTCGTTAGTCGAAATAAATAATATGGGCCATGGCATTGCCGTTAATCCAGATATTAAAAATGGCGGCAACACGGGAGACTTTTTACTAAAAGCACCTATCAGCAGCATGCCAGAAATAATCAATCTTTGGGGAATATAGGGTTTAATAATAAATAAACCCTGAGTATCGATATTCAACGTATCGGTATAAAAATAAAAACAATGAGTTAAAAACACATACTACTATAGTACCGATTTAAATTTTAAATAATTACTATAGAGTCAATGTGAATCAGAAAAATAGTAGTAAGTACCAACCTTTAAAAAATAAATACTACAACGGGAAATCTGTATGAAACAGAATACTATCAAAATGAGTTGCATTGCTTTAGCTATCTCATCTGCATTGGCAGCACAATATGCTGTTGCTGAGGATGAAAATAGCACCGGGGAGAAGCAAGCCACCTTAGAACGCATTGAAGTCACCGCCCGTAAGTCCATTGAGAGCCTGCAAAACGTACCAGTTGCAGTGACTTCGGTCAGTGCTGACGATTTGTCGGAAAATGGCATCAGCGTGATGACTGAAATCCAGCAATTTTCACCCAACACCACGCTGCAATCCAGTCGCGGCACTAACTCTACCCTCACGGCCTTTATTCGCGGTGTCGGCCAGGAAGATCCGCTCTGGGGCTATGAGCCAGGCGTCGGTATCTATATCGATGATGTGTATATCGCCCGCCCACAGGGCGCGGTGCTCGATATCCTCGATGTACAACGTATCGAAGTACTGCGCGGCCCACAGGGCACCCTCTATGGTAAAAATACCATCGGCGGCGCGGTCAAATACGTGACTAAGAAGATGAGCGGTGACGCTGAGTTAAACCTCAATGCCACCGTCGGCAGCTACAACCAGCAAGACTACAAGATAGCGGGTCAATTACCTTTAATTGATGACAAGCTGTATATTGGCGGCGCCTTCGCCAGCTTAAATCGCGATGGTTATGGTGACTTCATTACCTCAGCGATACCAGGTCAAGATACTGAAAACTATAACAAAGATGTTATGGCGGGGCGTGTGAGCTTAGAATACGCGCCAACCGACAACCTGTTTATGCGCCTCAACTACGACAAGACCAAAGATGAGTCGAATTCAAAGGGCGGCTACCGTATGCTCCCCAGTGTCCTGACAGATGCCCCAGTGCCAGACAGCAAATACGACTCTTACACCAGTATGCCAACCTGGAACAAGGTGGAAACCGAAGGTTGGGGGCTGACCATTGAATACGGCTTGAACGATGACTGGACACTAAAATCCGTCACCTCATCCCGCGAGAGCTATTCGCCCACCAACATCGACTTTGACAACACGAGTCTGCGTATTTTGGACGTTCCCGCTATCTATGATGACGAGCAATTTAGTCAGGAATTCCAAGCTAACTACGACGGCGATAACTTGAAACTCGTATCAGGCCTTTATTACTTTAAAGGCGATTCCTGCGGGATGTTCGATTCCATCCTGTATGAATATTACAAAGTTTACGGTGGTCTAACGCGTGAAGTTCGTGGTTGCAACAACAGTGAAAGCTATGCCGCCTACGCTCAAGGCACTTACGACATCACAGATAAATTGTCGATGACCGCCGGTTTGCGTTATACCCGCGAAACGAAGGATGCCACAGTCTATAACGGCATCATGTTTACGACGCTTTACCCCGAAACAGGCTGGGTACCAGGATATGTTCGCGATGAAGATGCCATCAACGCCAGTATTCCTAAGGTGTTAGATGATGAAGAAACCTGGTCGAAACTCAATCCGCGCTTAGGTTTAGAGTATCAGCTCTCCGACGATATGATGCTCTTTACCAGCTATTCACAGGGCTTTAAGTCGGGCACCTTTAACCCAAGGGCAACGGGTCCTGAACCCGCAGTAGACCCAGAAGTCGTTGATTCCTATGAACTGGGTATGAAGAGTGAATGGTTTGACAGACTGCGAGTTAACGCAACCGCCTTCTACTTAGACCATAAAGACAGGCAGTTCGTGACCGTATTACCCGGTGAAAACGCGTCCGATCTTAACCAACGTCTAGGCAACATTGGTAAATCGACCGCCACGGGTCTAGAACTCGAAGTGGAATACGCAGCGACAGAGTCATTGAATCTGTTTGCGACTCTGGGCTTAATCGATGCCAGCTTCGAGGAAGTCATCTCCTACGATAGCGATGGAAACCGCATCGATATCAGCGATACTTACACTATCACTAACACCCCTGATACCACGGCAAACGTTGGATTTAGCTACAATATCGACACGGATATCGGCAGCTTTGTGGCCAACGGTAACTACTACTATCGCAGCGACTATGACTTAGCTGTAGTAAATAACCTGTTGAGCCAAGACGGTTATGGCCTGCTCAACCTCGGCTTAAACTGGTACAGCAACGACGGCCATTGGCACGCGGGTCTGCATTGGAAAAACGTCACTAACGAAGAATATCTGGTCGGTAACTATGCCTTCGTCACCCCAGATGGTAATGGCGGATATATTCCAGGTTTAGGCGGTGACAATACATTAATTGGTTATTATGGCGATCCAGAGACAATCTCTCTCACCGTTGGCTATAATTTCTAGAATATAATGTTATTGACGCATAATAATAACCGACTCCCATGAGTCGGTTATTAATTTAACGGCTTTAAATATTATCTAGCATTAATTTCCAATATGATTAAACTGGGTTAAAAAAATAAAGGGAACGGATTATGTCTCAGATAAAAGTCGCCATTGCTGATGATCATCCATTATTTCGTACAGCCTTAACGCAAGCTGTTCTCAAGAATGTGAATACAGCGGAAGTATTGGAAGCGGAAAACTTTCAAGAATTAATTACGCTCGTTGAGAATAATCCTGATATTGAACTGATCTTTCTCGATTTACATATGCCCGGAAATGAGGGCTTTACCGGCTTAACCCTACTGCAGAATCATTTTCCCGATATCGCGGTGATCATGGTTTCCTCCGATGATCAGCCCGAGATTATTCGTAAGGCCATTAATTTTGGCGCCAGTGCGTTTATCCCGAAATCTGCCAGCTTAACCCAGATCTCCACTGCAATTGCCACAGTGCTCGAAGGGGAAGTCTGGCTACCGGAACACACAGATATCAATATCGATCAGCAAACCGCTGCCGAGCATCAACGTTTAGCGAAGCAACTGGCGCAATTAACCCCGCAGCAGTACACAGTACTGGCCAGCATTGCCAATGGACGCTTAAACAAACAGATCGCCTATGATCTTGATATTAAAGAGACCACGGTTAAAAAACACGTGTCGGCGATACTAGTCAAACTCGAAGTCTACAACCGCACTCAGGCGGGATTAGTCTTCCAGCAGCTGATGATAACCAGCAACGATAAACCGCCTATCAGCGCCTAACGTAACTTGAACCACTCCCAGAATTGAGAATTAAAGAAAAACAGTGGCACTAAACCACTGTTTTTTTTATCCGTATTTATTAAGCCAGAACCACGATAGTGCAGAGTTAAGACAATTGCTTAATCAATCGTTTTAAGGCGGTGGCTTTAACGGGTTTACGCACAAAACTGAACTGCGCGCTGCTGGTGTGTTGCCGCACGGACTCAGACGGATCTGCCGAGCAGATAATGCAGGTCGGACGCTGGCCGCTAAACACAGGATGAGTGAGCAAGCTTTGCACCAGATCGACACCGTTTTGGTCATCATCTAAGTGGTAATCGGCAATGATAAGCTTCGGCAACACCTGCTGCGCCAGTTGCTGCTCGGCACTGGCTTTATCTCGAGCAGTGAGTACATGGCAGCCCCAGCCTAACAGCAATGAGGAAATGGCCTTTAGCATTAACTCATCGTTATCTATGACTAACACGCTAATATTAAAGCTATCGTTTACGCCTTCCTCTTCGCTGCGTAGCTTAACCACATTACTCGGTTTGGCTTGGGCGAAGACGCGCGGCACTTCAACACTAAAACAGGTGCCCTTACCCACCTCTGAGTGCAAGCTAATCTTAAGCCCGAGTAACTTAGCGATGCGATCGCAAATCGCCAGCCCCAGCCCAAGCCCCGGGATCTCCCGCGTTTGTTCGAGGCGCTCAAACTCGCCGAAAATCGCCTGCTGTTTATCTTGAGGTATGCCCGGGCCATTGTCCCACACTTGAATTAGCAGGCTATGTTCGAGCCGCCTCACCCCCAGCAGCACCTTAGCCACAAAATCGGCTTGCGATAGCTTAGGCAGAGCCGCGCTGGCATTGAGCGGCAGCTGCGTTTGCCGATTCACCGCGCCAGCTGGGGAATAATGGAACGCATTGGAGAGGAAGTTTTGAATAATCCGTCGCAGTAAACGTTGGTCGCTTTGCACTAGGCAGGAGGAAAACTGATAGGAAAAATCGATGCCCTGCTCGGCGGAAAGCACTTTAAATTCATTCACTAAGGTCGAGAGTAAATCGTTGAGCGCAAACTGGCTCTGCTCAGTTTTAAGGCTACTGCTATCGAGGCGGGAGATTTCTACCAGATCGGATAACAGGCTCTCCACCACATTTAAGGAGGCTTCAATATGGGTGGCGAGATCCTTGAGTTCGGTCGACGTCACCCGCTGTTTAAGCATCTCGGTAAACAGGGTAAGTGCGTTAAAGGGCTGCATTAAATCGTGGCTCGCCGCCGCTAAAAACCGCGTCTTACTGCTATTGGCCGCCTCTGCTTCGGCCTTGGCTTTAGCGAGCTCCCTTGTGCGGCTTTCGACCCGCTTTTCGAGGGTTTCGTTAGCCAGTTGCAGGGCTTTTTCGGCCTGAATATGGTCGGTAATATCGGTAAAAGTACTTACAAAGCCACCACCAGGCATGGCTTGACCACGGATTTCCAGCACTTTGCCATCGAGCATAGTGCGCAGAAAATGATGTGGACTACCGCTACGCATATGGGCAAGGCGCTTTTCCACCAGCTCATGAGCCTCATCGCCTACAATGATGCCGCGCTCGATATTAAACCTCAGCAGCTTCTCTATCGGTATGCCAGCTTTTACCAAATCTTTAGGATAATCAAGCAACTCAATATAACGTTTGTTCCATGCAACCAAACGCATATCGGCATCGACCACGCTAATGCCCTGTTCGATATTTTCGACCCCAGATTGCAGCAGTTCGCGGTTAAACTCGAAGATCTGGTTGGCCTCATCGACTATGCTGACCACATCCTCCAGCGGCACCTGCTGCGAGCGTGAGGCGGCATTCATCACCATCCGCGTCGAGGCAGACCCTAACACCCCCGACAACTTAAGGCGGGTGTAATCCACCAGCTCCTCGCGCCGTGTGGCTAATTGCAATTCAGAACCAAGTACCTTCGCCCTAGCCAGCAGGGCGTCGGCTTCTTCCTTATTGATAAAGCGGTGTAATAGGCTCGCCAGATCCTCAACCGAGAGGTGCCGTTCCAGCGCCACCTGTTTGCGGTTAACAAACACATCGGCTTGAAGCACTTCCCCCACACTCTGCTCTTTCAGCAACGAAATCAGCACAAAACAACCGACGTTCGCAAGCAAACTATACAGTAGGCCGTGGCTGATATTATCCAGCCCTGTTAGACCAAATAGCGCGGTTGGGGTTAGCCATGGAATATTCAACAACCCTTGAGTGACCCAGAGAGCATCGGGGAAGGTCGCGGGCAGCAGCAAGGTATAAAGCCAGACTAAACTGCCCATCAACATGCCCCAAAAGGCACCTTGGGTGGTGGCGCGGCGCCAATAGAGCGCCCCTACGGCGGCGGGAAAGAACTGCGACAGTAGCACAAAGGATAATAAGCCAATGCTGGCCAAGTGATTCTGCTGATCGATATAACGCTCGAAGGCAAAGGCCGATAGCAGAATCGCCGCTATCGATATCCGCCGTAAATTGAGCAATATCCCCGCGAGCTGCGGCGTCTGTTGCGAGCTAAATTTCGGCAATCTCAGCAGCAGCGGGGTCAAAATCTCGGTCGAAATCATGGTGCTGAGTACAATCGCCGCCACAATCACCATAGCCGTTGCCGCCGCAAGGCCGCCAATATACACCAAGACCCCCAGCCAAGCCTGCTGATAGAAGAGTGGTAAGGTCAGCACATAGGTGTCGGCATCGACACTGCCGCCGGGAAAGCTAATCTGCCCCGCAAGCGCGATAGGCAATACAAAGGCATTAATCAGCAGCAGATACAGCGGCACCATCCAACGGGCGGCTTTTAACTCTTTGGCATGATGATTTTCAATCATCATCATGTGGAATTCCTGTGGCAGCGCATAGATGGTAATGGCGCCCAGCAGAATTTGTGACAGCACAAAATAGAGTGAATTCCCCTCAGAACTCGGCGGTAAATGCTGACCCCGAGCGAGCAAATCACTGAAACCATCAAACACATAGAAAGTCGCGAACAACCCAACCGTGGTGAGCGCAAACAGCTTTACGATTGAGCTAAAGGCAATCGCCAGTACCAAGCCTTGATTTTGATTACTGGCCGAAAGCTGCCGAGTACCGAATAAGATACTAAAGATAATCAACACGATAGTAACGATAAACGCCGTGCTTATCCCAGACTGAAAAGTACCCGTTAAAAGATCGAAACTGGTACTTATCGCCCTCAGCTGCAGCGCGATATAGGGAATAGTGCCAAAGAGGGACACCATGGCAACACTGGCGGCAATTTTAGGCGAGCGGTCAAAGCGGCAGGCGATAAAGTCGGCAATCGAGGTCAGGTTTTGGCTTTTGATGATCTGCAGCGTGCGCATCAACATAGGCCACGCCAGCACGAGACAGATTATCGAACCTATGTAGATGGGCGCTAACCAAGCACCCGTGGTAGCCGCTTGCCCAACCGTGCCGTAAAACGCCCACGAAGTACAACACACCCCCAAGGATAAACTGTACACCCAAGGCCGTTTACGCCATTGATCTATCGCCTGATTTTGCCCCCATTGGGCGACAATAAACAGCACAGCCAAATAGGCAATCGATATAACACTGATCCACCAAGTATCAACAGACAACCACGCCAGCAAGATATTCCCCAATCAACCTGTATACACCCAGCCAAACTACACTAGACAAACAAATTGTTAAATACTTGATAACAGCACGGTGCACTAAGGTAGTACTTATTTATCCCCCCCCATCGGCTAACCTACGGCCAATATTGACTCGAGGTTTTAAACAACTATGCCGATAAAAATTACCCATAAATATCTCGTAGAAGGCTTGGTTTTTACCAGTTACGTCTTATTTGCAATGGCATGGGTTGGCGGCACCGCGAGTATGAATAACATCATGGCCTCGATGCATATCGAAAGTTATGCCTCCGCCAGTTTATTGAGCGGTGCAGTTACCTTAGCCAAAATTGTCGGCACCTTTGCTGCGGCCTATCTCACCCTCAAATTTGGGGTGAAATATGCGTTTTTAGTCGCGGCATTATTGATAGTCACGGGCGTCATGACACCCTACGCCCCAAACTATGAGTTACTGCTGGTGAGCCGCTTTTTAATGGGGCTGGGCGGCGCCTTTATGATTGTCTATTTCAACCCGATTGTGATGCACTGGTTCGCCCCAGAAGAGCGCCCTGTGATCAATGGATTAAACGCGGTTGCCTTTAATGTGGGCACGGCTATCGTGCTTTGGGGCATGCCGAGCATCAATGCCATCAGCGGCGGTTGGCAACAAAGCCTGTTGGTGTTTTCCCTGGCCAGTCTGGTACTGGCGCTGCTGTGGTTATTGGTAAAGTTTGAACAAGCCCCCAGCCATCAAGCCAATGCACAGCAAGATGCCATCACCTCATACTCCTATCTCGATGGCTTAAAAGACGGCTTTAACTGGGCCTATGCCCTCACCTACTCGGGATTATTATCCTTTTATATTTGCCTATTTACCTTTTATCCACTGGCGGGCATCAGCCAGAGTAAGTGGGTGATTGGCTTTGGGATTGTCGGCACCATAGCGGGGATACTCTATAGCCGTAAACAGCCACTGCGCCTGCCGATTATTCGCCTCAGCGGCCTGCTGATTTTCTTGACTGTGTTAGGGCTATCCTTTGGCTCGGCGCCTTGGCTGCAAACCCTGTGCGCCATCGTCTTAGGCTTTTGCATCTTTTTACCCGTCACCGCTTTAGTCTCGATTCCCCACGAGCTACCTAAGATGACCAGTCAAAAAATCACGGTAATTTTTAGCCTGTTTTGGTCCATCAGCTATCTGATTTCGACCTTAGTGTTATGGCTGTTTGGCAAGCTAGTGGATATCAACCAAGGCAGTTACTTCGCCTCGTTTGTGCTGATCACCCTGTTAAGCGCCACAGTGTTTGTTGGCAGCTATTTTCTCCCCGAAACCGGACAAGCTAAGGAGTAAGCATGCAAGTTTCCCCACGCGGTACCGCTTCAGCAAAGCTGACGAATTTTCTTGAGTTAGCAAACCAGAATATCGCCCTCGCGAAACAGCAAAATATTCAATACAGTCCACAGCTGCTGCGGGAAAACTTGAACAAACTCGCGGCCCTGATGAGCGCTAAACCTGAGGTAAGTTATATCGCCGATAAGGCATGGCAAGTGAAGGATGCGCAGCATGGCGACAGGGAAATTGGTTGTCGAGTTTACAGCCCAGCACCGAACAAAGCCCTGCCCGTAGTGTTACATTTTCACGGCGGCGGCCATATGTGCGGCAGTGTGGAGCTGTACGACCCTATCTGTCGTCACCTTGCCAGCATAGCTCAGTGTGTGGTGATCAGTGTGGAGTATCGCCTCGCGCCCGAACATCCCTATCCGGCGGGACTTGAAGACTGCGAATACGCCCTGCGCCACTATCAAAGCGTGTTGACTGAGGTGCAATATCAACAAGGTGTTAGCATCATGGGCGACAGTGCCGGTGGCGCGCTATGCACTAGCCTTAGCCAACGTAGCCTAAGCGACAACAGGCTTAATATCGCCAAGCAGATCTTGGTGTATCCCAGCGTGGATTACACCATGGCGAGCGCTTCCTATCAGAGTAATGGCGCAGGTTTCTTGCTCGAAACCCCTAGGGTGCAATGGTACTTCGAACAGTATTTTCAAGAAGTGGCTAAGGATGCCGAGCGAGTCAAACAAGCTTCCCCCTTACATGGCGAGTTCAACGCCAAACTGCCCAGCACCTTGATATTTACCGCAGGCTGTGACCCATTGCGGGATGAAGGCATTGCCTATGCTAACGCCTTAACGGCGGCTGGCGTGAAGGTGCAGCACCATCAATTTGAAGACATGATCCACGCCTATATGCTGCTGCAGGATTTGGTTTCGGAGGAATGCCTTGCGACCTACCGTATGATTGCCGCGTTTTTAGCTGAGCCCATAACCGCGACCTCTCGCTAGCTGGCCCATTCAAACTCTCCCTCGAAGCACCTACACCCAAGATATGTTTGTAGGTGCTTATTTTTTAAGTAGCAATTAACGGGAGGACATAATTAAAAAATACAACTGCACCCCAAATTACTCGCTATAAATCACGCCAATTTTTCCATTTAAGAATGGCACTTGGATTAATTGTTCATTCGTCCAAGGTGTAAGGTAACCAATTGATATAGCATTAGTTCCCAATTCACCCTCACCATAGGCGTACTCGTGACTAGTGTGAACCTCAATCAGCTCAGGAGTGAGCAATGACCATACAGTGGCAACCTCAACCTTGAACTCAACAGGCACGATATTACAAGCGTGAATAAACTCGACCACTTTAGTCGCTATTTCATCGCGCAACGTCTCACTTGGCTCGATAAGTAATGTGAGGGCCGTGCGTTGACTGGCCGAAGGTCCATTAACATCACCATGAATAACCAGTTGAAAGTCTCCCCCGAGGTAGGGAATCGACAATTAGGTTTGCCAAACTTTGGACCTTCCTTTAGCTCTGAGTACACCAAAAGGCATGAGTTCGATAGTGCGGTACATGGTAAAAGTAGAATCCTAACGCTGGAATAGGTTTGATAAATAACGCATGAGAGATTAACGCGAAAAAAACGGGATGGGTATTGTTACCCATCCCGTGTTGGATTTCTCAGCCTTACGACTTAGAGCTTATTGACTCAGCGGCGGTGTACGCGGCGGAATCATACGCTTATTACCCGTCGACTCGAACGCGCCGGCAAACTTAAGCAGGTTGTTATCATCGTAGGCACGACCCGCGAAGGTTAATCCCACTGGCATGCCAATATCGGCCATTACGCCCATTGGCACAGTCACAGTCGGCACGCCTAAATGGCGAATCGCAAGGTTACCGTTTGCCACCCAAACCCCATTACTCCAAGCGATATCGGCGGAGGCCGGATTCACATGGGCATCGGCGGGGCCGACATCGGCCACGGTCGGGAACAGCACGGCATCCAGCTTAAGTTCGTCCATCCAGTCTTCGAGATCCAGCTTACGGGTCTTCTCTAAACCACGCAGGCCATCGGGAATACTGTCGATCTGGTCATAGGATTTCAAGCCGCGTTTGGCCATGTTGACATACTCTTCCATGCCCGCCGCTAAATCACCCTCACGGTTTGGCAAGGTGCCGAGGTCATGGGGGAATATCAAATGTCCCACCACATCTTCAAGCTTGTTAAGTTTAGGGTCGTTGTTCGCCCGCAGGAATTCATCGAACGCCCAACCCGAGAGTTCCCATAATTCATCATGGAGGAATTGGGGCGTCACTATGCCACGGTTAAACACGGTCGGCGCGCCGGGGCGGTCGCCTTCACAGTTAGACACCAGCGGAAAATCAACTTCAATCACTTCCGCACCGGCAGCTTCTAGGGCTTTACGCGCCGCTTCCCACAAATCGATCACCGATTGGCGAGTATGGATACGTTGGCCCGTTGGTCCACCGATACCTGGGTTTTCGCTGGTACCAGCTAGTTCATCTTTGTTGATGTACATGCGCGGAACGCCAAAACGCTTACCCTTAAGGGTGTCGGCGCAGGCGGCGAGTGCCAGATAGGATTCTGGACGAACGCTAGACGCTTTAGGAATTTGCACCCAAGGTTGCAGGCGCCAGAGGTCGCCACGGGTGATAGGGTCATCGGCCACAATCACATCGAGCACTTCGAGCATATCCGCCATAGTGCGGGTATAAGGCACTACCACGTCCATGGTTGGGGTTAATGGCCAGTTGCCGCGCACCGAAATTACCCCGCGAGATGGCGTATAGGCACACAAACCGTTGTTGGATGCAGGGCCACGGCCACTCGACCAAGTCTCTTCGGCAAGACCGAACGCCGAGTAGCTTGCCGCTGTTCCAGTACCCGCTCCGTTGGATGAGCCCGAGGCAAAGGGCGCCGTCAGATAGTTCGCATTGTAGGGGCTTTCGGCGCGGCCATAGTGACCACGCTGCATGCCGCCATTCGCCATCGGTGGCATATTGGTTTTGCCTAAGCAAATAGCACCCGCGGCGCGAAGGCGCTCGACGGCAAAGGCATCATACTGGGCCACTAAATCTTTAAATGCTGGGCTGCCAGACGCCGCCGTCAATCCCTTCACTAAATAGCTGTCCTTAGCGGTGTAAGGAATACCATCGAGCGGGCTTAAGGTTTCGCCACGGGCACGGCGCGCATCGGAAGCCTCGGCTTCTTTCAGCGCATCGGGATTGTGCACCACTAACGCATTCAGCTTAGTCTCAGTGGCAGGGCCATCGTAAGCCGCCACTCGAGCCAAATAGGATTTCACCAACTCAACCGCAGTCGTGCGGCCGGATTCGAGCGCTTCACGCAGCTCGGCAATGGAAACTTCAGTCACTTCAAACATTTTACGCCCTCCCGCAGAAAACCAATTGTGGTGCAATAACAGTGACATCAAGCGTCATACTGTTCTCCTTGGTGTACTTACTTTCCAGAAGGGATCTGCTGGGTAATACAATGGATATTGCCGCCACCTAATAAAATCTCCCGCGCGGGCACACCCACAATCTTGTGCTCAGGGAAAATCTCCTGCAGTTTTTGCGCAGCGATATCGTCGGTTGCAGGGTCAAGCAGTGGGAAGACGATACGGTCGTTAGTGATTAAAAAGTTCACATAAGAGCCCGCTAAGCGCTCGCCCGCAGTGCGCGGTACGCCAGTGCCTTCTGTCACGCCTCTTGATTCTTCTTCGGTGCAATACAGAGGACCCGGTTGTGGCAGCAGGTGAATTTTTAACTTGCGACCTTGGGCGTCAACTGTGTTTTGCAACACGTCCAACGCGGCTTTCGAGCGTGGGTATTGTGGATCGGTTTCATCGTCGGTCCAGTGCAGGATCACTTCACCAGGGCGCGCAAAACAACACATGTTGTCGATATGTCCGTCGGTTTCGTCCATATAAACGCCCTCTTCCAACCAGATAAACTGCTTAACATTCAAATAGTCACGCAGTAAGGCTTCGATCTGCTCTTTCGTCAGGTCTGGGTTACGGTTGGCGTTAAGTAAACATTCGGCCGTGGTCATACAGGTGCCTTCACCATCGACGTGGATGGAGCCACCTTCGAGGATCAGCGGTGCACTATAACGAGCAAAACCATGTTGCTTGAGCATTTGTGCGGCAACCTGTTCGTCCTTATCCCATGGGAAATACAGACCGCCATTGTGACCACCCCAAGCATTGAAGCCCCAATCCACACCACGGCATTCGCCCTCGGCATTAACCACCACAGTAGGTCCAGTGTCGCGAGCCCAGCAGTCGTTACTGTCGATTTCGACTAGAGTCACGTGGGAAGGCATCACTTTTTGAGCTTCTGCTACAAAGGCCTGAGGTACACCCATATAAACGGGAGTTGCCCCACCAATGGCATCGGCCACCTTAGCAAAGGTCGCTTGAGCATAAGCACCTGCAGAGCGCCAGTTATCAGGACGATATGGCCAAATCATCCATACGGCTTGCTGCGCCGCCCATTCGGCGGGCATGTAAAAACCATCTTCTGATGGCTTAGTCGTTAACTGCGTGGCATCCACATTCGCGTTTGTCATGAGTTTTGTCTCCAGTAATGCTCAAATCTATAAGGGTGTACGCCCCATTTAGGACGACAGAATAGAAATACACCTAACATAATCAAATAAATACATCGAATAACCGCATTCATCACGCGGCGCGTTAGGTCAAAATTGCCACGTCTTCACTAGGTGAGTTTTCACCTCATAAAAATTCTGGCGCCTATCTTATCATTTAAGACGGCTTTCGCTGAATAGTGCTATGCAGGGCATTGCTTAGAATTTACAGGATAATGCGCTATTTGCTGTCAGTAGTCGCTCCCGTCATCCACCCAAGCCAATGCGAAAAGGCGAACCATAAGGTTCGCCTTTGTTATCAAGCCGAGCTCACCCAGTTAGGGCTTTCACCTAATCAACCTTTTCACTTAGTTAGGACAGCTACCAACCACATAGTAATTGGCGGCAGTATTGGCCAAAGTACTGCTATAGAAGGTGTTATAAAGCCCCATTAATTGACCCGACCCTTTAGCGTAGGCATAACCGCCACTGCTGGTCGCGCGCCCCGCCGTGACATGGGCATAGTTTGTCGCCGTGACTTGGGTACATTGATAAGTATCTCCATTAGGCGTGGTATCGCACGCATTGCCGATACCATCACCATCGTTATCCGCCTGATCCGCATTAGCGACATTGGGGCAGTTATCTATGCTGTCACTTATGCCATCGCTGTCGCTATCTGTAGGCTCAGTGGTGCCACCTGTGCTACCAGTACATGCCTGCGAAGGCCCCGCGCAGCTAGTATTGCCATCGGCAACCCACTGACATTGCGAGCTGCCCACCGCATATTCGCGCATGGTAAATTGCCCTGTACCGAAGGCAAGATAACAGGCGGAATAACCTACACCCCAAGTGATATGACCAAGATTAATATGGGTGTTGTAATCCCCCGTCACGCCCGCATCGATAGTAAAGTTAATGCTGTCTTGGCTAGAGAGTTGCGTGCTATCCATCGCAATCACGGTCGCAAGATTCGCACCGCCCGGTAAATTACAACCTTGAGCGCTATATTGAGTGCCATTAATGCTCGCGCTGACTTGCTGACCAGAACTAAAACCAACGGTCACCGAGGCTAAATTTTGGTTTGCATCGATAACCGAGCCTGTCACCGATGCGCATTGTCCTGAAACACTCACCTGAATATTACTCAGTACTGGCGCAGCATTCGCAGGCTCAGGCCCAACACGTACGGTTAACTCCACTGGCGCGCTAAGCGCAGACACATCATCACTTGCTTGTACCACCAGCTTGTACAGGCCATCACTCAAGCTCTGGCTAGATAGCTGAAAACTACCGTCGCTACCAAGGCTTGTGGTACTCACATTGCCGATCAGGCTTTGGCCCGCACCGTCGAGCAAATAAATGCCCATAGTTACCTGCGCGACATACCCATCGCTATCATTAGCCATGCCAGAAACAGTCAGCACGCCCGCGTTATCCGCGCCAGTGACATTGGCAAGGGTAGGCAAGGCATTACGGTTTACCCTTTGGTTATTATCAGCGAAAAACTTCCCTAAATAGGTGGCAAAGTTAATGCTGTCGTCGGCGACATAATCCCCCGATGCGCCCGCCCCACCTGACCATGAATGGTCTAAGCCATCGAACCACAACATTGCCACCCGTTTGTTGCTCCACAGGGTTTCCGATGCCGTATGTCCAGCGCCCTCAGATAATGCATTGGTTCCGCTTAGCTTAGTCACACCATAAACGGTGGCAAAACCATCGGCATTCTGCTGGTTATAGCAAGTGTTGACCGTTGTGTCGGCCTTGCCATGGCCAATCACGGCTAACTGAGTCCCTAAATAACTCTTGTAGCTACCCGCGTAGGATTCACAGCGTGATTTGAAGGTGGATGTGGAGACGGTTTCACAGGTAGAGATCGCCCCATTCGAACTCGTCCCTATGCTTGGCCCCGCGCTTGAGGCCACCCCAGCAAACACATCGGGTGCCACGCAGGCAGTTTGCATTGCCATCGCCGCGCCCGAGGACAGCCCCGCAATATACACCTGAGTCGGGTCGATATGACGGTTTACATCACCCGACAAGGCATTGGCTAAATTAATCAGATTTTTATAATCCCCCGATGTCCGATTAATGCTGCCCTGCCAATAGGACCAACAGCTGTAGCCCGCCTTATTCATCGCATCGGGTACGGCAATGACCATACCGTGAGCCTCTGCGGCCTGTTCAAGATTGGCCGTGAGATAGTTGTTGATGGGTTGCACGCAGCCATGCAGCACTAACATCAAGGCCTTACCGTCGCCCACCTTAGCGTCAGTATCCGGAGTGTAGATATGTACTTTGTTAAAACCACCAATGGCCACATTCTGTTGCCAACTTCCGGCGTACGTCAGAGATGAAAAAAGCCCAATTACAAGGAGTAGAAATTGGGCGACGAGACACGATTTGTTCCATTTCATTGTTATCACCTTTAAGGTTATTTTTGTTTGAAAATAGACATCAAACTAAACCTAGGTGAATCGCCTTAAAACGGATATGGGTCTTTAGAAGTAGACGCTAAAGTAATACTAACCTGTTGAGCTAAAAACGATTGCGTTAACCTATTGCGCGGTCCAGGCGCCGTCCATGGCCAGCGATGCGCCCGTAATTCCCCGCGCCGCACTGCTACATAAAAACAGCACAAATTCGCCAATCTGACGTGGGTCTAGCATCTCTGGCAGGGGTTGTTTTGCCGTGACGAGTTGATATTTAGCCTCGTCGTAACTTAAGCCCTTATTACTGGCGATGGCCTCAATCTGTTTGTTGATCAGCGGCGTATCCACCCAGCCAGGGCAAATCGCATTGACGGTAATTCCCTGCTCGGCGCACTCGATAGCCACGACTTTGGTTAAGCCGACAATCCCGTGTTTAGCCGCACAATAGGCCGCCTTGTTGACCGAGGCCACTAAGCCATGCACCGAGGCGATATTGATAATGCGGCCCCAACGCTTTTCGGCCATCGCAGGCACGGCTTGTTGAATGGTATGAAATGCCGAGGATAGGTTAATGGCGATAATGTCGTTCCATTTATCAATCGGGAAATGCGCAACATTTTCAGTGTGTTGAATACCGGCGTTATTCACCAAAATATCAATAGTGCCCAATGCCTTTACTCCCGCGTCCATAAAGGCATGAATGCTCTCGGGATCCCGCAGATCGGCGTTACTGAAGAAAGTGTGAATATGATATTGCTCGGCAAACTCCGCCGCGAGGCGCCGCCCCTCGGCCTCTGGCATTAACCCGTGCAGGATCAGATGACAACCTTGCTCCGCCAGCACATGGGCCGTTGCTAAACCTATTCCACTGGTGGAGCCGGTGATCAGCCCTACCTTGCCTTTTAAGCTTGTGTGTTCAACCGCCATATTGCTTGTCTCCCGATGCTTTAAAATCCAGTCACAGTCCTTTATCCATGCCTTGAACACATCATGGCGGGACGCACATCCTCAATGCCCCCAGACTCAATACCATTAGAATATGGCAATTGGCCGCGGTTTTATTTGGCACCTTAGTACCATAGGAGCGCTCGAAAAATTGGGTAATAGTAAGCGCCACACTTTCAGCAAGCGTAAGAGAGCACTCCATGTCTGGATTGAATAAGGTGGTTACCAGCTACAGCGATGCGTTAGCGGGACTCGAAGATGGGATGACGGTGATTGCGGGCGGCTTTGGCCTTTGCGGTATTCCTGAAAATCTCATCAAAGAAATCAAACACAAGGGCACCAAAAACCTGACCGTCGTCTCCAATAACTGCGGCACCACGGAATACGGGCTTGGGATCTTACTGCTCGATAAACAGATCAAAAAAATGATCGCCTCCTATGTGGGTGAAAATGCCAACTTCGAGGCGCAGATGATGTCTGGCGAACTGGAAGTTGAACTCACACCGCAGGGCACGCTGGCGGAAAAAATGCGGGCGGCGGGCGCGGGCATTCCGGCTTTTTATACCGCAACAGGCTATGGCACTGACGTCGCAATAGGTAAAGAAGTCAAAGAATTCAATGGTCGCCATTACATTCTTGAAGAATCCATTACAGGCGACTTTGCCATAGTCAAAGCCTGGAAGGCCGACACCTTCGGCAATTTAGTCTTTCGCAGAACCGCCCGTAACTTCAATCCCCTTGCCGCCACAGCGGGCAAGATAACCGTGGTGGAGGTGGAGGAAATTGTCGAGCCGGGTCAAT
The DNA here is from genome assembly GCF_002196695.1 of Shewanella sp. Shew256. Lineage (NCBI taxonomy): Bacteria > Pseudomonadati > Pseudomonadota > Gammaproteobacteria > Alteromonadales > Shewanellaceae > Shewanella > Shewanella sp. Shew256. Next base: position 307,838 of record NZ_NAJR01000001.1, on the reverse strand, counting down.
TAGATCCCGATGAAATCCATACGCCCGGCATCTATGTCGACCGACTTATCCAAGGCAGCTTTGAGAAACGTATCGAACAACTAACCACCCGCCCCTCCAGCAAATAGGATTTGGTTATGGCACTTTCAAGAGAACAACTCGCCCAGCGCGTCGCCCAAGAACTCAAAGATGGCTATTACGTGAATCTCGGCATTGGTATCCCCACACTGGTGGCCAACTATATTCCCGAAGGCATTGAAGTGATGCTGCAATCCGAAAATGGCCTGTTAGGGATGGGGCCTTTTCCGACGATGGAAGAGGTCGATGCCGACTTAATCAATGCCGGCAAGCAAACAGTGACTATGGCAAGGGGCGCCGCCCTCTTCGACTCGGCCGAGTCCTTTGCAATGATCCGCGGCGGCCATGTGGATCTCACCGTATTAGGCGCCTTTGAGGTCGACACTCAGGGCAATATCGCCTCCTATATGATCCCGGGCAAACTGATTAAGGGCATGGGCGGCGCCATGGATCTTGTCGCCGGCGCCGACAATATCATTGTGACCATGACCCACGCCTCAAAGCACGGTGAATCTAAATTATTAACCGAGTGCACCCTGCCGCTAACGGGTAAGGGTTGCATCAAAAAAGTGCTGACGGATCTGGCCTTTATCGAAATCAAAGAAGGCAAATTTCATTTGCTCGAACGTGCGCCCGGCGTGAGTGTCGAGGAGATTATTAAGCTCACCGCAGGCGAATTGGTGGTACCTGAGCATGTCCCCGAGATGATGTTTAACGAATAAGCGCAATTCAGTGAATAAGCGCCATTAAACAGTAGGCTCAAGTGCGCATTCAAATATGCCTTTTCAAATCGCCAATAAAAAACAGGGATACCTAAGGTATCCCTGTTTTTTACGCTATGCCAAAGAGGCATTAATTGCGGATATTACACGCGCTTAGCCAAGGCGGCGACGCAGTTCACGGGTCGCATCGACCATGTTCTTCAACGCGGGTTCTACCTCATCCCAAGTGCGGGTCTTAAGGCCGCAATCGGGGTTAACCCAGAGTTGGCGCACAGGCACTTTTTGCGCCGCTTTTTCGATAAGGTGCACCATGGCCTCAACACTTGGCGTATTTGGCGAGTGGATATCGTAAACGCCTGGGCCAATTTCATTTGGATATTCAAAATCTTCAAAGGCGTTAAGCAGTTCCATGCGTGAACGCGAGGTCTCGATGGTAATCACATCCGCATCCATGGCGGCAATAGCTGCAATCGTGTCGTTAAACTCGCTGTAACACATATGGGTGTGGATTTGAGTTTCATCCACAACACCTGCCGCACTCAGTTTAAAGGCATTCACCGCCCAATCTAAGTAAGCTTGCCACTCGCTCTGCTTTAATGGCAGACCTTCGCGGAAGGCAGGTTCATCAATTTGGATAATGCCAATGCCTGCATTTTGTAAATCCACCACTTCATCACGAATAGCCAGCGCCAATTGGGTGGCAATGGTATCGCGGCTGATATCTTCACGGGCAAACGACCAATGTAGAATCGTCACCGGACCCGTTAACATACCTTTGACCGGTTTGTCCGTCAGGCTTTGGGCGAATTCGGCCCACTCTACCGTCATCGCTTTCGGGCGGCTTACATCACCATAAATCAATGGCGGCTTAACGCAGCGAGAACCATAACTCTGCACCCAACCATTTTTGGTAAAGCCCACGCCTTCGAGCTGCTCGCCGAAGTATTCCACCATGTCATTACGCTCGGCCTCACCGTGTACTAGCACATCGATACCGAGTTTAAGTTGGCGGTCGATGGTATCGCGGGTCACTTGCTGCAACTGCTCGGTATATTGGGCATCGCTTAGCTCCCCTTTGCGCCAGCGGCTACGTAAGCCACGGATAGCAGGCGTTTGTGGGAATGAGCCAATTGTGGTCGTGGGCAGTAATGGCAAACGATACTTGCGCTGCTGTACCGCTTGGCGCTCAGTAAATTCGCTCACACGTTCATAGTCGGCTTGGGTCAGCGCAGCCACACGGGCGATGACTTTTGCATCCGCCGCCAGTGCTTTAGCCTCACGACGTGCCAAACAAGTGTTAACTATCTCTTTGGCGGCGACAGACTCAGGAGCCTGTAACAATTGGCGCACATTAGCCAGTTCCAACAGCTTTTGCTTAGCAAACGCAAGCTGTTGACGTAGTGCTGGCGTGAGCGTTGTCTCCACCTCTAAATCCACAGGGCTGTGAAGCAGTGAACAGGAAGAGCCAATCCATAGGCGCGCACCTAAGTCTCTGGCAACACTGCCGATACGCTCGACAATCAGGTCAACCTCTGCCGCCCACACGTTGCGACCATTTACTACGCCTGCAGAGAGAATTTGATCTGCTCTTAAGGCATTGGCAAACAAGGCCAATTGTTCAGGAGCTGTCACTAAATCGAGGTGCAGCCCCGCCACTGGCAGCGCGGAAACCAGCGCCTGATGATGACTAATGCTGCCATAGTAGCTAGTGAGTAAAATCTTCACTTGAGCCGTTTTAAGCGCTTGATAAGCTTCGCTAATCGCCGCTTGCCAATCGACGGTTAATTCAAGCGCCAGAATAGGTTCTTCAAGCTGTACCCAAGTCACGCCCTGCGTGGCAAAACGCGCAAGAATGTCGGCATAGGCCTTTAACAGATTGGGCAATAGGCTGAGTTTATCGAAATCCTGACCCACGGTTTTGGCCAGATACAAGTAACTCACAGGACCTAACAACACGGGCTTGGCTTGATAACCCAGCGCCTGTGCCTCGGCCACTTCATCAAAAAACTGCTCATAGGCGATAGAGAACACTTGGTCTTGCTTAAGCTCTGGCACTAAGTAGTGATAGTTAGTGTTGAAATACTTAGTCATTTCAGAGGCTGGCGCATCGGTGCCAGTTGGCGCACGGCCACGGGCAACGCGGAATAAGGTATCAAGATCGATAGCGCCCTCGCCGCGGTGTCGATCAGGGATGGCGTTAAGGGTCGCACTTAGGGTTAACACTTGATCGTAAAAGGCAAAATCACCCACTGGCACTTGCTCGATCCCTGCGGCCACTTGCCATTGCCAATGGGTACGACGTAACTCCTTGGCCACCTCATGCAGTTCAGCTTGAGTGCTCTCACCACGCCAGTATTTTTCGAGGGCAAATTTCAGTTCACGACGACGCCCGATACGGGGAAAACCAAGACTGTTTAATTGCATACCATATCTTCCTTTATTTGAGATAAGCCATATTCGGCACTAGCACCCAGCTGATGGTGTTTTCTTGGCAACTTTTCGCATTTAAGCCTAGATAAATCACAATGGGCGTCTGGACGTCTAGAAGTTTATTGTGATAGTCTCTATGCCAGCAACCGAATTGATTTCAAGCACAACATGAGCGAAATTCACTTGGAGTGATCATGATCGAACTAAGACATCTGCGAACCTTAATGGCACTGAAGGAAAGTGGCAGCTTGGCGGGCGCAGCCAAAAAACGTTTTGTCACTCAATCGGCTCTCTCCCATCAAATTAAGGAGTTAGAGCAACGAATTAACTCGCCCATTTTTGTACGTAAAAGCAAACCGCTCTCTTTTACTCAGGAAGGCGCACGCCTGTTGCACCTCGCCGAAGAAATCCTGCCTAAGGTGTTAGAGACGGAAACGGATCTGAAAAATGGCCTAGAGACAGAGACCAATCAACTCAGAGTGGGGATTGAATGCCACAGCTGTTTTCGCTGGTTAATGCCAGTGATGGAGCAATTTAGGCAAGATCATCCGCAGGCCGAGTTAGATCTATCGAGCCGTCACCTGTTCGATTCGCTCAATGCCTTAGAAATGGGCGAACTCGATATAGTGCTGACCTCAGATCCCGTGCCGGGGCACTCGCTCGCCTATCAGCATTTGTTTGATTTTGAAGTGAAGTTAGTCGTTGCCAAGGATCATCCCTTAGCGAAAGAAGCCTATGTTACGCCTAAGCAATTGGCGCGTTTACCCATAATCAGCTACCCAGTGCCACTGGCGCGTTTAGATATTTACCGCCACTTTTTAGAACCGGCTGGTGTTGAGGCGGGCGAACAAAAGACCTGCGATTTGACCATGATGTTATTGCAACGCATCGCCTGTAAGGACGGTATCGCCGCCCTGCCCAACTGGTCAATCAATGAGGGACATGGCTTGAGCCTCGCCGCCGTTAAACTCGGCCAAGAAGGCTTAAAGCGCCCACTATTTGGTGCCTACCGCCGCCACAGCGCGAACTCGGCCTTAGTGCAAAACTGGCTGCAACTGGTGGCCAGCGAAGGCTTAGCGCGTCAGCAAAAATCCAATTAGTACCGTAAAAACAGTAATAAAAAAGCCTGCAATCGCAGGCTTTTTTATTAAAGGCACATGTCTAGAGCGGGTTGAGTAACATGCCGCGCATCGAGAGCACACGGCGCAGGATTAACCCTGGAGAATTTTGATTACGGGTCTGGCGCAGATTATGGGCGATCATAAACTCTTGGCGCAGATCCTGATCGAGATCTAAGGCCTCAAAGGCTTCGATGGTTAAGGTCTGCTGCTGATTATCAATCAATGACTTAATCACGCTTAACGGGAAAGATTGCTCAGAGCTGGCATTTAAGTATGCAAAGGCCGTTAAGGCAATGATTTGCCCGAATACGCTAAACAGCGCCAAGGTTTGTACTTCATCGGGATCAACTTCAACATCCGGCATATCGACTAAGCTGTCGACCGCATCGGTAGCAATATTTTCCGTGAGTTTCCAATAACCTTGCACTAATTTCTTATAGGGTTGGGGTAATTCATCGAGGCGCTCTTTCAAATAGAAGGTGAAGGCATAACGATAAATATTGACCTGGCCTAAACGGATCAGGGCGTCTTTTAAGGAACGAGATTTAGGATTTACGACGCCTGAAGCCTGCGCCGAATTACTGCGCATCAACATATGGGCAGCTAATGCGGGATCGCTCGAAATAATATCGATCACATTACGAATGTCGCCTTCGGCAAGGATCGCTTTTTTGAGTGGAATTAAGATCCCACGGCGACCAATCACTTGCTCTTCATTCGCTATGATGGCTCTCACTTGAGTAAAAACCTGTTGCTCAAGATCTGTCATAAGACACTTTACACCTGTTAATTTGCTATAAGATGATTCGAATACCGCTCACATCATACCCAAACTACAAAGAATTTCAGCCCTAAGTCGTAGAATAATTGTGACTATGCTTTAGATGCAGTGATCTACAGCACAAGCAACGACTTAGGCTATCTGAATATAGGGCGAACTTATAAAGAATACACCGAGAAAATGGATTTTTCTCTGCGTATAGCCAAACAACAGAAATAATAAGGCCAGACAGTGTCTGGCCTTATATAGATTAACGATTAGTCTCAAGCTTAGAAGCGGTAACCCACAGTCAAGCGAATATCACGTCCGCGACCAGCGTAATAGCTATCACCCCAAATGCCACCGTAATAACCCGAGCTAACATACTCTTTATCAAACAGGTTATCGATACGCAGGCTCGCTAACCAAGCATCACGGGTATAGTTCAGAGCCAGATTACCTAAAACATAGCTAGATAATTTATCGCCTTCGTTAGCGTTATCGCCTTCGATAAAACGATCACCCGTGTAAATCGCCTCGGCAAACACTTGGAAATGCTCGGCAAAATCCATGCTGACATAACCGCGTCCCGTATGCTCAGCCACCCAAGACAATTGCTTGCCATCATTCACCCCATCGGTAAATTCGGCATCGATATAGTTATATTCCAAGCCTAGGGTTAGGGCTTGAGTGACCTGCCAATCCCAATCGGCACTCGCGCCATAGCGACGTGAAGCATCGGCATTGACGTTGGCGCCTTGGAAGCTGCCACCAACAGGTTTTTCAGCACTTGGGTCGAAGACAATTTCATCTTCTAAATCGAGGCGATATAGGCTGACACGTAGGCTTTGGCTAGCCACAGTCCAATCCCAACCCGCCTCATAGGAGCGGCCCGTCTGCGGCTTTAAGCCATACACATCTTTCGGGGTGTAAGCTTGCTCATCGACCTTAGCAAAGCGGAAGTTTTCATCGCCACGTAGATAGAATCTGTGCTCGGCGCTCGGACGGTAATTTAAACCGAACTCGAATGCGGTCGCATCTTCATCTAAATCGATGCCGTTTGGATAGACATTGCCATCGACCAGATCGTCGGTCACTCGCGCATAACGTCCGCCCACCACATAGCTTAAGGTGTGGCTTAATGGCACTGTGGCTTGCAGGTAAGCACTCTGCATTTCCTGCACGTTGCTGCGCGCCATAGAGTCAAACTCGGCCTTACCGCGGCTGATATCCAAACCCGTGACTAGGTTTAGCTCACCTTGACGAGTGCTGTAGGTTGCGAGCGCTTTAGGACTAAACATCAGCAGCGAGCGAGTATTATGGCTACCCGCCCCCCAGTTTAATGAACTCACTAAGGTATCGCTGTAATCCAGATCCGCCGCCAAGGCCCAGTTTTGGTTAAGCTGATGCTGATAACCGCTGCGCGCCGCCGTGGTCATCTCATGAACATATTCGCTGCTATTAGAAGACTGACGTGGATTTTCTTTGAACTGTTCTACCGTCAACGAACCAGGATTTTCGCGGTCATCATCGTAATAGCTGGTTTCAACGAAGAAAGAATCAGTGGCGGTTTTATATTGAATACGGCCTAAGATAGAGCCAGTTTCATTGGCATTATGCTTGCGATAGTTATCGCCTTGGTTGTAGCTACCAGTCAGGAAATAGTGCCAATCTTTATTGATGGCGCCCGACACATCGCCGCGACCTTCGTAGGTATTAAAGCTGCCGCCGGATAATTGCACGCTGCCGCCCGTATTCTCAGGCGACTTGGTCACAATGTTAATCACCCCGCCTACCGCTTGGTCGCCATAGAGCACGCCGGCACTGCCAGATAGAATTTCAACACGCTCAATTAAATTGAGTGGAATCGCATTCAGGCTCGGGGCGGCGATATCGATATTATTTAAGCGACGACCATCGAGCAAAATCAGCGTGTTATTAACCGCAGAGCTCGCGCTAAAGCCACGCATCGCAAAGCTAGTACCAATGTTATTGTCGGACAGCTGAATACCGCTTTGACCACGTAAGACTTCGGTCAAGCTGGTTGCGCCACTCTGCTCAATCGCAGCGGCATCAATCACATTCACATTGGCGGCAATATTTAAGGGGGTCTTGTCTGAACGGCCAATGACGACAATATGCTCATCGACTTTGGCGACGCTGGCATCATCGGCCGCCACGGCGGGGGCGATAACAGAAAAGCTGCAAAGGCTGCCGATCAGCAGCGCGATTTTAGTTGGATGTGTTCCCATTTTACCTTTAACTCCTGCAAGGAAAACGGGGCATTGGCGCCACGATACCGTTGATTCAGTAACAAATACTGACAGTCACTATCGCATTTTGAGATCTGCCCACCGAAATCTCAAAAACACCTTTAGGGCCGGTCTCCGGACTTAGGCTATGCCTATCTCAACGAGAGATAAACGCGAAACTGACCTTTGCACACTCGATTCTCTGGCTCATCTTGAGCTACCTAACGAATGCGGTCGTCTCTCACCTTTTACCGTTGCGGGGGCAGTGCCAGAATTTCACTGGCTTCCCGATTATCTCGCGACGAATGCATCGCAAGCACCACAGAAGGTTGACTAAAAATGAGGTTCATAGGGCGAAAAAACCAGTTAACGCCCAACAAGGCTCGTGGCATATCAAGCCTGAGCGCGCGCATTATAGACGTCTATACGGATGAAAGTCCATGATCATCCGTCTATCGACTGACAACTACTTTAAGGAAAAGGGCGCCAAGGCTGAGATAAAGTCGGCACTGTTGGCCGCTTGTAGAGGAGGTTTATCGGCAGAAAACACCTCACCACGCATCGATTTATGCAGCAAATACAAATCCTTGTCGCCACTCACTACAGTGTAATAACCAATTTCGCCCTGGGGATGAGAGGTAAAGGCCGTTGGATTGAATTGAGTTGCGCCATGGACATTCGGCATAGTGGTACAACCGAGAATCGCTTGAAATCCGTCGTGACCATCCACTTGGGTATCCCCCAGCTTTTGGTAAACCACCTCACCGTCACAGGAGGCTTGGTAAGTCTCGGCCATCGCATCTAAAAACTGCTCCGGGCTCACGCTTTCGGCCATATCCTTAAAGCCTTGCACACAAAACAGCGCACTCCATTGATTGAGCGCCTCCTGCTCCGGCACAAATTCCGCCATAAACATACCCGCACGTTCTTCGTGATAGGCTTTGCGCCACCCCTCTGGCAGGTTAAATCCTAATTGCTGGCTAAAGACGGGAAGCACATGTGAATGGGAAGCACTGCTCTCATGGCGAGGCATATCCAATTTCGCCTCAACGGATTCGGAGCCGATTAGGCTGCATAGCATCAATACGCTCGCACCCTGCCATAACCTCATCTGCATATGGGGTATACATTTCATTATTATCATCCTTGTATCGCATTGTTATGGGTTAATACGACATATGAAATTGCATAGAAAACATCCAGCATTCTAGCGAAGATGTAAATAAGATAACAGTTAAAAAGCGAAACAAAATGATACTTATACAGTCATAACAACTGTAAAATAGTAAATAGCAGCTGAAGATAGGGGCTGTGAGGGATTAAAAAAGCTGGTGAATGGATCTTCACCAGCTGAGAAATGCCTTACATGCCCAACAATGAATTATTCAAATGACCAATTGATTTTCCGCTGCGGCCTTGCCTGACTCAAAATCGCCTGCCGTTGCTCCGGGGTCTCACATTGGGCAGCGAGGGTAAATTCCAGCGGCTTAACCACCAAGGAATCTGCAGGTTGTACCGGCGATTTATCAAACATTCCGAGATTCATCGACCAAGAGACCCATTCTCCCTTTTCACTGATCCCCACAAAACCATCATTTGCCTGCGCTAACCAAGTGAGGCGCGGAATGCGTTCAATCAGTTGCTCGACATTTTTAAGGTTTGCCCGATAACCGACGGGTACCACTTTGCCGTCGGGGCGCGTAAAGGCAAAGGAGGACTTGCCTAGGGTAATTTTGCTGCCCTGCTGCCAATACTTGTCGAGGATCTCTTGAGCCTGATGAAAGCCAAACAGATAGGTGTAATCCGTATCGTCGGCGAGAATTTGCGGCGTAGTGTTGTCACGCAGTAGCAAGAATCCCGGGCCGACGCTGATAATCTCTTTCACGCCTGTGATATCGGTTTTCTTAATCCAATCGACGCCACAGTTAATGCCATCGCCCCAGAAATGCGCGTCACCCGTTGGACTTAACACCGCAAACGCGCAACTGTTTGCCGTGAGACTCGCCACATCCTTAAGCGCGCTGCGGATAGGATAGGCATCACTGCGCCAGCCCCAACTCACCACTGAGCCATCTTTTTTTAAGGCGGCATAGGTATTTTGAAAATATTCGATATGTTTAATATCCGTCAGCTGCGACTGCAACTTCTTCATATTGGTCGAACTTTCAACCTCCCCCCAAACTACGGCGCTGGCGTCTTTTTTCAGGGCAATAAAACTGCGCCCTTTAGCAAAGATATCGACCACATCGACTAACTCATCCTGCACCTGCAAACTATTGCCGCCGTAAGGCCCGTAGCCCCAAGTATGCACCTTACCATTGGCGTCGAGGGCGGCTACAGCCTCTCGGTTGGCGAATAGCTTAGTGATATTGGTCATGCGCGCTTGCAATGCCTTGTCCAGACTCAACTTGCCCGCATTGCCCCAATACACCACAGTGCCATCTTGGCGCAGTGCGGCAAACCCATCTTTAACAGGGACAATTTGCTTCACATGCTTAAGTTGTTCTGTCACCTCACGGCTATCGCCACCGGCAAAACTGTCGCCCCATGTGATGACCTCACCCGAGTTAGTTAATGCGGCGAAGGCCGTGCTGTTGGTCACCACAGTCTCAACTGCGGGTAAATCGCAGGGAATATGGCGATAATTCGGATTTGCCTCTTCCTTAAACTGGATAAGCTTGCCGTTATCAAATTGCAGCAAGGATTCCTTTTCATTTTCGACTACGGCGACGGGCTTAGGTTGGCTACAGGCGGTTAATTGTAACGCCACTAAGGCGGCCACCAATGCCAAGGGGCGTGATATAGGATAAGACTGCATTACTTATTTCCCTGTATTTGCTGAAATTTTGGTTGCTGATACTTTGGTTACTGAAAACGCGGGTTGCTGATTGGGTTGTGCTAATTTGCCTGATATCGACTCGAGTAGCGGCTTGAGTTCGTATTCAAAACCCTGAGTCGTATTTAAACGGGTTAAGAGCACTTGAATTTGTTTATCCAGTGTCTGCGCACAGTCTTGGCTGAGCGCGTCAAATGGCATTGCCTGTTTTAAGGCTGTTAAGATCAACCGTTGAACTGGGCCGATAGCCTGCCCCATTTGGCGGTTCAGTGCGGTATTGTCTAGCACTAATGTCACTAAGCAGAGTAAATAATCGAGGTGCACCGCAAAATCGACGGAGCATTGCTTTTCATCCGTCAAGCCGAATGTGAGTACTTTGGCCTCACACAGCGCCTTCCATGCCGCTAACTTTTCTGCGGTTAATTCCAATGCAAAGGGCAACTGCTTAGTGCGCGTCATCAGCACAAAGCTGGCTAAGGTTTTAGCCGACAGCGCCTGTTTATTACGGGCGAGCATCGCCAGCGCTAAGTCGTGAAATCCTAATGAACTCAAGCGATAAAAGCTTATCATCGCAATAGATTCATCTACCGACTCCAGCTTTTTTTTGCTCGGTGAAGTTTGCATTTGCTCGAATAAATCCACCAAACGCAGATAGAGCTCAGGGCAATGACCTATATGCTCAGCCGCTTCCCAGACCAAAATATTCGCGGCAGGATGCTGGCGATAGGTGTTGAGCAAATGGATAATCCCGGTGTAATCCTGTTGCCGCCCTAACTGCTTGAGTATTGGCACATAACGGGACTCGGCCCAGCGGATCCTTAATAGCGTCAAACAGAAATAACCGATAAGCAAACTGCCTAATATACCTGCGATGCCAAAGCCCAAATCTAGCTTGGCGCGATCGCGGGTTAATTCGAGATCTGCGCTCGCCCGTGTTGGCGCCTCGGGAAGATAATGCACAACACTTTGTCCGTAGTTGGGCACTAATGCGCCTGGGGTGTCGCCCTGCGGCGGCCGTAATTGATAGGTCGCTTGGCAATTCACACCATCGAGTTCCCATTGACGGACGAGCTTGCCTTCGGCGGTGCGATACTCAACCAAGCAAATCAATCTTTGGTTATAAACGCCTGTCGAACTGCGCTCACTGCGATAGGCGGTCTCAATCACTCTACCTATGGCCACATCGCCACGTTCTAGCAACTGATTGACCAGAAACCACTTTTGCCCCCCTTCCCAGAGGAACAGCGCGGCAACACTCATAAAAAGGAGAGGGATACAGGTCAAGAGTATTGCTAACCAACCCCAAAAACGCGTGGGTGCACTCGAGGTTAATTGACTGCGATTCATCAACACGCCAGAACTTCCTTATCATTCCATGATCGGTAAGGCATTAGAGAACTTGATTCTGCCTAAAGCGGGGCGCTATTGTAGCAGCTTATTGATAGAAATCAGAAAAAGCTCACAGTTTGCCCTAAAGACTCGGCCATATCCTAGCCTGCAAACTTGAGCATGCTATTCTACGTTTCCATTCCCGCTGTTTAAAGGAGTAACAGTATGAGTCGTCCGATTATTTTGGATTGCGATCCCGGCCATGACGATGCCATCGCACTCATTTTAGCCCTCGCCCATCCAGAGCTAACCCCACTGGCCGTAACCACCAGCGCCGGCAACCAAACCCCAGATAAAACCCTCAATAACGCCCTGCGGATCTTAACCCTGCTCAATCGCAGCGATATTCCGGTCGCGGGCGGCGCGGTTAAACCCTTAAGCCGTGAGTTGATGATTGCCGATAACGTTCACGGTGAAACGGGGCTCGATGGCCCGGCATTGCCTGCACCGAGTTTTCAACCACAGACCGTGAATGCAATCGAGCTGATGGCCGAGAAAATCCGCCAAAGCGATAAACCAGTAACATTAGTGCCTACTGGGCCGCTCACCAATATCGCGCTGCTACTCGCCAGCCATGGCGAGTTACACGCCAAGATTGAGCGCATTGTGTTGATGGGTGGTGCCGCCGGGGTTGGTAACTGGACACCCGCCGCCGAGTTTAATATTTTTGTCGACCCAGAGGCGGCCGATATCGTCTTTAAATCCGGTATTCCCATCACTATGTGCGGCCTCGATGTCACCCATCAGGCACAGATCATGGATGAAGATATCGAACGTATTCGCGCCATTCCGAATCCCGTGGCTAAGTGTGTCGCCGAGTTGTTGGATTTCTTTATGATTTACCATAGAGATCCTAAATGGGGCTTTGTCGGCGCGCCGCTGCATGACCCTTGCACTATCGCTTGGTTACTCAACCCCGCGCTGTTTGATGCCCAAGACTGCTGGGTCGGCATTGAAACCCAAAGCGAATTAACACTGGGGATGACGGTAGTCGACCGCTATCAACTAACGGGCAAACCCGCGAATGCAACTATGCTCTTCGGCATTGATAGACAGGGTTTTGTTGACTTGTTAGTTGACAGCTTAGCGGCCTACACACCAACCTATCTCAATCGCAGATAAACTTAAGAGTGAACCTTCCATGAGCCAGATCCTCGTTATCGGCAGTGCGAATGCCGATCATGTGATGAACTTTGAGTATTTGCCCGTTCCCGGCCAAACCTTAATGAGCCGAGCCTATCGCTTGGAGCATGGTGGCAAAGGGGCTAATCAGGCAGTAGCCTGTGCCCGTTTATGCCAGGAGGATGCGGAAGTGGCATTTATCTGCCATCTCGGCCAAGACAGTGTCGGCAATGACATGCGTACAAGCTGGCTCAAGGATGGCATTAAGGCCGAAGGTATTACCCAAGTCGCCAATATGAGTACGGGCACGGCGCTGATTTTTGTCGGCGATAATGGGGAGAACTCCATCGGGATCGCCGCGGGCGCCAATGCCGATCTCACCCCAAGCGAGTTAGAGAAGCATTACGCCCTGTTTGCCAATGCCCAATTCTTACTGATCCAGCTCGAAACGCCTATGGAGACGGTTCACCACGCATTGCAAACCGCCAAGCGCCTCGGTATTACCACAGTGCTGAATCCTGCGCCTGCAACCAGTCAGGAGTTGGATTACCTCAAATGGGTCGACATCATTACTCCCAATGAGACCGAGGCCGAAGCACTTACAGGCATTGAGGTCAATAACGAAGAAGATGCCGAGCTTGCCGCCCAATGGCTACATCAGCAGGGCGTTGCAACTGTCGTCATAACCTTAGGCAGTAAAGGCGCGTTTATTAGCAGTGCCGGTTTTACCGGGTTAATTCCGGCGCTGACAGTGCAAGCCATAGATACGGTTGCCGCGGGCGATACCTTTAATGGCGCCTTAGTGGTGGGTTTAAGTGAAGGGATGTCAATTGCAGCGGCCGTCGGGTTTGCCAATGCCGCCTCTGCCATTACCGTTACCCGAGAAGGCGCCCAGCGCGCGATTCCCTATCGCCACGAAGTCCAACGTTAACCCATGAGTGCGGCAAATTGTCGCACTCGACCTCTTTCATTCAAAAGTACTATATACATAATTTACATACCGAATTCATTCCCATTTAATGAATTCAGCCTATGCTGGCAAGCGCATGTTCGAGCCAAAACGGCTCGACCCACCTTGTTCAGAATAAGGAAGTACCAGATGAAAGCGAAAAGCACCACTTTACGTAATATGACTAGCGCTAGCTTACTCGGCCTAGGATTATTCGTCGCCAGCCAAGCGAGTGCTAACGAATGTGAGCTCAAGATTGCTGCGACTGACGCTATGCAATTTGACACTAAAGAGCTGTCTGTTCCTGCAACGTGTAAGGAAGTGACCCTCACACTAACGCACACTGGCACTCTGCCAAAAGCAGCTATGGGCCACAACTGGGTATTAACTAAAGCCGCTGATATGTCTGCCGTTGCGACCGATGGTATGGGCGCTGGCGCCGATGCGGCTTACGTTAAAGCCGGTGATACCCGTGTTATCGCACACACTGGTTTAGTGGGTGGCGGTGAATCAACTTCTGTTACCTTTAGCACCGCAGGCATGAGCGCGACTGAAGCTTACCAGTTCTTCTGCAGCTTCCCAGGCCACTGGGCGATTATGCAAGGTAGCTTTAAAATTCAAGGCTAATTCCATTGCCTAATGCTCACTTAAGGGAATACCTTAAGTGAGACAACAAAAAAGCGGACCTCTGGTCCGCTTTTTTGTTGAGTGCATATTGGCTTATAAGCCAGCTGCCTTCGAGGATTTTGTTTCGCGATGTCTTCTGAGATGTATTCTTCGGGCTAGTTATTCTTCGCCGAACTCGTCTTCATCATCAAAATCATCGGCATCGGTTGCCGCTTCTGCCGCTAAAGCCGCCGCTAATTTGGCCTTAGCCTGTTTCTCTGAGCGACGCTTGTTGCGCTCAGCCAACGTGCCTAAAAACACTTGCAGCTCGGCTTGACCCCAAGCTTGTGCCTCGGCCTCGGTCGCAAAACCGTCATGGCTTTTCGACACTACTGTTTTAGTCGACGTCATACGACGGGTGATTTCCGTCTTCCAACCATTTTCAGCTTGAGTGACGCGAAAATCGTATTTTTTACCCTTACTCATTCTGCTCTATTTCCTAAATGATGCTTGCCACGTTTGTCTTATCAAGCGATACAAACGCCATCATAAAACAAAAGGAGCGCAGTTTACTTGATTTCGGCACAGAAAGATCGCTTGCGAGAAAATTTTCATACTTAGCACTTTCACACAGCCGTAAGAATCCCAAAAGTAACGCGGCATGCTAGATAATTTTTCGCCCTAATCTTAGTCCTAAGCTCAGTATCAAGCTAGCGTAAAAGCGGCTGGCGGACGGTATCTTTTCTTGTTTTAGTCATAAAACTGAGCTTATTTAGTCATATAGCAATTTTAGAGTATGAGGGACCCCATTAATAAGTAATCCATAATTTAGGAAAGATGATGAATACCTCCTCAGTAACACTCTGCATGCTGCTCGCCAGTACGGCTCTGCTCGCAGGCTGCAACAGCGATAACAAAGATAACGACACCACACCGCCCGCCAAACTGGTGCCCGCCCAAGTCGGTGAGCGACCACTGTTTTTGGTGCGTCAAATGCAGGACAGCAGCTTAAAAACCCGTTTAGCCCAGTGCGAAACCGACCATTTCTACCGTAGCGATTTTGCCATTGGTCATCGCGGCGCGGCGATGCAATTCCCTGAACATACGAAAGAATCCTACCAAGCCGCCATCGACTCTGGCGCGGGTATCGTCGAGTGCGATGTGACTTTTACCGCCGATAAAGCCTTAGTCTGTCGCCATTCCCAGTGCGATCTCGCCAGCACGACCAACATTTTGGCCATTCCCGAACTTGCCAATAAATGCTCAGTCCCCTTTACCCCCGCCGATGCGGCCAATGGCGTTGCCGCCACAGCAACTTGCTGTACCAGCGATATCACCCTCGCCGAATTTAAAATGTTAAAGGGCAAGATGGAGGGCGAGAATCCTAAGGCGACCAATGTCGAGGAATTTATAAATGCCACGCCAAAGTGGCGCACCGATCTCTATGCGGGCAACGGTACCCTGATGACCCACGCCGAGAGTATTGAGATGTTTAAAAAGGCCGGCGTTAAAATGACGCCCGAGCTAAAAGCCGCCAGCGTGGCTATGCCCTTCGACGGTTTTACTCAGCAGGAGTACGCCCAGAAGATGCTCGATGAATATACCGCAGCGGGTGTCGATGCCTCGCAGGTATTCCCTCAATCCTTTAATTTAGAAGATGTAAAATACTGGATTGCTAACGCTCCCGAGTTTGGCAAGCAAGCGGTATATCTTGATGATAGATATGATATTCACACGGGTTTTGACCCACAGGACTCCTCCAGCTGGTCACCCTCAATGGCTGAGCTGAAAGCCCAAGGCGTAGAGATTGTCGCGCCGCCACTCTGGGTGCTGGTGACCTTAGATGCGGATAAAAAAATCATTCCATCGGAATATGCCAAAGCCGCGAAAGCAGCGGGACTTAAGATCATCACTTGGAGCTTAGAACGCTCAGGATTATTGAAAGATGGCGGCGGTTGGTATTATCAAAGCATCACAGATGCCATTGATAATGAAGGCGATACCTACGAGCTGCTCGATGTGCTCGCCAAAGATGTGGGCGTGATTGGCGTCTTCTCTGACTGGCCAGCGACTGTGACTTACTATGCCAACTGCATGGATTTATAGGCCGAATAAATAGGCTCTAAATACAAAAGCTAGAAACAAAAAAGCGTTAGCAAAAACTGCTAACGCTTTTTATTAACAGATTCTTTTTACTTAAAAAGATGCTGAATATTTTTTAAATCGCCCTTACCTTCGGCAATTTCTTCCGGTGTTAAACCTGTCACTTCGTGTGGGAACACTAACCAGTCTTCAGAGGCATGGATATAGTAATCAGGCTTTAAAGGCACAGCGGTGTTCTTTGGCTTGTAATAAGGGCAAGCGATACGAATATCCTGCGGCATGTTTAAACGCATCAGTTGGCTTAACTTTTCCTTCAGCGCGTGGATGCTGCGGCCAGAGTCAAACACATCGTCCACTATCAGTAAGCTATCGCTAGCATTCGCATTTTCAACAATGTAATGCAGACCATGTACTTTGATTTCTTTGCTTTGCTTGTCGGTACCAATACCATAGTAAGACGAGGTACGCACGGCGATATGATCGGTTTCAACCTTCTTAAAGTCGAAAAACTCTTGTACCGCGATCCCAATTGGAGCACCGCCACGCCAAATACCCACGATAAACTGCGGGCGGAATCCACTCTCATAAACCTGTGAAGCTAATAGAAATGAATCTTCGAGCAGTTGCTGTGCGGTAACGAAATATTTTTCTGACATGACACCGATCCCCATCTTAATTATTGATTTTAGGTGTTAAAGCGAGCGCTTTTACCTAGTAAGGTCTGTTCGGCGTCCAAAACACGAGAACAGCATTCTCTTCATAAGAGTCCTAGCAAGTGTAGGCAGCCGCCGAATTTTGGGAGCGAATTTTATACCAAAAAAAACCGCCGTGCTGCAGTTATAGTCATAAGTTGCAGGTGAACGACCGTTTATTTTGCATTTTTAGGACGGAACTAACAAAAAGCGTACAAAAAAGGCCACCCAAAGGTGGCCAACAAGGAACGAGCACAGGCTCAAAGCAAAGAATGGAGCTTAAGTTTGGCGCTTAGGTTTGGCGCTTAAGTTAGCTCACAGGGTTGATAACGTGCTCACCGACCTTAGTCATGGCGCTGTAGCTGCGGCTGGTCGACTCTTCAAATTCCTTCGCCAGAATCGTGCTGACATAATGCCAGTCGCTCCGCACGGCTTCCTTAGTGAAGGTTAAGGTCATAAAACCGCGATCTTTAAGGTTGGTGTATTTAAGATCTGGCACCAACTCGACGATCGCCGCTTCGGTCGCGGGGATCTGCTCCGCCGGTAGATTTAAGTAATATTCCAAACCAGGTGAAGACACTGAGCTTGTGGCAAACTCGACCCCAACGGTGTCACCGTTGACATCTTTAAGTTCATTCGCCCAGGCGTTATGGGTGTCACCGGCAATCACCACTAGGTTGTGATTCTTCGATTTAGCCGTGCCTAAAATTACTTCCCTTTCATAGGCATAACCATCCCATGCATCCAAGTTATAGGGAATAGATGGCAGTTGCAGCAGTGCAATCACTTCTGGCGTTAACAAGGCTTGATTGGCCTGTAAGTACTGTAATTCCGCCGCCGTTAGGGTTGGATCGTTTGCCGCCGCACGGGCGGCTAACTTCGCCAGCGCCCCAAGCATGGCATATTGTGGAATGCTCATTTGCTGAGTAGCGATTGCCGCAGGTAGAGACATCTTGCCCATCAGGATCTGTTGTCCTAACACCTGCCAAGTGCCCGTGGCTTGCAATAAAGTGCCCTGTAACCAGAGTAATTGGGTCAACCCTAACATGGTGCGCGTGGTCGATGTCACATCGGCGAGGAAACGCTCCCCATCGAAGGCACCCGTGCTGGCATCCATATAATCGGCATAATCGAGCTGCTTATCGCGGGCTAACACACGCGTGTCCAGCATATGTAAGTCGACTAAGTTACCGTAACTGAAGCTGCGGTAGATCTCCTCATGGTTACCCTCGCGCCATGGACGGATCGGCAGCCATTCAAAGTAAGCTTGTAGCGCGGCTTCTTTACGGACCGCAAAATCCCCTTCGCCTTCGTTGTGGTTCTCGGCGCCATCACGCCAGGTATCGTTTGCCACTTCGTGGTCATCCCATACCGTAATAAATGGCACTTTCGCGTGCAGTTTTTGCAGGCTGGCATCGGTATGGTATTGGGCGTAACGGGTACGATAATCGCTAAGCGTCAGCAGTTCGTTGGCGGGTAACACTTCACGACCAAGCTCTGCCGCATGTTCGCTGGCATAGCCACCACGGGCATATTCATAGATATAGTCACCCAGATGCACCACGGCATCGAGGTCATCCTGCGCTGCGGCCAGTTCATACACGTTAAAATAACCGGCAGGAAAGTTCGCACAGGACATAACGGCGAGTTTTACCGAACTCACTTCGCCCTCGGGTAAAGTGCGGGTCTTGCCCACCTCGGAGGTTTTTCCACCCGTCATAAAGCGGTAAAAATAGGTTTGTCCCGCACGTAAACCACGGGCATCAATTTTGACCGTGTAATCACGGTTAGCATTAGTGACCATCTCCCCAGTGGTCACTAATTGTGAGAATGCCGCGTCACTGGCGACTTGCCAGCTGACTTTAACATCCCCAGCAGAATCTGGCGTCACACGGGTCCAGAGGATCACCGCATCCTGCGCAGGGTCACCGCTGGCAACCCCATGTAAAAACTGTGCGGGCACAGAGTTATCATCATCACTGTCACTACACCCCATTAGGCCGTAGGAGATCACTGCGGCACCAATACCTTTGGCTGACATTGCTAGAAAATCACGACGAGTCAC
This sequence comes from Shewanella sp. Shew256, assembly GCF_002196695.1. Taxonomy (NCBI): domain Bacteria; kingdom Pseudomonadati; phylum Pseudomonadota; class Gammaproteobacteria; order Alteromonadales; family Shewanellaceae; genus Shewanella; species Shewanella sp. Shew256. The sequence goes on along the minus strand of NZ_NAJR01000001.1, from coordinate 288,734 downwards.
GGTTCGTTTCATTATTATTATTCCCTTTAAAAATGAGGTTTCACTGGTATGAGGTCTAATGAGGCCCCGATTGTGAGACATCACTGTTACACATTTGTGACATCTTTGTCAGCCTTTTATGATTTCTTTTAATTCATCAACTTATACTGAATAGCGTTCTTTATTTGTACAGTGCTGGCACAGAACATCACTAAGCTGCTAACATCGACTCAGATGCAAATAGCACCTAAGATCACTACTTCTTAGCGCATTGTTAAAAAAGGAATTTATAGGATGAAAGTCAGCGACATTATGAGCACTGAGGTCATCTGCATCAGCGATGGTGCAAGCCTGAAAGATGCCCACCATTTAATGCAAACCCGCGGCGTGCGCCATTTACCTGTGATATCTGAAACCGACGGCACCTTAGTCGGTGTGCTCACCCATAAGAAGATGATCGCCAGCGTATTGTCTATGCTGAACAAATACGGCCAAGGCGCATTGGATCGCAAGGAACGCTACACTCCCATAGCTACTGTGATGGACAAAGACTGCCAGCACTTAACCGCCGATGAGCCCTTGAGCGTGGTGGTGGAATACTTTATCGACAACAAACTCGGCTGCTTACCCGTAGTGGATAACGATAAGAAAGTATTAGGGATTGTCACCTCTTCCGACTTTATTAAGCTCTGTCGTACCCTGCTGCAACAGCAAGCTTAGCACCTAACATCCTCACTCTTTCTCGCTGGCTCTCAGTTATCAGGGCTGGCGAGAGTCATTATTTAACAATCCCAAGGACGCCCGTGGCCAAGCTATTAACCCAAGAACAATTTATTCGCGCCTATGAATGCGCCGAATTAGGCTGTATCGCCAACCATGACCGCCTCGCCCAATTGCTCGCCGATCCCGATTATGACGCTTTACATGAATACAGCACCTACTTTGGCAAAGCGGCGACACAAATCATCTGCATCAGTGACTTACAAAGTATGGAGGAATTGCATTTTGTCGCGGGAAACTTAAATTGGGATGACCATGATCCCGATATGGTCAGAGCGATTATCGAACATCCACTCTGTGATGCGGGTACCGCCTTATTGCTCTACTGGTACGGACAAGGCTTTTATTACTCCACACCGGAGAGGCTCGACACGCCTTTTGGACAGCTATTCAAAACCATCACCGAACGCTTTGTTGCGCGCGGCTATACCAGTTATAAAATCCATTTTGACCCGATTAAAGAATGTTTTATGCCCTCATTGGATGATGTCCTCACCAATGGATATCAAATTCCTGGTGCGCTTTTTGCCCCTTACAGCACAATGGAAATCGAAACCGATGAAGGGCATCCAAGGTATCTGCAATTTAAAAATGAACTGCTGAAATTGGGTAAATGGGGCCAACAATAAGCCCCGAGCTGTCTTTAAGCTATTAACGTGATTAAACAGGCGTTGCTGGCGGAATACGGGTAAAACGCTGCCAGCGACCCGAGCGCCAACGATGCACCATAATCAAACCTCGCACCCATTCATCGGCCGCAACCGCGAGCCAAGCGGCCAGCACGCCATAACCTAAATGCAGCCCAAAGAACCAAGCCAATAACACGCCAATTCCCCACATGCTAAACAGGCCAACCCGCACCGGAAACGCCACATCCCCCGCGCCTTTTAATGCCGAAATAATCACCAGATTAAAGACTCGGCCAGTTTCCAGCGCGATAGAGCCCAATAGCAGAAGTGCAGTAAGTTGAATCACTTCAGGGTTTTCACTCAGCCAGCCCACAATGGTAAAGCGCTGCCAATAAAAGGCTAACACTATGGCGAGGGAGGCAATAAAGCCCACAAGGCAATACTTCTGCACCCGTACAGTAATCTCATCGAACCATTGTTTACCGACGTAGTAACCGGTTTGAATTTGCGCCGCCTGCCCGAGCGCCACCGCAAAACAGTAAATAAAGCGGCTGATATTCAAGCCATAGGTATAAGCCGTTAAAGAGAGCGTGCCCATCTGACTAATAAAATAGATGATGGTCATCTGCGCCACGTTGTAAGACAGCATTTCGCCCGCATTAAGCAAGCCAATGCGCATCACGCTCCAATAGGTGCTGCGCGGCAATAATTTAAGTCGTTGCATTGGCAGCGGAATATGCTTACTGCGGATCACCGCCAGCATAATCAAGGCACCAATCATCTGGCTGGTGACAGTTGAAATCGCCACACCAGTTACCCCATAAACTGGCAAACCAAAGGGAGAATAGAGGGCAATATAGTTACCGAGCACATTCATCAACCCCGTGCTAGAGGTGACTAACATGGCGGATCGAGTAAAACCGTAGCTGCGTAAGATGGCGGCAAAGGCGATGTTCATTACCAGCCCGATACTCAAACTGCCACAGATCAGCAGATAATCGTAACCATAGCCCGCAACCTTAGGCTCTAACTCAAATAAACCGATAATGCCGTGGGCACCGAAAAACATCGAGGTACCCATAATCACGGCTAAACCTAAACTTAAGGCCACGCTGGCCACGCCAATATCGGTCGCTTGCTGCGTCTGCCCCGCACCATTATTTTGGCTGATCAGAATGCTGGCGCCCGTGCTCACCATCATGGACATCACCATCATAAAAAACATCAATTGGGTGGTGAGTCCGACCGCCGCAACCGCATTATCGGAATAATGGCTCAGCATAAAAATATCGCTGATCCCGAGTAAGGATTGCAGCAATGTTTCGATAAAAATCGGCCAAGTGAGGGCAACAATGCCCATGCGTTGTTGCAGGGTTTTAGCTGGTGTGGCCACGTCCAATCCTTACCGCGGGAAGACAAGTGAAAAAGCAATAACACGCCATGGTTGGCGAACGGTAATTTTCTTACATTTTTAGATTGTGCTCAATCCTTCATCAAGCCTAATACCAGCCCCTGCAACCGTATTCATTGGGTGGAGCTCAATTCATTGAAGTCGAAAAACATCAGCAACGTCTCAATTAACAATCTTTAATCGACTGAAATAGCAGGGATTAATACCATATCACCCAATATACACTACCCTTTTTGATATTGAGCCGATACACTTTGCCGACCACAAAGGGCGATAAGCGCTCGCCGAATATATTCAGGGAAACTGCACATGAGCCAACTCTATTTAGAAGACGGAATTAAACAATTAGTGAGCGAGTTTATCGCCGCAGGTTGCCCTTCGGTACGCGAGCAAAGCCTTGAGGAGCGCCGCCAAGGCTACATCGCCAGCACAGTATTGGCAGGTGAGCCGGAGGCTGTGTGTGAGGTCAAAACCCTATCCCTTGAGGGCATAGAGTTAACCCTATTTAAGCCCTCAGCGGACAACAACTTACCCGTGGTCATTTACTATCACGGCGGCTGCTTTGTCAGTGGCGGCATCGCCACTCATAATCAGCAACTGCGTAAAATTGCCAATGATTCCGGTGCATTAGTGGTGGCGGTCAGCTATCGTCTCGCCCCTGAGCATGTGTACCCCGCAGCCCATGACGATGCCTTCAATGCGGCCAATCTCGTACAGCAACATTGCCAGCAATGGGGCGGTGACAACACTAATATCACTCTGATGGGCGACAGTGCCGGCGGCCATTTAGCCTTAGTCACTTGCCTACGGTTAAAGGCAAAGGGGGAATGGTTGCCTAAAAAACAAGTGCTTATCTATCCGATGTTGGATGCGACCGCCAAAAGCCAGAGCTATATCGACAATGGCGATAAGTACATCATCACCCGCGACACGCTGCTCACGGGCTTTGATATGTACCTCGACTGGCATCCCAGAACCGATGTCGAAGCCAGCCCACTACGCAGCCAAGATTTAGCCGGTTTACCCGAAACCCACATTATTACCGCCGAGTTCGATCCCCTGTTAGATGAGGGCGAACAGCTGTTCCGTAACCTATTAGATGCGGGCGTCAATGCCCATTGCCGCCGCTATTTAGGGGTGATCCACGGCTTCTTCCAACTCGCTGGCGTCAGCCAATCGGCGCGGGATGCCATGGTGCAGATAACCCACATTATTCGCTCTTAACCTCAGTAAGCCGCATGCCTTAATGCGGGGCATGCGGCAATTGAATCCATTCAACGAATAACCTATTGCATGATAACGCAATGATCTACTGCGCTATTTCACCTCTGGCCGACTTAATTTGTAGATGATTTCTTTATGCTGCGGATACATGGTCAACAGGGCTTCTTGGCTAAACAACTCAAAGTCATCGAAGGTAAAGCCAGGTGATACCATACAGCCCACCAGCGAGAATCCATCTTGATTCATCGCCGAACCAAAAATACAGCCCTTAGGCACTAAAAACTGTGGCCTTTCACCCGCGGCTAAATCCAGCCCTAACTGCGCAGTGGTTAGCTCGCCCTCGGGGGAAATCATGTAAATCGTCAGCGATTGACCCGCATGGAAATACCACATCTCATCCGCCGTGAGTCGATGAAAATGCGACACTTCGCCGGTTCGCAGTAAGAAATAAATACTGCTCCACAGCTGACGACTCGGATCAAAAGTCGATTCTGATCGATAAGATGAACGGTAATAACCGCCCTCAACATGCTGCTCAAGTTCTAAATACTGAATAAAATCATCAACCGTGCGCATACTCATCCCTCATTAAATTGATACGGGCTAGAGTCTACACCCTAAGTCCAATTTAATTAATCCTCTCGTGCCCTGCTTGCTTCTCACCTGCCAGTCGAACATAAACACGAATACCATGTGGTTAAGGTTTGTTTTCGCCATAAAAAAAGCTAAATTCTTACCATAGACTGAATGGCGAATGATGACATTCTTAGCAAGCGTCAAAGTCTTGATTAAGTCAGATAACCTTTGTGGGGAGCTTGTTTGATGGTCAGTATTGAGCAAATGGCTTTAGTGCTGGACGCGCTACCCGATCCGGCGTTTATCCTGTCCCAAAGCGGCCGCTATGTTGCGGTGTTTGGCGGTAAAGATGCACGTTATTACCACGATGGCAGTGGATTAGTCGGCCTTTACCTGAGCGATGTACTCAACGACGAAAAAACCACTTACTACCTCGGTATTATTCAGCAAGCCTTAGATAGCCGTAAATTATTGATTGAGGAATATGAGCTCAGTAATAAGGATGTCAAAGGCTTACCCGATGAAGGACCATCGCAACCCATCTGGTTTGAGGGGCGCATTCAGGCGTTAGATTTTCTGGTGAATAACGAACCCGTCGTCCTCTGGGTCGCCAGTAATATTTCCAAGCGCCATAAACTGGAATTACAACTGCGGCAGTTAAGCGATACCGACCAATTGACAGGGCTCTATAACCGCCGCCGCTTAGACCGTGATTTACAACTACTCTTCGACACCTTTAGCCGCCACCGTATTCCGGCCTCGATCTTAGTCTTAGATCTGGACCACCTAAAACGGATCAACGATCAACTGGGTCACCAAGCGGGCGATCGCGTTATCATGGCAGTCGCCGACACCTGCCAACAACAATTTCGCAAAACCGACAGCGCCTACCGTTTTGGTGGCGATGAGTTTGTGATTGCCCTGCCCGGAGTTGACCATGACCAAGCCATAGTGTTTGCCGAATACCTCTGTGACTGCTGCTTCAAGGCATTGCAGCAACTCTCTGTAAAGGGATTATTTGCCACCGTCAGCATAGGTGTCGCCAGCATAGAAGCGGGCGATAAATCCTATGAAGACACCCTAAAACGCGCCGATGCCGCGCTCTATCAAGCCAAGCGGGATGGCAAAAACCGCGTTATCGCCAATAGTGCTTGATGCCGCATCGCCCCGACAAATCACCAATAAAAAAGCGAACCTAGGTTCGCTTTTTTTATATACATCACACGCTTCGCGTTGCGATTATTGCGCCGCTTTGGCCTTGCGGGCGGCGTGCAGTTTCTTATAGCTTTCGATTAAGCGTAAATGTGGCTCAATTCCTTCGAGCTGCATGCTGGTCTTAGTTAAACCACTGAAACGGATTTTGCCAGTAACGCTGCCGACCACTTGTTCCATCACTTCCGCGCCAAACATGCGGGTAAAGTTATGGCTAAAATCTTCGAGTTCAAGGTCTTCATCCAGCGTCACTTCCAGTACCGCGCTCATGGCTTGGAAGAACAGATTACGCTTCACGGTGTTGTCGTTAAATTGCAGGAACTCACCGACTAATTCCAGCGCCTCTTCATGCGCGCCGAGTGCCAGATAAATCAGGATCTTAAGTTCGATAATCGTCAACTTACCCCAAACGGTGTTTTCATCAAACACAATACCAATCAGAGTGCGAATATCGGTGTAGTTATCCAGCTGACTTTCCTCTAAGCGATTGACTAGGTTGACCAATTGCTTAGTACTTAAGGAATGCAGATTCAGAATATCTTCACGGTAATCCAGCGCCTTGTTGGTGTTATCCCAAATCAGGTCTTCAACTGGATAAACTTCAGAGTAATCAGGTACTAAAATACGGCAAGCAGATGCGCCTAATTCGGTAAACTCGGCGACATACACCTCTTTACCCTGCTCTTCTAAAATGCCGAATAAGCGGTCAGCTTCTTCTTGGTTAGTGCCAGAGAAATCCCATTCGCAGAACTCATAGTCATGCTTGCTGCTAAAGAAGCGCCAGGAGATCACACCCGTTGAGTCGATAAAGTGCTCGACAAAGTTTTCAGGCTCGCTCACCGCCATGCTATTAAAGGTCGGTTTTGGCACATCGTTTAAGCCTTCGAAGCTGCGACCTTGGAGCAATTCGGTCAGGCTGCGCTCCAATGCCACTTCAAAGCTTGGGTGGGCACCGAAGGAGGCGAATACGCCGCCGGTTTTCGGATTCATCAGCGTCACGCACATCACAGGGAACTGGCCACCTAAGGAGGCGTCTTTCACTACCACAGGGAAGCCCTGTTCTTCTAAGCCCTTAATGCCCGCAAGAATGCTTGGGTATTTTTCTAACACCGACATTGGCACGTCTGGCAGAACGATTTCCTGCTCGATAATTTGGCGTTTTACTGCGCGCTCGAAGATCTCAGACAGACACTGAACCTCGGCTTCTTTGATATTGTTACCCGCGCTCATGCCATTGCTTAAGAACAGGTTTTCAATCAGGTTCGATGGGAAGTACACAGTCTCGCCATCGGATTTACGCTTGTAAGGAATCGCACAAATGCCACGGGCGCTATTGCCCGAGTTAGTGTCGATAAGATGCGAGCCACATAGCTCCTCATCGGGGTTATAAATCTCTAGGCAGTAGTCGTCTAACAGGCCCGCAGGCAGGGCGTCGTCTTCCTCGAGGGCAAACCATTTCTCATTCGGGTAATGGACAAACTCGCTATTCGCGATCTCAACCCCAAAGAACTGGTCGTTATAGAAGAAGTTATTGTTTAAACGCTCGATAAACTCACCGAGGGCCGAGCACAACGCGCTCTCTTTGGTTGCGCCTTTGCCATTGGTAAAACACATGGGCGATGCGGCGTCACGGATATGCAGTGACCACACATTGGGCACAATGTTACGCCATGAGGAGATCTCAATCTTCATCCCCAGCTCAGCCAAAATGCTGGTCATATTGGCAATGGTCTGCTCCAGCGGCAAGTCTTTACCCAAAATATAGGTGCTGCTGTCGTCGCCTGGCTGACCCATCAACATGGCATTGGCGTCGGCATCGAGGTTTTCAACGGTTTCGATTCTAAACTCTGGGCCAGTCTGCACCACTTTTTTTACTGTGCAGCGGTCGATGGAGCGCAAAATACCTTCGCGATCTTTATCCGAAATATCATAGGGCAATTCGACATTGATCTGGAAAATCTGGTTATAGCGATCTTCTGGGTCGACAATATTGTTTTGCGACAGGCGGATATTGTCCGTCGGAATATCGCGGGATTTACAATATACCTTCACAAAATAGGCCGCACACAGCGCCGAAGAAGCTAAGAAGTAGTCGAAGGGACTCGGCGCCGAGCCGTCGCCCTTATAACGGATGGGCTGATCGGCCGTGACCGTAAAATCGTCGAACTTGGCTTCGAGTCTCAGGTTGTCGAGAAAATTAACTTTGATTTCCATTAGAATTTTTCCACTCAATATGCTCAAACGCGATAATCACATTCGTTACCGCACAGCATTGCCCTTGGGCGCTATCGTCTGGGGGGAATTATCGGTGTTTTTCGCCCATTAGTCTTGGGTTAATTATGTTAAAAAAACACCAGCGGGGTTTTTACGCCATAGGCAGCAAGCTGCAGAGTAGGATTTATTGCGGCATTCACTGTGGTTTAGCCAAGGGTTAATGCTCAACACTGCTTTGCTTATCCGCCTCGCGCTTAACCAGTAAAAAGGTGAGATACATCTTTGTCGGCAGGGATAACGCCATGCCAACGGCAACGCAAACGGCGCTGATAATAATTCCCTTAACGCCTATGGCTTCGACGGACTCATTAAAGTTATGCAGATAAATCCCAAGCGTAATCAGGCATAGCCCAAGGCCAATGCAGATTTTTAACAGCGTTATCAGCCTTTGATTAGTCACAGTCCTGCCTTTAGTGTGCGCATCTTGATTAAGCTAGAGTCGTCTTGTTTAAGCTCAAACAAACAAGCACCGCCTATGTATAAAGATTAACTAATATAATGAGCGCATTGGCTTATTTAGGCTTTGATTAAGATCAACGAAGTACTGCGAGCCGTCCTCATCCTTAAGTCAAATATCATTAAGGTTTTTTGTCGGTTACATTAGATTTTTGTTAACTTAAGCACTTAAGAGTATTGGGGATTCGTTATACTTCCCTGCAATTAAAGAGGCTTATTTCGGAGTTGTTAAGCATGTCTAATTTCAGTTTACGTAACAAATTGCTCCTACTTGCACTGTTCCCCTTAATCCTAACTCTCATTGTACTGATGACGCTTTCTTACCATGTAGAACAGTCGGCACTTGCCGATGAGGTCACCGCATTTAGAGAAAAATTAATTAGTGAGCGTAAAACCCAAATCAAAGAAGCCACCCAAATCGCCGCAGGCATAGTGCAATACCAGCTATCGTTGAAAGAACAGGGCAATGTTAACCAAGCCCTGCGTGATATCCGCTTTGGTAGTTCGGGCTACTTCTTTATTTATGATTCACAAGGTAAAAACCTATTCCATGCGGTCATGCCCAACCTCGAGGGGCAGAATAAAATCGATATGACCGATCCCCGCGGCACCAAGATCATTGTAGGCCTACTCAATGCCGCCAAAAACGGTGACGGTAACTTCTCGTTTTATTTCCAAAAGCCAAATACCAACGAGCAAATCGAAAAAATCGGCTACTCCATGATGATCCCTGGTACAGATTGGATGCTCGGCACAGGGGTCTATGTTGATGATATCGATGCAGTGGTTGAGGACTACCGCGCTGCCGCATATGAACAAATGATGAGTAAATCCCTTGGGGTGTTATTAATTGCGCTGATACTGGCGGCAATTACCGCCGCAGTAATCCTTTTGACAGCTCATCGCATGGTCACACCGATTAAAAATATGGCCGATAACTTAAACGATATCGCCAAAGGCGAAGGCGATTTAACCAAGCGCCTCGCGGTGAAGGGCGACGATGAAATTGCTCAACTCGGCCGCTCCTTCAACCTGTTTGTCGATAAACTGCAAACCATTATCGGCGATGTGGCCCATGCCACCGCTAAGGTCAAAACCGCGGCCAATGCGATTCATGACCAAACCAAGGTGATGTCGCGCCAGCTTATCAGCCATAACAATGAGACAGATCAAGTGGTTACCGCCATTACAGAGATGTCCGCCACCGCGAGTGAAGTGGCGCAAAATACCACCCAAGTCGCCGAAGCGACCCATGCCGCCACGGGTGATGTGGCCAATGCCCAGCGCTGCGTCGATGCCTCGTTAGAGGAGATTTCGGCACTGATGGCGCAAATCAATAATGCCGCCAGCAACATTCAATCCTTGAGTGAACAATCGCAAAAAATTAATAGTGTGCTCTCGGTGATCGGCGGCATTGCCGAGCAAACCAACCTGCTGGCATTAAACGCCGCGATTGAAGCCGCCCGCGCCGGTGAACAGGGTCGCGGCTTTGCAGTGGTGGCCGATGAGGTGCGTAACTTAGCCAGCCGCACTCAATCAAGCACATTAGAAATCAACGAGATGCTATCTGAGCTGCACAAGCTGGTGAGCTTAGCGGTTAAAACCATGGAAGAGAGTCAGCAGAGTTGTATACGCTCGGTGGATTCGTCCCGCGCCATCTCCGAAAGCTTAGGCTCAGTGACCTCGGCGGTGACCGCCATCAATGATATGAGTACCCAAATTGCCACGGCGGCGACCGAGCAAAGCTCAGTGACCGAAGAAATCAACCGCAACGTGTTCGCCATTCAAGAGATTGTGAATGAGCTGCTGCACTCCAGCGAAGAGGCGGCGAGCGTGAGCCAAACCGTGTCGCAGGAAGGACTTAACCTCGGCAAACTCGTCGGTCAATTTAAGATTTAACGCCTATGGCGTGATATTGGCGGTCGGCGTAAGTCGATTCGGTATAAATCGCTATCGTTAACCACCTAAGGCCTCAAGCAATTGAGGCCTTTTTCTTGGGTGCTGCCTGCTAATGACCCCGCCTAAGCCCAGAATTCGGCATCAAAGCTCGGCATTAGAGTTCGGCATCAAAGCTCGGTATTAGAGTTCGGCCTCGAAGCGGGCAAGGCGCGCCTCGCTCATCGTGCACTGGGTTTGCTGCATTAACTCGCCCAAGGTAATAGCGGGGTTTTGGTTAATTAGGCGAACCAGTTTTGCGCTGAGTGGTTCCAGCTTATCGGCATGTTGTAATAAGCCGCTGTCGATCTTTTTGATCATAAAGGCAAATTCGGTAATATCACTCTGTGCTTTTAACTCGGCGCAACAGCTTTGAATCGCGATAGCCTGCCCTGTGATGCTCCAATTACGGGAACGGCGAATCCGCTTAAGCTCGCAGCCCTTTTGCACAGCAATCGCCTGCGCCCGCTTAACCGCCTCGCGGCCGATGCGATGGATAAGGGATGGCAAGGGAATACTAATATCATCATGCATGGCAAGTTAACTATTGGGCCTTGGGTCGAATATGGGTGAATAACGGAGCGCAGCTATAAGTTGTAAGCGCTAAGCGTAACGCCTTATGCGCGATGCCTTAAGCCAACGCCGCCAGAGTTTACCCTGCGCCGCGTGCGAACAAAAGACGATACAGGCTTATGCAACAACTCACGCTCAGTGCCGCGCGCCCAAGATAGCGGCTCAGGTGTCACAGACTGACAACAACAGTCCTTGAGCAAGGCGGCGGGATTGCCTACAATAACGCACTTTTTGTTCACTACAGATAACGACCATGACTGACACAACTTCACAACCCGCATTACCGGATCGTCTTTCGGTTAACCCACGCAGCCGCCACCATGTAGCTGAAGTCTTCCAATACGATGTGGGTATCCGCGTGAACGGTAAAGAACGTTTCGATGTCGAAGAATACTGCATCAGCGAAGGCTGGGTTAAAGTACCAAGCAAATCCTTAGACCGTCGCGGTCAACCTCTGCTGTTAACCATCAAAGGCACAGTAGAAGCATTTTACCGTTAAGCACCCACGGCTTAATGGATAATAACAACGGCCAATTCGATTGGCCGTTTTTATTTGCCCTACGTAACACCAAAGCCTCCCCCAATACCTCTCCCCAAGTATTCACAAGTTATTATTTAAAATAAGCTTTTGTGATAAAACGCATTGATTAAACCGCATAGCGCGGGTTAAAGTGTGACCACTAAGGGAAATGCAGAGCCACACTCGAACGCCACTATCGAGCACGCTATTTAAGGACAAAGCAGCCAATCTGTACCATGCAGCCTCACTCTTAACAGCCTCCTCTGCCACCAAGGTATCAAGCACATTTATCATGTGTGCGTTATGGAATTAACGATAAACCTTTCTATTTCAAGGATGTAAATGGCAGATTTCGGCAGCAATCTATTATCCGTTGTAATTATTCTATCCAGCCTATTTGTCGGAGCTGGAGTGTTGCATGTGTTTCTTCGATACCGCGATGCAACGCTAACCCTACCCGTTGACCGTGAGCAGCTAATCCGCATTCCCGCCTATGGCTTACAAAAGCAAATCCAAGATCTGCAATTAGATTTAATGGGTTACATGATGATGGGAGCCATGATTTTTTGCTTCCCCTTTGCACTCAACAGCATTCAAGCACATATCGCAGCAGGCAAATTCCCTTGGATGTTAAGTATTTCTGCGTTAATGGGCTTAAGCTATTGCAGCTTTAAAACTTGGAAAAACTTTTCCAAACTCACCAAATTACGCCTAGGGCATACGGCTGAAATCGCCACTGCCAATGAACTAATCGGCTTACAAGCCTTGGGTTATCAAGTGTTCCACGATGTACAAGCCGACGGCTTTAATATCGACCACCTTGTTATCGGCAAAAATGGTGTATTCGCGATTGAAACCAAAGGTCGCCATAAGCGCAATAAAGACCTTCGCCAAACCAATGGCAATGGCGGAGGCTCTGACAAAAAAGGCTATCAAGTATTTTACAAAGACGGACGCTTAAACTTCCCCTCGTGGACAGAAACCAAACCCATAGAACAGGCCGAACGTCAGGCCAAGTGGGTCAGCCAATGGTTAACCAAAGCCACAGGGTCCCCCGTCGCCGCCACCCCAGCCCTAGTATTCCCCGGCTGGTATGTCACAAGCCAATCGAAACCACCGTTCCCGATCCTGAACCACAAACAATTAGTCGGAACGATCCCGAAACTGAAAACCCAAGATCTTACCCACCAACAAGTAGACACCATCATCTACCAAGTCGCCCAAAGATGCCTGAGTAAAAGCGAGGTGGGAAAGTGATATACAACTGCTTATCATGCAACATATTATTAATGGTTTAATAATGGCCTATATATTCACAAATACAGAGCGCAATAATCTTAAAGCCTCAACCTTTGAAACAAAGTCACTTTTATATTTAGCAGCACAGGGCAGTAGATACAAAGATATAGCGATTTTAAGTATTGACTGTTTCAATGATGTATCTGGCATGTGTGATAATGAGAACATTTGGGACATTCAAGCAAAAGGTGAGAAAAATTTGACCCCTAGAAAAATTGGTCAATATTTATTCACTTTATATAAAAACTTCACATCTGAATTTAGTGATTTTTTTCAAGAGTTTATATTTTTTATGCCGCAACTTAACGAGCGCTACGTTAATGACGCTTCACTAACAAACTATGGCATTGAAAATTTTAAAGATATTGAAAAGAAAAAAATATTCGAAGGATTAAAAATATCTGCAAATTTAAATGAAGGAGTTAATCTAAAAGATTTCTTCAGAAAGGTAATATTTGTAGAAGATCGAACAACAGAGCACTTCTACATTAAAGGAATTATGAAATTTAAGTCATCAAAATTAAATGACGATAATTTTTACAGCGCAATATTTAGGGAGATCAGAGATAAGCAAACCTCACTAAAAAATTCAGAAATTGAACATTCAAAAATATATAGACCAAATGATGTATTAAATTTCAACAGACATTTAACCAATGTGGACTTGCAATTATTCGTTTTAAATCGGCTAGTCGGTGGTGATATTTTTTCTAATAAAAACAGGCTCCCTAGTAGTTATGTATCCTTCACAAGAAGCATTAATGACGACGATATTGAAGATCATATATTCGAACAAAATGCAGCGTTAAGCAAAGCGTTCTTTGATAAGAATAATCAAAATGCTTTCTGGCGCCTTTTTGCCGCTATTTTTAAATCTTTATCTAAAGACCCTAGAAAAAAAGTAAGTAAAATTATCGATGATTTAGATCAGAAATTAATTGACAAAACAGAACACTTAGATATTAATTCCGCTAGATTTCTAGTTGCCATAATAAGGGATGGCTTAATCAATGAAAATTAAAAAATTTGCTTTTGGTGATAAAGACACAGCCTTTATAGAAGATCGCTTCGGCGATCTAGTAAATATTATTTTCAGTGACGACAACAACAAAGGTAAAACATTAGTTTTACAAGGAATTATGTATGCTCTTGGAAATGACCCAATATTTCCAGCAGGGTTCGATTATTCAAAAAACTATTTCTTCTTACAATTTACCTTTAATAACAAAAACTTCATGATACTGAGAAGGAACAACTCATTCTCAGTAATAATAGATGGCGAAATAAATATTTTAGAGTCTGCATCAGAATTTAAATATTTTTTTGATAAAAACATTTTTAAACTACCAGAAATTGTGCATCGTGGCTTACCAAAAATAATTGATTTAAGCCTTTTTTTACAGCTCTTCTTTGTCGGACAAGACAAACGTGATACGTCGAATATTTTTAATAGTGGTTACTACAACAAGTCTGATTTCGTTGAAATGCTTTATGCTTTAAATGATATATCTGGAACAGAGCTATCTAATGAACAAATACAACATATCAAGGAAGAGTTAAAACAGCTTAGAGTATTAGAAAAAAAACTTTCAAATGAAATTGATCGATTTAACATAAATAAAGCTGTACTAGAAAATGTAAAATCGTCAGCAAGCTTCAACGCCTATAAAGAGCAAGAAGTTCGTCTTAGAAAAATTAATGACAACTTAGTTAAGCTACGTAAGAGACGTTACGCAGAGAGGACTAGATTAAACAACCACTTAAACTTAAAGGCTGAACTTAATTCTCTTAATCGCGCAATTAATATGGGGCAAGTCTCATGTGAAAATTGCGGCAGTAACAACATAATATACAAATCAAAAGATATTAGTTTTGATGTGAGTAATAAAGAAGTTCGAGAGTCGATACTTAGCTCAGTTGAAAAAAATATACATTTAAAACTAGAGGTCATTTCTCGTATTGACTTTGAAATATCGGAACTACAGTCAGATTTAAACAGTGAAATATCTAAAGTATCTCCTGAACTAAGAGATATTATCTTATTCAAAGATGAATTAGATAATGCAGGTAGTCTTGATAAGGAGCTTTTCGCTAAACAAAGAGATATAGAAGCGCTAAGCCAAAAACTAAAGAACGTGACGATAAAGCAAGAAGGATTATCAAATCAACAAAACCTACTAATCAGCAATATCATAAAAGTAATGAATGATATATATAAGATTATTGATGAAAGTGGTATTCAAACATTTACTGACTTATTTACAAAAAAAGCTGTTAACTATTCAGGCAGCGAGGAACAAGAGTTCTACTTTGCAAAACTCTATGCTTTACATGTGATTTTCAAACACAAATTTCCAATAATCATTGACTCTTTCAGAGACCGAGAGTTATCTACTTCAAAAGAAATTAAAATGATTGAAGTGTTAGATAGTCTTGAAAAGCAGGTCATAGTTACTGCAACCCTGAAAAAAGAAGAATACAACAGTGAAAAATATGAAACATATGGTTCAATAACCGCTTTGGACTATAGTTCTCATAAAAATGGTCGAATTTTAACTGAACATTTTCAAAGTGAATTTATTTCAATTTGTAATAAATTTGGCGTAACAATCTTGTAGTTTACAAGATTGATAACAAAGAATATTGGCAGCCATGAATCAAACCATCTCCTAAGTCATTAATAATTAAACGAAAAATAGGGCAGAAATAACTCTTCACTCAATGGTTACGCCAGATACAGCATTGTTGCACCAGTGACCTTCTAAAACATGGATGTTTTAGCAGAGCCTACAGGGAAGTATTTACGGCGAGTCACTGGTGTAACAGTGCGAGAGCCTGCGGCAGGCAATTAGGAAATATCGTAGCGAGAAGCCACAAAATAGCCCATTCGCAGCACACCATTCGACAGAAACTCACTTATCTTAAACACAACTAAAACCCAAATTGCAGGCAATAAAAAAGCGAACCGCTAAGGGTTCGCTTTTCATCAAACGTTAGACCTGAATAACGTACTATTCAGCCCTTATTCGTAGTCTGACATCGGCACACATGCACAGAACAAATTACGGTCGCCGTACACGTCATCAATACGGTTCACGGTTGGCCAGAACTTGTTAGTACGCACTGCGGCACTTGGGAACACGGCCACTTCACGGCTGTATGGGCGTGAATCGAACGCTGGGTCCATAATATCGGCCATAGTGTGTGGTGCGTTGTGCAGCGGGTTATTGTCCGCTGGCCACTCGCCTGCTTCAACCTTAGCAATTTCGGCGCGGATTGACACCATAGCGTCGATAAAGCGGTCCAGTTCAACCTTAGACTCAGATTCGGTTGGCTCAATCATCAGCGTACCCGCAACAGGGAAGCTCATGGTTGGCGCGTGGAAACCGTAGTCGTTCAAACGCTTAGCGATATCCATTTCGGTCACGCCAGAGGCTTCTTTGATGGGACGCAGGTCGATAATACATTCGTGCGCGACGCGATCGTTACGGCCACGGAACAGTACTGGGTAGTGTTCAGACAGCTTCTTCATCACGTAGTTAGCGTTTAACAGCGCAGTTTGAGTCGACTTTTTCAGGCCGTTTGAACCGAGCAGCTTAATGTACATCCAGCTGATTGGCAGAATGCCAGCACTGCCGTATGGCGCTGCCGATACTGCACCGTTGTTATCGCTTTCGCGGCCTGGTTTAACAACCACGTGACCCGCTACGAACGGCGCTAAGTGGGCTTTCACGCCGATTGGGCCCATACCTGGACCACCGCCGCCGTGTGGAATGGCGAAGGTTTTGTGCAGGTTAAGGTGCGATACGTCGGCACCGATAAAGCCTGGTGAGGTTAAGCCAACTTGGGCGTTCATGTTGGCGCCGTCCAAGTACACTTGACCACCGTGCTGGTGCACAATGTTGCAGATTTCGCGGATAGATTCTTCGTACACACCGTGGGTCGATGGGTAAGTGATCATGATACATGACAGGTTTTCTGCCACTTCAGCCGCTTTGGCCTTCAGATCTTCTAAATCCACGTTACCTTGCTTGTCACAGGCAGTCACAACCACTTGCATACCGGCTAATTGCGCCGATGCTGGGTTAGTACCGTGGGCAGATTGTGGGATTAAGCAGATGTTTCTGTGGGCTTCGCCGCGAGACTCGTGATACTTACGAATCGCCAGCAGACCCGCGTATTCACCCTGTGCACCAGAGTTAGGTTGGATACACACGGCATCGTAACCTGTGACATTCACTAACCATGAAGACAGTTCTTCAATCAGTTGAGTGTAACCCTTGGCTTGATCCAGTGGGCAGAATGGGTGCATGTTAGCAAATTCTGGCCAGCTGACTGGGAGCATTTCAACCGCAGCGTTTAACTTCATGGTGCACGAACCCAATGAAATCATTGAGTAGTTCAGTGCTAAGTCTTTACTTTCGAGACGCTTGATATAACGCATCATCTCGGTTTCGCTTTGGTAGCGATTGAAGGTTGGGTGGCTTAAAATCGCATCTTGACGCACTAAAGAAGCTGGAATCGATTGGCTACCTTGCGCCACGATTTGCGCATCTAATGCGGCAACGTCTAAGCCATGGCCAGCACCTAAAATCACATCGAACAGGGCTTCGATATCGGTGCGGATAGTGGTTTCATCTAAGCTCACGCCGACGATGCCGTCAGCATCGAAACGCAGGTTCATTTCAGCGGCCAGCGCGCGAGCATTGACTGCTGCAACATCTAAGCCTTTGATGCTGATGGTATCGAACCAAGTGTTGTTCACTAAGCTCACGCCTTTAGCTTGTAAGCCAGCGGCTAAGATATCGGTGAAGCGGTTGATGCGTGATGCGATGGTTTTCAGGCCCTGTGGGCCGTGGAATACGGCGTAGAAAGACGCCATGTTCGCTAACAGAATTTGCGCGGTACAAATGTTTGAGTTGGCTTTTTCGCGGCGGATATGTTGCTCGCGAGTTTGCATCGCCATACGCAGTGCGCGGTTACCACGGGTGTCCTTTGACACACCGATGATACGACCAGGCATAGAGCGTTTGTGCTCGTCACGGGCCACGAAGAAGGCCGCGTGTGGACCACCAAAGCCCATCGGCACACCGAAGCGCTGCGCGCTACCGAAGACCACGTCGGCGCCCATGGCACCCGGTGACTTGAGTAACACTAAGGCCATGATGTCGGCAGCGACAGTCACAATGACGTTTTTCGCACGTAATTCGGCGAATAAGTCTGTGAAGTCAGTGATTTGACCGAAACGGTTTGAATACTGGAACAGGGCACCAAACAGTTCGTGGTTTACCGCTTCATGGGCAGGACCTACCACTACTTCAAAACCAAAACACTCAGCGCGAGTCTTCACCACGTCTAAGGTTTGTGGGAATACGTCATCGGCAACGAAGAAGATGTTGGCTTTTTTGGCTTTAGACACACGCTTAGCCAGCGCCATCGCTTCGGCAGCAGCAGTCGCTTCGTCCAGCAGTGAAGCTGAGGCTAAATCTAAACCAGTTAAATCCATAGACACTTGTTGGAAGTTTAGAATGGCTTCTAAACGGCCTTGAGCGATCTCTGGCTGATATGGCGTGTACGCCGTGTACCAACCTGGATTTTCGAAGACGTTACGTAAAATCACATTAGGCACTTGGGTACCGTAGTAACCCATACCAATGTAGCTTTTGAAGACTTGGTTTTGTTTGGCTAAACCACGAATGTAAGCAATGCCTTCGGCTTCGCCGCAGGAATCACCAATGCTCAACTCTTGGCTTAAACGGATCGACTCAGGCACGATTTGCGCAGTCAGATCGTCCAGAGACTCAGCACCAACGTAGTTCAACATTTCTTGTTGTTGGCTGCTATCCGGGCCGATATGGCGACGTAAGAATAAATCGTGCTGTTCTAACTGAGTGAGGGTTTGCTTGGTCATGATAAACCTTGTTCCAGATTTGCCGTAGCTCAGGACTGTAGGGTACTGATAAACGGGCTATTGTTATGTCAAACTTGCGCTAAAACAAACGAAGCCCCTTGGGGCTTCGTTAGCGTCGACGATTATTCCTCGTCGATGACAGCTTGGTAACCTTCTGCATCGAGCAGAGCGTCAACTTCTGATTCATCAGAAGGCATAACGCGGAAGAACCAGCCTTCGCCGTAAGCGTCGCTGTTTACGAGCTCTGGAGAATCTTCCAGTGCTTCGTTGACGGCAATCACTTCACCAGAGATTGGCGCGTAGATGTCAGAAGCCGCTTTCACTGATTCTGCCACTGCACAGTCGTCGCCTGCAGTCACAGTGTCGCCCACTTCTGGCAGCTCAACGAAAACCATGTCACCTAACAGCTCTTGAGCATGCTCAGTGATACCCACAGTGTAGCTACCGTCTTCTTCCTTGCGGATCCATTCGTGTGAAGAGGCGTATTTCAGTTCTGTCGGAATATTGCTCATTGTTCTTGTTCCTTGTTCCGTTTTTTTAAAATGCTTGTTTACCGTTGCGCACAAAGTTTGGCGCTACTACTCTAACAGCCACGCGCTTTTTACGCATTTCGACTTCCGCCGTATCCCCAATCGAGTTAGGAACACGCGCCATCGCAATAGAATAGCCCAATGTTGGCGAGAAAGTACCGCTAGTGATCACGCCTTGCTGCTCAACACCCGCTGCATCGGTGAAAAATACTGGCATATCATGGCGTAACACGCCTTTTTCTTCCATCACCAGACCGACTAATTTGTCGGTACCCGCATCGCGCAGGGCTTCAAGCGCCTTACGACCGATAAAGTCACGGTCAGTTGGCTCCCATGCGATAGTCCAGCCCATGTTGGCGGCCAGCGGGTTGATGGTTTCGTCCATATCTAAGCCGTACAGGTTCATACCGGCTTCGAGACGTAATGTATCGCGAGCGCCTAAACCACATGGTTTAACGCCTTGATCTAACAGAGCTTGCCACAGGGCTTCGGCTTCAGTTTCTGGCACGATGATCTCGTAACCCACTTCACCTGTGTAACCTGTGGTGGCAATAAACAGAGAACCGGTTTGCTTACCGAAGAAAGGTTTCATGCCTTCGATGGCGGCATTTTGCTCGCTACTGAATACGGCGGCGGCTTTGGCCTTAGCGTTAGGACCTTGAACGGCGATCATCGCCAGCTCAGGACGCTCAGTCACAGTGACATCAAAACCTTGGGATTGTTTGGCGATCCACGCTAAGTCTTTTTCGCGGGTCGCGCTGTTGACGACAACACGGTAGAAAGTGTCGGTCAGGTAGTAAGTGATCAGGTCGTCGATGATGCCGGCATTGTCATCTAACATACCGCCGTATAAGGCTTTACCAGGAACTTTAAGTTTGGCCACATCGTTTGCCAGCAACTTACGGAGGAATGCACAAGCGTCGGTTCCGGTCACATCAACCACAGTCATGTGGGACACGTCGAACATACCTGCGTCTTGACGCACGGCGTGGTGTTCTTCGATTTGTGAACCATAGTTGAGGGGCATATCCCAACCGTGGAAGTCGACCATCTTAGCGTTTGATTCTAAGTGCTTGTTAAACAGAACAGTTTTATTAGCCATTGTTATCCCTTTTTTGCGGCCTTTTTCAGGTCTCTGCCTAGCGTAGGGTGATACAAATCCGGCTAAATATCTGGCTAATCGGCATTTCACTTCCACGATGCATCAATTTGAAAGGTGATTCTTTCTGTATCAATGCGTCTGTCACTGCAACGCCTGATTTCGCTCTGAATTAATCAGATATTTATCGTGATTGGTATAAGTACTAGGGTCTAAAATGCGGCGAAATTATACCTTGCGTCACAAATTTGTATACAGGAGATTTTTCTAATCCGAAGCCAGTGTCATTAGATTTTCTCATCTTTAACATGTAATTTTTTTACATATGAAAGCGAGATTTGCGCAGCCTGCAATCAAATCGCTGATATTATCAGCAATTATGATTACATTAGCGCAACCGAGGCTAGCGACATAACTTGGGGAGTGAGGACTTATTGCCCATGGCCTGTTGCATGAACACTGTTTTCAGCCCAGCGACATTATCAACCAGGTTGAGTCCCAGATCGCGAATGGCTTTTTTAAGGGGATTGCTCCCCTCGAATAGGCGCTTAAAGCCTTCCATCGCCGCAATCATCTCCATCGCATCGGCCTTGCGCCAACGCTCAAGGGCGCGCAGCTGGGCATAATCGCCGATATCTTTACCCGCATCGTGTAGCTCACCGATGACTTCGATAATGCTGGCAGCATCGAGGAAGCCTAGGTTTACCCCTTGGCCAGCTAATGGATGAATAGTGTGGGCTGCATCCCCCGCGAGCACTAAACGGTGGCGGGCAAAATGGCGGGCATAGCGCATCCGCAGTGGGAAGGCTTGGCGTTCACTCTCAAGCTTACAAATGCCGAGGCGACCATCGAAGGCGGCGGTGAGATTGCGCTCAAATTGCACTTTATCCATTGCCAGTAATTCAGTGGCGCGCTCAGGCGGCACTGACCAAACGATGGAGCAGAGGTTGTCTTCATATAACGGCAAGAAGGCCAGCGGACCGTCCTGCAAAAAGACTTGGCGGGCGGTGGCAAGGTGCGGCATTTCGCTGCGAATGGTCGCCACGATCGCATGATGGCCATAATCCCAGAAGGTTAACGGGATCTTACATTGTTCGCGCACCCAAGAATTGGCACCATCGGCGGCAATCACGAGTGCGGCGCTGACACTTTCGATTTCGGCATCGGCACCATTGGCTAAGGTCAACCAAGCTTCGCGCTCACCAAAGGCGATACGCTCTATGCGTTGGTTTTCGATATGGGTGATATTGTCAAATTCACTGGCACGCTTGGCGAGGGCGTAGCTGATGGCATCATTTTCGATAATGGCGCCAAGGCTAGGTTCACTGATGCTGCTGGCATCGAAGGCGATTTTACCAAAGCCGTCTTTATCCCATACCGCCATTTTTTGATAGGGCGTCGCGCGGCTGACATCTAAATAGTGCCAAGCGCCGAGGTGCTCGAGCAAACGTTGGCTCGCCTTATTGATGGCGCTAACCCTAAGCCTTGGCTCACCGCTCACGGCTTGGGTGCTTTGGGCATCGATCACGACGACATTCAAGTTGGCCTGCGCCAATCCTATCGCGGTGGCGAGTCCCACCATGCCGCCACCCACAATGGCAATGTCATAGGCTTGTGAACTTAACATGGGTACATCCTTTTCGCGTTGCGATACCAGTAATGATTATTTCCAGCCCATCGCCTTCTGCGCGACGGGGGTTTTCAGTGGCGGGAACCAAGATAACAGACGCAATCCCAGATTACGCCCAAGGGCCAAGGGCCAATATTGGTTAGAGAAGCCACGGACTAAAAATTCAATATTGCGAATAGTGCTGTTTCTATCCGCCTCACGGGCCTGCAAATAGCCATGGGTAACGGCGACACCGCCGATATCCTCACCCTGCGCCAGCGCGCGTTGCAGCACGTCGAGCAGACTGACGACATCCCTAAGCCCTAAGTTAAACCCTTGCCCCGCTATCGGGTGCAGTGTCTGAGCCGCATTACCGATAAACACACATCTATGGTGGATTGGCCTTGGCATGTAGGACAGATTTAATGGATAAGCATGGCGCTCGCTGACATCGACAAACTGGCCGGCGCGGTAGCCAAAGGCTTGCTGCAGCGCCGTTAAAAATTCGGCTTTGGGGGCATTGAGCATCGCTTGCGCGCGGTTATCGTCGAGTGCCCAGACGAGGGACAAACGCGGCTGACCTTGGCTATCTGCCATCGGCAATAACGCCAGTGGGCCAGTCTCGGTAAATCGTTCGTAGGCCCAATGCTGATGCGGCTTATCGGTTTGTAGATTGGCGATAATCGCGGTTTGCTCAAACGCCACTTGGGTAATGGGCAGATTAAAACTGCTGCGCACCTTAGACTGCAAGCCATCGGCGGCGACCACCAGCTTGGCGCAAATCCGCTCGCCGGAATCCAGCACCAACATGTGGCTGTCGATATCGGGGATTAACTCTGACAGTTTTGCAGGGCAAAAGAGCTTAACCTGAGTTTTGTGCAGCTCGCTAAACAGCACTTGGCCGACTCTTTCAAGCTCGACGACTTGCCCCAGCGCATCTAAGTGAAACTGACTGGCGTTGAGTTCCGTCATGCCAAAATGGCCACGGTCGGATACGTGGATATCCTTAATCGCCGTGCCTAAATGCGCCAGTTTCGGCCATAAACCTAAACGGGATAACTCGAAGATGGAACCATGGGCAATGGCGATGGAGCGAGCGTCAAAGCCGGGATGGGTGTTATCGGGAAGGTGCGCCTCGATTAAGGCAATAGATAAAGGTTTTTCAGTGCCAGACAAACGCGCCAAGGCCAGCGCGAGGGTCGCCCCCGCCATGGCGCCACCAACAATGGCAATATCGACATTTTGAACTGAATTATCCATGTGCTCTGCTACCGTCATGGGGTTCTCATTCAAGCTATGGCATGGCTAAAAGCGTTTCGCCATCAGGATGTTAGATTTGAAAAACAATAAAAGGCAGAATGATTCCGCCCCTCTCTTTAGCGATTAGTGGATCACCGCAGGATCGTCGCCTTCACCGTGGCTTGGCTCAGGGCCAAACTCGGAATAGCACATAATGGCGGCGATACGCACAAATTCCAGTAACTCGATATAAGCCGTTTCCGACTCTTCATCTTCGGTGACATCAAATTCAACTTGGGCGATCTCGGCCAGATCTTTAATCACTTCACGCACTTCGGCCGAGGCTTTATTCAGCTTAGGCTGGATAATCGCAATGCCGGTTAAAAAGCTTTGCGTCCACAGGGATAAGGCTTCAACCCGTTGACTTAACGGCTCTTCTTCTTCGGGAAGCAATGGCATAAAACCAAACTCAAAATCACCTAAACGGGCGACTGAGTCTTGGAATAGCTCACTCACCAATTGATGCAGAGGCGCCGGTAAAGGCTGACCATCGTTCATCAGGTCAAATAAAGGTTTAATCCACAAATCACCGGTTTGATCTACACCACCGCAGATTAAACCCACAAGGGCACCGTGTACTTCCACGGGATGCTGACCAATTTCAGCCGCATCGAGGGCGATTTTTAAGCTGTCGATGCGTAACGAAGGAGGGGTCGCCATATCAGATTCCAATCAGAATTTTCCAGCAGCAATGCTAGCAGAGTTAAAGACTTGAACCAACTCTGATCCGGCATTCTTAGGGTTGAAGATAAAAATTCCGGCAACTGCTCACACAAGCAGCAAACAAAACGGCGAATGTGCAATCCATCAGCGGCTTACCTTGCACTTTTAATATCAGCCCTATATAGTCCGCCCTATCGATGCCAACGAAAGGATCATCTTCGAATGAGTAACAGTGCAGTTGAAATCACCCTGCTAGGGCGCACCTACTCTATCGCCTGCCCGAAAGGTCAGGAAGATGCCCTACGTGTTGTGGCGCAAGGGGTTGAGCAGCAACTCACCACCCTAAAAAATCGCACGAATAGCTTAAGCCGCGAAGAAATTGCCATTATGGCGGCGCTGAATATTGGCCACGAGTTGTACCAAGAAAAGCAAAAGAATAAGCACTATATGAAACAAATGGATGACCGCATCAGCCTGTTGCAGTCAACCTTGGAAAACGCCTTAGTTGAGCGTTCAACTAAATAGATTTAGACTGTGCCACTCGGTGCCACGCACCATCAATCTGATAAGAGTTGCACAGTGAATGGCTAAACTGGCCTATACTTTTTAAGCCAAGATTTTAGCGATTCAATACCGTTTTTGCTCCCTGGGGTGCAGGCCAACTGGTAATGTCCCTGTGCCGATAATTTTGATCTCAGGGTGAATGCTTTACTGACATTGAGCATGCTCGGCTCGTACCGAGAAGCCTTAGGAGGTAATCATTTACCCGCCTTGAACCTACGGTTCAAGGGCTACACCGGTAGCGGCATTCTGGGGAGCATCTTATTTATGTCTATCACTTCACCTGTCTCGAACACTTCGGCCCCAACAGTCAAGGGGCCACACGGCAATCAGTCTGCAATTGATACCCAGTCGCTAAGCCCAAATCTAAGTCCAACGCTAAGCCGCGCCGAGTTACGCAAACAAATACGTTTAGCGCGCCGCTCGCTTTCGACAGAGGTGCAAACCGAGGCAAGCCTTGCCGCATGTCAGCGAATGCTCGAAAAGCTCAGTGCTCTGAATGCCCAGCATGTCGCGCTGTATCTCACCCACGATGGCGAACTAGCAACTGCTCCGCTTATCGAAGCGCTTTGGCAACAGGGAATTCACACCTATCTGCCACGGCTCCACCCCTTTAATGCAGGGCAATTATTGTTTTTGCATTACCACGCCGACTCGCCAATGCAGCCGAATCAATTTGGTATTTTAGAGCCTAAGTTGGATGTGCGTAGCGTTATGCCAATTGAGCGACTGGATGTGGTGATCACCCCGCTGGTTGCCTTTGATATCAAAGGTAATCGCATGGGCATGGGCGGCGGCTATTACGACAGAACGCTAGCTAATTGGCACAGCAAAGGCAGACCACTGCCGATGGGTTATGCCCATGATTGCCAGCAAGTACCGAGTCTGCCATGCGAACATTGGGATGTGCCCTTACCCGCTATCATCACCCCAAGTCGAGTATGGGAGTTTTGAAAAGTAGGAGCTAGAAGCTAGAGCGCTTCGCTGCTAGAAAAAGCAGAGCATCGCACCATAACGACTTCTTCTTGATTGAATCTAGATTCTAGAGCCATGCAATGGCGTTCTAGAGGCCGCAGGCCGTTCTAGATTTTTCTTTACCTTAAATGCCGCCCACCATCGACATGATGGCTGCGCCCCGTGACATAGCGGCTCGCCAACAGATAATCCACTAAGGCAATAATCTCCTGATTTCCAGCTTCTTTTGGCAAGATAGCCTTAGCCAAGGTCTTTTGCCGATAGGCTTCATCATCACTTGGATTAAAAAGGATCATCGCCGGAGCGATCGCATTCACTTTGACCTCGGGCGCTAATTTAGCCGCAAAAGATAAGGTTAAATTCTCTAGCGCCGCTTTACTGGCCGCATAAGCCATGTGCTTGGCACTGCCCTTTTCGGCCACATAGTCAGTGAAATGGATAATATCGCTGGCGCCAATCTCACCCTCGGCTCCCGCACGTAATTGCGAGGCTAAGGCTAGGTTTATTTGATAGGGTACGCTCACATGCACCTGCATCATGCGCTGCATCACCTCATGGGGGGCAAGGCTTGGGCTGTTGTCTGGCAACCAGTCAGAGGCATTATGGATAATAGCGCGGATTTTGGGGTATTGGCTCAATTGCTCAATCAGGGTTTGGAGCTGCGCATTATCGTAAAAGTCGCATTGGATTAAGGTCGCGCCCAAAGACTGCAACTCATCGATGCTGGGATAATGGCTGCGATAGGTGCCAATCACCTTGTGCCCTTGGGCGAGCAAGTGTTTCGCGAGGGCGTAACCAATACGTTTACCCACGCCAGTGATAATAATGGGAGCTGTCATATCCATCCTGTTATTTGCCAAGCACTGATTAAAAGCAAACGCATTTGGCAGATTGTTAATCGCACAATCACGTAATCACACAATCACGTCACTCATCGCAATAGCTTAATGCCTCTAGCCAAGAGTGTATAACAATTAAAACCGTAAACATGTCGATCTAAATGCCTGACAACTGCGTATACTCAGGGACACACAGTAAGAGGTAGACCTAATGGAACTGCGGATTTTTTTCGATGGCAATTGCCCATTATGTAGCGCCGAAATGCACCAACTCAAAGCGCGCGATCCCCACGACAGAATTGAACTGGTGGATCTTAATGCTGACAATTTCAGCTCAAGATTCAGCTATATCGATAAAGACTACGCCAATACCATTCTCCATGGCGAAACCGCCTCCGGCCAAGTGCTGCTCGGACTCGATGTCACCTGCAAAGCATGGGCGCTAACAGGCACTCGCCCTTGGGTACAAGCGCTACGCTTACCGCTTATCAAACCTATCGCGGATTGGTGCTACCTGAGATTCGCCAAGCACAGATACCGTATTTCCTATCTACTGACGGGTAAAGCCCGCTGCGACAGCCAATGCCAACTGCCTAAGTAGCGAGACTCAAGATTAAGAACCCCTGTTTAGAGAACAAAGTTTAAAGCATAAAAAAACGGAGCCATTCGGCTCCGTTTTCTCATAATTCAGAAGAATTACTTAACGAAATCAACGCCTAGTTTGATATCGCCTTTCAGCGTATCTAACATAGAATCACGGGCGTTAGCTTCGAATGCGCTCACTTCACCGTAAGGCAGTACTTTTTCGATACCGTTTTTGCCTAACAATACTGGTTGAGCGAAGAATTCAGCGTGCTCGCTGCCGCCGTCAACGTAAGCACATTCAACGATGTTAGCTTCGCCTTGCAGACCACGAACCAGAGACATACCGAAACGGCATGCCGCTTGACCCATAGACAGCGTCGCGCTGCCGCCACCGGCTTTAGCTTCAACCACTTCAGTACCCGCGTTTTGGATACGTTTAGTTAAAGAAGCCACTTCTTCATCAGAGAAAGTCACGCCTTCAACTTGAGACAGTAATGGCAGAATAGTCACGCCACTGTGGCCGCCGATCACGTTGATTTTAACGTCAGCAACGTTTAAGCCTTTTAATTCAGCGATGAAAGTCTCAGAACGGATAACGTCCAGAGTGGTCACGCCGAATAAACGGTTCTTATCGTAAACACCTGCTTTTTTCAGCACTTCAGCAGCAATAGCAACTGTAGTGTTTACTGGGTTAGTGATAATACCCACGAGCGCTTTAGGGCAAGTAACAGCCACTTTCTCGATCAGGTTGCGAACGATACCTGCGTTGATATTGAACAGATCTGAACGATCCATACCAGGTTTACGTGCAACGCCAGCAGAGATAAGCACAACGTCAGCACCCACGAGGGCAGGCGTTGGATCTTCACCAGCAAAACCTTTGATTTCAACCGCAGTTGGGATATGGCTCAAGTCAACCGCAACACCCGGAGTTACCGGTGCGATATCGTATAGAGACAGTTGAGAACCCGCAGGTAATTGAGTTTTTAACAGTAGGGCAAGAGCCTGGCCGATACCACCAGCAGCACCAAGTACAGCAACTTTCATAGTTATCTCCGTTATTTCTCGGATATTGTGACATGGATCTAATTTGCGTTGGCGTCACATTACTGGAATGTCACGCTAATTTCAATTATCCCTTAGTCGTTGATTCAAAGATTTACTAAAACAGCGCGTTGCAATGTTGAATATTTACTCTAGTTCAACAAATACATTTATAAATGAATTAGCATAAATTGAGTTAATTGCATTTTTATTCAGTCATTGTGGTTATTTGTTGACAGTTTAACCAAAACTATTCAGAATAAGCCTGTTTTTTTGAATAAA
The DNA here is from genome assembly GCF_002196695.1 of Shewanella sp. Shew256. Taxonomy (NCBI): domain Bacteria; kingdom Pseudomonadati; phylum Pseudomonadota; class Gammaproteobacteria; order Alteromonadales; family Shewanellaceae; genus Shewanella; species Shewanella sp. Shew256. The sequence goes on along the minus strand of NZ_NAJR01000001.1, from coordinate 260,469 downwards.
GAATAAGACTATGCAAACGACCAAGAATCAGGATGACCTTGTTAGAATTTTTAAGGCGATTTTAAAAGAGGAGCGCTTTGGCTCCCAGAGTGAAATCGTCACCGCCTTGCAAGCAGAAGGCTTTACTAATATAAACCAATCTAAAGTGTCTCGTATGCTCAGCAAGTTCGGTGCCGTGCGCACCCGCAACGCTAAGCAGGAGATGGTTTATTGCTTACCTGCCGAATTAGGCGTGCCCACTGCGGGCAGCCCGTTAAAGAATTTAGTACTCGATGTTGACCATAACCAAGCGATGATTGTTGTCCGCACTAGCCCAGGCGCCGCACAATTAATTGCTCGTTTGTTAGACTCCATCGGTAAACCTGAAGGGATTTTGGGAACCATTGCGGGTGACGATACTATCTTTATTTGTCCATCTAGCATTCAAGATATCGCCGATACCTTGGAAACCATCAAATCTTTATTCAACTACGCAGAATAAAAAAACAGGTCAGCTTGCTGACCTGTTCTATTTCCACTGTACGCTTTTCAGTCCAGGATTACCCTAATTTCAGGGCTTGTGTCCCACTTACGTTACAGTATTTAGCCGAATCTCCTCAGCTTTAGTAAGCCACACTGATCCTTTGATTGGGATGCGCCGCTTTTTCTGCTTCATCGAGCATGGCTTTGGCGTAATCACTCACCGAAATCCGGCTACGGCCATTTGCATCGGTAAAGAAACTATCGCCACCTAAACGGTAAGAGCCTTCGCTTGCACCAGGGTAGATCTCTGCCGCTGGGCTGACAAAAGTCCAGTTAACAGTGGTGTTGGCGGCGCGAAATGCCTTTAATGCTTCACCTTGAGCCAGAGCTTCATCCTTATAGGCAGACGGGAAATCTGGGCTTGAAACCAAAGTTACTCCCGGTGCCACTTCTAGACTACCTGCCCCACCGACCCACAATAAACGTGGCACTTTAGCCTGTGGCAATACGGCTAATAGATTATTAACTGTTTTCGCCACTAAGCCGTGATTCTGCTCGGCGCGGCCGCCCACTGAAGCAATTAACACATCCACGCCTGCAAAGGTTTCAGCGGTTAATGGCTGAATCAGGTCAACACTACGCACTTCTGCCGCCGTTTCACCAAGCTTGCTTGGGTCACGCACTAAGGCAACGACGTCATGACCACGGCTTAAGGCTTCATTTAAAATGGTTCCGCCAATCCAACCCGATGCACCTAATACTGCAATTTTCATTTGATAAGTCTCACTGCTGATTTAAATTGAGACCAGTTTACTTGCGATACTTAGCGTGATAAATATCGATAAATGAGCAGGATTGTTTCAGATTGAGATACTAATTGGTGTAATTATATATGGATAAAATCGCCGCTATGCGTAGCTTTATCGAAGTGGCTAACTGTGGCAGCTTTACTAAGGCCGCAGAACACCTCGATCTCAGTCGTTTACAGGTTTCTCGCCATATTCAAGAAATTGAGCAGTGGCTCAGTTTACGCCTGCTACACCGCACCACCCGCAGCGTTAGCCTGACCTTGCAGGGTGAAGAAGCCCTGCAATATTGTCAGCGGGTGCTCAGTGAAGTCGCCGCAATGGAAAGCCGCGCCCATAGTCATAACACTGAATTAGTCGGCAGTATTCGTATTGCCACACCCGTCGGACTTGGGCAGCACAGTCTGTTTGATGTGGTCGATCGCTTTATAAAATTGCATCCTAAGGTCAATATTCAGCTGTTAATGTCGGACAGTTTTGCCCAGTTGGTGGATGAGCGGGTGGACGTAGCACTGCGCTATACCGAGCAGCCAGATGAGAATCTAATCGCCCGTAAACTGATGAGCATTGATGCCGTTTTATGTGCTGCGCCCAGTTACTTGGCTCAAGCCGAGCCGTTAACCCTCCCTAACGATCTGCTCAGCCATAATTGCCTTATCCATAGTTCGCAGCAACATTGGCAGCTACTCAAGGAGCAACAGAGTGAGCTGATTAAACCTATGGGGAATCTGATGGCCAATGAAATGGGAGTGCTGGTCAGCGCCGCATTGCGTGGGCATGGCATTGCCTACTTGCCCTGTGACTTAGCTAATCAATATCTGGCCAGCGGTCAACTGCAAGAAGTGCTCCCCGAATACACGGCGCCAGGCCAAACCCTCTGGGCCGTGTACTTATCTCGCAGCTACCAACAAGCGCTAGTGCGCGCCTTTATCGATTTTACCGCTCAGCAATGGCAGCTCGATATCAATAAGTGGACAGCGGCGAGTTAAGCCCACAAACAAAAACGCACTGAGGCTTTAAGGCTCAGTGCGTTTAGTCGCGATTTGCGAAGAGTTAATTATCGAATTGCATCAAAAAATCTAAGCTTGGGGCGAAAAACGACGAGCCAGTTAACGCACTGGTGAAGTGCATCAAGTGATCGTGATTACCCGCACCATCGCCAAACACCATGCTATGGAGCATCTTCTCGAAGTGATCCGGCGTACGACAGGTTGAAATAAACATCAACCCTTGCTCCTTGAGCGAGCCGTAAGGCATGCTCTGGCGCAAAATCTCGATGGATTTACCGTTTTCATCCTTGAGGTTTACCCGCTTGATATGGCTGGTTAATGGCTTATCTTCCGACTCGTATTCGATGTTGTCTTGCTTGGTACGACCGATAATATCTTCTTGCTTTTTAAGCGGTAATCTATGCCACTTACTCAAGTTGTGGGCGTACTTTTGTACGTGAATATAGCTGCCGCCCTTAAATTCAGGGTCTTCATCCCCAACCAAGGCGACCTCTTGGCGATGACGCCCTTTCGGGTTTTCGGTGCCATCGACAAAGCCCGTTAAGTCGCGACTATCCATAAATCTAAAGCCGCGCTCTTCTTCCACTAGCTCGACTAAGTCTTCAAACATTTGGCTGATTTCGTTGGCGACTAAATGCAAAATGTCGTAACGATCGCAACGAAGATGCACAAACAGATCGTATTCGATCGCAGGCGCCTCGCGGTTACCCGCCTGCATCGCCGGGAAAGGCTTAAGCATTTCGGGGCGAGCATCGGGATAGAGACTGTCCCAATAGTTGGCGCCTATGGCCACAAAACCATTGAATGCACTGTCGGAATACTGATCCGTCAACTCATAAATATACTGCGCAACGTTGGCAATACAGGGACGCAATTGCGATTCAACGTTATCGTTGTCGCTCGCATTAAACATCAAATAGACGCTATGTAAGTTTCCCTCTGCACACACACCTAACTGTTCACGCGGCATATTTTGAATATCCATCTGGTTATCACCCTGTTGTCGATTCATTTTCGGCAATATTATCCGCAACTTTACCTGAAAATGACATTAAGTAACGCACAGTTTGTCCGTCTTTGTGATGTAAAGGCCTTTTGAGGCTGAAATATAAAAATTGACGAGGCCATTACGCCTCGTCAATGTTGTCTCTTCTGCATTCGCTTCAGTAGAGCAAAACGAGTGATGCGTTAATATCCTGCAGCATAACCATCCTTTCGACTTTCGGATGCACCGCGGTAAACGCCAGTTTCAGCATTAAAGCCAATGGCTTGATAGCCACCGAAATCACCGAGAACATCGCGAAGCACATGGCCTTTCTTCATCAGCTCACGGCGAGTTTCGACGGGGAAGCCTGATTCAAGGCTCACATAGCCACCGTCATTCATTATCTCCCCCGTAGGCTCAGTCGAACCTGAGTGTAAAATTCTGGGGGCATCACCCGCTTCTTGCAAGTTCATTTTAAAATCAATCAGATTGATAATAATCTGCGCATGCATTTGCGGCTGTGTTGCGCCGCCCATCACCCCAAAACTGAGCCAAGGTTTACCGTCTTTGGTCACAAAGGCGGGAATAATGGTATGGAAGGGCCGCTTACCCGGCGCATAGGTGTTAAATCGACCTTCGGTGAGATCGAACATCTGCCCGCGATCTTGCAGCACAAAGCCGAGATCCGGCGGCGTCATACCTGAGCCCATGCCGCGGTAGTTACTCTGGATCAGCGACACCATGTTGCCGTCTTTATCCGCGGTAGTGAGGTACACAGTATCCCCATGTTGCAGCGCAGGATTGCCCGCATCGACACTCTTAGCCGCCTTGTTTAAATCAATTAACTTGGCGCGATCGTAATTATACTGCTGCGAGATCAACTCTTTTACAGGCACTTTGTTAAAGGCCATATCGGCATAAAATTTCGCGCGATCGGCAAAGGCGAGTTTTTTGGCCTCTACAAATAAGTGCACATATTCGGGACTATTAAAGCCCATGGCGGCGACATCGAAGGGTTCCATGGTCTTTAAGATCTGTAGCGCGGCAATCCCCTGCCCATTTGGCGGCAACTCCCACACATCGTAACCACGGTAGTTGACCGATACGGGTTCAATCCAGTCACTGGTATGGCTGGCTAAGTCTTCATAACTTAAATAGCCACCTTGAGCCTTGATGTATTTATCAATACTTTTGGCAATGTCACCCTTGTAGAAGGCATCGCGGCCGCCTTTAGCAATTTTCTCATAGGTGTTTGCTAATGCGGGATTTTTAAAGATTTCTCCTACCGCAGGCATCTTGCCATTGGGCATATAGGTTTCTTTAAAACCGGGGAATTGAGCGAGCTTTTTACCGCTGCCCTCAAGGTAATAGGCAATCAACTCGGAGACAGGGAAACCTTCGCGAGCATAACGAATCGCTGGGGCTAAGTTATCGGCCATTGGCAGTTTGCCGAACTTGTTGTGCAATTCGAACCATCCATCCACCGCACCAGGAACCGATACGGGTAGCGGCCCCAAAGGAGGCAAGTAGTCTAATCCGAGGGATTTTAGCTTCTCTAGCGTTAAGGATTTGGGACTGCGACCGGAGGCATTAAGGCCATAGAGCTTTTTATCTTTAGCGCTCCAGACAATGGCAAATAAATCGCCGCCAACACCGGCACCAGTAGGCTCGACTAAGCCCAGCATGGCATTGGCCGCAATCGCTGCATCCACGGCACTGCCACCCTGTTTTAATACATCAATCGCCACCTGTGTCGCCAGCGGTTGGCTGGTCGCAGCCATCCCATGGGTGGCATACACTTCTGAGCGCGTCGCAAAGGCTTTACCCGTGATCCTATCCATGGCTAACACTCCCGATGACGACATTGCTGTCGCCACTGTGACTAGGGTACAAATTGATTTTATTGTTTTTATCATAATTCCTCCCACTCTGGAGGAATTAAGGTAACAAGGAAGGCTGAAAATATCAGCAATCTAGGTGTTTTTTACCCAAGTTAAACGTAAGCAAAAATGTCATGCTTTCAGCTGAGACACTGGCATATCGAGTGCGGTCTAGGCATTAAGACTCAAATAGCACTAGGGAATGTGGCTCAGTATTTAAGCCCACTCGCTGACCAACATTGAACTGCATAATTTGGCTACGCACTTCGACATAATGGGCGTGGGATGCCGCCTCGACTTTTACCCAATAATGACAAAATGCGCCAAGGAAGCGCCGCTCGGTAATTGTCCCTACGCCCGCATCATCGGCACTGAGCGCCAATTGCTGTGGCCGCAAAAACACTTGGCCATTAAATGCATTAGACTTTGACAAGGGCGTGAGGCTTCGCAGCTCACCAATGGGAGTGACAACACGGTGGCCATCAACGACCTCTGCGGGTAAATAGTTGCCACTTCCCAGAAAATCAGCTACATAGCGGCTATTTGGTGCGGCATATAAGTCCTCAGCTCGGCCATGTTGTACTATCACACCTTGGTTAAAAATGGCCAAGGTATCGGCAAACACAAAGGCCTCATCTTTGCTATGGGTAACAAAAACCGCACTAACATTACGCTGCTTTAGAATGCTGCGGATCTCCGCCATCATGCTGTGGCGCACCTGTGCATCGATATTCGAAAAAGGCTCGTCGAGTAACAGTAATTGCGGCTCATAGGCTAATGCGCGGGCAATCGACACCCGCTGCTGCTGACCACCTGACAACTCATGGGGATAACGCTTGGCTAAGCCTTCAAGTTTTACCAGGGCGAGCATGTCATCTAACCGCACCTTGCGCTGCGCTGGCGTTAATTTTGCCACACCAAAGAGAATATTCTCGGCGACGGTCAAATGGGGGAACAAAGCATAGTCTTGGAAAATCATCCCTATGCCCCGTTGCTCACTCGGCACAAATTGCCCTGCGCCGCTGACCGTCTTGCCATTGATTTGGATCTCACCTTGGCTAATCGCCTGCAATCCTGCCACCGCCCTGAGCAAAGTCGTTTTGCCGCAGCCACTTGGGCCGAGCAGCGCAAGGATTTCTCCTTGTGCCAGGGTTAAATCTAAGCCTTTGAGTACCTGTTGGCCCTGATAATCGCTATGAACTTGATGAAGATTGAGCGTACTGGTCATCGACTATCTTGCTCCAAAGAACGGTTTAAATAAATCAGTGGGACTAAACCCACGAGCACAATCACAATAGCGGGCAAGGCACCATGTTCAAGCTTTTCGTCTGAGACAAACTGGAAGACATGGGTCGCAAGATTCTCAAATCCTATGGGCCGCAGCAACAATGCCGCCGGTAATTCTTTCATGCTTTCGATAAATACCAACAACGCCCCTGCAAATAAGCCTTTGGTGAGTAGCGGTAAATGCACTCTTTGGAGCAAACGTCGAGGGCTTTGCCCAAGTGTTAGGCTCACCATATCCAGTGACGGCGAAATGCGTTTATAGCTGGTCTCAACACTGCCGATAGCGATAGCCACAAAGCGCACACAAAAGGCAAAAACCAGTGCGGCCGTACTGCCCGTAAGCAGGAGCCCTGGGCCTGTCATTCCCAACCAATCGGCGATGTCGTTAATCGCAAAATCGAGCAGGGTTAACGGCACCAGCACGCCAATCGCCAGCACTGTGCCAGGCAAGGCATAGCCAGTCGAGGCCAAGCGTGATGGCAGCGCATCGCTCGACCTTGGGCTCACGCGGCGGATAAACATCAATATCAACGCAATCGCGCAGCACACTAAGCTACTCATAAGTGCAAGACTCAAGCTGTTCACGCTCAATTGCCAGAAAATCGGATCCCAGCTCTGCTCAAAATAATCGATTGCATAGGAGAGCAAAATCCCGCTTGGTAGTATAAAGGCCAGCAGTAACAAGCTGATGCAATAACCGAGGGCAAGCAGGGTTTGCATCGGTGAGAGCCGATATAAATCGCTCGCTTGAATGCGGGACTGCTTTTGGAATAACTGCTGCTTACGGCGAGCAAAACGCTCTACCCCAATCAAGCTAAACACGACCAAAAGGATAATGGCCGAGAGCTTAGCCGCCGCCGTCAAATTGCCATAACCCAACCAAGTGTCGTACACGGCTGTGGTCAGGGTGGGTACGGCAAAGTAGTTGACTGTGGCAAAATCCGCCGCGGTCTCCATCGCCACTAAGGCCACGCCCACGGCCAAAGCGGGCCTTGCCATAGGTAAGGATAAACGCCAAAAACTCTGCCACGGCGAGCAGCCCATAATCCTCGAAGCGTGGGCCAAGCTTAGGGATTGCTCCATAAACGCGGTGCGCGCCAACAGATAAATATAGGGAAAGAGCACCAGCGACAACACACACGCCGCGCCACCTAAGGTACGGATATCGGGGAAAAAGTAATCCTGCGGCGAACTCCAACCAAACACTGAGCGAAGCCAGGTTTGCACAGGGCCTGCGTAATCGAGTAAATCGGTATACACGTAGGCGACTATGTAGGCGGGCATGGCCAAGGGCAGCAATAAGGCCCATTGCAGATAACGCCTAGCGACAAACTCACAGCGCGCCATCAACCAAGCGCAGGGCAGTGCCAGCAAGAGTGAGCCAATACTCACCCACAGGATCAACCATAGGCTGTTGGAGATATAGGTGGGTAGTACAGTGGAGAGCAGATGACCAAAGACGGCCTCATCGGGCTGCGCCGCCTGAAGAATTAACGCAAAGAGGGGTAACACCAGTAGCGCGGCTATGGCATAACCAGTAAGCGACCAGCTTCTGGCTAATCCTAAAATCATGTGGATCCTTTAACCTAAGTGCGCCATTTAAGGCGCACTTTTCACTTTTACTATTTCTAGTCGCTATAACCGCTCAACTAGAGATCGAACTGAACTTCATCTAACAATTTCACCGCCGCTTGGTGGTATTCCGCCAGCTTGAAAATCGGTAATTGGTCGGATTTAAACTCGCCCCACGAGGCAACCAAGGTTGAAGGCGCGACATCGGCTTTGACAGGATATTCCATATTCACTTCGGCATAGGCTTTTTGTGCCACATCCGCAGACAAGAACTCCATCAACTTGATGGCATTGTCTTTATTCGGCGCATGGCGAGTCAGCACCATACCAGACACGTTCACATGGGCACCGCGATCGGCTTGATTCGGGAAGTTAATCGCCACAGCCTCTGCCCAGCTCTTTTGCTCTGGATCTTGCAACATATTGCCGTAGTAGTAGCTATTGCCGATGGCGATATCACACAAGCCTTCTTTAACCGCCTTCACCTGCGCCCTATCGTTACCTTGAGGCTTGCGTGCTAAGTTGGTTTTCACACCTTGCAACCAAGTCTTAGTGTCGGCCTCACCGTGGTGGGCGATCATAGACGCGACTAAGGCGATGTTGTAAGGATGCTTACCACTGCGCGTACAGATCTTGCCTTTGTACTTAGGATCGGCCAGTTCTTCGTAGCTGATGGCTTGTGGGCCGAGGCGATCTTTTGCCGTATAGAGATTACGCACACGCATCGTTAAGGCATACCATTGTCCATCGGGATCGCGGTATTGCGCGGGGATATTGCTATTGAGCTGCTCACTTTTCACGGGAGAAGTCAGGTCTTTGTCGACTAATTCGACCAAGCGAGAGAAATCCGAAGTTAACACTAAATCCGCAGGGGATAAGCGTCCTTCACGGGCGATCCGCTCGGCAATACCGTCTTTCGCAAATACCACATTCACAGCAATGCCGGTTTCATCGGTGAAGCGCTTCAGAATAGGCTCAACCAAAAACGCTTGGCGATAGGAATAAACCGTTAATTTTTCATCCGCATGTGCAGACTGCGCAACCGACATTAACCCAAGTAAAGCGGCACAAGTTACCCATTTCATTAGCGATTTCTCCTCAAAATGATGACAGCAAGCGTGAGTCAATTCTCAAGACTATTAATGATAATAGTTATCAGTTGCGCAAGAGTAATAGATCAAATGAACTAGGGCAATAGATTGATTAACTTTTTGTTTTTAATGAAATTAAACTTAAAACTGGAGATTATCTCAAACCAAACTAAACTGAACCTTAATTCGCTTAAAATACATGAGGAGGCGTTATGTTAGGCGCGTTACTGCTGCTTGTCGTCGTGATAGCGCTACTCGCGTTTATGGTGCTCAAACGGGGGCCTAAAAAGCGCAAGCATTTTGTCAAACTCATGGATAACGCGAAAAAGAAAAATCAACGGCTTGCAGGGCAAGAAAGGCGCTTCCATTGCGTCAGCATCGAAAATGATGGCAGTTGTTGTGATCAGGTAGATGAGCTCAAAGGGAAACGTTTTCTGTCAAAGGAAGCCCCTGAACTCCCGATGGAAGAATGCACTATGGCCAATTGTCAGTGCCGCTATCAACACTATGATGATAGACGCCAAACGGGTAACGATCGCAGAGTCGATTACGGCATAACAAAGGATCTCTACGGCGCGTTTGGTGAACATAATCGCCGTGAGACCCATAGAGGCCGCCGCTCAACAGACCACTAGTGCCTTTTACGCTGGGCGAGTTTCCACAAACGCGGGGAGATCGCGCATCTCACTAAACCAGAGCGAGGTCGCTGGAGCCACTTTACGCCAATCGAGCTCTGGATGTCTGAAATCCACATAATCTAATAAGCAGATTAAGGCTAATTGCGGTGCCTGAATCGTTGCCTGAGTAATCACACTCTGATGTTCCATTTGCATCAAACCGCGCAGCAGCGCTTGCTCAAAACGTGATGTCCAAAAGGCCGATCTGACCCCTTCTTCTTCACGCATTTGTTCTTGGCGCAATTTTACCGCGCTATCGATCAGGCCTTTGATCATCGAATATTGGCATTGCAATACCCAGTTATTCACTTGGCCGCCAAACATCTGCTGCTCACCTAATTCGGCGTCTAAATAGCGCATAATCACTTCGCTATCGAAGATAGGTACGCCATCGTTGGTGATGAGGCAAGGGATCTGTCCAAGCGGATTAACATCGAGCAGCTCGGCGGTGTTTTCCATCGGGTTGACTAAGACTTCTTCGATATCCTTAATCCCTAAATAACGGATTAATGTGCGAACACAGCGAGCATAGGGTGAAGCGAGGGAGCAGAGCAACTTCATCAAAAATCCTTCTATATGACTGACATTAAAACGATTAATAAAAATTATTTATCACAAACACTCAATACACTACCAATATTTCTCGACGGTAATTTGTCCCGGTGCGCGGCGTAGGTTTTTAGCTAATCCCTTGTCGAGCAACGCAGCCTGCGCGCCGCTGATCATCCCCGGATTACCACAAATCATCACCTGCGAATCCGCAGCATTGATAGTTAACCCCACTTTACGCTCAATTTCGCCCGAGACGAGACCATCGGGAATACGGCATTGCAGTGCATCGCCGACCTTTTCACGGGTGACGGTTAAACACAGGATAAACTGATCAGGATATTGCACTGCATAAGCCTTTAATTTATCAAGGTAAACTAAATCTTTAGCTTCGCGGACACCATAGATAAGCACGACTTTTTCGAAACGCTGCCAAGGCTCTGGCGTATCGAGCATAGATAAGAATGGCCCCACGGCCGTCCCCGTGGCTAACAACCATAAGTGCCGACCTTGCCGTGCGCCCTTAGGGATCTCATCCAAGGTCATAAAGCCTGTGGCGGTTGGGGTAATCTCGATTTCATCCCCTATGGCAAGATTTTGTAATTGCGGGGATAACTGCCCTTCTTCTACGGCGACAGCCAAGATTTCAGCATAGGGTTTATCAGGGGAATTCACTAGGGAATAGGCTCTGGCGACACGCTTATCATCTTGCACTTGGCTGAGTTTAATAAATTGGCCTGGGATAAAGGGCGCCAGTTCGGCCGCTATCCGCAGCGAAAATAATTTATCACTCCAATCAATACGTTCGATAACACGTCCCCTAGTCCACATAACTCGCCCTCAAGCAAAACGTTAAATAGATCCCTAGCATAGACTGTTATCTGCGCAACAAAAACCCCTTATTGTAAGGGGCTTAAAACAAGGGAAATCGCAATAACATACAGTGCTAAGTACGGGACATTATGCGCTAGCCGTTTGCGCCTCATCAGGTTTCTTATTAAAGCTATCCCTAAAGGCCTGCAATCCTTCTTGTACTAAGCAATAGGTTTTATCGACACCATCGGCGATATCCCCTTGCAACACTTTAAGGCCGGACAAAATATCTCGAGCCTCCTTAAAACCATTGTCGATAGCGCCGCCTATGATGTTCATAAAACTGTCGAGCTGCTCGTCCAAACTCATATTCGAATTTTGCTGTTGGTGAATGCTAAAGAATTGCGTCGCAAAACTCACAATCCGATCGGCAGTCGCTTCGGGGGAGGTATCGACGTTATTGTCATAGGCGGTTTGAATGGCATTTTCGCCCATCGAAGGGGCTAACTCTTTGTTTATCGCTTCGATGGCCGCGCGATATAGTAACGCCATGGATTGATCACCGGATTTTAAACTCACATCTTCCTGCGCCGACAGAATCGCCTGATTCATTAACTGCTTACTGGTTTGTTGTGTAGTTTGCTTAGAAGCTGCTTCCACATTTTTCGTCTTTTCGGCATTGGCAGGCACGTTTTCGGCATACTTGCGGTGGGACGAAGAAGCGTTCTGTACCTGCGCAGGGCTATTGATTTCCATGATACAAAATCCATTCAATTTGGGGTGACTCTATTATCGACCAAAATTTGAGCAACTTTAGTATTTTTCTCAATTGCAGTACCATCACAATCTAAGGCAATGATACCCATAATGAATCTATTCGCCTCAGCGTCGCACTTGCATGCGCTCATCAGATAAGGATATACGGCATGGCAACTCCCCAATGGCTAGCAGTGGTTACTCACTCCTTGCGAACCATCCGCTTAAATAAGCTTCGGCTATCACACACTCTACTGTTAGGCCTGTTACTCTTTACCAGCATAGGACTCAGCCCCATCAATCAAGCTTTTGCCGATAATCGATTGATTATTTTGGTAAGGCATGCCGAAAAAGCCGACGCACCAGCAGGCGATCCGTCCCTTTCCGATGATGGTCATGCACGTGCCCTCGCGCTGGTTAGCGCATTGCAAAGGACGCAGATCTCGCAACTGATCGCGACCCAATATCAAAGAACCCAGCAAACCTTGTTGCCTATGTCTACGGATCGGCATTTACCTATTACCGTGGTCGCCGCTGAAAAACCACTCGCAGCCCATATTCAGCAAATCGTTGAACAAGTACATGCCGTGAAAGGTAACAGCTTAATCGCGGGGCATTCCAATACCGTCCCACTGATCATCAAGGCCCTTGGCGGCCCAGAAATCCCCACCATAGCTGAAGATGATTACAGTCAGCTGTTTTTACTCTCCATCCATGATGGACAGCCAGCAAGCCTTATCTCCACCCGTTATGGACACGAATAAAGGATAACAAGATGCAAGAACTCAATTGGTTTATATGGGGACTGGATCTCTTCTCAGGGCTGTTTTTAATCCTAGTAGGCTTTGTCGTTCTGGCGATTGTGTATATGTATATCGCCGACAAGCTACAAACCAAACAGGCCGTGCGCCACAACTACCCTGTGATAGGTCGCTTTAGGTATTTATTTGAGAAACAAGGCGAATTTTTTAGACAATACTTTTTCGCACAGGACAGGGAAGAATTGCCCTTTAACCGCGCCGAACGGAGCTGGGTATATCGAGCCGCGAAAAACGTCGACAGAACCATCGCCTTTGGCTCGACACGCCCGCTAGACAGCACGGGCGCCATCATGTTTATGAATACCGCCTTTCCCACACAAGATGAAGATATCACGCCAATTCTGCCTCAAACCATTGGCCCCTATTGCCGTGAGCCCTACACCACTAAGGCCATTTGCCACATCTCCGCCATGAGCTTCGGCGCCCTGTCACGCCCTGCCGTCACAGCCTTATCCCACGGCGCAGCACAGGCGGGATGTTGGTTAAATACCGGAGAAGGTGGCTTAAGCCCTTACCATTTAAAAGGCGGCTGCGACTTAGTCTTTCAAATTGGTACCGCTAAATACGGTGTACGTAATGAGCACGGCCATTTAGACGATGACAAGCTTAAAGAAATCGCCGCACACCCCGAAGTTAAAATGTTTGAAATCAAAATGAGCCAAGGAGCCAAACCAGGCAAGGGCGGTATCTTGCCGGGGATAAAAGTCACCGAGGAGATAGCCCTAATTCGCGGTATCCCGCAGGGCCATGATTCAATTAGCCCCAATGGTCATATCGAGTTTAAAAATGTGGGCGATATTCTGGATATGATTGCCAGAGTACGTGAGGTCACGGGTAAACCCACAGGCATTAAAGCCGTACTTGGGGACGTGCAGTGGCTCGAAGATTTTTGCGATGAAATTGAGCGCCGTGGCGAAGCCTCTGCCCCCGACTTTTTTACCTTAGACAGTGCTGACGGCGGCACGGGCGCCGCCCCTCAACCCTTAATGGATTATGTGGGCTTGCCCCTTAAAGAGAGTTTACCCATATTAGTCAATATCTTAATTCAGCGAGGGCTGCGTAAACGCATTAAAGTGATCGCCTCAGGCAAACTCATAGTGCCATCGAGGGTTGCTTGGGCGCTCGCCTTGGGTGCGGACTTTATCGCCTCGGCCCGTGGCAATATGTTTGCCCTCGGATGTATTCAAGCGCTGCAATGCAACAAGGATACCTGTCCGACGGGTATCACGACCCATAATAAGAAACTCCAGCAAGGTCTTGATCCTAGAGACAAATCGACGCGGGTCGCTAATTATAATCATAACCTACACCACGATTTAGCCCTGATCGCCCACTCCTGTGGCGTGACAGAGCCAAGGCAACTCAAGCCGTCCCATGTGAGGATTGTGCTCGAGAGTGGCTTGTCGGTTTCGCTGGATAAGTACTATTCCCATATCAATCAATAGTTAACTTAACACTGCATGCATTTTGTACGACTTTCGTCTAAAGTTAATTTAGCAAAAGGTAATTTGAACGCGTATCACAAAAGGGGTAAGATCCGTGATACACGCTTGAGATTAAACAACTGCATATTAAGTTAAGGAAACACTGTGAAAGCAAGCTTTGTAAGCCATATGCCAGACAGTAAAACTGCCAGCACAAGCTGTAAGAGCTGTAATCGCTTGACTGAGATCGAAGGCGAATTAGTGTGTTTTCGTGAAGGCCAAGTGATTCGACTCACTAAAATTGACGAATCGACCACCAAATTCAATCTGTTATGTGAAGGTTGGAAGGCTGGAAAACCAAAGGGAATATAATTTCTTATATTCCCTATTTCGTTTGTCTCATCGCTTAATTCAGACCACGAACATCCGCATTATATTCATTAGTTCTACGAATAATCCCTGCCAATTCAAGTTCTTGATTCATTTTTGCCAGCGTTAAACGTCTTGTGGTCACTTTAAGGCCTGCGTTTAACTCTGCGTGAATGCGTTGTAGCGAATCATAATCCACACCGCGCTTTTTAAGGGTTGCCATAATCGCAAACCAATCTGTGCTTACTTTCTCTTCTCTGCCTTCAATATTGACTCTTAATGCCATATTTTCCATGCCAAGCACCTCTTATCGTTATTTGCTTGGATTCGAGTATAGAGAGCCGAACCTGAATAAAAACTGAATTGTCCCAACGCTGTTACACTTCTACCGAAAGCTGTTGTTGCTCATTTTGTATGCGCCACAACTTAGCGTAGAGACCATCCTGAGCCAGTAAAGACTGATGATTCCCCTGCTCGACAATTTCCCCTTGGCTTAAGACCACGATTTGGTCGGCGTCGACTATGGTCGATAACCGATGCGCCACCACTAAACTGGTATGCCCTTTGGCGACCTCGCGCAGTGCCGACAGAATCGCCTGTTCCGAACGGCTGTCGAGGGAGGATGTAGCCTCATCAAACACTAACACCGGAGAGCCTTTTAAAATCGCCCGCGCAATGGCCACGCGTTGCTTCTCCCCACCCGAGAGCTTTAATCCCCGCTCACCCACTTTGGTATCCCAACCTTGGGAGAGCGACGCAATAAAATGCTCTAAATGTGCGAGTTTGATGGCATGGCGCACTTCTTCATCCGTCGCATCGGGACGGCCATAACGAATGTTCTCCACTAAGGAATCATTAAATAACACTGTATCCTGCGGCACTATGGCAATGGCGCGGCGCAGTGCATCTTGGGTTAATTGGCGAATATCTTGCCCATCAATCAAAATGCGCCCTTGCTCCACATCGTAAAAACGGAACAGCAATTTGATGAGCGTAGATTTACCTGCGCCGCTATCCCCAACCACCGCAACCTTTTTCCCAGCCGCCACCTTAAAGCTGACGTTGCGCAGTATCGGTCTGTCATCGTAGCTGAAACTCACATGCTCAAAACTAAGCTCGCCGCGCTTAGGCTCAAAGTCTAAGGCATCGGGTTTATCCACTATGCGAGGGTGCTTATCGAGCAAACTGAACATCCGCTCAATATTGGCTAGGGCTCCGCGGATTTCACGGTAGACAAATCCCAAAAAGTTTAGCGGCATAAAGAGCTGCATCATAAAGGCATTGATCAGTACAAAGTCACCTAAGGTCATCTCATTATTGGTCACTTTATAGGCGGCTAACGCCATCATCGCCGTCATCGCCAACGCGATAATCAGCGCTTGGCCACCGTTGAGGGCAAATAGTGATAAACGATTCTTACGTTTAGCCACTTCCCATTGGTCTAAGGCTTGGTCATAACGGTCCGATTCATATTTCTCATTATTAAAATACTTCACGGTTTCATAGTTGAGCAGGCTGTCGATAGCGCGGGTGTTGGAGAGGGAGTCGGCCTTAGCCGCATCGCGGACGTATTCGGTGCGCCACTCAGTCGCCACCACCGAAAACCAAATGTAGGCCATCACAGAGGTAAAAGTGATAGCGGCAAAGGCAATGCCATAATTAAAAAAGAAAATACCAATAACCATGGCGATTTCGAGTAGGGTCGGCACTATGTTAAACACCATAAAGCGCATCAAGAAGCTCACGCCACTGGTGCCGCGCTCAATATCCCTCGACAAGCCGCCCGTGCGCCGCTCTAGGTGAAAATCCAAATCGAGTCGATGCAGGTGGTCGAACACCGCGAGGCCCAATCGGCGAATTGCCCGCTCTGTGACACGGCCAAATAAGGTGTCGCGGATTTCACCCGTGATCACTGTTAACAGCCGCACTGCGCCGTAGGCTAAAACTAATCCGATAGGCACACTCAAGGCCTGCGCGGTTTTATTGGCATCCAAAGTATCGACTAAGTCTTTCAGAATAAAAGGTAAACCCACGCTGGCAAGCTTAGCGACGATAAGGCAAGACATGGCTAGCGCCACCCGCCCCTTGTATTCGAGCAAATAAGGCCAGAGCAACTTAACTACGTGCCAATTGAGCTTATCGATGGGACCTTCAAAATACAGTGTTGGGCGCATATGTCTAAACCTTTGCCAAAGTCGCTCAATTGTAGCAGCATGGCGCACGTTAAGGCGAAACCAAACAGGGAAAGTTTGAATAAAATCAATCAGATTTTTCTGACAGACAAAAAGCGGCCCGCTTGGCAAAATATCTCTGGCTTACCGAAATAAAAATGTCATGCTAACGACTTACGCTCAAAGAGTTCGCAAAGCGAATATTAAGGTGAAAAAATTCTGAAACAAGCTTGGCTTTATCAGAACAGTAACCGTTAAAATAGGCCAGAACATCAAGGGTTCGACTGTTGATTATTTTGTCGGTTTTACCCAAAATGTCCCTCGGACTAAAGATTTCAAGCAGCAGGATTTGCAAACATCTGGCCGCAGATCCGTGTGTACAAACAAGTTCCGCACTCGTTCTGCGATAACATTAAAGATAACTCAAATAAATCAAGATCAAAGGATGCTTTATGTTGGATTCAGCTAAAGTTCAATACCCGCCATTACCACTGATCCAAACTTGGGTGTGGATGATGATCGAATCAGGCAATCCAGAAATTCAGGACAAAGGCAGAAATAACCTGATTGCTGCTTTTGGTAGCTTGGCCAAAGCTAACGAATACTTAGCCGAAATGAGCAAGAAATAATAAAAATAAAGGCGCCGGGATAGCGCCTTTATTTTTGGTCTTAAACCCGATTAAACCCGCTGACGACGTTCGATAACACTCTGATTTAACACTGCGAGTAAACGCTCGGTATCGTCCCAACCAATACAGGCATCCGTGATACTCTGACCGTAGCATAACGCCTGGCCTTCAATCAGATCCTGACGACCTTCCACTAAGTGGCTTTCGACCATTACACCGAAAATCGCCTTATTACCCGCAGCCAATTGTTCGGCCACATCGTTTGCGACTTCCATTTGGCGTTGATATTGTTTACTGCTGTTGGCATGGCTGAAATCGATCATTATGTTGTCGACCAGCTTGGCCTTTTTCAGTTGTTCGCTGATCTGCGCCACATGGCTGGCACTGTAATTAGGCTCACGGCCGCCACGCAGAATGATATGGCAATCGGGATTACCTTTGGTCGACACAATAGCCGAATGGCCAAATTTGGTTACCGATAAGAAGTGGTGCGGCGCATTCGCGGCGCCAATAGCATCGATTGCCACCTTAATAGTGCCGTCGGTACCATTTTTAAAGCCTACAGGGCAAGACAGCCCAGAAGCCAATTCGCGGTGTACCTGCGATTCTGTGGTGCGCGCGCCGATGGCGCCCCAGCACATCATATCCGCCACATATTGCGGGGTGATCATATCGAGGAATTCACCCGCGGTAGGCATGCCAGAGTCATTCAAATCGACCAAGAGTTTACGCGCGGTACGCAAACCATCGTTCAGTTTGAAGCTATTATCCATATAAGGATCGTTGATGAGTCCCTTCCAACCCACGGTAGTACGCGGCTTTTCAAAATAAACACGCATCACCACTTCGAGCTGATCTTGATAACGTTCTCTTAGCGCAACCAGTCTCTGGCCGTATTCCAATGCGGCCTTAGGATCATGGATTGAGCAAGGACCAATGACGACTAACAAACGATCATCTTGGCGGGCGAGAATGTTATGGATGCTTTGGCGGGCATTAAACACAGTTGCAGCAGCGTTTTCGGAAGCAGGAAATCGTTCTAGAATCGCAATCGGTGGAAGTAACTCTTTGACTTCATTAATGCGAACGTCATCATTTTGGTAATACATAATTTACTGCTCCAACTCTCGTGTTTAGGCTATTTTTATCGCTGCAATAGGGGATCTCAACTGCAATACTGAGTTCAATTTATCCAGTCTGCGCCGTTAATGCAACCAAGTTGTCTCCATTTCAAAAAATCAGCTATAACGTCTTGTTTTAACATATTTTTAAAAAATACAAATTCAAATATTTCAATATGATATGCAAACTAAAGCCAAGCGAATGTTTGGGTAGGAAGCAAACGATACTGAGAGCGGAAATAAAAAACCTCCTTTGCCAGTAATCAGACGCAAACAAAGGAGGTTGAGTAAAGGATTAATGTTGCTGCATGGCCTGCAGTTTTGCCTGATAGCGATGTTTATCTGTGGCTTCTCGGCTCAGAGCCATCGCTTTTTCCATATTGAGTTTGGCACGTTTTTCATCGCCCAGCGCCCAATAGGTGCGTGACAGGCCAAAGAAAAACTCATGTCGATAATCGGCTTTATCCACGGCTCTTTGATACCAAGCGAGCGCCTCGCTGTATTGGTGTTCGTCATAGGCCTGTTCACCCATGTCGTAGTAGTAATAAGGGTTACGAATACGTGCTAACTCCAACACTTTATTGACCTGCGCCCACTCTTCTAAACGGCCCTGATCACCTAAAATCACCGCCAAGTTATAAAGCGTCGTCATATCATCGGCATCGTATTTGAGTGCATAGCGATAGACTTGCTCGGCCCGCTTTTCATCGCCCTTGTGGCGATAAATCACGGCTAAGGTGTTGAGCGCAGGAATAAAGTGTCCAGATTTTAAGCCCGCTTTAATCAGCGCATAGGCGCGGTCTAAATCCCCTTCAACCAAGGATTCGGCGGCCATATTGTTATAAAACATGCTGGTTAAGGTCTGGCGATTAATTTGTACTTTGTTGTAGCCTCGCAGGGCGCGCTCAGGCATAAAGTCGACCAGAATTGCATGGGCCGACACATACACAGTGTGCACGCTCTCGGCGGGTAACAAGCGTAGATTGACATGGCCGTTGATCAGATAAAACTCGCCCTGTTTGTCCCACACGGGTTCAATCGCAATATCTTGAAACTCAGTGCCAATTTTAAACACATCCGCTAAGGCCGATGTCATCACGACCAACGACATACAATTCCCCGCACGCTGGGCATAGGTTTCGCTGGCGGTTTGAGTCAAATTATCTTGATAGTGAAAATCACTGTGGCCACCGAGCTGATTGGCATTGATATAACTGGCTAACCATTCATGCACCGCGATAGGGTTTTTCGTCGATAAGCTGTAACGGTCGTAGGCTCGCCTAACATCGGCTGCCACAGAAGGTGGAAGACTGAAAATATCCTCGACGCTAGGAATATTACTGACAGATTTAAACAACGAATCTGCAAATAAGGCATCGATTTCATCATCACTAGGTTTTGGGGCTGTCGAGCTGCACCCCCATAAGAGTAAAAGTAATAATGAGCAGATTATGCCGCTAGAGATGGTGCGCAGTTGTATCATGAGATGTCCCCCAGACCATAAGGCTCCTATTTGAGCTTATTACACTTGGCCAAAAAGACGTCATAAAATGGTTACAAAAAATAACGGCCTGCCCCAAAGGATTGCGGCAACTTGAGGGTTAACGCTGCGCCGGAGGGTCAACCTTGATATACACATCCTGCTGCTGATAACGATAGGGGCGGTAGTTATCCTGACCACAGGTAAAGTAAGGGTAAGGCTTTACCTGCGCAATACAACCGAGTGGCAAGGCCTGCAGAATTTGAATTTGCTCCTGTCTTCTCAAGGATTCCTGCCATTCATAATCTTTTAGCACTTGGTCGCGCACGGCAAAGGCATCGAAAGGCTCATCCGAGCGAGTCACTACGACTTGCCCCGCAAAAGCGGGCAAGGCTAAGAGTGCACTCAGAATGCCCCCAAGCAAGCAGGTACGTCTGATTTTCACTGTGAGATAAGAGATTAAGCGCATCATTCGCTCCTTGTGGTATCAGCGTGGCAGTCGAAGACCCATAAAAAAAGCAGAGCACTTGGCTCTGCTTTACTATCCTCTTATCCCTTAGAGGCATCAAGTCATATCAACACCTGTTAGCCTGCACTTTTGACAGTCACAAACTCAGGGTAAGCGTCGATTCCACAGTCAGACGCATCCATACCGTTATATTCTTCTTCCTCTGTAACACGGATGCCCATGGTCATCTTGAGTACAAACCACACCGCAAACGACGCGCTAAATACCCATGCGAAGATAATCGCTGCGCCAGTTAATTGCGCTGTGATAGTCGCGTCGGCATTCGATAAGGGGACACACATCAAACCGAGGAAACCCGCAACACCGTGCACAGAAATCGCGCCCACAGGGTCGTCAATCTTGATTCTGTCCAGACCCACGATAGAGAACACCACTAAACCACCAGCCACCACACCAATCACCCCTGCCATCAGCAGCGAAGGCGACAGTGGATCCGCAGTAATCGCCACTAAGCCCGCCAGTATGCCGTTCAAGATCATGGTTAAGTCCGCTTTACCCCAAATCATTTTGCACACAACTAGGGCAGAGATAGCACCAAAAGCGGCTGCGGTATTAGTGTTTACGAAGACTTTAGCGACAGAGCTAGCGTTGGCCGCATCTGAAACCATTAATTGTGAGCCACCGTTGAAACCAAACCAGCCCATCCACAGGATAAACATCCCTAAGGTCGCCATTGGCAGGTTAGAGCCTGGGATTGGGTTGACTTGGCCGTTAGGGCCATATTTCCCCTTACGAGCACCGAGCAGTAACACCCCAGCGATAGCCGCAGCGGCACCTGTCATGTGCACAATACCGCTACCCGCAAAGTCCACAAAGCCTAAGCTAGAGATAAAACCTTTCCCCCAAGTCCAGTAGCCTTCAACTGGGTAGATAATGCCTGTCATCACCACGGAGAAGAACAGGAAAGCCCATAACTTCATCCGCTCCGCCACGGCGCCAGAGACAATCGACATCGCCGTTGCCACAAACACCACTTGGAAGAAGAAGTCAGATTCCAAGGCATGGTTTGCATCGTCGGCTTGTGAGCCAATCAGCGTACCGAGTGAAGGCAACCAACCGCCTTCGGCATTGTCGACGTACATAATGTTGTAGCCAATCAATAGGTACATCACACAGGCAATCGCGTATAACACCACGTTTTTAGTTAAAATTTCGGTGGTATTTTTAGAGCGCACTAGGCCAGCTTCGAGCATGGCAAAACCCGCAGCCATCCACATAACCAAAGCGCCTGAAATCAAAAAATAAAAGGTGTCGAGTGCAAAGCGCAGTTCAGAGACTGTCACGCCTAATTTTGTTAGTTCTTCCATCTTCCGCCCCCTATAGCGCTTCAGTGTCGAGTTCACCCGTACGAATACGGATGGCATGTTCTAAGTCGATAACGAAAATCTTTCCGTCACCAATTTTTCCCGTATGAGCCGCACTGGTAATCGCCTCAATCAGCATGTCGAGATTTTCTGCTTTAGTGGCAATTTCTAGTTTTACTTTTGGCAAAAAATCCACCTGATACTCGGCGCCACGATACAACTCTGTGTGCCCCTTTTGACGGCCAAAACCTTTAACCTCGGTCACCGTCATCCCCTCAATACCAATACCGGCGATAGCTTCACGGACATCATCCAATTTAAATGGCTTGATGATAGCGCTGACTAGTTTCATCCTGACCTCCAAAAAACGCGATTGTTATTAACTTGTAGCCAAGATAATTCAATCATTAGGCCAGAATTTTAATCCATTGATTTTAAATAAATAATAAAGAATACACCTGAATTAACCGATTAAAAATGCACCAGACTTGTGCAAGCATGAGGGCGACGCACTCTTTTAGTGAGCAATTTAAGTGCACGCCATATTCGACCTTTGCCCTATTGGTGAGGCTGCCCAATTAGGGTTTACTGACAGTGCAGAAAACAAGCAGAGCAATCGCTAAACGATGCCTTTATTCCACCCGCGCAGAAGGAACGCCCGATGTTAAAACCTGAAGAATGTGTACTCGTTATCGTCGATGTGCAGGGAAAGCTCGCTCAGATCATGGATAACTCAGCCAAGCTTCATCAGCAGTTGAGTACGCTTATCCAAGGCGCACAGCTGTTTGAAATCCCCATCCTCTGGCTCGAGCAATTACCCGCCAAACTTGGCTCGACCACCGAAGAGCTAAAAACCTTGCTCGAAAGAACTGGCTCGTCCATTGCCAAGCAACATTTTAGCGGTTGGTATTGTGATGAATTTGCCAATGCATTAACCCAAACTCGACGCAAACAGGTGCTGCTGGCGGGGATAGAAACCCATGTTTGCGTGTATCAAACTTGCCGCGATCTGCTCGACCAGCACTACTCAGTGCACCTTGTCGCCGATGCGGTGTCTTCCCGCAGTGTTGACAATAAGCAGTTGGGCATTCAAATGATGACCGCCAAGGGAGCAACCCTCACCAATGTGGAGTCACTGTTATTTGAACTGCAACATGAAGCTCAGGGAGATAGATTTAAGGCGCTGATTAAATTGATTAAATAAGGTGAGAAGAGAGCTTGTTCAAGCTCTCTTTAGTATTCAAAATGCGGCAACACAAACGGCATAGTTGGCACTATTAGCATAGCTGCGAGAACTATAGCCGCTGGGGGCGACAGAGATAATGCCAGCCAAGAATTCGGTCTCATTGACAGTACTAGACCAAGAGTCAATCGTCGAGCTCCACTGCGCACGTTGATAGGCGGCGCGACTCTCGCCGTACCCATAGAGAGTATTTAACTCTTGCTCCGTTGGCCTGCGCCAATTATCTTTATCGGCAAACTCGAGTGAAGCCAATTTTTGGCACCAGCGGTCAAACTGACCGTCAACGCCAACCTTAGCCTCATTACCCTTTGCCGCTTTGGTGCCGGGTAAGATGACGCCCTTACCGTCCTGACGGAACAGGGCGTATTCGCCTCGGCTCGGGCCAAATACAAACTCCTCCTGCACGTTAAACGTCATCGCATAGCTATCGCCACTGTTGTTGGCATCATCTTGTTTAAGATAACCCAAGGCGTTCATCACCGCGATGGAAGGCGAACTGCTAAACCATTTCGTCTGGCGATCACTTTTATCGTAAAGCGCTTTGATTTTTAAGCAATTGGTTGATGCCAGAGTACGGTCGTTATTATCGAGGCCGCCATCAAAGCTGGTATCGATTGGCGTACCTTCGACGTGGCCGCACAGGGGAATGTGTTCTTTTGGGCGACATTCTGTCAGTAAAAACAGCAGCACTATGGCACTGCTGATAATGGCGATTTTAGTGGGATTAATCATCACAACAAACCTTAATCCAGTGTTGATAAAAAGACAGTACAGCTAATCCAGAATTCCCTCCCGGATCAGCCTTAAATGATTGGCTCCATTAGGCTATAGCGCTTTAACCACGGCTTCCTGCACCAGCAGTTGGTCGTTCTTATAAACCAACAGCTCACCTATGGGTCTTTCTTCGGCGCTCAGCACTATCACATCGCAGACATAGAGATAGGGGCCGCTTTTAAACTGGAAGGAATGATTGCCGCCGTTACCATCGAGAACTAACTTCCCCTTTTTGAGGACTAAATCAGGTTTCTCGCTCATGGATTTGCCCTTTGCCCAGGCGGCATAACGGTATTGCTGACGGTCGAGAGCATCGACACGAATGATGAATCGCGCGGTTTCCCACGCCAGCTCTGGGCTAGCAAACTCGCGCACACTCTCGTGTAGCATCGCTTTTTGCTGCGCGATCAGCTCATCCCTTAACTTGGCTTCCTCTGGGCTTTGGTAGTTAATGCCCGAGATTTTGCCATCAAAATCCAACCAGACACTGCCGTGATCGAGCATAATGCCGCGCCAGCCCATAGTCTCCCAGTTGTTCTCTGTGGTCGAATTGGCGATTTGACTCAGCAACTTGCTATCAAAGACTTGCTGAAATCTCGTCAGCAATTGCTGTGGATTTTGCACATCGGGGAGCGGATATTCCCGCTGGAGGGGATAAGAAATTTGCTCGGCAATCGCCTGACGATCACCCGCCTTGGCCGCATCAATCAAAGCTTGCACCTGCGGCACGTATTCCGCCTCTAAGGCAGCCAGAGCCTGGGGTGCAGTGCTAAGACTCCCTAGCAGCAAGCCCGTATAAAGCCCTAAACGCGAGAGTCGATTAACCGCTGAAAAACCTTGATAAAACGGGCGACAAGACATGATTTATTCCTTTAAAGTCAAAAACATCCAAATTAAGACTTAGCAAGGATACCATAGCTAAGGAGGGATAAACACACACAATCCCCCCATGCTGATGTGCTGTGAGTCGAATCATAGCCTCGCTCGCAGCACCTTAAGCCAACAGCAAACTCGAGACTATCGCCACCGCCACCGACATAAAGATCACCCCAATCACCCCATCGATGATAGGCGTGAGTCGTTGCAGCTTTTGCTGCACCTTAGCTTTAGAGAGCATCAGCGCCAGAAAGCCAAACCAGAGCAGTGACAACACAAATAACATTAACGCGGCAGCGAATTTAGTCACGGGTGTCACGCTCGGGGTGATCAAGGCGGAAAACAAGGTTAAGAAAAACACTAAGGCTTTAGGATTCAATAAATTGGTATAAAGCCCCCTCATAAAACCCTGTTTGGGTGATAAGGCGTTTACCGCGCCCGCAGTGGGCATATCAAAGCTGGTTTCCGATGTTGTTTCAAATCCAGAGGGATCTGCGCCCTCGCCGTTCAATACGGTTTTGGGTTTACTGAAAAAAGACACCGCAGCCTTAAGCGCGCCAAATCCCATCCACGCCAAATACGAAGCACCCAGCAATTGCACTAACAGATACAAAGTATGGGAGCTTTTAATCACTAAGCTGACGCCAGTTAAACTCAAAATGGTATGGGCTAAAATCGCCACCGATATTCCCGCCGCCGTGGCAATTGCGGTGTTTCGCGGCTGCGACGTAGCAATCTTCACCATAATGGCAAAATCCGGCCCAGGGCTGACTAAGGCTACGCAGTGAATAACGGCTAAGGTGACTAACAGGGATACATCCATCAATAGGGCTCCGCAAAAACAGATAAGAACGCCAGTATGCCCAAGCCTGCTGCAACTGCATTGTAAGAAATTGCACGCGGCTAATTTACCGAGACAAATTATACCAATGGTATTAAAGCATGCGCCGCTGGAATTGGACGGGTGAGAGTAAAAAGGCCTGCTTAAACGCCTTATTTAAATGACTCTGGTCGAAAAAGCCTAACTGCTGCGCCACATCTACCACTAAGGCGCCATGGGTTAAGGACTTTTTCGCTAACTCTAATCGCACTCGCTTCAGGTAGGCATGGGGTGTCATCCCAGTCGCCAGTTTAAATTGGCGTAAAAACTGGAACTTACTCAAGTTAACCTCATCGGCCAACGCCTCGAGCTGGGTGTTTTGCCACGGCTCATCGTGAATTTTCTGTTTGATGCGATTTAGCTGTTGCCATGATAAGCCCCTATCCTGCCTTAAATTCAGCATTCCCGTGGGGTGGCGCGTCAATAACAGCTGCATAAAGTTCAGTAGGTGCGACTCGGCCGCAAGCTCAGAACATTGACCTTGGATAAGCACATCATGTAGCTGGATAAAGTATTGATATAACGCGGGATCATCCACCATGGGCGCATTAAAGAAATGGGCCTTGAGCCCCATCTCTTGGCTAATGCTGTTCATATACTCCACGGGGATCGACATCACCTTAACCCGATAACCTTCGGCGTCGCGGCTTTGTCCGTCGTGGGTTTCATCGGGATTGAGGGTCGATAACCCATGTTGCCCGAGCTGATAACGACTGCCTTTATTGATAAATTGCTGCGCCCCTTGAGTCACCACGCCTAAGTGATAATCCAGATGCACGTGTTTATCAAAACTGAAATGCGTAAATTCCGCCTGACTCAGTTCAATGCCCGAGAGGCTGGGATGGCGCCAGTAATTGATATTTTCAACGGGAGTCACACGGCTCATAGGGCAAGCTTAATCTCACTCGGCAAAGACAACTTTAGATACTACTCATTCTAGCCGCCGAGATCTTGGCTCGAATAGTAAATTATTGCAGCGCCCGGCCCAAAAATACAAAACGCCCGAATGCGGGCGTTTTGTGAAAACCAACATGCTGGATTAGTGCGAATGACTGCCGTGGCCGCCTTGCGCCTCAATGGCATGGCCTTCGCTGTTATAAAAACCACTGCTACCGTGTTCGATAAAGCCTTGGTTGATCATCTTAGCGATAAAGGGGTCGGACTCACTGTCGCCCACATCGGCAAAATCAATGTCTTGATAATTCTGGGTTAAAGCAGCAAATGCTTCGTGGCTGTAAGGCTCAACCTTGAGCAACTGATAACTTAAAACTTCACCTAAATTAAATTGCTGTGGCAGCTCAATGCTGGCAATCCAGTCGAGCTGGCTGTCCATGCCATTCACCTTACCTTCGAAGCCTTGAGCCGCAAAACAAGGCAATTGTTTTAGCTCAGTTTTTGCCAAGTTAGCAGGCAATGCAGGAGACACTACATGGTACAACTGCTCGCGGTCGTGCTGAATATTTAGCGCCCTTAAGTCGCCCTTGCGATAGGTGACTGAGCGTTTTTCAACGGGGAAATAACGCACATATTCGCCATTGGGTGCCCATTGTTCAAATGTGGTGTTATCCCGTTGAATAATAAAATCTTGTCCGTCTCTTAGCAGGGTCATCTGCCAGCTTTGCCCCTTAGCATTGGTGACTTGGTACTGGGCTTTTAAATGGCTGGCCTCAAGTGTTGCGCATTGTGCATTGGCCTGATTGGCAGAAGCAGCGCTAACGGGAGTGGCTAAGGCCATCACAGGGGAGGCTAACGTCGATACCAGAGTGACTAAGAGGAGTTTATTCATGTTATTTCTCACTTACACGCTAATTTTATAACTCGCATTACTGACTAATGTCTTTACAGACAGTTAGATAAATGCCGATGGCAGGACAGCCCGCCATCGGCATTTGGTTTACTTCGCTGCCATTGCAGCTTCCGCTTTCGCGACTAAGTCTGCCGCACGGTTCATCACGTGGAAGATATGGTTTTGTTCAACCGTACCTTGGACCAGATCCGAGCTGGGGCCACGGGCAAAAATCGCCACGTCTTCACCCGCATGGGTTTCATCGCTTAATGGCACTAACGCTTCTTGATGGAAACCAGCACTTTGCGTATCCACAAAGTTCAAGTCTTTACGGCCTGAATCCACTGGGAAGTTATAACGCTCATCGCCACCCGTCGCTAATGACGCATAACCCATACCGTTGGCATAACCTACTGTCGTGTAAGGTAAACCGTTAGCATCGGTTGAGTTAGTCACTTCGGCGATACCGTTCGCATCGTTACTCTTCACCAGACCTAGGATTGGGTTACCACGGGTCGGATAACCTGCGATGGTGAACACATGGCTGTGGTCAGCCGTCACCATTAACAGAGTGTCGTTTGCCGAGGTTTTTTCCATCGCAACACGGACTGCTTCTGAAAGCGCAACTGTGTCGTACAGGGCACGAGCGGCGTTACCCGCGTGGTGCGCATGGTCGATACGACCCGCTTCGACGATCAGCACATAACCTTTGGTGTTTTTCTTAAGAATATCAATCGACTTAGCAGTCATTTCTGCGAGCGATGGCTCACCCGTTACGCCCGCTTCGGTACGGTCGTAGTCGTATTCCATATGGGATGAGTTGAACAGACCCAATAAATGGTCAGTGCTCTTCACATCCACATTGAGGAAGCCGTCTCTATCCTGAACGTAGGCAGCATTAGTGTACTTAGCTAACCATTCGGCAGTCAGATCGCGACCATCGTTACGCTTACCCGCTTTACCTTCTGGATCAATCAAGGTTTTGGGGATAAAGCTGCGGCGACCACCGCCCATCATCACGTTTAAGCCATTGCCATAGTTAAAGTCGAGCATTTGCGCGGCGATATCTTTACAACCATTGGTCACGGCTTCGGCTGGCAGGTTTGAGTCGGCTTCCCAGTCACGCTCAGGCACGTGGGCATAGCTTGCCGCAGGCGTTGCGTGGGTTAAACGCGCCGTAGTCACCACACCAGTAGACATGCCCGCCATGGCGGCCAGTTCCAGTGATGTCACTAAGTTTTGATCTTTAGTCGATGCGCAGTTAGCACGCACTACGCCTTCGGCCTGTGAAATCACGCCCACATCGGTTTTCACCCCAGTCATCATCGCCGACATAGTGCCCGCAGAATCTGGTGTTTGACCATCGACGTTATAGGTCTTAGATAAACCGACGTAAGGCAAGGTTTCGAAGGATAAAGAGTTTTCTTCACCCGTCTTGCCCTTTAATTGACCTTCTAAAATACGCGCCGCAGTGATAGTCGAAACCCCCATGCCGTCGCCGACAAACAGGATCACGTTTTTCGCCGCGCCCACATCGTTGTTAACGCTCAGGCCATCGGCCTTAGTCACACGTGCCTGTGCATCGACATACCATTGGTTGACTGCGGTCCAGTCTTTACCGTCGCTGCCATTGGAACCGTTAGAACCATTCGAACCCGGCGTACCTGCTGCGCCGTTGTCACCATCGCTACCGCATGCGGCTAAACCCAGCATGGCAGAGATTGCGAGTACCAGTAATTTCTTATTCATTTTTAACTCCAAAAGTGAGAACAGTAGGTCGCAACCGACCTACTAGTACTTAGTGCCGCCAAGCTGCTGGGCTTGGTTGATAATGTGGAAGATCACGTTCTGCTCAATCACGCCCTGTACCAGATTCGAACCTGGGCCCATTGCGTGTAAGCTGATGTCTTCACCGGCGTGTGTCTCACTTTCCATTGGGATAAGTGCTTGTTGCATGAAGTCTTTATCTTGAGTATCGACTGAGGTTAAGTCGTCACGCACGCCAACCACAGCGCCTGGGCCGTTAGTGTAGGCCAGCGTGGTGTAAGGCTTGCCGTCGTTAGCGAGGGCTAACGAACCATCCACATCGTGGACTAAACCTAAAATCGGGTTACCGCGTTTTGGGTAGCCTGCAATGGTAAATACATGGCTGTGGTCAGCTGTTACCATGATCAGGGTGTCATCGCTGCTGGTTGCATCCACTGCGGCTTTCACGGCGTTAGATAACTCAACCGCATCGGTCAAGGCGCGGCTAGCATTGCCCGCATGGTGACCATGATCGATACGACCCGATTCCACGATCAGCAGGAAGCCCTTATCGTTTTTCTTTAAAATCTCGAGGGATTTCGCGGTCATTTCAGAAAGTGATGGCTCACCACCAACGTCATCGGCACGATCCGCTTCGTATTCCATATGGGATGGGTTAAAGAGGCCAAGTAAGTGATCGGTATTGGCGGCATCGATAGCATCGAAGCCTTTTTTGTCCCACACGTAAGCCGCTTTGCTGAAGTTTTCGACCCAGGCTTTAGTCAGATCTTTGCCATCTTTACGTTTACCGGCTTTGTTCTCACCGTCAGTGACTTCTTTTGGCAAGAAGTAGCTGCGACCGCCACCCAGTGCCACGCTGAGTGAGTTGGCCTCATCGCGCATCACCAATTGGCTGGCGATATCGGTACAGCCATTCGCAACGGCTTCGGCTGGCAGGTTAAAGTCGCCTTCCCAATCACGCTCTGGTGATTTTGCGTAAGTCGCAGCAGGCGTCGCGTGAGTTAAACGGGCAGTCGTGACAATCCCAGTCGATAAGCCTTTAGCATTGGCAAGGTCAACCAGAGAAACAAGTTCATTACCTTTCGAAGACAAACAGTTACCACGTAAACTGGTGTCAGAAATCGAGATGATACCGGCTTTGGTTTTTACCCCGGTCGCCATGGCGGTCATGGTACCTGCGGAGTCGGGCGTTTGCTGGTTAGTGTTATAGGTTTTCACTAACGCCGTGTGAGGAAACTGCTCGAAACTTAAGAAGTTTTCTTCACCGCCTTGGTTACCCGTTTGCTGCTGTCCTTGCAGAATACGGGCGGCAGTTAAGGTTGAAATACTCATGCCGTCACCGACAAAAAGAATCACGTTTTTAGCTGTTTTCTTGGTTTCAACCTGCGCTTTAGCCGCAACATTGGCTGCACTGTCTTTAAACCACTGACTGTCAGTTTGGGTTGCGGGTAAGACTGCAGCGTGGGCTACAACCGTCATTAAACTGCAGGAGATAGCTGCAGCGATCCGTTTAATATTCATCACGTTCATCACCGATTTTATTATTGAGTGTATGAGGGTATTCCCTTAAGAGGCGCCCACATTTTCAATGCTTTATATGACGAACTGGCGTGATTTTAATGGCGTTTTTATTGCAGCAAGATGTCGAAATGATTGCAGTAAACAGAATAGAAAACGCTAAGCTTATCCAAGTTACGGAATAAGCTTAGCGTATAGACTGGTGCTAGCAATGGTCACTCGAGAATGGTCACTCAAGTTAGAAACGATAACTGACACTCACCCGCACCATACGCGGCTCCACGGGATGATAATGCAAGTCCTCCACGCCTTCAGCAGGCTCACCCGCTAAGCGAGACTCGTAGAAATAATCGATATCGTGGTCTTTGCTATCAAATATATTCAATAGCTCGAGTTTAGTATCGAAGCCCGATAACTGATAACCAAGGGCAAGGTTCACTAAGGTTGTGTCATCGGCTTTATGTTCATCAAAACTATCGAGAATTCGCTCACCTAAATATCTCAGCCTGACACTGGTATACCAACCATCGCCATCGGGACGATAGGTAATGCCCGCACTGCCAACAAAGGGCACTGCGCCATCGACATATTTGCCTTCATCGAGTTCATTTTCGGTAAAACGGGCACGGGTCCAGGCCAGTTCCATATCTAAACTCAAATCATCGTTAAGCCAATAATAGGCTGTAACTTCAACGCCGTAACGCTCAGAGGCGCGGCTGGGTTCGGTATTGCCCGCATCGCCGACGAAGAGTAGTTCAGAGTCGAGTTCCAAATACCAAAGCGCCGCCGAGAAGTTAATAAAGTCGCGATCATAGTATTTGACCCCAAACTCGCCGCCATTGGAGCGCACTAACAAATCGACCTTTTCAACCGGATCGCCCGTAACAGGGTCAACCTTAATGGTTGCACCGCGGGCATCGTTAGAATGCAATCCCTGCCCCGCATTCATATAGAGTTCCAGATTATCGTTCACTAGGTAGGAAGCGCCCGCCTTTAAGCTCAACATGCCATCGGAAGCATCACCGCTATTGAGGGGATTATCACTATCGACCTGCACATCGAAATAGTCGTATCTCAAGCCTAAATTTAAACGCCATTGGTCAGTTGGTAACCATTCCAGCTTGCCAAACAATCCCGTGGAGAGCTCCTGCACTTCATCGAGCCTCACAGTGCTAAGGCGTTCCCGTGCTTTAGTGTTATATAAACCCACGGCACCAATATCGTCGTAGCGCACATCGGCACCTAGACTGTAATAGATTTGTGTCCCCGCCCGACTCATCTGCCAGTCGCGTTTAATATCGCCGCCCCAAATGGTGCGCTCATCGACCTGCTCAAATTCATCGCCATTGATGGGATCGTTTAAGAAGTAGGTAAAGTTTGAAAACAGATCCATGGTCGAGCGTATGGCATAGGCATTGGCCTGCCAGTTACCGGCGTCATAATTCGCCGAAATGCTATAGCGACTGGCATCACCGCCCACATCGGTGTCGAGTGAACCGTAAAAATCAATCAGCCCAGACTCCACCGCCCGCGCCGGAATTTGATCCGCCGAATTCCAGCTATTGTCGTAGGCCATCATAGTGAGGCTAAAGTCCCCGCCATTAAGCTTGGCAAGATAGCGGCCTACCACATTGATTTTGCTAACATCTTCCTTAATATCACTCCAAGGGCCATCGTAAGCCTGCAACTCTGTTCCTAAAATAAATCGGCCGACCTCGGTCTTCATATCCTGAGTGGCCACCAGCCGTTGATAACCGTATTCCCCTAAGGTCACCCCAACTTGGCGATAAGCGAGTTCATCGGCGAGCAAAATTTGCGCCGCACCCGCGCCGGAAAAGTCCGCCACTTCAGGATAATAAGCCCCTTTGGCATAACGGATTTCCCCTAATAGCTCAGGGATTAAAAAGTTAAGATCCGTATAACCTTGACCATGGCCGTGAGTCCGCATATTGACCGGCATACCTTCGACACGGGTATTAAAATCTGTGCCATGGTCTAAGTTAAAGCCGCGCAGAAAATACTGATTCGCCTTACCCGAACCACTGTGCTGAGTAACTATCATCCCTGGGACAAACTCGAGGATCTCCCCCGTGCGCAGTAGCGGGCGACTCTCGATTTCCGCCGCACCCACTATCCCTTCCGACGCCGAAGTACTATGGCCTAAGGTATTAATTTGCCTGCCACGCACTTCTAAACGCTCAATATTATCCGCGCTGTCGGCCATGGCTAGGTTTGATAAACCACAGAGGGGTAATAACCAAATACCTGATAAATAAACCTTGGCTCGCTTTCCTGCTACTGTCTGGAGCGACTTCATTTTTCCTTCCCGAGTCAACGAATTGATGACGCGGATTTAACGCTGTCTTCACAGATAAAAAGCAGATCGAGCTCAAACTCTGCTGAATAAAAAATCACCACCAGCAGTTATGTTTCAAATTTATGTGCCACATCGCACGTTATTATGAGCAAAAGGACAAAATGTCCGTATCGAGATCACAGTTATTACCTGCTTCGCGCCACTCGCGCCATTGCTTCGGCCATGGAGGCAATCGACAAGAGGTAAAAATCCCTGAACCGAAAAAGTAGGACTAGCTATACTTTAAGCAATTAAAAAGGTTAAGGATGCCGTATGGAGACACCTAGTCACGCCGAGGGAAACATGGCTTATCTGTTAAAGATGCTGCTGGGGATATCATTGAGTCTAGCCTTGTGCTTGCCAATTAAGGCGAACGACAACACCAACACCGAGACACTCACCACAGGCAATCTGCCCACTATCACCATGGCGTTTTATGAAGATCCCTCCGATAACCTGTATTTTCGCTGGGGCGAATTAATTTATACCGAAGCCTTTGCTCGCCTAGGTTATCAATTTCGTTATCAAGTGGTTCCGCCCATACGCGCCAGCATGATGGCCGATACAGGGAAAGTCGATGGGGAACCCGCCAGAGTATTTGCCTACGGGTTGAAATATAAGAATTTAATTCGTGTAGAAGAACCCATACTCGAAAGTAAACTCACCGCCTATGCCATCACCCCCAATATCCAACTAACTGACTGGGGCTCACTGCTCAACCATCCTTACCGAATTGAATATTATCGAGGAATTTTCTATATCGAGCAGAAACTTGAAGGACTAGTACCAGCGGATCGGCTGACCACTTCCTCTTCCCCCATCAATTCCTTTCGTCGTATGCAGCGAGACAGAATCGATATCTACATAGATACCGAAGCGATTGGGGAAAACGTATTGCAACATGCTGAATTCCAACACAGTAAAATTCATCCCGTGGGTGAGTTGGAGGAGCTCATCAGTTTCGGTTACCTGCATAAGCGCCATAAAGCATTGGCAGTGAAACTCAGCGCGACCCTCAAACAAATGAAGCAGGAAGGTCTGTTCGAACGCTACAAACAGCAGGCCCATACTGAAATCGACCAAAGCATTGCCCACGAACAATAGATAACTCGCTTATAAATTACAGTATTTCATTTGGTTAACTTGAAAGTGCTTTAGCCTTTGCTACAGTCATACTTAATTCTACGAAATAGGGAGACAAAATTAGTTAATTATGGGGACCACTATCGCCTACTGCGATAAAGACTATCCAAGGAACAGATGAAAAACCAACAGGTTAATAACCATCTTCAACTTAACATGCGCCTATCTTTTCCTCGCCAACCTAGCCGTGGCGCTAGGAGTTCTGGATGAGTGGCAAGTTAAAGCAACTCATAGGTACATTGCAGCAACAGTCGCGCTCTACCGTCGCTAAGGTACTGTTGATTATTGGCATGTTTATCGGGATCTGCATCACCCTCGTCGTCCTAGTCTATATTCAGGGCAATATTTTCGATGGTGTGCGCACCTATGTCAGGGGCGAAGGACTCTGGGCGAAAGCGCAAAAAGATGCCACGTTTTACCTTATCCACTATTCCTACAACAAAAACGAAGTCGACTATCAGCGTTATCTTGCAGCAACGGCTGTGATGCTAGGCGACAGGCAAGCTCGCGAGGCCCTACTCGCCTCGCCAATCGATGAGTTAAAGGCCAAAGAAGGCTTTATCCAAGGTTTGAATGATGAAAGGGATACTGAATCTTTAATTTGGTTTTTTCGGCATTTTAACCGCACTCACTATATGCAACGGGCTGTAGAGATTTGGACCCTCGCCGACGAAAGATTTAGCACTATGATGTTATTGGCAGACTCGATGCACAATGAGGTTTCCCAATTTGGTGGCAGTCCACCAGACCTTAGTCAATATCGCCAGCAGCTTATCCAGTTAAATGAAGAACTACTCAGTTTAGAAATTGAATTCTCCTTAGTGCTTAGCGAAGGCGCTCGCTGGGTAAAACGCATTACCTGGCTAATCAGCTTAGGAGTCGTCTTACTCTTTATCACCATAGGTATTTTGGCCAGCAGGCAGATCATCCGTAACATTGCAAAATCTGAAAAACAGCTATTAATCAGTGAGTCACGATTTAGCAGCCTTAAAAACTCCGACACCATCGGCATTATTTCATGGCAGCTCGATGGCACCATCCACGATGCCAATGATCATTTTCTCCATATGTTAGGTTTTGACCGTGAAGACTTAGCCGCGGGTCTGATCAACTGGCGCTCACTCACGCCACCAGAGTTTGAGGCGAGGGATAACATCGCGATCGCCGAGCTTATCGAACTTGGCCACTGTCATCAGTATGAAAAACAGCTTATTAGCAAAACGGGTGCCCATGTGCCAGTCATGCTTGGTGCAAGCTTTTTAAATAGCAGCACCCAGGAAGGGGTCGCCTATTTTATGGATTTGACCAGCAGTAAGCAGGCCGAAGATAAACTGAGACTGGCCGCAACCGTGTTTAATGCCAGCACGGACGGCATCATAATCACAGACCCGCTGATGAGTATTATCTCTATCAATCAGGCATTTACCGATATAACCGGGTTGACTGAGCAGAGTTTACATCAAGATGCCTCACGCTTTATCAATACGGGGCATCCGAATGAAGATGCCTATCAGGCCATGTGCAATCTGTTACAACAGGGGGAGCAATGGCAGGGTGAACTAATCAAGGAAACCGAATCGGGTTATCTGCCCTTAAGTGTGCGGATAAACACGGTAAGGAATGAGCATAACCGACTGACTCACTTCGTGATTGTGATAACCGATATTTCGGAGCGCAAAGCCGAAGAAGAACATTTACGCCACATTGCCCACCACGATGCCCTCACCAATCTTCCTAATCGGGTGTTATTCCATACCAAATTGGAGCAGGCGATCGTCCATGCGCAGCGATCCGATGGGATCTTTGCCATTCTGTTTCTCGACTTAGATAACTTCAAACCAGTCAACGATGAATTTGGCCACGATGTCGGCGATAAGTTATTGCAGGAAGTGGCGAAACGGCTTACCAGTAACATTCGGCAAATCGATACTATCACTCGTCTCGGCGGAGATGAGTTTGTAATTCTGTTGGAACACTTACCCAATGAGGAAAGTGTGCCCATTTTGATCCGCAAAATCACCCAAGCACTCACGGCACCCTACATTATCCATAAACATAAATTGCACATCGGAGTGAGCATAGGCTCGGCCATTTATCCCTGCCACGGCACCGATGCCAAGAGCCTGATCAACTATGCGGATCAAGCCATGTATGTGGTTAAAAAAGCCAACAAGCTGGTGCAATAATCTCTGTCACATCCCAAATATCACCATTGACCTTAAGGTCAATCCCACATATAAAGAACGTAAATTAAGCACTTAGAGCAAACTCATGGAAAGAGGCATTTTAGTTCGTTGGAACGATGAAAAAGGATTCGGGTTTATTCAACCGGAACAACAGGGTAAAGACGTCTTTATCCATATTACCGTGCTTAAGCACATGGCGAGAAAACCTCAGGTTGGCGATAGCATTCTGTATCGCACCGAAGTACAAAATGATGGCAAAGTGAAAGCCATCAAGGCCTCTATCGAAGGGGTCGCCGTCTTAGCTAACACCAGTAAAAGCCCACGCCGCAATACAAATCCCCCGAGTCGCTCCCTATCAAATACCCTGCTGCCACTGTTATTAATCTTTGGCATCGGGATATTTGGTTTTAAAAAATATACCGAATTTGAGATAGCTCAGGCACCTAATAACACAGAGATAGAAACAACGCCCCTGTATGAGCCTCAAACTCAGCCTCAGTCAGCACCTCAGGCTCAGTTTCGCTGCGAGGCAGGTAAAACCCATTGCAGCCATATGAGCTCCTGCGCCGAAGCCACGTTTTACATCAAGAACTGTCCGAATACCCAAATGGACGGTGATGGCGATGGGATCCCCTGCGAGCGCCAATGGTGTAGTAAGTCTTTGTTTTAATATCCATGAAGGCGATGTACTGGCTCTGACTCAACACCAAATAAAAACTAATCCGCAGAGTTGAAAAGCTCAGCACGGCTTATGCTTCACCTGTCAGCTCTGAGTATATTTAGCCGTTGTAGTGTAGTAACCTTGGAATGGTTATCCCATCAGTTTGTAAGCGGTATTCCACAGGACACTCCATGCCTAACGCCCAAATCCATAACATTGAAACGTCCGAGCAACTCAACACTCTACTAAAGCAACATGCAGCAGTTTTACTCCTCTTTGGGGCGCCAAGCTGTGGTGTGTGTCAAGCCCTTAAGCCTCAGATTGCGGATTTGTTGGCGAGGGAGTTTCCCAAAATGGTGCTAGCGTATATCGATTGTGAAGCCCAAGGTGAGATTGCCGCCAGCTACCATGTCTTTAGTTTGCCGGTGGTAGAAACGGTATTTTACGGCAAAAGCTTTGGGCGTTTTTCGAAGGTGTTTTCCCTCGGCGAGCTCAAAGGGGCGATTGCCCGCCCCTATGGATTAATCGATGAGAACCAGCCTTAGGTTAGCGCTATTTTTGTAACTGTCTAAAGCCGCTGTACTGAATGGGCGAGCCAGAGATTGTCGGCGTCAAGCAAGATAATCCCATCGTTGCCGGACTTAACTTAGCGTTAGTGGTTTTACCGCTGCAACCACAGCCCCCTTTAGTACCACAGCATCCGCCCTTGGCTAGATGTTTTAGGGATGCACGCCCCTGTGATGCCGCAGTTAAACGCAAGTTCACGTCCCGACTCTGGGCGAGCAGAGCCACTATCGAGAGTTGATTATCCCCTTGGCTAACGCTGATCCCGGCATCAAGCAATTTACCTAACATCCGCTCGCCAATATGTTGCACCACCACAATATCGGTTTTCTGGGCGCGAATGGCATCTAACAAGGCTTTTTTATCTTGGCAATTGCCGCCAAGGGCGGGATTAGGGATAGAAAGTAAAAGCTGATGATTTTCATCGTAAAAGCTCACTTGCTGCGCCTTAGTAAAATGGCTGGCAAGCCGTCCACGACTAATAGGAAGGGCGATAATCATACTGGGTCCTTATCGTTTGAAACAGGTAACTTCAGCACCAGCCCTTGAGTGACAGCGGTCGCCACTTTTTTACGGGCACTAGCGAGTAGATAACCAAAGGTTTGCCGTGAGATCCCCATTTGCGCTGCGGCCTCAAGCTGACTCAGACGCTGAACATCGCCAAGTTCTAGAGCTTCGAACTCATCGGCAGCTAAAAGGATTTGGGATAAATTAGCCGCCGGTATGCCATTGGGTTTAAATAAGCTACAGGGCACGCAACTCGATAATTGGCGACACTTTTTGGGTCTTGGCATCTGTGATTGCACCTCAGGGGCAAATGTCGGTGCACAGAAAATAATAGTCTGTTCACCTCGAATAGTTTCTGGCGTACGCCAAAAACTATTATTGTCATTTAGGGCATCTATACCGAGGGAGTCATCACAGTTTTGTTCATAGAAATGATAAGTTTTAGTTCGAAAGATGAAATCGCTTATGAATCAGCTCCATAACTCACCGCCACCGAATAACCTTCATCCTGTTTGATAAAATCGACAAAGTTTTTGATGGCGGGCAAGGCATCTTCCCTATGGTGGGAAACATAGAGCAATTGGCTAAGATGGTGCTCGGCAATCATATCCAAAGCCCGCATCACTAAGGTGCGATTGATAAAGTCGAGCCCTTGATATGGCTCATCCAAAATCAATAATAACGGCTGTTTAATCAAGGCTCGGCCTATGAGCAATAGCCGCTGTTGACCGTAATCCAGTTTTTTAAAGCCGGTGCTAGCAAACTCACTCATATGCAATATCGCCAACCATTCCTTGGCCAGATCCAATTGGGGCTTAGTGGGCTTGTGATACAGGCCGATGGAATCGTAAAAGCCCGACAACAAGACATCGAGCGCCGAGCAACTGACGCGATACTGTAAATGTAATGCCGACGACACTATGCCAATCCGTTGTTTAATCTGCCATATGCTCTCGCCGCTGCCTCGGGGTCGGCCAAAGAGGGTAATGTCGTTGCTGTAGCACTGTGGGTGGTCACCCAAAATCAGCCCGAGCAGAGTGCTCTTGCCACAGCCATTGGGTCCTCGCACTTGCCAATGCTGGCCCGCACGAATCCGCCAATTCACCCCTTTAAAAATCAAGCCGCTGACATATTCAACCTTGCCGTTTTTAATGTCGACTATGGGATCAAACGCCTCGGCATTGTGGCGTTGACGCTCCATCAATGCCAAAAGTTCGGCGCTGCGGCTGGCCGAAAGCGCATTAAGTTGCGCCATTACAGGATGTGTATGCCACTGCTCAATCGACATGGGCGCGCTCAGTTGATGCACATGCTGACCCGATTTGAGCATATCGCTATTAAACAGCGCCACATGGCTAATACAGGGCGGCAATTCTTCTTGGCGTGAGGTGATAATGAGTAGCTGCGTATGTTTAGCAACCTCCACCAACAGCTGCGACAGGCTAAGTTGATGTTCTATATCAAGCCCTGCGTAGGGGTCATCTAAAATCAGTAAGTTGGGCTCAGTTGCCAGCGCCCGCGCCAACATCACCCGCCGGGTTTCACCGGTCGATAACTGCCGAAACCCGCGATGCTTTAAATGCGTTAATTCGACTTTCTGTAAAATAAGTGCCAAGTGTTCATCGTGAAGGCAGCATTCCTGCACCAGTGACTCGACCGTCGAACCGTAATCGAGTTCATCCTTTTCTAATTCCCGCTCCAGCAGCGCCTGTTGCAAACCGAGTGACACCCAGCCAATTCGCGCGGGCAAGCCGGTAATTTGTCCCGCATCGGGCTGAATATCCCCCGCCAATATTCGCCCAAGCAGTGAGCCGCTATAGCTGTCGGTCGCAAAAATCGCCCAATGCTGCGCAGGCATTAACTGCCAATCTTCAACCACTAACAATTCATTGCCGCGGCCGTAGCGTAATCCCTTAACGGCTATCGCCTGAGAGTCTGTGGTGTGATACTGCATTGAATACGTCCTTTGGGATGATTTTTATCCAAGTCTAACAAGCTGTTATCGTTTTTGTCCCTTCGACTTTATGCAAAGGGACAGATATAAACAGGGATCAGGGGCGTAATTTTATATACAACTCGCCCTCGCGAATTTGAATATCTTCGACGCCGTCGGCAAAGGCATTCCAAAAGCCTCTGTCGCCAAACTCACTGACAAGATTGACATTCTTCATATTGCCTAACCAAGCATTAGGAATAGGTACGCCCATCAAGCTTACGCCCACCAAAGACACACTCGGACGACGATTGGCATCGAGATGGATATCGAGCCCAGCATTGACCCGTAAAATCTCCCCCGCCATCACAGGAAAGTCCCTTGGGATCGGCACGAGGATTTTGGCACTGGCTAAATTATCTGAAAAATCAATGGCAATACGCTGGGCAAAGTCGGGATTACGGCCAATGATGGCATTGACTTCACGCTCGCTAAAACTCACTTGCCGATCTTCAGCGCGCTCGTGGTAGGGTTCGGGTTGTAAATCGTCACTCGAGGACGACTTAGTCGGAGCCTTTGCCTGAGTCGAGGCCTTACGCTCTGGCTGCCAACCTAACTGACTCAGTTTATCCTCAAGCTTGGCCTCTTCTTTGGTTGATAAACTCACAGGCGTCAACGGTTTAGGGAAGATATAACTGCGAACTACAAAAAAGGTAATCCCCACGGTGAGTACTATGGTCACCAGTATCATCAACAAGACTTGAACACCGGTAAAACCCTGTTGCCACAGCCCCAAACTAATGGGCTTACGTGAGCGGTACTCTGGCCTTGCCAAATGGGGGCGAGATGTTGAGAGCATATTCGTTTCGCTGTAAAGAGATTTCCCCCGATACTACTTGGCTAAGCGGCATAAGGAAACGCCTAAGGCCAACAAGCGAGGTCTTCAGCGAAAACTCATTTCAAGTTGAGTGAGGATAGAAAGATAAAAGTCCACCCATGCACAGGGCACGGATGGACTTACGAGAGCTGAACTCACGGGTGATAAAACCCAGAGTAATGCCGCTTAGATATCGAAGCGATCGGCGTTCATCACCTTATTCCAGGCTTTGATAAAGTCTTGCACGAATCTGTCTTGTCCATCTTGGGCGCCGTACACTTCAGACACGGCGCGCAGCTCTGAGTGCGAGCCAAAGACTAAATCGACGGGAGTTGCGGTCCATTTCAGTTTACCGCTCTTACGATCTTGCCCTTCGTAGATGCCTTCTTGCTTCTCTGACTTGCTCCACTTGGTCGACATATCGAGCAAGTTAACGAAGAAGTCATTGCTTAAGGTGCCAGGTTTATCGGTAAACACCCCGTGTTTCACGCCTGCACTATTGGCATCTAAGGCACGCAGACCACCCACCAGCACTGTCATTTCCGGCACGGTCAGATTAAGCATGTTCGCACGTTCAATCAGCATCTCGGCGGGAGAATGGCTGCTGTCCTTCGAATAATAGTTACGGAAACCATCGGCCGTTGGCTCAAGTACCGCGAAGGATGACACATCGGTTTGCGCCTGAGTCGCATCCATACGTCCTGGAGTAAATGGCACAGAAACAGTCACACCCGCCTCTTTCGCAGCCTTTTCGACCGCCACGCTACCACCGAGAACAATCACATCGGCCAGCGAAACCTTCTTGCCACCTTTCAGTGAACCGTTGAAATCCTTTTGAACTTTCTCCAATTTAGCCAGCACCTTAGCTAACTCTTTAGGATTGTTCGCCTGCCAGTTCATCATTGGCTCTAAACGAATGCGTGCGCCGTTTGCACCACCACGCATATCGGTACCGCGGAAGCTGCTGGCCGACGCCCATGCGGTTCTCACCAATTCGGGGACCGTTAAGCCAGAAGCCAAGATTTTGTTACCTAAGGCTTTGATATCGGCGTTATCGATTACAGGGTGATCAAGGGCTGGGATCGGATCCTGCCAAATCAACATTTCCGCTGGTACATCGGCACCTAAGTATCTTGCCTTGGGTCCCATATCGCGGTGAGTTAGCTTAAACCACGCCTTAGCGAAGGCCAGCTCAAACTCTTTTGGATTTTTAAGGAAACGAGTGGTGATTTCGCGATAGCTTGGATCTTCCTTCAGCGCGATATCGCTAGTGAACATAATTGGCGCATGGCGCTTGGATTTATCATGGGCATCCGGTACTAAGTTAGCCCCTTTGCCATCTTTAGGGATCCACTGAATATGGCCTGCTGGGCTCTTAGTTTGTACCCAATCGAAACCATAGAGGTTTTCTAAATACTGCATGGTCCACGCCGTTGGATTAACAGACCAAGCGCCTTCTAAACCGCTGGTAACTGTATCTTCCGAGTGACCTTTACCGCACTTGTTTTTCCAACCTAAACCTTGTGCCTCAACACCGGAAGCGGCGGGATCGGCACCGACACATTTAGAGGGATCATGCGCCCCGTGTGCCTTACCAAAGGTGTGACCACCCGCGATCAGCGCCACGGTTTCCTCATCATTCATCGCCATACGGCCAAAGGTGTCACGAATTTCCTTCGCCGAGGCTAATGGATCTGGCACACCATTCGGGCCTTCAGGGTTAACATAAATTAAGCCCATTTGGGTCGCGCCCATTGGCTTAGCCAGTTCGCCCTTTTCATTGCGGCGTTTGCTATCTAGCCAGGCTTTCTCTGAACCCCAGTTCACCTGTTCCGCTTCCCAGTCGTCGACACGACCACCGGCAAAACCAAAGGTTTTAAAGCCCATAGACTCCAGCGCCACGTTACCCGTAAGCACCATTAAGTCGCCCCACGAAATCTTGCTACCGTATTTTTGTTTGATAGGCCACAGTAGGCGACGCGCCTTATCTAAGTTCACGTTATCTGGCCAGCTATTTAATGGCTCGAAACGTTGCTGACCACCTGCGGCACCACCGCGGCCATCAAAAATCCGATAAACACCCGCGCTGTGCCACGCCATACGAATAAAGAAAGGACCATAATGACCATAGTCTGATGGCCACCAATCCTGAGATTCTGTCATCAGGGCTTTGATGTCTTTTTTAACGGCGTCGAGGTCTAAGGATTTAAAGGCTTCGGCGTAGTGATAATCACTACCATAAGGATTTGATTCAACTGCATTTTGACGTAGCGGGCTTAAATTTAGCTGTTCAGGCCACCAAAATTGATTACCCGTGACTTGCTCTTGTGCGATAGCGGTGCCACCAAATGCCAACGACATAGCCAAAGTCAGCGCTGACAAGCTTGGAATAGTGCTTTTCTTCATGATAATTACCTATTTCTTCTCGTTAAGGACATATCTGCCTGCACAGATGTGTGTCGTTTGTTTGCTGCATTAGGGCAAACATCAACCCCATGTCTCGTTGTGTAAATCTCGGGTAATGCATGAAACCGTCACCACAATCGATGTCAGAAAGTGTAGTGATGCGCGCTAACTATATGAAATAATTAAAATCGATGATTGGAATCGCCAAAATAGATTAACGATTGTTAATTTATGAAAGCATTATCAAAATACCGGTTTAGGGCAATCCATGCGGTATCGGGGTAAACAGCAATTAAGCCGTAACTTTACGGCCGTACCACCACTGAGGCGTAACTGTGATAAAATGGCCGCCGTTTTCTGTTAACTTCGACAAGGTATTGCAATGAATCCCATTATTGCCATCTTAAAAGAACACAATGTCACTGATGCAAAAATTAACGAGCTTTTTCAAGCGTTAACCGATAATCCTCTCATGGCGATGGGCATTATTGGTCAGCTTGGGATCCCGCCCGAAAAACTGCAGCAACTGATGGCGTTGGTAATGCAAAATCCTGCGTTAATCAAAGAAGCCGTACTCGAGCTAGGTCTCGATTTCGCTAAGGTTGAAGCCGCCAAGGCGAAGCTACAAAAATAATGCTGCTCCAGCCTATGGCTTAAAAAGGTAAAGCGACATTCGCTTTACCTTTATCTCCTATCCCACGCTGTTACATAAAGATATAAAAACCTTATCGTCCCTCGCGGACAATCTTTGCTAGAGTGTTGTGACATGCCATAGTGGCTAAAAGTGACAACGAGGAAGCAAGATGCGCCCACATACTCCCCTATTAGCACTACTATTGCCCGTATTGTTGCTCGGTTGCCAAGAGCAGACTCAGGCGCAAAATCCGCCGAGTGTGGAACCCGCCGCGCAAAGCTCTGCCAAAACGGACACTGCACAAACAAGTGCCGCTCAAACTGACACGCCCCAAAAAGTGACCACCGAAGAAAAGGCGGCCACTGTGGATAAGCGCGATAGTCCGCAGCTTCATAGTTCTGCCGACAAAGGTTTTATCAAGCCAAGTATTTCACCACAAGGAGAAGGCGTAATGCTGCAAGGCACTGTGAGATATATGAATTTAGAAGGTGGATTCTGGGGCATCATCGCCGACAACGGTCAGAAAATCTTGCCGAAAAATCTGCCGCAGGACTACCGCAAAGACGGATTACGCCTCAGTTTCACCGCGCAGGAAATCACAGGCATGATGACCATTCAGCAGTGGGGTACACTGTCGAGTTTGAGTGACATCACAGTTATCGGCCAAGTGGAGAGTCAATCGGCGGATCCA
Organism: Shewanella sp. Shew256; assembly: GCF_002196695.1. NCBI lineage: Bacteria > Pseudomonadati > Pseudomonadota > Gammaproteobacteria > Alteromonadales > Shewanellaceae > Shewanella > Shewanella sp. Shew256. The sequence goes on along the minus strand of NZ_NAJR01000001.1, from coordinate 215,931 downwards.
CGACTCTAACAAGCGTTGGCCTGAGTTTGAGTCACAATCGACACCCAAAAACTCAGGCCAAACTGATTGAACATCTAACATCGAACAAATGGCATCCCCTCGTTCAGGCAGGGTCTCCTAAGTACGCACAGATAAGGCGATGGATCCATGCCTGGCTCTTCAAAGTATACATGCCAAACGGGTCACATTAAGACTGACCCGACACCTTGGCCTGCTCAGCCTGCCACTCTTCAATCACTTCTTTTGCCGCCCGAAAGGCCTCAATGCCCGATGGCATACCGCAATACAGGGTTGAATGTAAAAGCACTTCTTGGATTTCCTCCACAGTGCAACCGTTACGCAATGCGCCGCGCACATGGCCTTTTAATTCGGTCGACGCTTTTAATGCGGCGAGGGTCGCTATAGTCACTAGACTGCGAGTTTGCCGAGAAAGCCCCTCACGCACCCAAACCTCGCCCCAACAGTTCGCCGTCACCAACTCCTGTAATGGACGCGTAAAATCCGTGGCACTGCTCAAGGCCTTATCGACGAAGCTATCGCCCATCACAGCGCGGCGCACTTCTAACCCTTTCTCGTATTGTTCATCGTTCATCAATTCAATCCCTGTGTTATCCAATCTCAGCTAGCCTACTCTAGGGAAGATAGCGCGCTCGCGCCATACTCCTTAGGTGGATGCTCGAAATCACTGACGCAAAAATAACAATGGGTTTATTCCGATAGGATGAACCCATTCAATGCGAACTTTTTCAAGCGATGAGTTTAAGAACCCATCTGCCAATCTGAGGCGTTAGGGATAAATACGCTTCCAATCGGCTTTCATATCGACCATGGGCCAGCTTTTGGCCGCAGCCTCATCTAAGCCTTTGTTTAACTGACCAATATGGGAGTCACGGTCATATTTCCACTCACGCTTGTCATCGGTATGGTGGATATACATAGGTAAGCGTAAGCCGTCACCAGCGGCGGTCCATTGCAACATGGCTAGGTCGCCATCCGAGTTACCAAAGGCGGCTATGGGTCTGCGGCCTATACGCTCATATATTTCCTGCACTTTCATTTCTTTATCGTCGTTAACCAAGAAATTTGGCATGCGTTTTAATGTCGGCTTACCGTCGACCAAGCTGAACTCGGTCTCAAAGGTGCTCCCCACCACTTGCTCTGGGGGAATATGGTAAACGCCTTCCACCCAAGCCCGCATAAAACCAGTACCGCCGCCGGAGACAATAAAGGTCTTAAAGCCGTTAGCACGCAGGTAATCCAGCAGTTCTAACATAGGTTGGAACACCATTTCGGTGTACTTTTTCCCTGTTGTCGGGTGCTTGGCCGTCGCAATCCAGTCCTTCACAATGGCATCGAACTCATCCGTAGTCATGCCCGTATGAGTCGCATAGAGTATCTTAATCAGATCTTCGGTATGCTGCTTACTCACATCGCCCTTAAGCACGCTGGCGTAAGGCTCCTCGGTTTGCCATTCGGGATGGCTTGGGGCCAGCGTTTTGAGGCGATCAAGGGCAAACAACACCTGAAAATACATAGGTTGCTCTGACCATAGGGTGCCGTCGTTGTCGAAGGTCGCGATCCGCTCGGCTTCTGGCACAAAATGTGGAGAGTTTTTATCCGTCACTTGCTGCACAAACTCCATAATGGCCGCCTTGGCCTTGCCATCGTTCCAGGATGCCAAAGGGTCACTCTGGGCCGCGTAAGCTTGCCCCACCAGCAACATACTAACGAGTAACAATATCCAATTACGGTATAGTCGTATGATTCTCACAGGGTATCTCCTTATTACTATCTGTAATATCCCTCTATGACTCAGAGGCTTTGGGTTCAGATAACGCTTTTCCAGCTGGTACTTTTTCGGTTAGTAAGGGTTGTTTCTCTAATGCGACGAGCGCCTTAGGTAAGGCTAACCCCATTCTGGCTCGCTTAATGCGCTTCCAGAGGTAGATAAAATCCGCCCGACGAGTCGAATGGGTTTGTAGCCTCAGGGCCGCAGCTTGCCAATCTGGCTCTGTCGATACCGATGTCATCGCCAGTAAGTGTTTGCGCCGACGTAAGCGTCGGTACAAGAGTGCTCGACAGGTTTGCCACTCACCGCGGCGCAGAGCGCGGTAAAACACTAACCACACAGGAATGGGATGGGTTTGGTAATACGCTTTCCCCCAGCGCATCAATAACCCCAATATCGCCGCGCTTAACAGCAGGGTTAACAATGTCCATGCGTGGTACTTCAACCAAGAACTCAGGGTATGCTTGACCTTAATCGTCTTCCCTTCCAGCACTATCTGCTCCAACTGGCCACTTTGGGTGTTCCACCACCAGAGTCGATACTCGGGCCAACTCACATCGCCGCCATGTTGCAGTACATAGGTTTGGCTATCGATTCGGCTCGACACATAACCTTCACGGCTTTGTTTATCCGCAAGCTCGGGAGAACTGGGATACAGCTTCCAATCGGGAGAAGCTTGCGCCAGCATAAGATTGGGCAGCAGCACAGATAGTGAATCATTGGCCTCAATGTCTATGGTGCGCACTAGGCTATCCCCCACCTTGAGCACCTCAGCCTCATTTGGGCTCCACTCCTGCTGCACTTTGACGTCCGATGCCGCAAACCAAGCCTTTGTGCTGGCAAGCTCGGCACTGGGCAGAGCCACCCGAAATCCCATCGCAGGGGTTGTAAGCGTGACAGCTTGTTTGTCGCCATTGACGCCAGCAACCTGAGTAATGACTGTGGCTTCTGGCACGTTAAAGTCACCGCTGGTTTGTGGATAGAGGGCGATTTCCCAGCGCTGCCGCGACCAAGTCTGGCCGTCTTCCTGCTCGGTATAGTTAACGGCAAAGGTATTGCGTTGCTTCACTAACACATTGGGGATTTCAATGCCCTTTATCTGAGTGCCCGAGGTAAACCAGCGGTTGGTCGACACCTCAATCTGCAACAGTATCTGCTCCGTCGGCGCCCATAGCTTTTCAGTTCCATCGGGATTTGCATCCGGTTTGTCACCCAACCACGCCTTCACTTTGACCGCGGTGGCGGGCTCAGTTGGTAGGGCATCGTCCGCCTGCGCATGGGTTACGAGCAGCAAACCATTCAATACTAAGCTGATGAACATCGAAGCGATAACTCTTCTGGCCATCAATCTCGCACCTTTGACGACTGGCCTTATCGGCACTCGCACTCTGCCGCCAAAGAGTGTTTTGTCGCAGCGCAGTGCACTGATTGCATGACTCATGGCTGCAACCCTCCCTTGGCGTTATCGGTGCTCTGCTCGCCCTTAGGTTGCAGGTTTTGCAGCTGAAACTTCGCCCGTAAAAATTGTTCAGGATTAGCCTCGACTCGCTTTAGCCAGACTTCAGCCAATTTAGGATCGCCCAACATCTGCTCCGCCGTCAGGTTTTGCGACTGCATTTTATCCTGTGAGGTTTGTTCATCGGCGCCTTCGGCGGTCTGCGGCTGATCGTCCGGCAACTCGATGGAGGTTTCCTGATCGTCCATACTGTTGGCTTGGGAGGCACTCGCTTGATTGATTTCATCGATAAGCCCCTCAATAACCTTAAGATTATGCTCGATATCGGCTTTTAGCTCGGGAGCAATATCTTGCTTTTTCGCCAGCGTCCTCAAGAGCTTACGCGCCGCGATATATTCCCGCTGCCGCGCTAATGCGCTGGCGGCGTAATAGGCGCCGAGATCGGTTTGGACCTGCATAAAGGCCGAGTGGGCGAGCTTATACTCGCCGCCATAGTAGTAGGCGATGCCCTTGTTGAGCACCGAATGGTAAGCCGCTGCCGCCTTGGCAAATTCGCCCTGATTAAACCAGAATGCGCCCTGTTGATCCGGCGTTAACCACAGATCCAACCACCATTGCCAACTCCGCTCGGCAAAGCTGACTTGTGTCACTTGGGTCTCGGTGGCCGCCTTAGAAACGGTGATTTCGGCATAGACCTGTTGCGGCGCAATACTTGGTAGCGTTAACGCTAACACTAGGCTCCACTTCACTAACCAGCCCCGGCGAAACCACAGCAAACTGAGCAGGGCTAAGGGCCAAAGCAACCAATAGCCTTCATCTAACCAAGGCATGCTGGAGTCATTATTGAGCATGCTAAAGCGCTCAATTTTGCGCTCAAGCGCCTGAATATCCGCATCATCTATTGTCATGCGATACAGACTACCGCCCGTGCTATCGGCCAAGTTGGCAAGGGAGTCAAAATCCACCGGCACCTGCGATTGAACATCGGGATCGCCGATCGCCAAGATCAACAGTTGATAGGGAGGCTGTTCAAACTGCTCGGTAAAATACCGCTCAAACGCATCGATAGTGAGTTGGTCAACGCCATCGGTGAGCAGTAAGACACTGTTGCCCGCATTCGCGGGTAATTGCTCAGCGAGCTGACTCAATGCTGTTTGCGCCGCCTTGCCCGATAACGGCATCACCTCAGGGCTGATCGCCTCAAGGTAAGGCTGCAACACCTTAGCGTCGCTGGTGACTGGCATAGCCACATGGGCGCTGCCCGCAAACACCATCAACCCCGTCTTACCGCCGCTTCGCGCCGCGATTAAATCTAAGATCTTATGTTTAGCGCGGCTGAGTCTATCCGGCGCCACGTCCTGCTGTTTCATACTCTCACTGCTGTCGAGTAACACCATCAGCGCGGCATCGTCCTCGCCGAAGGGCGACGCTTCGCGCTCCCAGGTCGGTCCCGCACAGATAATCACTGCCAATAACAGCAATAACATTAAGATTTTCAAAGGTAACTGACTACGCCAACTGCCTTGATTCAGCGTGAGCGCACTGCGTAAATGATTGGGAAAAAACACCAGCCGCTGCTGCACATCATCCCGGCGCCAACGCAGCATCAGCACAATGGCGAGTGGAATGAGGGTTAATAACCAAAGTGGCCGAATAAAATGAAACTGCGCCAACATTTGCAGTTCTAAATGCCAATCATTCATTGGCCACCTCGGCGCTGCTAAACATTTGCCGCAGCGTCATCCAACTGAAAATCAACAAGTGCAGGGCGAGTACGATGGCAATCAGGTAGTAATGCAGGGTAATTTTCGGGCGGAAACTGGCACTGCTGTATTGCTGTGGCTCCAGCTTATCGATCAGCTGATACGCCTTATCCAATTCCGCTTGGTCGATGGCGATAAAGGCGCGCGCCTGAGTGAGCTGCGACACCCTTTGGACCACCTCCATATCCATTGGCTGTTCGCCCACATGGGTTGGATCGCCCATGGCGATGGTGTAAATCTTGATGCCTCTAGCGGCGGCAATCTTGGCGGCATCCACGGGTTCGACAAAACTGCCGGTATCGTTACCATCGGTCAGCACTATCATCACCTGCTGCTCCGATGGCTGCGGATTTTGCTCGAACACTTTAATGCCAAGACCAATCGCATCGCCAAGATGGGTACTCTGCCCCGCCATCCCCGTTTGCGCCTCCTCTAGCAAGCTTAACCACACCTGCTGATCGGCGGTAAATGGCGTTTGGATAAAGGCGGCATCCCCAAATAAAATCAGTCCAAACCTGTCGCCACTGCGTTTGGCGATAAATGTTTTTAAGACGTTTTTCGCCGCATTTAAGCGGGTTAAGGTATTGCCATCGGCGGTGGTAAAATCCGCCTCATCCATGGAGCCAGACAAGTCGACCAACATCAGGACGTCCCGCCCGAAGGCTTCGCGGGTTTGCACTTCACCTAGGATACTGGGCTTAGCCAATGCGGTGACAATCAATAGCCAAGAGAGGATCAGCATGCCCCGCTGCCAATGTTTCGGGCTGAGCAGGCCAGCGGCAACTTTGGGAGTCTCGTTCAATGCCCGAAGGATTTCGGTAAAGAACGGCACTTTGATCGCATCTTCGCGGCTACGATATGCGGGCACAAACCAGTACACCAGCACGGGCAGCGGCAACAGGATAAACGCCCAAGGATAGGCAAACTCAAGCTGATCCATGGCGAGCCTCCGGCACTTGATGCCCACTTAACCACTGGCTTAGCCCTTGGCGCACAGCGCTAAACTCGGGACGAGTGGCATGAGGATCTTCAAGGCATTTTAGCCACTGCTGAAACGATTCATCGCTCGCTAGACTAGCCTTCGTATGGTAGCGCCCCATCTGCTCAAGCAAGGGAGCACCGTAGAGGGAGGCGTTTTTCGGCTCCAAGTAGACCATCACGATTTTAATAATCTTCATCATCTGCGTCGGCCAATGTGGGTCCTCCGCCGACAGACTCAGCAAGGCCGTAATCGCCTCCTGGCGGTAACGGTTTCGCCACCAGAAAATCCCCTTGAGATACAGGCGATAACCCAGATACAGCAGCAATGCCAGCAGCAATATCTGCCAGCCCAGAGTCTGTGGCCACCAGCTCACAGGATCGGGCTGAGCCACATCTTTTAACTCCCTCAGCATGTAGCTACTGGGAGGAGACTGAGTTGCGCCAAGCAGTAAGATTTCCATCATTGGATATCACTCAGGGTACGAGCCAGTTGCAGCAGATGATCGCCTTGGGTGCCGATTTCAATAAAGGGCATACGCTGCATCGCCATCAGATTTTTGAGTTGGGTTTGTTTTTCAAGATATTGTTTTTGCAGCGCCTTATTCACCTCGGCCGTTTGTTGCCCCTTCTGTAATGCCAACTGATATTGGCCATCACCCACCACCCAAGTGCTGCTGACACTGTCCTCGGGCACATGGGTTTCCATCGGATCAGAAATAAAAATACACAGCACATCATTATGCTGCTGCAGGTACTTTAACTGTTTGAGGGATTGGTTATCGGCATCGGCAAAGTCGCTGACAATCACTAGCGTTGCGGCCTTGAGTCGGCGCTGACTTAAAATTTGCATCCACTGGGCGAAACTTACCCGTTTGCTATCTCGGCTCGCCGCACTCAGGGAATGATTGGCTTGGATAAGTCTATCTAATCCCAATAAAAAATGTGCCGTACCACGCTTTGCCGAGCACCAATGCAGCTGCTGAGTTGCGGATATCAACAGCCCAACCCTGTCGTTATTGGCCAGCGCGAGCCAGCCCATTAAGGCCGCAATTTCGGCGGCCACGACGGATTTCATATGGCTCACCGAGCCAAAATACATGGAGCTACGTTGGTCGACACAGAGGATCACTTGGCGATCTTTCTCTTCGGTGTAACTGCGCACATGGGGCTTACCCGTGCGCAGGGTGACTTTCCAATCCATTTGGCGAATATCATCACCCAGTTGGTAGTGGCGCAGCTCCTCAAAGTTCAGCCCGCGTCCCCGTTGATGTGATTGATAACGCCCAGAAAGGTGCGCCCGAGAGTAACGCAGGCTAAGCAGTTTGATTTGCGTCGTCTGCCCCTGCAATCGCACCAGTTGCTGCAAACTGGCATAGATACGGGGATCCTCTTGCTTAGCTGAAGATAGGGACGACTGAGATCGAGCGGATGCGGCAAGAGATGCGAGCGCCATAGCCGTTATCCAATACTGACCACATCGAGCAGTTCATGCACCAGATCGCGCTGATTGACCCCGTCCGCTAATGCCTCGTAGGAGAGGCTCAACCTATGGCCCAACACTAAAATCGCCACCTCACGCACATCGTCCACCAGCACATGGTCGCGGCCATTGAGCCAAGCCAAGGCGCGGGCACATTTGTCCAACGCAATCGATGCCCGTGGGCTGGCGCCAATCATCAGCCAACTGGCTAACTTGGAATGGGGATATTGTTCCGGCTGGCGCGTCGCCATCACTAAATCGATAATATAGTTCTCCACCATATCCGATAGCGTCACGGCCGCAATTTGCTGCCGCGCCTTGAGAATACTGGCGGGATCTATGGTGATAGTTTGGGGTTTGTCGGCGCTAAACACGCCGTTTTCCTCACTGCGGACGAGACGTACTATGTCACGCTCTGCTTCTTTTGTGGGGTATTCCACCGACGCTTTGATCAGGAAACGGTCCATCTGCGCTTCGGGCAGCGGATAAGTGCCTTCCTGCTCAATGGGGTTTTGTGTCGCCAGTACCATAAAGAGTTCAGGCAGCACATGGGTTTGCCCTGCCACAGTAATAGTGCCTTCGGCCATGGCCTCTAACAGCGCCGCCTGCACTTTGGCTGGGGCACGGTTAATTTCATCGGCCAGCACAATTTGGTTAAATACTGGCCCCGGCTGAAACCTGAGTGTCGATTTACCCTCAGCCTCGTGGAGCACCTCAGTGCCCGTCACATCGGAGGGCAAGAGATCCGGCGTAAACTGGATCCGGCCAAAGGAAATCGCCAAGGCATTGGCCAAGGCTTTAACCGAGCGGGTTTTTGCCGTTCCGGGCAAACCTTCGAGCAGCACATGGCCGCTGCACAGTAAGCCTAAAATCAGACTGCGGATCACTGTGCGTTGCCCAACGACTTGAGATTCAACCTGTTCAATTAAGGCGAGAATATCCCCGTGGGCACGCGTTTGTGTGTTAGCCATTGGTTCCATGTGGTTGTCCTAGCAATACGGCCAATCCCGTGAGAATCGGCAACGAATAATCGAAAAATGCTTTAATCCCTGGACACAGATAATTGAGCCCTTCTTCCCCATCTGGGGTTTTCAGCAGGCGATTTTTAGGGCATTCGCCCCAACAGAGTTTTAAATACGGGCACTGCTTACAGTATTGGGGTAACGAATCTCGCTTGGCTAAGCCGAAGGTTAATTGTCGGGTCGAGAACGCCATTTCATTTAAGGGGCGCTCGTGCACATTGGCAATCTTATATTCGGGGTAAACATAATGGTCACAGCTAAAGACATCGCCATTATGCTCAATGGCTAAGCCCTTACCGCAAAACTCAGCGGTAATACAAAGCTGCGCCGGTTTACCCATCACTTGGGCGACCGCCGTCTCAAACAGGTTAACCAGCACTCTGCCAAGATCGTTGTTGATCCACTCTTCAAAGGTGACGATTAGGAACTTGCCCCAATCATCGGCATCGACTGACCAATCCGTCACCACAGACATAGGATGCCCAGGTTTCGCCAGCTCACTGCCGACCGTGGGTATCATGCTGCTGTTCCAAAACTGTGGCGCCGTGGTTTTAAAATCGCTAGGTTCGACCACAGGATTAAACTGGATATAGGTCGCACCCAACTCTTTGGTGACAAAGCGGTAAACTTCGAGCGGATACTTTACATTGTGGCGGTTAACCGTCACTAAGGCGTTAAAACGCACCTTGTATTGTTTGAGTTTTTCGACCGCGGCCATCACTAAATGAAAGGTAGGCTTGCCGCTGCGGGTCACACGATATTTGTTATGGAGTTCTTCGGGACCGTCGATGGATAACCCCACGAGGAAATTATGCTCGGCAAGAAATTGGCACCACTCATCGTTTAATAGAATGCCGTTGGTTTGCAGATCGTTTTCAATCTTAACGCCTAGGGGCCGATATTTTTTCTGTAGCTGAACTACCTTGCGAAAATAGTCCACGCCTAACAGGGTCGGCTCGCCCCCCTGCCATGAGAATACGATTTCGTCGCCATCTTGGCTTTCGATATAACCTTTAACAAAGGCCTCGAGGGTCGCATCATCCATCTCAGGTTGCTTAGGCTGATGCAATAAGCCTTCTTTATGCAGATAAAAACAATATTGGCAATCGATGTTACATTTCGCCCCACCGGGCTTAGCCATCACGTGGAAACGACGTTGGTAAGCTGATTTACTATCGCTGAGATCTTTATAGGCGGTCTTTAACGGAACAACTTCTATTTGTGTAGAATCCCTAATACTCACTTTATCCATTTATACCTCACTAAAACAACAGAGCGTCTTAACACTCTGCTGTTTTAATTCTGAGAGTTCTATTCTATGCCAACAGTAAAGCTAGCGGGTTTTTGACGCGGAGGGAATTGTTTAAAGGTGGATAACACATCCATAGCCGTAGGCACCCCTATACCAGAAATAATAAACTGGCGGTCATATTGCCAAGGACCATAGAAATCACTTGTATCGCCACGCTCAAAAGGATCCATTTTTAAATCAAATAATTTAGGCACGCGAAGTTTAGTAAATGGGTGTTCCCAAACTCCCCATCCCGTTTCTTGCTGCTGAATTTGGAAATGGAATTTCCAACGATCTTTTCGAACCGCAAGTAAGTCACCATCGTCACTCCAGTATGCAAACCAATCGCGGCGGCCTTTGTTTTCTTTACCAGTTAGGAATGGCATTTGATTGTAGCCATCAAGGTGCACTTTATAATTATGCCCTTGTATTTTCTTTCCTTTGAGCAATTCGTCTTTGACATTCGATTGACCAACAGCTCCCAGTAAAGTGGGGAACCAATCTTCTCCGGCAAAAATATCATTCACCACTGTCCCAGGCTTAATGTGACCAGGCCAACGAATCATCGCTGGCACACGGAAACCGCCTTCCCAACCAGTATTTTTTTCACTACGGAAGGGAGTCATACCGGCATCAGGCCAAGACATAACCATTGGACCATTATCCGTGGTATACACAACAATAGTGTTGTCAGTAATTTTTAACTCATCAAGCTTATCTAACACTCGTTTGACCTGATTATCATGCTCAATCATGCCATCGGCATAATCACCTAACCCTGTTTTACCAACCCACTTATCAGCTATGTGGGTTTTATTATGCATCCGAGTGGTATTGATCCAAGTGAAGAAAGGTTTATCTGCTTTTACATTTTTATCAATAAATGTCATCGCAGAATCGAGAAACTCATCATCAACAGTTTCCATACGCTTTCGAGTTAATGAACCAGTGTCTTCGACTTTTCCATCTGCAGTAGAATGAATGACACCTCGAGGGGCAAATTTTTTGCTAAATTCAGGATCTTTTGGCCAATCAGGGTTTTCCGGTTGCTCTTCAGCATTTAAATGGTACAGATTACCAAAAAACTCATCAAAACCATGTTTCGTAGGTAAAAACTCATCCTTATCTCCTAAATGGTTTTTACCAAATTGACCAGTAGCATAACCTAACTGCTTTAACATAGTGGCTAATGTAGGATCTTCAGCAGAAATACCAAGATCTGAACCAGGTAACCCCACTTTAGTTAAACCTGTACGCACTGGCATCTGTCCTGTTATAAATGCCGCCCGCCCCGCAGTAGAACTCTGTTGTGCATAATAATCTGTAAATTTCGCTCCTTCGTTAGCGATACGGTCGATATTTGGAGTTTTATACCCCATCATTCCTTGACTATAGGTGCTGAGATTCCAGTAACCCACATCATCACCAAAATAACAACAATATTGGGCTTGTCAGCAGCATAAGCCGAAAGGGATGCCGCCCCCAAAGCAAGTGTACATGCATTTAGCATGAACTTATTTAAACGTTTTTGCTTTCCTGTACTCATAACGACTCCATTAACACGGGTTAGTTGGTTTGAAAATGTCCATCCATACTAAATACATCGTTTTTAAGACTAGGCCCAAAACGTTCAAGAAACAATCATCAAAATGTTTTAAGATACATAAATCAAATTTATGAATTGAAGATTATGGGTTTAAATTTATGGATTTAAATTTAGTGCGCACCTTTTTAGTCGTGGCCGAATGCCAGTCCTACACTAAAGCCGCTGAACATTTACAATTAACGCAACCCGCAATCAGCGCCGCAATTAAACGCTTAGAAAATCGCTATGGCGAAAACCTTTTTATCAAGCAAGGACGAGGAATCGAACTCTCCAGTAAAGGGCAACAATTGATCCCCGCATTTCGCCAAGCCCTCAGCATCATCGAAAATGCGATGAACATGCGTACCCAATTTAATGTTTGCTGCAACGAGTCGCTGATAAGCGCACTATTTCCAATTGAAAACATTAGCTTGCAAGAATCGCCACCAGAGAAAAACCATCTGTTTGAACACCTGCGCCACGAGAAAACCGACATCATAGTCGACAGTTTTCTGACCCGAGATAGCGCCTTTATGGTGGAGGAAATTTACTTAGAACCCTTGGTTGTTATTTGCCGTCGTGACCATCCACGAATTCAGCACAGCATTACTAAAGAGGCTTTTTATAACGAAGAACATGCACTTTATAGTGGTACTTGGGATAAAATTCGCGCCTTCGAACTCTTTGCCAATGAACCGATTGAAGAACGCAAAATTGCATTAATTTGTCACTCCATCGCCAGCATTGCGCTCAATATTGCTCAGAGTGATTCTATCGCCGTTATCGCACGCACATTTGCCGAGCAATGGGCCGATAAATTAAACCTGCAAATATTAACCTGCCCCTTTAAGACCGACTTTATTCCCTATCATTTGGTGTATCACAAACGGGAAATTAAAAATCCCTATCACAAAAAAATCAGAGAAGAAATAAAAGCTAAGATAAAGGCCCTATCTCAGCAATAGTGTATTCATCATCAGTCACTATGGCTCGATTAAACCTCTGACGCCGAGTGGCATGAGACTCGCAGCCTATAGTTTGAAATTAGATCCGAACCCAAACATCATATTTCAGGCAATAAAAAAGCAAGCGATTAAGCTTGCTTTTGACGGCGTACTAAAACGTGTTATTTAACGCGACGACGCATGAATGCTAATGGGGCGAGCAGTAATACAAACCACGGCAAGCTACCACCTGATGAACCTTCTTTTTCGGGTTCTACCGGCGCTTGGCCTTCACCATTAATAGTTACCGTTACAGAGGCTGTCATTTCAGCATCCCCATCAGAGATAGTATAAGTAAAAGTCTCTGTTGCAGATTGCCCTTGATATAAGTTACCAAACTGTCCATTAGGGCTGTAAGTCACTGTGCCATCATTGTTATTGGTAACTTTACCCTTTAACGCGCCAACATTGATTGCTGTGATAGTAAGCGTATCCCCATCAGCATCAGTGTCATTTGCAAGTAAGGCAATTTGTATGTTCCCTGACTTAGTCGTTACTGCTGTGTCAGCAACAGCAACAGGTGCTTCATTAATACCCACAACACTAATGGTCACTTCCGTCGTGCTTGTTGCACCAATTTCATCGGTGATGGTGTAACTAAATACTTCGTTGGCTGTTTCACCTTTTGCCAAGCCGTTAAACTGACCATTAGGATCATAGACAAACGTACCATCGCCATTATCTGTCAGTTTACCTTTCAAACTAGCTTGTTTAGCTGTGAGGGTAAAAGTATGACCGTCAGCATCAGTATCATTGGTTAATGGGGAGATGGTAACAGTTGCATTCTCATTCACACTGACAGCATCAGCCATCGCTGTGGGTGGTGTATTAATTTTGATGGTGATATCAACGGTTGATTCTGCAAAGCCACCTTTATTGTCGGTAATGATATAGCCAAAACTGTCTAATACAGTTGAACCGGGTGTTTCATTTGCAAAAGCACTACCTGAGTCATAGTTGATAACATTACCTGAAATCGCAACAGCTCCCTTAGTTGCTCCCGTCGTCACGCTCTCGATAACAACAGTATCGCCATCAGCATCGGTATCATTGGCCAATGGTGAAATAGTCACTTTTTGGCCAGACCAAATAGTCACTGTATCTGAATTAGCCACTGGCGCATTATTTGGCGGAACGTCAGTGTTTAACGGTTCACCCGCACTGACTTGATATCCCCCCGTAGCCGCAGTGTCATCTTCATGGCTAACAACAACATATAGAGTCGATTCCAATTCAGACTTAGCTAACTTTGAGAACACATAATTTGTCGCGGATGGATTTGTTGCTAGGGTGACATTATCCACTATTGCCGTAGACGCGTCTGATTTGTACACAGTTAATTTAGGCTTCATACCTAAGCTAGCATCAGTCACGCGCACCACGAGATCTTTACTCATATCGATGTTTTCTAAGACATAGAAATCAAGGTCACCAGCACGGTCAATCACTCCATTGATGCCAGCATTCGTCGTCTCGAGTTTTATTGCAGTATGATGACTGTCATCACTGTCATAATAGGGCACGTCGCTAACAACTAATGAAGTTTTCGCAATACGTACAAAGTTCTCTGTGATGGTTGGTAGCGCTTCTTGGACTGGCTCTGAGCCGTCCAATGTTGGTGTAAATAAGCCTGTGGCGGTATATCTCGCCTTGCTATCCTTGTTATCAACATTCACTTCGACTTGGTAAATACCATTCTGATTGTATGGCGCAACTGCTGAGTAAATACCGTCACCAGCGACCGCATCACCTCCTTGCCCATTATCAAACATTTCCAGATTTGTCGTGTTGCCCATCGGATCCTTGATGGTCGCCAGAACGTTAGCACCAGTGATCAGTTTATCCTTGGTTAGCGCCGTCGTTAAAATCATCGGACTTGGATAAGTAACTGCATTACCTGCAAAACCTTCAACTGATACGGTATAACTCCCCGCAAGACTAGGTTCTGCACTCACATTGACTGTCGCGTCCAGTGAACGATTGATATTTGTATTGCTCAACTCAAGTTGCCATTCACCATGACCGAGCGAAGCAATAACGCTATTAGGCACATTGACATTACAAGACTGTCCGCCTGATACCGTCACGCACTCAAACGACACTCCAGCTACATGATTGCCTGAGGCGTCTTTTAGCATGAGTTGTAGGTCTGAGGCATTACCTTTATGGTTTACGAAAATGTTCACATTATCTAAACCAGAATCGATATGAATCCCCTGAGTAGCGCTCGCATTATTTGCCACATTAACCGTTGATGACACTAAGTTTTGATTATCAGTGGCGATGGCATTTGCTTGTAAAAACGCATCGATAATTTCCGCAAGTGTCGTAGGTGAAGAAAAGTATTTCCCACCCGTTGCATTCGCCATAGTCACTAAAGGACCTGTAGGCGAAGCTGAACCATAACCAAAACTAAAGATAGGCACATTCGCATTTTGATAGGCAGTGATGACTGAAGCTTCTGTTTTGATGGAGTCATTGTCGTCACCATCAGCGAGTACGAAAACAACACCGGGAGCACCACTAGCAGCAGCGGTTTGGTAAGTCATTAAATTATCAAGAGCAAGGGAGCTACCATCGAATAGTGCAGTTGAACCGCTGGCATAGATATTATCAATTGCGGCTTTCAGAGCTTGTTTAATACCAGTATCCGGCTTAGGAATTTGTTGCACAGCAAAATCTTGCTTCACGCTTGAGCGACTGGAGAAGGACACCAATCCCATCGCAGTACTGCCTTCTGCGGTAGCATCTACAAGTGTTTTCGCCGCTTGAATTGCGTTATTAATCGGCGAACCATACATGCTACCCGATCTGTCCATCACGATCTGCATATCGATATCACCTTCCACCCACACAAACTTCAGCTGATCACGGCAGCTAGACTGAGCTGCAGGTAACTCAGTTTTGACTGGGTTGCTAGCATCGGGTGCATTATTCGCTAACGTGGTGTATCGAGTGCGAGTGGGCTGGGCTGTTTTTCGACCAGATTTAGGGTCATCTTTCACATCCTGAGTGAGTACTTCCCAAGCGCTCTTTCCATAGACTCGCCCCTGTGCGGTACGGTTAACATCACCAATATTGTTGGCGGTCGAATGATTCAACCATTTCATATCACCGTTTCTCGCTTGCCATTGATTACTCATAATGGAATCAGTGGCAATATCTGTGCTGAGCGTTGCATTTGCCGCCCCAGAAACAGCATTACCTTTATATTCATCATATACACCGTAGGCATAGTGTCCCCACTCATGCGCTAAGGTATAGCCAGCTCCGAGGGGATCGGTGAGCATGTTGTGGTCTTTACCTTGTCCCGCCCCATTAGGGAACACATCACCAAACCAAATATGCATACCATTGGCGCCAAAACCCGCTGTATTGGCACGCGGCCATTCACGATCGCCCCAAATAATATCCGACTTAGATCTATGCTTATTTTCTCTGAAGATACTTATTTTTCCGAGCTTATGCTCACCATTGGATTGCTCACATACCCCATCTGCAAAATAACCTAAAATCTCTTCGTAAGCCTTCTGCTCATTACCTTTGGGATTATTGTGCAAAGATACAGTAATATCGAAAACAGCATTCGATGAATCAGAACTCATTGCTGAAACAGCTTGCATATGATTAGCAGAAACAATGGATTTTTCTTGCTGTTCAGTAACAGTGTTTACACGTGATAACCAGCTGTTTGCAGCCATAGCAGAACTGGATGTTAAAGCGAATCCTACACAGATTGCGACCTTGCTTAGTTTATTTTCCTGTATCACTTCATATCTCCTTTAGAAAGTAATAATAGTTGGAAGGTGTATTTACCCTCTTTCACAACGAGTGTTCCGTTCTTCGTTAACCGTGTTGAAATTGCAGGGTATAAAGACGAAAATTCAGCTATAGGTATTAGCTGAAAAATATACTGAATGAGTTGTCCCTCAGGTAATTCAAGATCTGCGGCAATATCATTTGGAATATGTAAAACAATAATGCTGGGTTCAATATCTTGTTCAGAAATGACAGCATTATATGAATAGGGGAATGCTTTCGGGTCAATTTCACAGTACTGCAACTGCTCGCTAAACCAATACTTATAAGCATGACCAAAACGTGTCACGTCTTCAGTGAGAATCTTGTCTGCACAAAGATTTGCGGGCATATTTCCAGTCACAATCTTATGTGACAAAAGCTGCAAATTGGAATCAAATACAATGACTTCGATTTCACTCTCACTGAGTTCACGAATAATCTGAGTCGTGTATTGACGCTGAATATCCAAAGATGAGTTAAATCTATAGATGGCTTTTGCTTGCACTGCACCACAAAATACAGACAGCACCATAACCAAAAGAAGGGTAATCTTTCGTATCATCCGTGAATACTTACTCGTCCTAAAAATCTACACTCAATGCTAACAAAAAATAAAAAACTTTTGTATGTTTTTTAGCATATTCATAAAAATTTAAAGCTGTTTGCATTTATAGAATTTGATCGCCATTAATTTTTGATAACTAAATATAGCTCTTTTCGAATAAGCACTAAGCCCTGCATGTAACTTCGCTAGTTGCGTCTTGGCTAATGTGAAAACAATAGGCAAGAAGGATAGGACGAGCAGTCCTCCTTGGTCGACTCTTGATAAATAATCAGGGGTGAAGCCCCACGACTTTGATTTAACTCTTCTCCCCGCTTCGGATGCAAAAACTAATCTAAACCGTTGCACCAGATATAGCATTTTTGCACCATTGACCTTCTAAAACATGAATGTTTTAGTAGAACCTACAGGGAGACTCTTGTTTAAACATCAGTACGGCGTGTCACTGGTGTAACAGTGCAAAAGCCTGCGGCAGGCAATTAGGAAATATTGAACTTAGCAGCGATGCTGCACGTTATTAGCAACACAAATACAAAAAGAAATTATCAGGCACTCTGACGCTGTCAGCGCCAAAAACAAAACCCCGATACTGTTGCCAGTATCGGGGTTTTCATTTTCTTTTATCACTATTTGGGTTTTAAGCGATAAGCTAAAGACCACAGATGCTTTTGCTAATCTAGCGCAGGAAAAATCGTTTTAGAGCAAGGCTTTTTGTTGCGACGTGTAGTGTTTTTCTACACGAGTAACAAAGTAACGCAGCTATAAACGATTTTAACCAGCTAGGATCACATCATGCCGCCCATTCCGCCCATTCCACCCATTCCGCCCATATCTGGCGCATCAGCTTTTGGCAGTTCAGCGACCATAGCTTCGGTGGTGATCATCAGGCCTGCGATAGACGCTGCGAATTGCAGTGCGCTACGGGTCACTTTAGTTGGGTCAAGGATACCCATTTCTAACATATCACCGTAGGTGTCGTTACCCGCGTTGTAACCGTAGTTACCGCTGCCGTTCTTCACAGTGTTAGCCACAACAGAGGCTTCTTCGCCTGCGTTGGTTGCGATTTGACGCAGTGGCGCTTCCATTGCACGTAGGGCAATAACCACACCGTGTTTTTGGTCTTCGTTAGCCACTTCAACGTCAGCAATCTTAGAAGCTACACGTACCAGCGCTACACCGCCGCCTGGTACCACGCCTTCTTCAACCGCAGCACGAGTTGCGTGCAGCGCGTCTTCTACGCGAGCTTTTTTCTCTTTCATTTCAACTTCGGTCGCTGCACCGACTTTGATGACCGCAACACCGCCAGCGAGTTTAGCCATACGCTCTTGCAGTTTTTCTTTGTCGTAGTCTGAAGTTGATTCTTCGATTTGTTGCTTGATTTGGCTAACACGCGCTTCGATTTGCGCTTGCTCACCGTTACCATCGATGATGGTGGTGTTGTCTTTAGTGATCACAACACGTTTAGCAGTACCTAAGTCTTCTAAGGTTGCTTTTTCAAGCTCTAAGCCGATTTCTTCAGCGATTACAGTACCGCCAGTTAAAATCGCCACGTCTTGCAGCATTGCCTTACGACGGTCACCAAAGCCTGGCGCTTTAACCGCAGCTACTTTCACGATACCGCGCATGTTGTTCACAACGAGTGTTGCTAATGCTTCGCCTTCAACATCTTCGGCAACGATCAGTAATGGCTTACCAGTTTTTGCCAGACCTTCAAGGATTGGTAACAGTTCGCGAATGTTAGAGATTTTCTTGTCTACTAACAGCACGAATGGGTGATCTAATTCAACGCTGCCAGTTTCTGGCTTGTTGATGAAGTATGGAGACAGGTAACCACGGTCGAACTGCATACCTTCTACTACGTCCAGTTCGTTTTCCAGTGCTTGACCTTCTTCAACGGTGATCACGCCTTCTTTACCGACTTTTTCCATTGCAGTAGCAATGATTTGGCCGATTGACTCGTCAGAGTTAGCAGAGATAGTACCTACTTGAGCGATAGCTTTTGAGTCGGCGCAATCTTGAGAAAGGTTTTTCAGCTCGATAACGGCTGCAGCAACAGCTTTATCGATACCGCGTTTTAAATCCATTGGGTTCATACCCGCTGCAACGGCTTTTAAACCTTCAGTCACAATGGCTTGTGCCAGAACGGTTGCAGTAGTGGTACCGTCACCGGCGGCGTCGTTGGCTTTAGAAGCAACTTCTTTCACCATTTGCGCGCCCATGTTTTCGAACTTGTCTTCTAATTCGATTTCTTTTGCAACAGACACACCGTCTTTAGTGATCAGTGGTGAGCCAAAGCTCTTGTCTAATACCACGTTACGGCCTTTAGGGCCTAAGGTCACTTTTACTGCGTTAGCCAGAATGTTTACACCAGCCAGCATTTTTACGCGTGCGTCATTACCAAATACAACTTCTTTAGCTGCCATATTGAGTATCCTTTAAATTTTTGATGATTAATTGGAATGTCGAATTGATGTCGTGGATTAACCTACGATGGCCATCAGGTCAGCTTCTGACAGGATCAAGACTTCTTGACCGTCGATTTTTTCTTTCTTCACACCGTAACCTTCATTGAAGATCACTACATCACCTACTTTCACATCCAGTGGTCTTACAGTGCCATTTTCGAGAATACGGCCGTTGCCTACTGCCAGTACTTCTCCGCGAGTCGATTTTTCAGCGGCGCTACCGGTTAATACAATGCCACCCGCTGAAGTTGATTCAACTTCTAAACGCTTAACGATTACGCGGTCATGTAATGGACGAATATTCATCTATGAACTCTCCTAATGATTTAATGCCCAACAATCGAGGCGATTTTGTGATGAAAAAGAGGAAGCGTTTTCGCCCTCCCCTTTGATGTCTGTGATATGGGGTTAGCCCGCGTCAGATCCAAGTGCCTTTACAAAAAAAAATTCAAATTTTTGATGTCAGTTTTTTCAAGCGAGCACAATCCTGCTAGAATTCGGCCTCCGCTCGCAAACAAGGCACTATTTTCCCCATGCAAGACAGACACGGGCTGCTTAGCGCGCCAATTGGTCGTGTACTGCTCAACATGAGCCTCCCTAACTTGATTGGCATTATGACCATTCTGGGTTTTAGCCTCGCTGACACTTTTTTTATCAGCCAGTTAGGAACAGAAGCCTTAGCGGCGATCAGTTTTACCTTTCCAGTGACCTTGATTATTTCCAGCATTGCGATTGGGATTGGCGCTGGCGTATCGACCAACCTTGGCAGGCTGATTGGCTCGGGCAATGCCCCACGTGCCAAAGTGTTTTTGCACGATGCGCTTCTGCTGACCTTTATCCTGATCGCCAGTTTATCCGCCCTGGGTAGCATTTTTATTAAGCCACTGTTTAGCTTGCTTGGCGCCAATGACACCAGCCTGCCGCTGATCCACGACTATATGGTGTATTGGTATGTGGGTGCGCCACTGTTAGTGTTATTGATGGTGGGGAATCAGGGATTACGCTCGACCGGAGATACCCGCTCCCCCGCGATGATTATGGCGCTGGCGGCGATCATCAACTTAATTCTCGACCCTTTATTAATCTTCGGTATCGGGCCTTTTCCGCGCTTAGAGATCCAAGGCGCAGCAATAGCGACACTGTGCTCCTGGCTGGTAGCCCTATCGCTCTCGGGTTATTTGTTGATTATTAAGCGCAATATGTTGGAGTGGGCGGCATTTGATATCGATAGAATGCGCGCCAACTGGAGTAAGCTCGCCCATATCGCCCAGCCAGCGGCTCTGATGAATTTAATCAATCCACTCGCCAATGCGGTGATTATGGCAATGCTGGCGCATATCGACCACAGCGCCGTCGCTGCCTTTGGTGCGGGCACGCGCTTAGAGTCGGTGCTCTTGATTGTAGTGATGGCGCTCTCGTCGAGCTTAATGCCGTTTATCGCGCAAAACCTCGGTGCTGGGCAGCCGCAAAGGGCCAAACAGGCACTGCTGTTATCGCTGAAATTTATCTTAGTATTCCAAACCTTACTCTATATTCCGCTGGCGTTTTTGGCTCAGCCTATCGCCCATTTATTCAGCACCGATCCGCAGGTACTAGAGTGGTTAAGCTTTTATATTCTGGTGCTGCCCTGCGCATACGGCCCCTTGGGCATAGTGATTATCTTTGCCACGGCGCTCAATGCGTACCACAGACCCATGAGTTCGTTAGTGATTAACCTGTGCCGTTTAGTGCTGCTGATGCTGCCACTGGCGGCGCTGGGATCCTATATCGATGGCGTGAAAGGCTTATTGCTGGCGCTGCCGATAACGAATCTCTTGATGGGGATTGCCTGTTACTATCTTGCGCAGCGTATTTGCGAGCCGACCAAGGTCACAACCGCCGACGCAATCTAACTCTGCAAGATCTAACTCTGCAAGATCTAACTCTGCAAGATTTAGCGTAAAAGGCCGCAGCTAAGGTCGCGGCCGTTAAGGAAAGTTAAGAAAAACAGGCTCATATCAAGGCACAAACGGCGACGATTTGCTGCGCCACTGGCGCTGGCTAAGTGGCCACACATACTGCACACACTGCCACAGTATCCGCGGTAACTTAGCCATTGAGAGACGCCTGATTACACCGCGTGTTTCAGGCGAAAACGGACATCATTCGGCGGGAACGGTTCTTCCGAGGGTTTGCAGGAGCGACGCCCCAAATTACCTTCGGCACTCATATTGGTCGGCACGCCCTCTGGCGCCAACTCTTGCATGATAAAGTCGATAAAGCGGCGACAGGCAAGACTAACATAACGTCTTGAAGGATAAGCCAAATAACATTCCCCGGGATGTGGGTCAATCTCGGGTAACAGGGTGACTAATTGGCCGTTAGACACATGCTCGACCACCACTTCGGTCGGGGCATACACTATGCCTCGGCCTTGTAGAGCAAACTCCACCGCCACTTCGACACTGTTAGAGCAGAAATTGCCTCTGACCCGCACTTCTTCTTCGGCACCAATCCATAACTCATTGAAGATTTTGCCGTTCGATAGCCTAAACAAGGCCACGTTATGGGACTCAATCTCCTGTGGCGTCCGCGGCGTACCGTGCTCGGCGAGGTATTGGGGACTGGCATAAAAGCGCAGATCTGTGGTGAAGATGGGGCGCACTACTAGGTCTAAGGTGTCCAATGCAGGCTCGACCACAAAGGCCACATCGAGGTTATTCTTCACCATATCCACGGATTCAGCGCTGTTGATCACTTCAACGGTCAACTTAGGGTGCAGATCCATAAAGCGGAAAATGGCGTGCATCAGTACATTCATGCTGTGGATAGGAAACATTTGAATGCGAAGATGGCCACTGATCTCAGCATCTTCGTTAGTCATCTCAAACAGGGTTTCGTCGAGCTGCGCCAAAATGTTTTGCGATCTATGGTAAAAATGGCTTCCCGCTGAGGTCAGCGTCATCGAGCGACTCTGGCGGTGGAATAGCTTGATATTCAGTTCATCTTCCAACGCCTGTAAACGGCGGCTCACGGTCGATTTAGGTAAGTTAAGCAAATCAGCAGCTTCGATCAAACTACCAGTTTCGGCTATGCGGTGAAATAACGCTAAGTCCTCTGTCTTCATTTTTAACTTAATTTCAATCTCATTATGTGGGACTCATAATCCCAAAGTATCCCGTTTATTGCAACAAATTTAGCTGTTATCTTCGCGTCCCTAAAATGCTGATAAATTGTTATCGAGGACTCCCTGACCATGAAATCATATCGACTGCTTCCCCTAGCGGCTTTATTGCCAGCCGTGCTCACAGCTTGCACTCCAGCGGAAAGCTCGGTACAGGCGAGTGCCATTCGTCCAGTAAAACTCTTTGAAGTTGAGCAACTCGAAGGGGGAAATTTAAGGACGTTTCCGGCGCGCGTCAGTGCTAATAGCCGCGCTGAATTATCCTTTAGAATTTCCGGCGAACTGACGGTTCTGGCATTAGTGGAAGGACAACAGATCCGTCAAGGTAGCCTGTTGGCTAAACTCGATGACAGGGATGCCTATAACAATTTAATGACCCGCGAAGCGGATCATGAGCTCTTAGAGGCGGATTTTCAGCGTAAAACCGAACTCCTCAAACGCAAATTAATCTCTCAAGCCGAGTTTGATAGCGCCCAAGCGCAACTTAAATCGGCCAAAGCCGCCTTAGCCGCCGCCCGTGACCAGTTAAGTTATACCAAGCTTATCGCTCCCTTTAGTGGCACTGTGGCCAAACGTTTAGTGGATAACCACCAAATTGTGCAGGCCAACCAAGGGATTTTAACGCTGCAAAACAACAGTTTGCTTGATGTCAGCATTCAAGTCCCCGAAGCGATGGCGGCGAGCCTAAACAACTATATTCAGCAGCAAAACTTTACCGCTAAGGTGCGTTTTAGCGCATTAGCAGACATGGAGTTTGATGCGAAATTCAAAGAATACTCGACCCAAGTGACCCCGGGTACTCAGGCCTATGAAGTGGTGTTTTCGTTACCGCAACCTAAAGATATTCAGTTACTTCCTGGCATGAGCGCCGAGTTAACCCTCGCCTTAGTAAAAACACCAGATCAAACCGCGTCGGCCATAGTGCCAGTCACCGCCATCGATAAACGCGACCAAGACGGCCAAGTTCAAGTGTGGGTGTATCAGTCTCAGTCGGGTGAAGTGAAACCCACAGCCGTCACCTTAGGGCGTGTCACTACTCAAGGCATCGAAGTCTTAGGCGGCATCAACAAGGGCGACTTGATTGTGAGTGCAGGAGTTTCCCAGTTATCCGACGGGATGAAAGTCAAACCACTACGCTGGCAGCGCGGAGTGTAATTCATGAATATTGCTGAGTATTCCATTCGCCACAAAGTCATCAGCTGGATGTTTGTGTTGCTGCTACTCGTGGGTGGCGGCGTCAGTTTTACGGGCCTTGGGCAATTAGAATTTCCCGAATTTACCATTAAAGAAGCCCTAGTGATCACCGCTTACCCGGGCGCATCCCCCGAGCAAGTCGAAGAGGAGGTGACCCTGCCCCTCGAAGATGCATTACAGCAGCTCGATGCGGTTAAGCACGTGACCTCAATCAACAGTGCAGGCCTGTCGCAGATCCAAATTGAGATTAAAGAAACCTACGACAAAACCAGCCTGCCACAGGTGTGGGATGAAGTGCGCCGTAAGGTTAACGATACCGCAGGACAACTGCCCCCCGGCAGCACCTCGCCCAAGGTCTATGACGACTTTGGCGACGTCTATGGGATTTTGTTTAACCTCTCAGGCCCGGATTACAGCAACCGCGAATTAACCAACTATGCCGACTATTTGCGCCGCGAATTAGTGCTAGTGCCAGGGGTGAAAAAAGTCTCAGTCGCGGGCAGTGTAACCGAGCAAGTGGTGATTGAAATATCACAGCAAAAACTCTCGGCACTGGGGCTAGATCAAAACTATATCTACGGTCTTATCAACAACCAAAACGTAGTATCCAACGCCGGGAGTTTAGTCGTTGGCGATAATCGCATTCGTATCCACCCTACGGGTGAATTCAGCAGTGTGCAGGATCTGGCGCGTCTGATTGTCAGCCCACCGGGTAGCACCGAACTCATTTATTTAGGGGATATTGCCAATATTGAGAAAGATTACGACGAGACCCCGAGTGTGCTCTATCACAACCGTGGCGAGACAGCTTTATCACTGGGGATTTCCTTCTCAAGCGGCGTTAACGTGGTTGAAGTGGGTAAAAGCGTTAGCCAGCGCCTTTCCGAGCTAGAATCACAGCGGCCGATTGGGATGAACCTAGACACGGTTTATAACCAGAGTCTGGCGGTAGATGACACAGTTAATGGCTTTTTAATCAACCTATTAGAATCGATTGCCATCGTTATTGCCGTGCTATTGCTGTTTATGGGCTTACGCTCTGGCTTACTGATGGGATTAATCCTGCTGCTGACCATTCTCGGCACTTTTATCGTGATGAAAGTACTGGGCATTGAGCTGCAACTCATCTCCCTCGGCGCCCTGATCATCGCGCTTGGTATGCTGGTCGATAACGCCATTGTGGTGACGGAAGGTATTCTGATTGGCCTGCGCCGGGGTAAGACTCGCCTCGAAGCCGCAAAACAAATTGTGTCGCAAACCCAGTGGCCGCTACTTGGCGCCACAGTGATCGCGATTATCGCCTTTGCGCCGATTGGTTTATCACAAAATGCCGCCGGTGAGTTTTGTCGCTCCCTGTTCCAAGTGTTAATGATCTCCTTATTTATCAGTTGGATTACTGCGATCACCCTGACACCTTTCTTCTGCCACTTGCTCTTTAAAGATGCACCAGCAGACGATGAAGAACAGGACCCATACAAGGGCTGGTTCTTTAGCTTATACCGCGCGAGTTTAACCTTTGCCCTGCGTTTTAGGCTCACCAGTATTCTCTTGGTCGGTGCCATGCTCGTTACTGCGGTAATTGGCTTTGGGCATATCAAAAATGTGTTCTTCCCAGCGTCAAATACGCCAATCTTCTTTGTGGATATTTGGATGCCTGAAGGCACGGATATCAAAGGCACAGAACGCTTTACCGCCGATATTGAGCAGATGCTACTCAAGCAAGCCGAGGAACAACACAGCGGCCTAAAACACTTAACCACAGTGATTGGCCAAGGTGCGCAGCGTTTCGTCCTGCCCTATCAACCCGAGAAAGGCTACCCCGCCTTTGCCCAGTTGATCATCGAGATGGAGGATTTAGCGTCGCTCAAAGTCTATATGTCTGAGTTAGAAGGACAGTTAAATAAACGATTCCCGCAGGCGCAATATCGATTCAAGAATATGGAAAACGGCCCGTCTCCCGCCGCGAAGATTGAGGCTCGTTTCTACGGTGATGACCCCGAAGTGCTGCGTGCATTAGGCGCGCAGGCCGAAGCGATTTTCCATGCAGAACCAACGATGGACGGTGTTCGCCATGACTGGCGCAATCAAGTGCCGCTGATCCGCCCGCAGCTGCAAAATGCTCAGGCGAGGGAAACCGGGATCAGTAAGCAAGATCTGGATAACGCACTGCTCATCAACTTTAGCGGCAAACAGATTGGCCTGTACCGTGAAACCAGCCATTTGCTGCCTATCGTTGCCCGTGCGCCCGCCGAAGAGCGCTTACAGGCCGACAGCCTGTGGAAACTGCAAATTTGGAGTACCGAGCACAACACCTTCGTGCCAGCCACCCAAGTGGTGAGCCAGTTCGAAACCCAGTGGGAAAACCCGTTGGTGAAGCGTCGCGACCGGATGCGGATGTTAGCGGTTCTGGCCGATCCAAAGCTTGGCAGCGATGAGACAGCCGATTCTGTGCTGCGTAAAGTGAAGGATAAGGTTGAAGCCATCAGTCTTCCCGCTGGTTACCACCTCGAATGGGGCGGCGAGTATGAGACTGCAGGCGAAGCCCAAACCGCGGTATTTAGCTCGATTCCTATGGGTTACTTGGCGATGTTTTTAATCACAGTGTTCCTGTTTAACTCTGTGCGTCAGCCCTTAGTGATTTGGTTTACCGTGCCACTGGCCTTGATTGGTGTCTCGGCGGGATTATTGATTTTCGATGCCCCCTTTAGCTTTATGGCGCTGCTAGGCCTGCTGAGCCTCTCGGGCATGGTGATTAAAAACGGCATTGTGTTGGTTGATCAAATCAACCTCGAGCTCGGTGAAGGTAAACCCGCCTATGCCGCCCTTGTCGATTCGAGTGTGAGTCGTGTGCGCCCCGTATTAATGGCGGCGATCACTACTATGCTCGGGATGATCCCGCTGATCCCCGACGCCTTTTTCGGCTCGATGGCGATCACTATCATCTTTGGTTTAGGTTTTGCCTCATTACTGACCCTGATAGTGCTGCCAGTGATGTACAGTTTGGCCTTTAACATCAAACCGAATGCAGTGGCGAGCACCAACTAGCACGTCACTCTCCCTAAACGCTTCCCGGCGTGGCCGATCGATGTAGTATTGCTCATCGATTGGCCCTTTCCTTCTCTTGATTATCCACTTAAGCCGAATACAAAAACGCCTAGATTTCAGCTTGGTTAGCATAAAATCTAGGCGCGGTAAGAGTGAATGACTATCGAGCCCGGCGTTAATTGACGACCTTTTTCACGACTTTCTTAGCATCGACACCCTCTTTCTTATCGTGCTTGTCGTGTTCGTGCTTATCTTGCTTTAGCGCATCGGAGGCTTTGTCGGATAGCTTATCGTCGGGTTTAATATCATCGACCTTATCACTGACCGAATCCGTCACTTTATCCTTAGCATCCCCAACGGCATCCTTGGCATCTTTCGCCGTACGCTCGGCGGCTTTCTCGGGAGTACAGCGACCACTCACGCCAGTAGTAGCCTTGACCGCGGCATTCTTGGCAACTTTTTCAGGGTCGCAATTTGGATCTAAAGGCCCTGCCACGGCGCTATAGGTGATCAGCGAGCAAGTTACGACAGACAACAATCCCGACATCAGCTTTAACTTAGTTAAGTGCATATTCAACCTCCATGAATAATATGTTCGAGGTTTACTATAGTACGCCCCTAAATCGAAGCAAAGGTGAGGCAAGTGATCCACCGCAGACTATTGCGACAAAGCCCAAATAAAAACAAGCTCCCAGAGGGTTACCCATGGGAGCTTGCAGAATAATGCCTGAGTACAGCTTAGCTGTCGGGATATGTAACTAAGGTTTTGGATCTTTTGGCTGAGCGTCTTTAGGCTCATTCGCTTTCGCATCAAGGTCTTGGTCGATCAATTGATGACTCTCGGGGCGTTTATCGCTCGGATCAGCCTTATGCTCAAAGTCCCCTTCATACACATTGCCGTCGGAGTGAGTATGTTGCTCAAAGGGGGATTGGCCAAATGGATTCGACTGTGAGCCTGAATGAGGTCCAAATGGACCCGTACCAAAACCGCCGCGCATTCCGCCCTGTAAACCAGACACCACGCGCAGCTGCATACGCTTAAACACTAAGGCGGCAATCGGGCGGCGCGTTAAGGGTGTGAGTAATAATAGGCCAATAAAATCAGTCACAAAGCCAGGGATAACCAGCAATACACCCGCCATGGCTAACATCATGCCTTCGACAATTTCCTGCCCTGGCGCCTCGCCTCGCGTGAGTTTTTGCTGCACTTGCATCAGCGTGCTCAGCCCTTGGCTACGCACGAGGGACACACCCAACACGGCGGTAAATAACACCAGACCAATAGTGGTCCAAGTGCCGAGCACCTCGCCCACGCGAATTAACACTGACAGTTCGATAACTGGGATCAGCACAAATAATAAAAACAGGATTAAAAACATACCGACCTCAGATTTATCTCGCTTACTTGAAAACTAAATGGGGGCTATCCGGTCTTAATTCAAGTCTCTTGGCTGGCGCTGTCGGTAAGGGAGTGAAACTTCTGATATTTAGCTCACTCTTTTATTACCCGGTTAATGTATGAGACCATAAAAACACGTAAAGTAGCTTAGCCTAATAGGCTTAAGCGAAGTTTAAGATTGTTAAGGGACGATACCTCACACCATGCAAGCTCAATATCTTGTGGTCAGCACCAGTTGCCCAGATGAAGTTCAAGCAAAGCGCATTGCACGTGCCTTAGTGGAAGCGCGCATCGCCGCCTGTGTACATATTTCGGCGCCGATCCGCTCCATTTATGCATGGGAAGGAAAAATCTGTGAGGAGCAAGAAATTAGCTTACACATTAAATGTTTACAAAGCCGCTATGCCGAGTTAGAACAGCTTGTGCTTCAACTCCACCCTTATCAAGTGCCTGAAATTATTGCCGTACCCGTGACTCACGGGCTACCAGCCTACTTAGATTGGATAAAAGATAACACTCAGCCATGAAAAAACTACTTAGCCTTGTTTTCACCGCGTTACTGCTCTTTACGCCTCTCACCCTAAGTGGCAACGCCTTCGCCAATAGCTTTGGTTTTCTAAAAAGCGAACCCGAGTTAATGCCTGTCGATCAAGCCTTTGCCTTCGATTTTAAGCAAGAAGGTAATAAGGTCACCCTCAATTGGGTCATTGCCGACGGCTACTATATGTATCGGGATAAGCTCAAATTTAGCGTCAATGGCGCCGAACTTGGCACCATCGACCTGCCAAAGGGTAAGCCCCACAACGACGAATATTTCGGTGAGCAAGAGGTTTACTACACCTATATCGATATTCCCGTTGGCCTGAAACAAGCCGATGATAACGGCACCTTAACCGTGACCTTTATGGGCTGCGCCGAGGGTAAACTCTGTTATCCACCGACCAAGCGGGACGTGACCCTAAAGGCTGTCGCGGCCAATGATGGGAATATTGCAACTGGCGCAGACAGCAACGAAACGACTGAACCTGCCGCCTCTGCTGACGCTAAGCAAACTAGCAGCGCCCCAAGCCAACCTATTACTCAGCAGGACAGCCTAAGCCAGATGCTGTCTAACGACAGTTTACTCTGGACCTTAGTGATCTTCTTCGGCCTAGGGATTGGTCTGGCGCTCACGCCTTGCGTCTTCCCTATGTACCCTATCCTATCGGGCATTATTGTAGGCCAAGGGCAAAAACTATCAACCGCTAAGGCCTTCACCCTGTCGATGGCCTATGTGCAAGGTATGGCGATCACCTACTCGATTTTAGGTCTAGTGGTTGCCTCTGCGGGGATGAAATACCAAGCGGCGCTACAGCATCCCGCCGTGCTGATCTTTTTAGCTATCCTGTTCTTTGTACTCAGTTTATCCATGTTTGGCTTGTACGATCTCAAACTGCCTTCAAGCTGGCAGGAGAAGATGAACTCCATTTCCAACAATCAAAAAGGCGGCAATCTAATTGGCGTATTTTTGATGGGAGTGATCTCAGGATTGGTCGCCTCGCCTTGCACCACGGCTCCACTTTCTGGCGCCTTAGTCTATGTGGCGCAAACCGGGGATTTATTACAAGGCTTCCTCGCGCTGTATGTGCTGAGTATGGGCATGGGCGTACCACTACTTATCATCGGCACCTCGGGTGGTAAGTTACTGCCTCGCGCTGGCGCTTGGATGAATATCATTAAAACTGTGTTTGGCTTCCTGCTGATTGCGGTATCGATTGTGATGCTTGGCCGTATTTGGACGGGCGTGGTTTCCGATGTGCTTTGGTCGCTTTGGGGCATTAGCTTCACCGGTTACCTGATGCACCAAAATAAGCTCAGCGCCTTTAACTGGAAACAAACCGTACGCTCAGTGCTACTCACCTTAACCCTGCTGGCAAGTTTCTCCTATGGCTTCCAAGCCGTGATGGGTCACTTTGGCTTTAGCCACAGTCCGGTTGCGACTGCGACAACGACTGAGCAAGCCCATGGCTTTAAACGGATAAAATCCATTGAAGATTTGGACCGCGAAATTGCTGCTGCCACGGCAGTTGGTAAGCCTGTGATGCTGGATCTCTACGCTGACTGGTGTGTGGCTTGTAAAGAGTTTGAAGCCATTACCTTTAAAGACGCCGAAGTATTAGCGCGAATGAACAAAATCGTGCTGCTGCAAGCGGATGTCACTAAGAGTGATGCTGTGGATGTCGCTCTGCTTGAAAAATACAATGTCCTCGGTTTACCGACATTATTGATGTTTAACGAGCAAGGTGAACAGCGAGAAGATTTAAGGGTAACCGGCTTTATGGGTCCCAAGGAGTTTGCAGCTCATTTAGATCACTTGGTGAAATAATCTCGACTAAACGCTAACACTCCTCTGCGGCGTTTTAGCGTAAAATCAACAAAAAGCGGACTTTTTTCATGAAAAGTCCGCTTTTTTATCGCGCTGTCATCGATTTCTTATACAATCCTTGTTTATCGTGGACTTTTTAGATTGGAGCATTATGGAACCAGCTATCCTCATTATCACCCTTATTTGCGGCATGCTCGTTAGCCGTATAGGACTGCCCCCACTCATCGGCTACTTAGTGGCGGGCTTTGTACTCTTTGTATTAGGTATTGAAAAAGAAAGCCTGCCACTGCTGCAAGAACTCGCCAATTTAGGGGTTACGCTACTGCTGTTTGCGATTGGTTTAAAACTCGATATTCGTAGCCTATTTAAGGCTGAAGTGTGGGCGGGGTCGAGTGTGCATTTGATGCTATCGATCCTAGTATTCGTCCCTATTCTCAAAATATTAGGGTTATTAGGATTATCTCAACTGACCAGTTTAGGGATTGAGCAGTTAACCTTACTGGCATTTGCGTTAAGCTTCTCCAGTACCGTTTTTGCGGTAAAGGTCTTAGAAGATAAAGGGGATATGCAATCCCTGTATGGCCGTGTTGCTATTGGTATCCTGATTATGCAGGATATTTTTGCCGTACTCTTTTTAACCATTTCTAAGGGCGATGTGCCTTCAGTGTGGGCATTTGCGTTATTGTTATTACCTCTGGCAAAACCACTGATTTATAAAGCCTTTGACCGTGTTGGCCACGGTGAATTATTAGTGCTATTTGGATTAGTAATGGCACTGGTTGTCGGCGCTTGGTTATTTGAATCCGTTGGCTTAAAACCGGATCTCGGCGCATTAGTTATTGGTATTCTGCTCGCAGGACATAAAAAAGCCTCTGAGCTGGCTAAATCATTGTTCTATTTTAAAGAACTCTTTCTTGTCGCCTTCTTCTTAACCATTGGTCTCAATGGCTTACCCACGATTTCGGATATCGTGCTGGCTACATTATTAGTACTGTTAGTACCGCTAAAAATCTTATTGTTTGTCTATATTCTTACTCGCTTTAAATTACGTTCTCGCACCTCGATGTTAGGTTCCTTTAACCTAGGTAACTTCTCCGAGTTTGGTCTGATTGTCGCTGCGGTCGCCACCAGCAAAGGCTGGCTACCGTCACAATGGTTGGTGATTATTGCCGTGGCCTTAAGCTTTAGCTTTTTATTAGCAGCGCCGCTCAATGCTACGGTCGGAAATATTTACCAACGCTTCCAACAGCGACTCGTTAGGTTAGAAAAACGCCCATTGCACCCAGAAGATCGCCCCATTGCCATTGGTAATCCACGCTTTTTAATCCTAGGGATGGGGCGTATTGGTAGTGGAGCCTACGATGAACTGCGTGCCCGGTTCGACGGTGAGATCCTCGGGATTGAGCATAAGCAAGACCTGGTCGATTTACACCGCGCTAAAGGCCGTAATGTAGTGCAAGGGGATGCTTCCGATACCGACTTTTGGGAGAAGCTTGATAAAGCGCCCAATCTTGAATTAGTGCTGCTAGCAATGCCGCATCATGCGGGAAATCTCTTCGCCGTTGAGCAACTTAAAAAGCTGAATTATCAAGGTAAACTAAGTGCAATCGTACAATATGGTGAGGATGCTGCATCACTCAGAAGTTCTGGTGTGCATAGCGTTTACAACCTATACGAAGCGGCGGGTGCGGGTTTTGTCGACCATGTAGTTCATGAGTTATTACCAGACTCTGAAATGAAGGCAGTTGCCGACGTAGACGATGACAACAAACAACATTCTGCCGCGGTTTAAGGCGTGTTTACGTTTGTTATCATGAATAAAACTCATCCTATTTAGGCTAAAAATGACTCAGGAAAGGGATTAACCTGAGTCATTACCTCACCCGATAAAACCTATAAAAACCACTAAAAATCAATCACCTTAACGCACTTACACACGCTCAAACATTGCGGCGTTTTTGACTATCGGTTTTCTCTGACAAGCTTATCGTCAATGCCATAGAAAATCTCAGTTACATCGCCGACTTAGTCGTGATATAAATCGAAGACAAGAACGAAATTAGCCCAGCTTTTTTGGAAGTCTTCTCAGCATGTCGAACCCTGCGCAGCGCGCCACCAAGTTATTTGTCCAAACCTTTGGCACTAAAGCCGATGATTTATATCAAGCCCCAGGTCGAGTAAATCTGATCGGTGAATACACGGATTACAACGACGGCTTTGTTTTGCCTGCCGCCATTAATTTTCATACGGTGATTGCCGTTAAACGCCGTGAAGACAATAAGTTTCGCGCCGTTGCTGATGCCTTTCCCGGGCAAATTAAAGAATGGACCTTCGGCAAAGAAACCGAAATCCATCCCGAGGACGGTTGGGTAAATTATTTAAAAGGGTTCACCGCGGCGATGGCCAACACAGGGCTCATTGCCAAGGGCTTAGATTTAGCCGTGGTAGGCGATGTACCGCTCGCAGCAGGATTATCTTCCTCTGGCGCCTTGGTCGTCGCCTTTGGCACAGCCATTAGTGACAGCAGCCAATTGCATCTCTCACCGATGGCAGTGGCACAATTGGCCCAACGTGGCGAATATCGGTACGTCGCATCGGCTTGCAGCATTATGGATCACATGGTTTGCGCGATGGGCGAGCCGGATCATGCCCTGCTCATCGACTGCCTTGACCTTGATAGCGAAGCGATTGCAATCCCTGAGAATCTCAGCCTGATCATCATTGATGCGCATATTGAGAAACAACGATTAGCGGCGATTAGCCAGCAGCGACGTGAGGAATGCGCTCAAGCTGCCGAATTTTTTGGTTTAGACGCTCTGCGCCATCTTGAACTGCGTCAGCTTGAAAGTGCCAAGGATAAATTGGATGAAACCCTTTATCGCCGCGCCAAACACGTAGTCACCGAGAATAAACGCACTCAGAGTGCAGCTCGGGCACTAGAGCAAAATAATATTTCTAAATTCAGCCTATTAATGGCTCAGTCTCATCAATCATTGCGGGATGATTTTGAGGTAACACTACCGGAATTTGACACTTTGGTGGATATTGTTAGCCAAGTGATTGGCGAACGCGGTGGCATACGCATGACCGATGGCTGCGTGGTCGCGCTCGTCGACCATGAGCTTACCGATGCGGTAGTTTCTGCGGTCGAACAGACATTTTTCGAGCAAACAGGGATAGACGCAACCGTTTATCTCTGTTCAGCGAGTGCTGGCGCGGGCCGTATCGACAGCTAAACACTTAATCGCACCAGCTAACTCCGCCACTAATACCATACGAATTCAACCATGAATTGTGTGGTATTTGTCATTTTTAAGAGGCAAAATCAAACGGTTAAATGACACATGAGGGAAACTAAATGGTGCGTTTCAGTGTATTAGATCCTTGGACCGATCCCCGCGGCAGCGAAATTGAACGCGTGCGGATAGACAATGGCATCATCGCCTTGGAAGTGCTCAGTTTAGGCGGCATTATTCGCGCGCTTTGGACGCCCGATAAACAGGGTGAGCGCGCCAATATCGTTCTAGGCTGCGACAGTGCCGAAGATTACCTGACTCAAAATGCCCACCTTGGCGCCATTGCAGGCCGCTTTGCCAATCGTATCGCCCTTGGCAAGCTGCAATATCAGGGGCAAACCTATCAACTGGATATCAATCAGGCTAGCAACTGCTTACATGGTGGCCGCGAAGGTTTTAACAGAAAGAACTGGCACTTAGGCCCGCTTCCCGATGGGGTAAGATTAACCTTAGTGAGTCCAGATGGCGATATGGGCTTCCCCGGTAATTGCACGGTGCAATTAGACTATCGCCTTGCCGCCAATAATCTCTATGTAGAAATGCTGGCCTCCGTAGATAAACCTTGTCCGGTGAGCCTAACGCAGCACAGCTATTTTAATCTGGATGGTACGAGCAATAATTATCAGCACCAGATGCAAATCGATGCGACACGCTATTTGACGATGAATGAAGTCGGCATCCCGACAGGAATTGCTGAGGTTAAAGATAGTATTTTCGATTTAACTCAAAGTGTTTCCCTTGGCGAAAAACTTCACGCTCCCGAACTAACAAGCACCCAAGGTTATGATCATTGCTATTTGATGGATAACCCCGATGGTTCACTACGCCGCTTTGGTTGTTTAAGCAGTCCTGTCAGCGGCCGCGCCATGACGGTATTTACCAATCAGCCTAGCGTACAACTCTACTGCGCTAACTTTTTAGCGGGAACCGTGGGACGAAACCAACAAAGTTTGCACCAACATCAGGGCGTGTGTATTGAACCGCAAAAGCTGCCTGACTCGCCCAATCAACCGCAATTGGGTGATGATGCCTGGTTAGTACCAGGGAAAATCTATCATCATATTAGTCGATATCAATTTGATATTGTTGACTAAAGTTGAAATGAGCATCTGTAGGAATTAAAAAGAAAGGCTGGTAAGGAATAAAGTCGTTTCATTCCTTACCTTTATCCAATGTTGCCGAAGCAAATTGGATATTAATCGTCGAAATCATCGCCCCAATCTTCATCGAAATCAGCACCAATTGCATCGGTTTCGATTTCAGGCTCAACCTCAGGTTTAGCCTTACGTACTGGGCCAGAATCCTTAACGTTGTTCAGATCAATACGAGCTTGATGCTTGCTCATAAATTGAGCGCGAGCCGCTTTCCATGCAACGCTAAACTTAGCCTCAGCAGCTTTTAATGCGGCCTCATCTAAGTCGTATAGGTTCACTTTTACTATGTCTTCTACATACTCAACAATGGCATCACGGTCGGTATTGTAGAGGTAAATTCGTCCAGGGGAAGCCTCTGGCAGCTGGTTGTCGTGGACGACAATCGCATTGCCCTTCGATGTTCTCAGCTCACCATACCAAACCTGTTTCTTTGCTGTGTTATACATATATGCCAATACCCTTAAATCAACACATACACTATGAGTTTTTTAGTCTGAATAAGCGAAGCGACGCTTGCTTTGATCCACGAATAGCGCCGGAAAGTCTCTGACGTTTTCAACTGGGTATTTTTACAGAATATTTTCGATAATCAATGCCTCAAACCATGAAATTTTCACTTATTACGCATTAATTTCGGCCAAAGTCTCTAAAAAAATTTGTCACTAACGACTTTAGTCTAAAAAAACATCACATCAAGTTTTAATTATGCACCTATAACCATTAAATTATTGAAGCGATAAGAGGTTACAGCTTGTAGCTGAGTTAATTCAAAATGTTAATACCACTTTGCCCCTATGTTCGCCCGACTGCATTAATCTATGGGCCTTAGGCGCATCGTTCAATGGGTACGTTGCAAAAATATGTGGCACGATTTGCTGGCTATCAAGTAATGGCCAAACACGTTCGTGTAATTGCCTTGCGATTTCAGCTTTGGCTTCAACCGTTTGTGGTCTTAGGGTTGAACCTGTCCAGACAATTCGCTTAGCCATCAGCTGGAGAATATTAACCTCAGCTTTAGGACTACGTTGAGTTGAAACCGACACCATACGTCCATCCAACGCGAGTGCTTGCAAATTGAGGTTAATAAAATCGCCACCCGCGATATCAAATACCACATTAACGCCTTTACCCTGCGTAAAGCTCATGATTTCTTCGACAAAATTCTGAGTGTTGTAATTGACGACAAGATGGGCACCTAATCCGGCGCAATAGTCGCGCTTGGCATCTTGTCCCGTAGTCGCAATCACGGTCGCACCAAGGTGCTTAGCGAGGGAAATCGCCGTGCTGCCAATGCCACCAGAACCGCCGTGGATCAACACGGTTTCACCCGCCTTGAGTCCCGCGCGCATAAAGAGGTTGCCCCACACGGTGAAAAAGGTTTCGGGCAGCGCCGCCGCTTGCACCTCAGAAAAGCCCTGTGGGATAGGTAAACAATGCTCGGCATAGGTTAAAGTGTACTCGCCATAGCCGCCGCCGGGCACTAAGGCGCAAACCTTATCCCCCAGCTGCCATTGGGTCACGCCGTCGCCTAAGGCACAGATTTCCCCTGCGACTTCCAGTCCAATAATCGGCGATGCCCCAGGTGGTGGCGGATACACTCCCATCCTTTGTTTGATATCGGGTCCATTCACCCCGGCGGCGCGGTTACGAATTAAGACTTGGCCAGCGCTCGGCACGGGCAATGGAGAGCGTGTCAGCTGCATCACCTCCGGCTCACCGGGCTGCTCAAGATAAATATGCGTGTAATCATGGGGTAATTCGGACATAACGGGCTCCTAGTCGGGTCTTATCGATAGAATAGAATACTGCCGCTAACAAAGTAGTCTAGATTGCACGGGTTAGCGGCCATTTCAGGCATAGCTGGACATGGGGATAAACGATAATCAAAGCTTCGATAGTGCTAGACTATCCCAAGTTCAAACACTAAAACAGACATGACTCTCAAAGCTTTTCAAGCGCTTGTACTCTAGCCTTGGCCTTAGCTTCGTAATCATTCGTAAAGGATTTGGCCAGTTCAATGCTGTGCTGATAGAGCGCAAGGGCACGCTCTGGCTCAACGCTACCCCCTTCGCCCACATCGAGTAGGCTCGCAAGCTGAAAATAGGCACGACCCAACACGTCCCGCTGCATGCCTTGTTTATCACCCTGCAAAACCACTTTTTCGAGCCAGATACGCGCTTGGTACGCATCGCGTGTATCGGGTTTCAACAGAATATCCGCATACTCGGCGGCGACATAGAGATCGCGCTCGGCGGCAATCAGCCAAAACTCCTGACTTTGCGCAAAATCCTCGAGCAAATAATAGTAATCACTGGCCGCGCTATGGGCTAAGGCCGGATCAGCCTGCACACTCATACGATAGTGAGTTAATGCAGCCGTTGCATCATGGTAGGGCGACCAAGGCAATGCTTGGTACAGCGCCATCATACTTATGGCCTCGGGTATCCCTTGATTAACTAATACATTTAATTGTTCCCAAGCCTTAACTTCCGCGCTTTTTGCTTCGGCTGTATTCAATTTACCACGCAGGATAATCTCAAGTGGTTGACGAATAAGCTCCAGTTTAGCTTCCATATTTCCAAGCCTTGCCGCGCGTTGTAGCCAATAACGGCTCTGCTCAACCTCGCCCGCATAGGCTGCCTGTGATTGCATCCACTGAATAGCAATCAAGTCATCGCCCTCGGCCGCCTCTCGGTAGAATTTGCGCGCTTTTTCTTCATCCTTCGCCAGCGCATTACCTGCCCAATAAATTTGTGCTAACAATCGCTTATCTTCGGCCTTGGTGCTTGTGCTTAAGGTATTGAGCATAGATTCAGGCTTACCATAGGCATAGAGGTGCACATCCCCACGTGGATAACGATACTCAGTGCCATCGGGATAATGAACCGAGATCTGCTCAGGCTGTCGCCACACATTCACTTGATAATCAGATAGAATTTCAGGATTAAACTGCACCCGCAGCACGACCTCCTTATCGAAACGCACCATTTGCGTCACAGTGCTCGACCATAAACGGCTGCTCGACTGCAGATTACTCTTAAGCTTCACCTCAAAGGGGCTATCGGTCTTAGGGCTGTAAATCACTACAGGGTAATACACGGGATTGAGGCTAAGCGGCAATCCCGCAACCAGATTGGTATCCTCTTCGCTGCCAGCAAGCACGGGCTCGATGGTCAGCTCCTGACTCAAATAAAACCCATCATGGGGTGAGGCTTTGGTCGCGGGTTCGCCCGATGTTAATAGCGGTGACGTATGTAAATAGTCATCTTTTAATGACTTAACCTTTTGCCAGATGGGATGACTTGGCAGCAGGGTCAGGTCGAGGACTAAATCCTCCAATTGCCAATCGCAATCTCCACCGCCTTGCAGGGCTAAAGTCAGGCTGAAAAGCTTGGTATTACCGGTCGTATCGAGGGATTGTCGCAGAACCGAACTCTTATTCAGCGTAGCGCGATAGGGGTTAGCAATACCACTCGGAAAACGGATTTCTTTGCGGGTACACACGGAGGAAGTGTAATAACCCACTAATTCGAGCTGAGTGTGGGCGGGTAAAGTCCCTGTAAACTCGAAACGCTGCGCTGTGTTGGGCGGCGTAGTTTGGTCGGCGGGCAATTCCTGCTGCCATAACTTATCCGAAAATCCCAACCAAACAGATACAGAGAGCAACGCGCTTAAGCATAGGCTTAGCCAAAACAGTTTTGAAATCGAACTCATAATGCCAGCTCTCCATTGCTGATGAGATTAAGTCGCTCTTGCTGTAATGTCCCTGCATCGGTTTTCACCAATGGAACCACCCCTTGAGTTTTCCTACACTTCGCATGCTTGAGCTTGCCACAATCTGGCTAATAACTTCGCGATATCGCTAAAAGCTGGACGGCAAGATAACTCAGGTTGCATACATAGCTCTGTTAACTGCCGCAGTTGAACTCGCAGCGCGTAGGCTCTATCGGCTCTATCGGCGCCAGCAAAGGGCAATAAGTCATCAATCAAACAGCCTAGGGCCCGCACCTCAATGGCTTGCATGGCACTACGCTCCGATGTAGATAATTTTGCTAAGTTTGAGGCGGCACCGAAGTCACCGAACAGCAGTGACATTTGTTGATTAATCATCATATTGTGCGCATACACATCCCCATGGCTGATATGCTGGGCGTGCATATGCGCGAGAGTCTCGGCCAACTGCAAGGCTATCTTAACTATGTCCTTAAGGCAGAATTCGGTCCCCGCCTTAAAGGTATCGCGGGTGCAGGTTTCAAGGGAAGGCGGTAAACCTAAGTTATAAAATCCTTGGGGAATTAACGCCATCACTAGCCCTAGCTGATCCTGTTGGCTGATATGCGCTAAGACCTTGATAAGATTTGGATGCTCACCCGTGGTTAAACAACAATCCAATTCATCGGCAGGATAACCGTCACTGGTCACCTCCCCCTTAAATAACTTAACAGCAATATGCTCGCTCCCAGTGGCAGCCACCATTGCAGGATTTAACCAACGTCCTTGGTAAATAATACCGGAAGCACCTTCACCGAGTTTTTCTCCGAGTTCAATGTCCGCTAGCGTCACATTGGGCACACTGGCCACATCGGCATGGGGATCGACCAGCGTATGACTAAAGGGATTACCCGCAAACGCCAGCCAAGTAAGTTTGGGTAGCTTAAGCAACCAACTCGGCAGCGCGGCTAAGGCATTTGCCGACAAACGCACTAACTCTAAGTTATGGCATTGGGCCATGGATGCTGGCAGCGAAGTTAAGCGATTGCCCGCTAAGGCTAATTTTTGCAGACGATGCAACTGCCCCATACGTTCCGGCAAGGCGGTAATTTGGTTATCCGTTAAGATCAACCAACGGGTATGCAAGGGTAATGAGGCCTCAGGTACCGAATGAATTTGATTGGCTTTAAAGCCGATCATCTCCAGTTTCGGACACTGGCCTAACACCTCTGGCAGCACTTCAAAGCGGTTATTGGAAGCAAACAAAATCTTCAAATGGGTTAAGCGAGGTAAATCTTCGGGCAGTGAACTAAGCTGGTTATTGGATAAGTCGAGGATCTCAAGCGTATCGGCTAAGTCGAAGATCTCCCGCGGAAATTCGGTTAAGTTTTCAACCAATTGTAAACGAGTAATCCCTTGTAATTGTCCCGCTTTTAACTGCGCTAACGTCTGCACTCTGTAATCCACTGCTATGAAAAATCACCGCTATCTTAGCCCATTTGAGGCTAAATCTAAATGTGACCTAGGTGGTCAAATTTCCAGCAAAGCTATTCACAAATGCGAAAACAGATTAGCATGTGCCAAATCATGGAATACCAAGTCATCACAGATTACAGGACAATCATGCGGAAAACCTTTCGCCAACCCACTGCCTTAGCTGCACTCGTGGTCGCCATCTTCATGGGCCAGCTCAGCGGCTGCGCAACCACGTCGGCGCAAACTTCGCCTACGGAATACGCCGCAGCCTTGCCAGAAGCCGAAGGCAATAGCGAACACATTACACAACCTCAGCATGTTGAAAAGGACGTTATCGACGAGCGCTATACCGATGTGTGGGAAAAAATCCAA
The DNA here is from genome assembly GCF_002196695.1 of Shewanella sp. Shew256. NCBI lineage: Bacteria > Pseudomonadati > Pseudomonadota > Gammaproteobacteria > Alteromonadales > Shewanellaceae > Shewanella > Shewanella sp. Shew256. The sequence goes on along the minus strand of NZ_NAJR01000001.1, from coordinate 175,557 downwards.
CACGCACGCACCATTGATGTGCATGACGATGCCGAAGTCCGCAAGCAGCGTAACTTTTTCGATGATAAGCAAAAGTTTATGACTCAGGTGACCCAGCGCGCAGAGCCATTTTTATACTATATTGTCAGCCAGCTCGAAGCCCGTAATATGCCACTCGAACTGGCACTCCTGCCAATTGTCGAAAGTGGCTATAACCCACTTGCTCAGGCAAATGGTCCAGCAGGACTCTGGCAAATGATCCCTGCCACGGGACGTAATTTTGGTCTCACCATCAACTCGGCCTACGATGGCCGTAAAGATGCACTGGCCTCGACCGATGCCGTACTCGACTATTTACAGCACTTGCACGACACCTTAGGTAACGACTGGATCAACGCCGTTGCTGGTTATAACAGTGGCGAGCTAGTGATCAAAGCCGCTATCGATAGAAACAAAGCTAAGGGCAAACCCACGGATTTCTGGTCGCTGAATATTCCAGCTCGCCAAGTACAAACCGTACCTAAATGGCTGGCATTTATCCAAATTATCCGCGCCCCAAGCCATTACAATCTCAAGGTGATGCCGATTGCCAATCGCCCATTTCTAGAGCGTTTACCTGCTCCCAATGGCGTTGAAATAAGCCAAATCGCCAATGCCGCAGGGATCACTAAGGCGGAGTTTAAAACCTATAACCCAGGTTATCGTCAAAGCGTGATCCCAAGTAAGGGAAAATACCAAATCGCCCTGCCGATTGAAAACATCGGCCAATATCAAGAGAATCAGCACCAGCTGTCCGCGCAAAAACGTTACGACAGCCAGAGCTATATTGTGAAATCCGGCGATAGCCTAGGTACAATTGCCGCGAAATTTGACATTTCAGTCAAAGAGTTAAAGCAGGCAAACAACCTCAGCTCCGATAGAATTAAAATCGGCCAAGAGTTAACCCTGTTAACGCCGATGAGCAGCGAAGATAACGCCTCGACCGAAACACCAAAACAGAGCAAAGCTCAAACAACGTCTCAATCGGCGAAGGCTAAAACCAGCAGTAAAACCGCAGATAAGCCAGCCGTGAAAGCCAGCACATACAAGGTGAAGTCCGGTGACTCGTTAGATAAAATCGCGCGTAAAAACAAAGTGAAACTCGCGGATTTAATGAAGTGGAACCAACTGAATGCCAAGAGCATTATTAAGCCTGGCCAAGAGCTAAAACTGTCGGAATAACGCCGCATAATACGAAAAAGCACTACCAAGGTAGTGCTTTTTTATTGCCCAATTTATTGAACCCAGCCTAAGCGATTAAAGCTTAACGAGGTTATAGCCAAAGCTGGTTGAAGCGTCCTTATTCAGCACCATAGTAACATTATCTTCGTTATTAAAATCCATCATCTCTGATGCATAAACCACGGTTTTAGTGCCATTTTCCACCGCGATCACCTTGATAGAATACTCACCTTTTGGCACCACTAACGACTGTGGCGCCGTTGGATTAACCGCACTGATCTTATAGGCTGCAGTTTCGATGGTGTCGTTCGCCTTTAAGAAGTACAACGTCAGGTTACTCTTGTCGGCAAAACTGACGATATCAAACTTAAAGCTGTAGGGACTCGGCGTTTGCGTTTGCTTCATCTCCATCGCCTTCACTTGGCTACCTTCTTCGGTAGTTTGCTCATAGATGAAGATGGTTTTGATATCGTCCTGATTAAGGGTAATCAACACATTGTCGAGCAATTTAGCTTGGCTAGTATGGTCAAAAACGCTCACGCCAAAGTCATTAAACTCAGCGCCTTGATAAGCAGTCACGCCAAAGGGTGCCACATTGCTAAATAGGGCTTCTTGTTTATTGCTCACCACTTTGACATCGACATTGTGCGTTGCCAAACCATTGAATACCCTAAAATCGACGCTGCTTTCGAGGGCAACATGATTACGCACATTGGTGGTCGAATCGACGCTATCTAAGCTGATTTTGGCATTCGAAGCACCAAAGCTTTCCCTTAAAATCAACTTATAGGGCACCTTAGTCTTAAAGTTAATGCTTGCCGTGGTGTAGCTCACATTAGTGGTTCCCGCGGGAGCGAGGTAAACCTTGTAATCCCCAGTGTCCAAAATCTGCGGGGTTGAGACCTCACCGTAGGAGACACTACCAAGCATCACCGCATCGGCAAAGCTTTGATCGGCTTTGGCAATATAGGCATCGTAGGCGGGCGCATTCATCGCCGTATGGGCGATCAATAATTGCATTTTACTCTTGTCCGCTTCGGCGTTTTGCTTATCTAACTCAGTGCGGGAGTAATTAATATTCAGCAGCGATGGCGAGGCAAAATCCCCATGCAAGACAAAGAAATGGTCTGTCGCGGTTTTTAAATCGATATCCTCTTTATAGAGCGAGATATCTTTGTTCGACGCATCTTTACCCATCACCTCGACGGCACTGACGCCTGGCGTTGAAGTGAACCTTGGCATCGCATCGGCGTAGCTCACGCTCTCATAGGTTTTATCACCAATCTTCAGTGCGGTAGCCGTACTTCCAGCCGAAGCATTGTAAAATTGCACATAGGTATCGGTCTTCGAGGTGTCCTCATCCTTTTTATTATCGGAGCCACCACAAGCGGTCACGCCCAAACAGGCGAAAGTCAAAACCGCGAATCCTTTTAGTTTATTGTTAAGCATCGTATCCCTCATTAGCAGACAAAAAATTCAGTTCAGTCTACGCAGTTATACAATGACAACAATGGCAATTTCCACTCAAAACAAAAACAAATATTTCACAAACTCAATAACTTAACAAACATTTCAGCAACAACGCCAAAGTTGATACAAATCACATTTTTTAGGCGTTTAATTGATACAAATAAGATTGAAGACAAAGGCGGTATCGTCTGATGAGCCTATGTTGTTTAAGCATGTGAATTGAATATGCTGTGATACTAGCCACTACTGAGCAATATTTAACCGACAATCAGGGCCGTCGGCGAACTTTCGATATTGATATCTATAAACGCCTGCAGCATACCGAGATAGAATTTATCCCCGTCAGCGGCACCAACAATTAATGCTCTCCAAACAACCTTTGTGCCAGCAGTTAGACATTGCTCAATAAAGTAAACACGGTAAATATCAGCTTTAATTCTGCGTCTGTGGCTGAAAAATGGCTTTTATCCTGTTTCGCAGCCAAGTGATTTTGGGGTTATGGCTGTTTCTCTTATGCCAAATTAAGGTAAAAGGAATGGCGAGTTTATCAAGATATTCGCCACTTATCGGGATCGGGCGACTCACTAAATCAGGGTGTAATTGACGAGCATATTGCTCACAATATTGCGGCGCTACCGCCATCATGCTGTGGTGAGGCTCTGCCGCGACAAACAGTGACTGCTCAAAACTGGCTAAGGTCAGCACTATATTGCGAGTTAACCCAAGTTCGATAAGTACATCATCCAAGGCCCAGGTTTCACTCTTTTCCCACAAGATATTGATATGCGGATATTTAAGAAAAGTATCTATGTTCCACTCTTCTTGTAAAGCGGGATGATCGCGGCGTAAGTACACCCGAGGGATATCGGTAAATAAAACCTCAAAATCAATAAAATAAGGCAATAAATCAAGGGATTCCTTCGAGCGGGGATGACTCTCTCGACCGGTAAACCCCATATCGGCCTCACCGCGAATGATGGCCTCGAGTGAATCATAATCCCAATTACGCACCTTCACTTTTGCATCTGGGTAGTGCAGGTAAATGGCCTGCGTTAACTGATTAAGCATAATGAGCGACAAAGGAGACTCAAGCATCAGCTCGAAGCTGAGCCCTTTCGCCATATCATCCCCGCGCTTACCCATGAGCTGTTTGCCCATTTGCAACCAATCGGCTAAGTCCTGCTCCATGCTTTGGGCTAATGGTGTGAGCTGCAATCCTTGAGGCGTTTTAATGAATAACGGATCGTCAAACCAATCGCGCAACTTCGCCAACGATTTACTCACGGTCGATGGCGTCACATTGAGCTTTTTGGCGGCCTTAGATACGCTCCGCTCCTGCGATAACAACTGAAAAGTAAACAACAGATTGAGGTCAAGCCGACTCAGGGATTTGCTCATTCGCTACCATTTCCGACAATTTAGGCACAGCTAACATTAGCGTGATACTTATCAGCGCTCCAACGGCGAGGATAGCTAATAATATATTAATCGCACTCACTTCGAGCAGCCCCATCACCCAAATATACAAGGCCGAAGTACAGACTTGGGCTATCCCCAGTAATGAGCTAGCCACCCCTGCCCGCGCCACAAATGGACTGAGCGCCTGACTCATGGTCACCCCAAATCCAATCGCAAACCCTGAACATACCAAACCAAAACCGAGCAGATTGAATAACTGACCCAACCAGCCCAATTGGGTCAAGATGAATACCAGCGCTGCTGCGGCAAATAATGTCTGAGAGAACAAAATTAGCGATTTTTCTTTAAACTGGTTAAGCAAAAAGGGCATCGAAAATGAGGCCAGCATACTTACCAATGCAGTCATCGCCATAGTGTTGGAATATTGACCTCGGTCAAACCCCATCTGCCCCATAATCAGCATGGGAGACACATTCACATAGCTTAAAATCGTGGTTACGCCTAAGGTCGTTATGACCACGCGGCTGATAAAAAAGCCTTGTTTAAAGGATTCAGTTTGTACTCTAGGCAAAGTTTGACTGTGAAATGACGCTTTAGAATAAGTCTCACGCAAGACGAACAGACATAGTCCAAACACCAGCAATCCCATTACCGCCATAGTGTAAAACAAACTCGGCCATGGAAACCTAAGCATGATCAAATGCCCAATTACAGGCGCGATCACAGGGATAATGCAGGTCACGCCATTCACCATTGAGAGCACTTTAGCGCGGCGCTTATCGTCTAAGACATCACGCAAAATCGCAAACGCGACAACATAACAACACCCCGCCCCGACTCCTTGCACAAAGCGAGCGACTAAAAACAGGTCACTGCTTTGCGAGCGCGCCGCAAAATAGGAGGCTAACGCAAACAGTAAGGCACCAAAGAGCGTGATAGGTTTACGCCCAATCCTATCTGCTAAACTGCCCGCAAACAGCATAGTCGTCGCCATGCCCGCAAGATACACAGAAAACGCAATGTGCAGCTGCGCCTCAGTTGCCCCAAGTTGATTGGCGATTTGTGGCAATCCCACCAAGTACATATCTATCCCTGTCGGGTACATTAGGACTAAACCAAAGCAACATAAAAGATATCGAAACATGACATGAACACCCTGCAAAAAGTTGCGTTTAGCCTAATATGAGCGCGGCTTAAACGTGAGTGGCATTTTCGACAACAGCGATTTCCAATTGCGACCGAGTGGTATTGCAATGATCAATAAAACCAAACCTCCTGTGACACGAGTATCACAGGAGGGAGATCTTCAGAGGGATTATGGTTTAATCGCTCACTGAGCCGTGATGGGTGCAGGTAAGGTTTCGATGGTTAAACGCTTATCATCTTTGAGGTATTTCTGCGCCAATTGGCTTAACTCGGCGGGGGTTATTTGCTGTACCAGTGCCAATCGTTGGTTAAAGCCAGCAAAACGCTCCGGTTGGCTTTGGGCGGTTGAAGCCAAATCTAACCAAAAGTTATTACTTTGCGGCGCTATATGCATCCACTCCAACACAGGTTGGCGGGCGCGATTGAGTAAATCCTCACTGATCCCCGAAGGCGTTTTGACTTGCTTAACTGCGGCGGCGTAATACTTAGCCACTTCAGGCAACATAGCCTTAGTTGTCACGCTAAATAAGCCAAGATAACCATAACCCGTTGGGTTTAAGTCACTGTATGAAAATGCCGAGGGTGAATAACTCGCACCGACTTTTTCGCGAACATTTTCAGTGAGTAGGATGTTTAGTACCTGCTCGAGTAAACCTAAACCCACCAGCTCACGGGGATTGCTCATATCCGTCGTCGGCCATACCTGCGCGAGTGCCGCCATATCGACTTGACCATAATGGGTCAGGCTCATTTGTGCTGGCACTTTAGGAAACACAGGTACGATAGTCTGCCCCTTAGGGATCGGCTGTCGCGCAATGGCTCCTAGGGTTTGTGCAACCTCGGCAATCGCTTTGTCTTCATCAAAATCCCCAACAATCGCCAGTTCAAGCGCCCCCTGCTGAACGGCAGAATGGAAGCTAGGCCCGAGTTCAGCAAACTGCCGCTTGAGGATTTCACCTGGATTACCGTAGCCATAACGTTTGTCGCCATTATGGGCAATACGGGCAAACTGATTCGAAAACTCCAGTTGCGGATTGCTATGAATGCTCTGCTGCTCGGCTATCACTTGCTCACGGAATAACTGCTCGGCCTGTTGATCCATCCCGGGATCGACTAGGTAAGCCGTTAGCACGCCTAATTGGGTGCGAAGTTCGGCAGCATTGGTGCTGATCTCGCCGCCAAAACTCTGTTCACGCAGACTCAAGCCCACCGAGATATCTTGACCAGCAAAAATATCCTGCAGACTGTCCCAATCGTGCAGCCCTAAACCGCCCTGCACAAAAGCGCTATTAAACAGGTAAGACAAACCATCTAGCTCGGGGAATGGCACCTCGCCAAAGCCGATATTGAGACTCACCAGCGTCATCCCCTGATTAAAGGGGGTAGGTTTTACATTGAGGCGCACACCGTTAGCAAACTCTAGCTTACGGATCCCAGTTGTGGCATCGCGCTGATCGGCAACAATCTGTCCCGGCTCACCAAATTGGCTATAGGCAAACTCGGCAATGCTCTTGGTTTCGGGCGCTTTTACGGCTTGCTTTTGGCTCGAGTTGTAGGCGGCTAAGAGTTGTTTTTCAACATTTTCAATGGGTTTGTTATTGGTGAGATACAGATAAGGCGTCCCTTCCCAAGCCTGTTTAAACAACTGCTGCAGTTTTTGCGGCGTGATGCTTGGCATCAGCTTTTCAAACAGCGCCAATTGCCATGCGGGTTCCACTGGCACACGTCGGCTCGCCACTGTATTCACTAGGCTTTCGGCAATATTGACACTGTGGATGGTGTTACTGCCAGCGGCACTGAGCTGATAGCCCTTGTGCATTCGTTTAAGTTGCTGATCAATTTCCTGTTGGCTAAAACCAAATTCCAGCGCCTGACGCAGGGTTTGCTCTAATAACGCAACTCCCTGCTGCCAGTTATTTTCCTGCGTCCCCAAGGTCATTTGCGTGCCATAGGCAATATCGTATTGCGGGCCGATTTGTAAGCTTACGCCGTATAAGCCTTGGCTGTGCAGCAACTGTGATTCTAGGCGGCGATACAAAATACCATGGGCAACCTCTAATAAAATCTCCTGCTCACGCAGCGCAATCGTATCTGGTTTAGGGGGTTGCGGTTTTAACAGCCCGAGGGAAACCGAGGTTTGCAGGCTTGGGTCAAAAAATGCCGCCGCCTCAACAGCGGTTTTAGCCTGTACCGTGCCTATGGATTGGGCCTTCACCCCAGCAGCCTGCGGCGCGGCTTGCCAGTCGGTAAATTGCTGTTTGATCTTGTGTTCGATACGATCAACATCAATATCCCCCACCACAATTAAGGTGGTGCGGGATGGCGTATAAAAACGCTGATAGAGGGACAATAACTTGTCACGATTCGCATTTTGAATGCTCGTCGCCTCTCCCACGGGAAAGCGCTGCGACAGCAAGGTTTGCGGCATTAAAAAGGTTAACTGATGGCGATAGTTTTCTAAATCGGCGCTACTGCGCTCACGCAATTCAGACAAGACCACCGCCTTTTCACGCTCGATAAGGGCGGGATCCAGCAACAGATTACTGGCAATTTCACGCATTAAAAACAAAGCAGTATCGACTTTATCTTGGCTATTGCTCGGTAAATTAAACTGATAAACCGTCTGCTGGAATTCAGTCACCGCATTGGTATCGGCCCCAAAACTTAAGCCTAAACGCTGCAGTGTCGGGATCATCTCCCCCGCCGCGAGTCCGGTAGAGCCATTAAACGCCATATGCTCTAAAAAATGCACTAGACCTTGCTCGGCATCCGTTTCCATCACAGAGCCTACATCTACCCGCATACGGACGATAACCGCCTGTTCAGGAGTTTTGTTGTTCACCAACAGGTAGTGCAATCCATTAGCCAGGGTGCCTGTGTGTACTCGCGGACTTAAGGGTAAATCGGCCGACTCAGGCCACAGCGGCGCTTCAACCGCCCTTAGGGGTAAGGCCACACTGATAAATAGCAGCCATAGCCACAGGTGTTTAAACTGGATTCGCTTGAAATTATTCATAAAAATTCATTTTCTCCCCCAAATTGGGTTCATTAACCGGAGAAAATGCTTACCTCAGTACTGATAAATTGACTTTTTACTATAGCCTCTAAAATGCTTTAAGTCACAAAATCAATACCTTACACCGTACCAAAAATATCAAAATCATGAATCAATAAGAAAAAATAATATTAGAGCTTGAAAGTATATGAGGGAAAACTCGTTGTTAACTTTATAAAAATATTCCTCTGTCACACTGCCACACATTGGCAATTCAGAACAGGCTTAATTAAAGCCTGTTTTATTCTAAATTAAGCAAGTCTGACTAACACAGTTAATGCATAGATAACCATAGCCCAATAGAAACCAAAAAGAGCAATCCAGATCCAATTCAACCAAGTTAAACTTGAATTATCCTCATAGTCTAAAGGTTCAAGCGCAAAGTTAATTGCTTTTTGAGCTTCATACAATGGATACAAAACTGCTAAAGGTATAAAAATAGAAATTAAAATAAAGAATGTTGGTAAAACTTCAATTTTATTAAGAATACTAGAGACTACGATAAGTAAAACGTAAGCTGTCGCTAATGCTGAATGATTCCAACGATAGCTTCTATTATCTTCTTTAATATATTCATTAACATAAACGAACAAAGAGTGTGTAAAAAATACCGTAAAAATGCATCGAGCAATAGGCCATGCATCTAAATCATAGTACTCTTTTAATGCCTGCCATTGCTTATAAAACCAATAAATTTGATATAGACCAAAGGTGGCAACAAACATAATTGTCAATTTAGCAAGAGAAACGTGAAACAGTGGAATTCTCTGAATATTGCTATCTACTGTTATTTTTTTTCATCACTTTTTAATGGATTACTTTCCTGACTTATTACATCTTCCATGGAAGAATTCCTTTCTTTTAGTAGTCGTCATAACGTTAATTTTTTTCAAAAGTTCAAGCCCTTTAGTTGACCCAAACAATCTACCCTAAACCGCAACAACTGTTAACAACTGCTAACAACTACATAAAGAAAATTATTCAAGGACAGACAAGCCATATACAAACAAAAAGCCCCGCACAATATGGCAGGGCTTTTAAAAAACTATTCTTTACACTGTAAGCTAGAACGGGATATCGTCGTCCCAACCGTCATCCAAATCTGGGGTAAAGTTTTGTTGTGGCTGTGGCGCTGGACGTTGTGCTGGTGCCGCTGGCGCTTGATAGGCTGGTGCAGCAGGCTTAGGCGCATAACCACTTTGCTGTGGCTGAGCATGGGATTGCTGTTGCTGGCCATAGCTTTGCTGGGCAGGCTGCTGATTGTAGCCAGATTGTGGCTGCTGTGCAGGTGCTTGGTAACTTTGCTGTACGGGCGCGTATTGGTTTTGCGCTGGCGCAGTTTGAGCCGGAGCCGCTTGGTAACCCGCGTTTTGTTGCATGCCACCCATAGGCGCACCTTGGCCTTGACTTTGGCCTTGATTGCGGCCGCCTAACATTTGCATGCTACCGCTTTGGTCGATAACCACTTCAGTGCTGTAACGATCTTGACCGCTTTGGTCTTTCCACTTACGCGTCTGCAGTTTACCTTCGAGGTAAACCTGTGAACCTTTACGCAGGTACTCACCCGTAATTTCAGCCAACTTGCCAAACAGAACCACACGGTGCCATTCAGTACGCTCTTGCTGTTGACCTTGTTGGTCTTTCCACGATTCGCTGGTCGCTACTGTGATGTTAGCGACTGCGTTACCGTTTGGCATGTAACGTACTTCTGGATCTTGTCCCAAATTGCCAACCAAAATTACCTTGTTAACACCACGACTGGCCATTGAAATCTCCTGCGATTCTTTAAATAATCTATTAATTCAGTATGTTGTTTATAATTGTTGCCGCAAGGGAAAATCCGCTTCCCTAAAACTCGCGGCAATAACACATATTATTGAGCAGAGCCTAACACAGCTCGGGCTTCTCTTAAATCGAAATGCTCGTCAACTTTGAGATAAGCAACTTTCTCGTCTAGCACCACAATCGCTTCGACCACACCCATCAATTGTGACAACTGCGACGCCATATCCCGCGCTTGGGCTTTGTCTTTCACTTCGGCCTCTAAGGTGTAACTCTTAAGCAGCACAGGATTTTTCATCCCTAGGGTCAATAATAACCAAACGCCCATCAATACCAGCGCGACGATAAACACGCCCACGGCGCCGACTAATTGGAACGCACCGCCGCCAAGCATACCGCCACAGAAGGCGCCTAAGAATTGGCTGGTCGAATAGACCCCCATGGCCGAGCCTTTTTCACCTACTGGGCAGAATTTCGCAATCAAGCTCGGCAGCGACGCCTCAAGGTAGTTAAAGCCGGTAAAAAACAGCAGCACGGCCACGCTCAATACCCAGAGGTTGTTGGCAAAAATCGCCATGGCAGCCAGTGCAAACATCATGATCACTAAAGCAATTTGGAACATCGCCTTAGTATTCTTACGCTTCACCCCGATAATGATTAACGGCACCATCAAGAAGAATGCCCCCACAAACGCGGGGAAATACAGCATCCAATGTTTTTCTTTTACCAGACCCGCATCGACTAAATCGAGCGGCAAGGCGACAAACACCGCGGTTAACACTAAGTGCAGAATAAAAATGCCCGCATCGAGTCGAAACAGCTGTGGATCGGTCAGCATACGCTTAAGCTTGGCGGGCGCTGCTAAGGTATCGCCCTTAGGTGCATGGGAAATCGGATTCGGTACTAATAGCTGCACAATCAACATGCCAAGTACCGCAAGGCCTGCGGTTAGCAAGAATAAACCCGATAAGCCTAAATGCTGCGCCACAATCGGGCCGACGAGTAACGACAGGGCAAAGGAGCCGCCGATACACATGCCGATAATGGCCATCACCTTAGTGCGCTGCTCATCTCGGGTTAAATCCGCCGCTAAGGCCAACACGGCGGCGGCAATCGCCCCCATACCTTGCACGGCGCGGCCAAATACCACGCCGTAAATGGTATCGGCATTGGCGGCAATTAAGCTGCCGATGGCGAACAATACTAGGCCGGCGAGGATGACAGGTTTACGACCATACTTGTCGGATAAAATCCCCATAGGGATCTGCAAAACGGCCTGAGTCAAGCCATAGGCACCAATGGCAATCCCCACCCAAAGGGGAGAAAAACCTTCTAAATGCTGACCATAGAGTGCAAAGACGGGCATGATCATAAACAAGCCCATCATACGTAAACCAAATACGCTGGCTAAAGAAAACGCGACTTTTTTCTCGGTTCCTGAAAGTCCGTTGTTACCCATGATTTTGCCCTGGATTGAAGTCTTTTAGGGGGCGCATGTTAACACACCCAAAAGCGTTTGCTCAAAAGGAAAAACCACCCGCACCGAGAGTGTAAAACAGTGGATTTTGCCCCGCGCCAATGCTGATGCGTGCACCTTAGCGTACGCTTAGGCCTTTATTTTTAAGGCTTATCTAAAAGCCCATTGGCTACAAATAGTTAACTCGATGCTTACAGAACTTGGGTAAGTTCAAAGTCGTTATACGGATTAATCTTAGTTAATCCGCTAACTGCATCACCTTTTATCAGCAATACCAGCCCCACAACCGCGCCCAATCGGCATGTCAGCAAGATCACAGAATCGACTAAACTCGGCCGCCGAACTGTGCGATACTTAGGCTCATTTTTTTAAGCATAAGACTTGAGCGATAGATGGATAAGATTGAAATACGCGGCGCACGGACCCACAATCTCAAAAATATCAACCTGACTATCCCAAGGGATAAGTTAATCGTTATCACAGGGTTATCGGGTTCAGGCAAATCTTCCCTAGCATTTGATACCTTATATGCCGAAGGCCAACGACGTTACGTTGAGTCTCTTTCTGCCTATGCCCGCCAATTCTTAAGCTTGATGGAAAAGCCCGATGTCGACCATATCGAAGGCTTAAGCCCGGCGATTTCCATCGAACAAAAATCGACGTCCCATAACCCGCGCTCCACCGTCGGGACGATTACCGAAATTTACGACTATTTGCGTCTGTTGTTTGCCCGCGTGGGTGAACCGCGCTGCCCGACTCACGGCCAACCGCTGGCGGCGCAAACCGTGAGCCAGATGGTCGATAAAGTGTTAGAAATGCCCGAAGACAGTCGCTTGATGCTGCTGGCGCCCGTAGTCAACGGTCGTAAGGGGGAGCACGTAAAATTACTCGAGGGCTTATCGGCGCAGGGCTATATCCGTGCCCGAATCGACGGTGAAGTCTGCGACTTAACAGATCCACCCGCACTCGATTTACACGTTAAGCACACCATCGAAGTGGTGGTCGATCGCTTTAAAGTCCGCAGCGATATCCAGCAGCGTCTCGCCGAATCCTTTGAAACCGCGCTCGAACTCTCCGGCGGGATTGCCGTAGTCGCCAGCATGGATGAAGGCACCACGGAAGAATTAATCTTCTCGGCTAACTTCGCCTGTCCGCACTGCGGTTATTCGATGGCCGAGCTTGAGCCACGGATTTTCTCCTTTAACAATCCGGCCGGTGCTTGCCCAACCTGTGATGGTTTAGGGGTACAACAATTTTTCGACCCCGACAGAGTGATCACTAACCCTGAGTTATCCCTCGCGGGCGGCGCGATTCGCGGCTGGGATAGACGTAACTTCTATTACTTCCAGATGCTGAGCTCGCTCGCCGACCACTATAAGTTCGATGTCGAAGTTCCCTTCGAACAGCTGTCGGATAAGGTGAGAAAAATCGTCCTCTACGGCTCTGGCAAAGACAGCATCGCCTTCAAGTACATCAATGACCGTGGGGATGTGGTGGTGCGTAATCACCCCTTCGAAGGCATCTTAAATAATATGGACAGGCGCTACCGTGAGACCGAAAGCAACGCGGTGCGCGAAGAATTAGCCAAGTTTATCAACACTCAAGCCTGCCAAAGCTGTGGCGGCTCGCGCCTGCGTGAAGAAGCCCGTAACGTGTTTATTGGCGACCTTAACCTGCCCAAACTTACCGTTTGGTCGATAGGTGAAGCCCTCGAATACTTCGACAAACTTGAGTTCAGCGGCCAAAAGGCACAGATCGCCGAGAAGGTATTGAAGGAAGTGCGTGATCGCTTAGGCTTCCTCGTTAACGTCGGCCTCAACTATTTAAGCCTGTCACGCTCGGCAGAAACCCTTTCAGGCGGTGAAGCACAGCGTATTCGTCTCGCCAGCCAAATCGGCGCTGGACTCGTCGGCGTAATGTATGTGCTCGATGAGCCATCAATCGGCTTGCACCAACGGGATAACGAGCGGTTGTTGCAGACCTTAATCCACCTACGGGATTTAGGTAATACCGTGATCGTGGTTGAGCACGATGAAGATGCGATTCGCATCGCGGATCATATTATCGATATCGGCCCCGGCGCTGGCGTACACGGCGGCGAAGTGATTTGCGACGGCCCGATCGAGAAAATTGTCGCCTGCGATGAGTCCGTCACTGGCCAATATATTTCGGGCAAACGCAACATTCATATCAGCACCCCACGTACGCCTTACGATCCAAAACAAGTGATTGAGCTTTATGGCGCCCGCGGCAATAACCTGCGCAATGTGGATTTAACCATCCCTGTGGGATTATTCACCTGCGTGACTGGAGTATCTGGTTCAGGCAAATCGACCCTGATTAACGACACCTTCTTTAGAATTGCCCATAAGCAACTCAACGGTGCCACTGTCGATGAGCCCGCACCTTACGATCGCATTGTCGGCATGGAGCAGTGCGATAAAGTGGTCGATATCGACCAAAGCCCGATTGGCCGCACACCGCGCTCTAACCCCGCCACTTATACTGGCATCTTTACGCCTATCAGGGAGATTTTTGCCGCGACGCAGGAATCCCGTACCCGTGGTTATCAGGTGGGCCGTTTCTCCTTTAACGTGAAAGGTGGTCGCTGTGAGGCCTGTCAGGGCGATGGCTTAATTAAGGTCGAAATGCACTTCCTACCCGATGTGTATGTTCCCTGCGACGCCTGCAAGGGTAAACGCTATAACCGCGAAACCTTAGAGGTGCGCTACAAAGGTAAGAACATCCACGAAGTGCTGCAAATGACAGTGGAAGATGCGCGGGAGTTTTTCGATGCCGTGCCAGCGATTGCCCGTAAACTGCAAACCCTGATGGATGTAGGTTTGTCCTACGTGCGTCTAGGCCAGAGCGCGACCACGCTGTCGGGCGGTGAGGCGCAAAGGGTGAAACTCGCCAAGGAACTCTCTAAGCGCGATACGGGTAAAACCTTGTATATTTTGGATGAGCCGACAACGGGCTTACACTTTGCCGATATCCAATTGCTGCTCGATGTACTGCATCGCCTCAAATCCCACGGTAATACTATTGTGGTGATTGAGCATAATCTGGATGTGATTAAAACCGCAGACTGGATTATCGACCTAGGCCCAGAGGGCGGCGGTGGTGGCGGTACTATCTTAGCAACCGGTACGCCAGAAGATGTGGCGCAGCATCCGACATCCCATACCGCGCGCTTCTTAAAGCCGCTGCTGGAACGGGATGCTAAGCTAGCTAAGCAGTCATAGCGATAAGATTAACAGTGCCTTGGGCATCACTAAGGCGCTGTGATTACACCCTATTGCAATATAAAACCATCCCAGGCAAGCCATTTGTCGTTATCAATCGAGGAGAACATGTTGCCAACACATCGCCCGAGTTTGACGAGCTTAAGTCGCGCTAATGTATTGCTGATTGCCTGCTTGGGGTTAACGCTTGTGGCGCTGGTTATCGCCGCTGTCGATCCGCTTATCGGTCAACCCACACGTTTACAAGTGACAGTGTTAGACAGCTCAGCCAATAGCAGCCTGCTCGCCTTGCCCGATGGCCGGATCACCACCTTAGATCAAGGCGGACTCACCAAAAACGCACAAGTCACTATTTGCTCACGAACCCATTTGGTCTCTGGCTTGGAGCACTTTCATTTAAGCCGTCATCAGGAGGCGACACTCTCCCCCGAGATCCGCGTCTTAGACTGATTCAGCATTACGGCCCATGCAGCTAAGCTAAATCCCTGTTAGGCTTAGGATTGATCATCCTATTGCCAATTTTAAGGATAGCCATGGGCAATTTGGCGCCCCCATTCATAGCAATCACTCGCCCCCAACCTCAAAGCGTAGGTTTGAGCTTATTGCGCTTGTCTATCCTTAGTTTGTGTTTAAGCCTTGCCGCCTGCGCCAATCAACCCGCCGAATACACCTGCTCACCTGAGGCAATTCGATTGAATTGGGCCGAGCCTGAAGCTCTTAAGCAAACAGTAGCAATCCTCAGCGCCGCAGAATTAATGGGACGTAAAACCCAAACCGAAGGCGCCGCCAAGACACGCGATTATCTGCACAGCCAGTTTCAACAACTTGGGCTTACTCCTTGGGGAGAGACTTTCGAGGTTCCCTTCGAATATGCCACGCTTTTTAGCCAAGAGACGGGAAGCAATATGATGGCGTTAATCCCCGCACGCCAACCCACGAATCGATGGCGCATTGTGGTGGCTCACTATGATCATCTCGGCATGAGTGGCAGCAAGATTTACCACGGCGCCGATGATAACGCCTCAGGTGTTGCCGCCCTGTTGGCTCTCGCCGCCCTCTGGCAAGTGCAGCTAAGCGCCGCCCCCAATTCGCTGCCCAACATTAACTTAATGTTTGTCGCCACCGATGCCGAAGAGCCGGGACTGTTTGGCAGTACGGCCCTCGTCGAGCAACTCAAGCAGCGCATGCCCGAGGCGCAATTTGAACTGATGCTCAATCTCGATATGATTGGCCACCCGAGCCGCCCCTACGCCATTTACCTCGAGGGTAGCCGCAACTTCTATCAATTTCCGCAATTTAGGCCGATGCTAAACGCGAATAATCGCCTCTGTATTAAGTTGAGCCATCCCAAACCCGTGGGACGAAGCATCCAGAGCACAGATTGGCTGAGAGCCTCGGATCATTATCCTTTCCATAAGGCTAAGATCCCTTGGCTCTATTTTGGCGTCCCGACTCATCCGCAATATCACACCCCGGAAGATACCCCCGACACTTTGGATTATGTGTTTCTCGCAGCGGTAACGGAATCCGCCTTCGAAATCCTACGACTCAATGGCGACTTTTTGAAAAATTAAGCGAAGTGGCGCGTTTCTTGCTCAGTTTTGGCAAAAAAATCCACGCAAAACCCGGTATTTATCCGAGAGTCACTTGGTAAAGCGGCTAAAATGCTGCTATAATCTGGCGTTTTCGGTGCGGGAAATCGACACGGGGTTGATTTTCTGTCTGTGAAACTTAAGCGCCAATCCGGGCGCATCCACAAGGCTACAACCCAATGTCATCCAGTGAAAGAACTTTCCGTGAACTCGGCTTGTCCGAGAATTTGTTGCGTGCTCTTGACGAGCTAGGTTACGAAAACCCAACGCCAATCCAATCAGCCAGTATCGACCCATTAATGGCTGGCAAAGATATTTTAGGTCAGGCACAAACAGGTACAGGTAAAACTGGTGCCTTCGCCCTGCCCCTGCTCAACAAAGTGACCAGCCAAGCTGTTCCACAAATCTTAGTATTAGCGCCAACCCGCGAATTAGCGGTGCAAGTAGCAGAAGCTTTCAGCAGCTACGCGAAATTTATGAAAGGTTTCCATGTACTGCCAATCTATGGCGGTCAGAGCATGCATCAGCAATTAAACGCCCTGAAGCGTGGCCCACAGGTTATCGTGGGTACACCGGGCCGTGTTATGGACCATATGCGCCGTGGCACTTTAAAGCTGGAAACCCTGCAAGCGCTGGTACTCGACGAAGCCGACGAAATGTTAAAAATGGGCTTTATCGACGATATCGAATGGATTCTGGAACACACACCAGAGCAGCGCCAACTGGCACTGTTCTCGGCCACTATGCCAGAACAAATCAAGCGTGTTGCTAACAAGCACTTAAAAGATGCGACTAACATCAGCATCGCTGCGAGCCACACCACAGTTGACTCTATCGAGCAACGTTTCGTGCAAGTGTCTCAGCACAACAAGTTAGAAGCTTTAGTTCGCGTATTAGAAGTTGAAAATACTGAAGGTATCATCATCTTCGTTCGTACCCGTAACTCATGCGTTGAATTAGCAGAAAAACTCGAAGCCCGTGGCTATGCCTCATCACCACTGCACGGTGATATGAACCAGCAAGCCCGTGAGCGTGCGGTTGAGCAGCTGAAAAGCGGTAAGTTAGACATTCTGATCGCGACCGACGTTGCGGCCCGTGGTCTGGACGTTGAGCGTATCGGCCACGTAGTGAACTACGATATCCCTTACGATACTGAAGCTTACGTACACCGTATCGGTCGTACTGGCCGTGCTGGCCGTACTGGTATGGCGATTCTGTTCGTCACCAGCCGTGAAATGCGTATGCTGCGCACCATCGAGCGCGCAACTAACAGCCGTATTTCGCCAATGAAAGTACCAAGCCCAGAGACGGTTGCAGAACGTCGTCTGTCTCGCTTAGGTGAGCAGTTAGCGCAAACCATGACTCAAGATCTGGACTTTATGCGCGAAGCGGTTGCCCAGTTATGCCAACAACTGGAAGTGGATACCGATCTGCTGGCCGCAGCCCTGCTGCACCAAGTACAGCAAGAGCGTCCACTGCAATTACCAGCGATTCAAGAACGTACTCGCGATGAGCGCAGTGAACGTGGTGCTGAACGTGGCGAACGCGGTGAACGTCGTGGCCGTGAATCACGTCCAATGCCAGCAAGCCTTGGTAGCGCTGAAGCGTTAAAAGACAATCCAGATCTGAAGATGTGCCGTTATGTTATCGACGTGGGTCGTGACAATGGCGTGGGTGTGGGCAACATCGTTGGCGCTATTGCAAACGAAGCTAACATCGACAGCCGTTACATCGGTGCCATCCAGTTATACGACGCAGTAACTACCGTTGACCTGCCAGACGGCATGCCAAAAGAAGTGCTGCAGCACCTGAAGAAAGTGCGCGTATGTGGCAAGCCACTGAACATCCGTGAAGCTGGCGATCAGGTATTCGTAGACTCTGGCCGTGGCGCACGTAGCGACCGCCGTCCACGTGGTGATCGTCCAATGGGTGAGCGTAAACCACGTTCAGCTTCTGGTGACAAGCCGTTTGCAGACCGCAAACCACGCTCAGACAAGCCAGCAGGCGAGCGTAGACCACGTAAACCACGCGAAGAGTAATCGCCAAACCTAAGCCGTTAGGTTAAGCAGATTTAAACAAACGCATTAAAAAAGGAGCCTAGGCTCCTTTTTTGTTGTCTTAAAATCGCTCCCGCTCAAACTTCACTGGCCAGTTGATATTTCGAGCAGGTATAGTCAATCGATGGATGCCTAACTTAAGGACATTAAATGGATTTTTTAGTACTGATAGCCGACCTATTTAACCCAACACTTCCAGCACTGGCTAAGTCATGCCGCCAAGATAAAACCTTATTAATTATGGTCCTGGTCGGTTGTACTCTGTTTGCAGGCTTTATTGGCATGTTAGTCGCCATGGCAAATTAACTTGCACTTAAGCCAATAGGTCTATTAGTGTCGGCTTAGTCTTTAGCAACGCAATTAGTGTATTTCGATGAAAAAAGCCCTCACCGCTGGCCTGCTATCCGCCTTTATCGCCCCCGGCAGCGGCCACTTTTACCTTAAACATAAACGTTCGGCGCTGGTGTTTTTCTGCTTAGCTGTCATCAGCCTTGTGCTGCTACTTATGCAAATCTATCAAGTGGCACAAGTGATCGCCTTGGAGATCCAAAATGGCACCTTACCCCTAGATGTCGGGGTGATATCCGCCGAAATCACCCAACAAACCCAAACCACAATGGCCAATGCCAATGAGCTGCTCTATGGCTTTTTGCTCTGTTGGTTAGTGGCATTGCTCGACAGCATTCGCCTTGGGCTTAAACAAGATGCCTTAACTACGAATACAGCTGGGCATTAGATTCACTAGATACTTTAATGGGCTTGCAAGCACTGTGGCCAGCAAACCCATATTGCAACGATAACCTATTGCTTAACACCATCGACTGACGAATCAACAGGCTCTGTTCGAGTATCCAAATAACCACTCAGGCGAGTTAGTAGCAGCGCCGCAATCACCACTAGCGCACCAATCAATGGGGTTTGCATTAATCCCATCTGCTCGACAATGAGTCCGCCGCCCCAGGCACCTAAGGCAATCCCTATGTTGAAGGCGGCGATATTGAGTCCCGAGGCCACATCTACTGCGGTTGGAGCATAGGTTTCAGCCAGTTTGACAACATAGACCTGTAACCCAGGGACATTACCAAAGGCGAAAGCGCCCCAAACGAGTATGGTTAACACAGCGGTAATCGGGTTTAACGCCGTAAAGTGAAAGATAAACAGCACAGCGGCTAAACCAGCAAAAATATAAGTTAGCGCTTTGATTGGCCCCATGTTATCGGCCATCTTGCCGCCCCAGATATTACCTATAGCGACCGAGACACCATACACCAACATAATCACTCCTATCGCACTCGCATCGAAGCCACTGATCTGCTGTAAAATAGGTGCGAGAAAGGTAAAGGCAACAAAAGTACCGCCATACCCAATTGCTGTAATGGCAAATACCAACAGCAGCCTTGGCTCAGTCAACACTTTAGCTTGGGTCAGTAAACTGGCAGCACGGGTCTGCTTAAGGTTGTTCGGCACTAAGAATGCACTGCCTATCAAGGCGATAAGGCCAAGCAAAGCAACGGCTAAAAAGGTCGACTGCCAACCAAAACTCTGGCCGATATAAGTCCCTAGGGGCACTCCTGTTACCAGTGCGACGGTCAGTCCTGTAAACATAATCGCAATGGCGCTGGCCGCTTTTTCCTTTGGTACCAGTCCTGTGGCAATGGTTGAGCCAATCGAAAAGAACACTCCATGGGCTAAGCCGGTAATCACTCTCGCCGCGATCAAAGTTTCATAGCTCGGGGCTTGCCATGCGAGCACATTCCCCGCAACGAATAGTGTCATTACCGCTAACAATACATGCTTACGATTCCAATGCCCCGTTAAGGCCGTTAAGACTGGGGCGCCAATGGCTACCCCAAGGGCATAGAGGCTCACTAATAATCCCGCCGAGGGGAGAGAAACCTGTAAATCCTGCGCCATAGTGGGAATTAATCCCACGATGACAAACTCTGTTGTTCCAATAGCAAAGGCGCTTAGCGTCAATGCGAGTAAAGCTAAAGGCATGATGGCGTCCATCCTATATTAAACGAGCGACAAGCTCGATAAGGGCTAATAGAGCTGAAGTTAAAGCAGCTCGCTTCACTTCAGATGGCGCTATCTTGACGATAAAGTTTATTGTCAAAAAGAGTGATTTTTACAAATGATTTTTGCTATAAACGTAACTAATTACCTCATTGGAGACTGACATGCTGACTCGCTCAGATGACTTACAGATACTGCTCACAGTAGTCGATAGTGGTGGATTTTCCGCGGCGGCCGAAGCGCTCGATATTCAAGTCGCGAGGGTTTCAAGAGCCGTGACCAAACTTGAGAGTCAGCTACAAGTTACCCTGCTCAACCGCACCACTCGACGAGTCGAATTAACCAATGAGGGACGCCTGTTTGTCGATGCAGTTAGGCTTGGGCTGCAAACCATACAGTTAGCGGAAGAAGAGCTTATGAGTCGAGGGGAACAACCTAAGGGTAAGCTTAGAGTCGATGCCGCCAGCCCTTTTGTGCTACATCAGATTGTTCCCTTAGTACATGAATTTAAGCTGCTTTATCCTGAGATAGAGCTGGAACTCACCTCGAATGAAGGCTTTGTCGACTTGATTGAAAAGCGCACCGATGTGGCGATTCGTATCGGAAAACTCACCGACTCAACCCTGCACGCTAGGCCCTTAGGCAAGAGTAAACTGCATATCGTCGCCTCTAAGGAATACCTCGCCAAACGTGGGTTACCTAAAAGCGTCAGCGAGCTAAACCACCACAGCCTTATCGGTTTTACGGGCGCTAAGGTCTTAAATCAATGGCCACTCAAAGGGTTGGAGCAAATCGTCCCCACAATGCGGGCGAGCAACGGTGAAACCGTACGCCAATTAGCCCTCGCGGGTAACGGCATCGCCTGCCTATCTGGATTTATGGTCAGCGATGATATTGCTAGCGGGCGTTTATTGCCTTTGCTAGAAAACGAACGAGTCGCAAACATAGAGCGGGAGCAAGTCAATGCCGTTTATTACAAGACCTCAACCGTTGCTCGGCGGATCTCCGCCTTTATCGATTTTATTCAACCTCGGCTAACACTATAAATATGCAAGTGATTAGGGCGTTAAGTGCAGTCGATTGTTGCGGTAATAGCAAAAATCATTTGTGCTTTAGCCTCTTTATCGACAAAGCACGATCGGCGACAGTTACCCTATCCACAGAATAAGGGGAAGAATATGACTCAAACCAATGCGACAGCATCTAACCAAGCGCCTCTGACAGCTATGCCGATGCTGGGCACAGGAACCTTCAGACTTAAAGATAACGCCGCTTTCGATGCCGTGTTGATGGCACTCGAAGAAGGTTCACGCCATATCGATACGGCGCAGATTTATGGCAATGAACAGGCGGTCGGGGATGCGATTAACGCCTCAGAGATCCCACGCCAAGAACTGTTTATCACGACCAAAGTATGGACTGAAAACCTGACCAAGGAACGCTTTGAGACTAGCGTTATCGACAGTCTAACGGCGCTGCAAACCGAGTATCTTGACCTGTTACTCATCCATTGGCCGTTGAACAGCGATGAGCCGAGTATGGTCGAGTATCTCTCAGAGCTGAAAGCAGTATTAGATAAAGGCCTGACTCGTCGCATTGGCGTATCAAACTTTACCAATACACAACTCGCGCAAGCGATTGCCATCTTAGGCGAAGGCGTTATTTATACCAATCAAGTAGAAGTGCATCCCTATCTCATCAATCGCAAAGTGACGGATTTTTGCAGGCAACACAATGTATTAGTAACTGGATATATGCCATTTGCCTATGGCGCAGTGCTGCAGGATGAAACCATAGTCAACTTAGCATCAGTGCATCAAGCCACTCCCGCACAAATTGTGTTAGCCTGGTTGCGACAATTAGGTTTTGCCACCATTCCCTCCTCAACCCAAAGAGACAATGTTCGCAGCAACTTAGCGGCCGCAAGCATTAACTTAACACCAGCAGAAATCGAGCAAATCAATCAACTGGATCGCAATCATAGGGTCGCAAATCCTGACTTTGCCCCACATTGGGATTAGATCGAGCGCGCTTGAGTTAGCCTTTAGTTTCTAATGCCCAAGCGTCGATAAAGCTCTGATAATTGGCGATAAGCAAATCCGCCGCTTGGGCATAGTCCGGTACCTCTTCTGGGCAATAGAGGGCGCAGCGACTACCGGCGTTTTGCGCGGTTTGCAGATCGAATAGATAATCCCCCACGTACAAGATATCCGCCGGACTCAACTGCCATTGCTCGCAAATCAAGTGGATACCCTGCGGGTGAGGTTTAGGCTCGGCATCGTAACGGGTCAGCACTAAAGGGATATCGATACCGAGTTTTTCGATGGTGATTTTGGCCGCCTCGGGCATATTGCGGGTCAAAATCGCCAGCGGCAATTGCCGCGTCTTTAAAAACGCAATCAAGGCCTGCGCACCTTCAATCCAGCTCGCCTGACGCGAACTTTCAAGCTCATAGTCATGGACAATTTCGAGCGCCTGCATCTTGGCCATTGTTGTCTCAAGGCTATGGATATGCTCTAGAATATCGGTACCCGATCCAATACCTAATGCCGCCCTTAAGCCTTTAAAATCGGGGTTTGAATGGGCAAGCGTACCGTCGAGATCAAAGATAACCCCGCGGATCTGTTCAAGTTGCATATCGGTCAGGCGTGTAATCACTCGGGTACCTATTCAGTAGTCTGTGAAGCGGGTTGCAAACGTCGTGCGCGGCGCTGGCGATACATGGGCAGTAACTGCACGACCATCACTGACACAATAATCACACCTATGCCGAATAGCGATAGCGCATCTAATTTATCGGCCTTAAATACATCTGGCCACCAACCAAGACTCACCACTAATGCTGTGGCGCTAAAGCTAAATACCGGCGTTAACGCCAGCATGGCGCTCACCTGCGCCGTCGGCCAGTACTTCATCGATTGTCCAAAACAACCGTAGGCAATCAAGGTATTGGCGGCGCAAAATAGCGCCACTTGCCAGTCAAAGCTATCCATTTGTGTAAACTGGCTAAAGTCGCTAAAGGGCGCCATCGCAAAGATCCCTAGGGCATAGATGACTAAGAGTACGTTCGCGGGGGATAAACGGTTCAACAGTGACTTTTGTAGCAGCGCATAGGTAGTCCATGATAATGCCGAAAACTGCACTATCATCACCCCAAGCCAGATCTCATGGTTATCGGTGGCGGAAAAATCTAAATAGGGATGGAAAAACATCAACATCCCTAAAGCTAAGCTGGCAAAACAACTGAGCTGCACCGCATTCAAGCGTTCTTTAAAAAACAATACGCCACCAAAAGCGAGGAAAAATGGCGAGGTTTGAAAATTAAGCTGCGCGGCCCCCGGTGCCAGATAGTCGAGGGAATACACGAATGACACATAGTTAAGCATTAAAAACAGTCCGGCGAGGATAAGCCTGAGCCAAACCTTGGCATCGAGCGCCGCAAACTGTTTCAAACTCCCCGCACTCCACTGCACCAAAATACTAACCAAGAGCGCCACTAAAAAACGGAACCAAGTCAAAGTCACAGGATCGATAAAACTCCCCGACAGCTTAAGCGCTATGGGTAACATGCCCCAAAACAGCACGGCGACAGAAATAAACAATAATCCTAATTGAGCATGGTTAGTTGCCAAGGATCCAGAGTGGCTTTGATTCACGGAAAAGTCCCAGTAGTACCGCAGAAAGGAACGCCATTCTGGCACTGAGGCGCGCTAAGATCTAGCCTAAAAAGCGATTAACTTATCCGCCGGATTGGATAGTTAAGCTGACACTAAATCAATCTTGCCCAACGATAAATGCAGAGCACTTCAAGCTAAGTTTTATCAAGCCTTTAGCAGCACAAAAAGGTATATTGAGCGCTATTTCTCTTTTAGCTCAAATTGGATTTACAGAGTCGATTTATGCCTTATGCGCTCAGTTATTGCGGCATAAACCACTCTGTATAAGCCTTTTAAATAAGTTAGTTAGGATTACACATGTCACAGACCGACGCTAAAACACAGCTTGAGTCGATTAACGCAGCGGCACAAGAACTCGTCCAGCGACGCGCCAAGGGTGAAGCGGGTGCGCTGTTGGAAGAAGCGCTAAGACCAAAAGATTTCCCTCAGGCCTTTGCCATCCAGCAAACCATTGCGCAGCAGTTTAGCGCCCAAGGCAACCCGATTGCGGGGTGGAAGTGCCTACTCCCAACCGCAGAAAAAACCGTGGTAGCGCCTATCTATCAACAAGATGTGTACGTCGAAACCGCCGAGTGTCCGCTTTATCCTTCGAGCAAAGGGCTTGCCCGTGTCGAGCCCGAGCTCGCTTTTGAAATTGGCAGCGATTTATCACCACGAGCCACGCCTTATTCGGAAGCCGAAATCGACGCAGCCCTCGGTAAAACGCGCCTAGCCTTAGAACTTATCAAAAGTCGTTATCAAAACCCAAGCGAAGCCAATCACTTCGACGCCCTCGCCGATGGCTTAGTCAATCAAGGTTTATGGTTAGGGCCTGAGCTGCTTACACCAGCCGAGATAGAAACAAGCCATTTCGACCTAAATGTTGAAATCGCCGCAAGCGGACAGCAAGCAAGTGAGACGCTACAAAAAGCCGCGGTTCATCCAAATGGTTTCCCTAAAGCTGGGCTTTATTGGTTGGTCAACTTCTTATCTGCCCAAGGAATTGGCTTAACCCGAGGGCAATATGTGATCACAGGCTCCTATGCGGGGGTATTAGATTTGCCACTCAATCAGCACTGCCAATTCCACTACGGCGACTTAGGCCAGTTTGGCTTGCAGTTTGTGGCTAAATAAGTACAGCCTAAAGAGTGCCAAGCTAGCAAGCAAAGTAAGAAGGTAGGCAAATGCTTACCTTCTACAATCCCCTGCAGACCAACAGAGCGAAAACAAGCTTGTATCAAGAGTGAAACATTTGTACTATCCGATAGAACTAAATATAAGGATATACAAGATGTTAGACGGAAAAATGTTGCCTTTAGCAAGTCTATTTGCCTTAGCCTTAAGTACTTCGTTACCCTTAAATGCCTCGGAAAACACTTTTTCCCAAGCCTACAGTGACTACCAAGCTGCACTCAAACAGGGTGATGACACCCAAATAGAAGCCAGTGCCAAAAGGGCCTTTGAATTGGGCGAAGCTCAATATGCCAAGGACAGTGTCGATTTAGCGAACCTCGCCATGAACTGGGCTGGCGCGCTAAAAAAGGTGGCTATGCCGAATCTCTTTGAGGGAGATAATGCGGCGAAAACGGCCAAGGCCTATGAGTTATATCAACTCGCATTAAGCAATTATAAAAAGCATTACGGCGAGCATGCAGCTGAGCTTATCGACCCGCTACTCGGCGCAGCGGAAACCTCACCTAAACTGACCGTGGCGAAAGAGCTTTTTGAAAATGCTATTGAAATTGCTGAAAAAACAGCAAATAAAAAGCTGTTGGCCGATGTAAAGATAGCAACCTTTGATCGCCTCACCAATACAGGATTGTACACGGCTCAGGTAAGGGACTATGCCTTCGAGGCCTATGAAACTTACAAAGAGATCCTGCCCGAAAATGCCCTAGACAGAGTCAAAGCTACCTATATAGTGGGTGCAGTTGAATATGCTGAAAAGCATGATGACAAGGCGATTCCATTACTGTTAGAAGTGGTTAAGCAGTTTGAAGCCCTTAAGTTTAGCCATCCCTACGCCTTAAGTGCCCACGCTTATTTAGTCGAACTTTATGAACGCCAAGGAAAACGCGAAGAGTCCACCGCCCACTGTATCGCCATCGGCAAGATGCGCCCATGGGCCGACACTCAGGAACAACAACCGCTGTTTCGTACGACACCCAAATACCCCAAGTCCTACCTCATACAAGGTAAAAGCGGCTACGTGACCCTTAACTTCACTGTTGATGAGATGGGATTTGTGAAAAAACCTGAAGTGCTCGAATCCAAAGGCGGTGTGCTATTTGAGAAATCCACACTGAAAATGATCGAAGAATGGCGCTATGCCCCTAAGTTTGAACATGGCAAGCCCGTACCAGCACAAACGACTGTGCGTATAGACTATTTCACCGATAAGTCTTAATCGCTATTTCACCTCATATCCCAGCCCATCGCCTAATCCCGATGGGCTGTTTTTATCTTCTGAAGTAACTGAAGCAGTTAGCACTAGCTTTATCCGGCTTAAACAAGTCTCACAAATACAAGCCATCGCTGGCTGCGATAATAGTTGTGCTAACTTATCGGCACTCAGCCCCGCTGCATCGCCTGTCGATAAACCTACCGCCAAATCGCCAGATAGTAATTGAGTCAACTTTGGAAACGCCTGCTTAGTGCACCAACAGTCACTGATATCTGCACCAAGAGTCATAGCACACTGATTCGCCCCTTGGCATAAAGGGCACAACTGCTCGGCATCGAGCTGAGGTTCGGGTAATGGCTGAGGCACGGTAATCCTTATGGCATCGGAGTTATAACGCAGAGATAATAATTGTTTTTTCATTAACGTTGGAATAATCATTCCATCATCAAGGCACTAATATCGATTCAGCGTGCCAATAAACACCTAGGTCTTTATTGGCCTTAATTAGCTGTATTCATCAAGTGGTATCTAACTGAAACCATATTTGGTGTATTCATTTAGCTCAGTAAGCCGCATTCCTAAGCTGTGGCAAGTGTATTCACAGATTCATACATGGTGAATTCGATTAGGTCAGATTTTCACTGACCTAAAGCTTGTCATATTGAACAAGAAAATGCTGATAGCTCGGACAATAACACTATTAGTCAATATAGTTGCAAGGACAGCATTACTAGAATACTAAGCAGTTTTGAGTTAATTATCTTTTTCATATTGTTGCATTGAATTTTGTATAAAAATTAGCAGCGATTGTTGGGTATCAATAGCTATATCGTTACGCTTAGCATTTAAGAGTTTATAAGCAGGGCTAGTTACCAATTCAATAAGTAATTCAAGCTCTTCTTTTGTAAACTGCCTTTTATATATGTTTGCCTTCATTTTTCTGTAATCTTCAGATTGAAGGGATTGGATAAGATAGCTACGAATTTTTTTCACTTCTGCTTCATCGCCATCTGTTTGCATCTGAATATAGGGCATCATGCTATCCACTAAGGCCGCTTTATCTGAAGAACTACTCATATCTTCAAATTTCAATGCAAGCTGCATATGCGTATCATTAGCTAAGGCTTCGAAAGTAAAGAACAATAAAAACGTAAGAGAAAAAATACTCATCTTCGGTAAATAATGACGTTTCGACAGGAACCTTATGCAGTGCGGTCGTTTTAGTGAGGACAACCCCGTTAGTTTATGATCATTGAGCAATTTAGACATATGTATCAATACCCTCCCTAGGTAAGGACTTACCAGTCCATAGTTTGTGATTTAGCATTTTCTGAATTTTAAGCATTTTCGAATAGGATACGTTACTACCATTCTCTTTTCATTTTTCTCTGGGTTCCAACTTCTTTACAACCTGAACTTGACGTTCAAATCTACCGAAATTGAGTTACTTGTAGGTAAATGAAAATTAATTCATTTTTCAATATGTTAAATGAATTTAAGAAAAATACATCCTGTTTCTGCTTAGTGCCTTAGTGCATGAAAGCTGTTTGAACACGAACAACTTTCATGCATGAGTAACTTGATATTTCATTCCAATAGAAAAATACAGTAAGGTGTAACAAGAGTTTGTTTCCTTTGACTAAAAACCAGCGTAAATCAGCTTCTTAGAAAATGTAGAGAGGGTTCGACTCCCTCGATACGTTTCATGTATTCAAGCTCTGTTTTGAAACCAACAGACCACACTTATGCCCGAAAGGCGAGTTATGGTGATTAGCGAGACGACCGTCCGCCCCAAGGACGGGGCGGTCGAGCATCCACGGATGGACTCGCTGCGAGTCGGTGAGCGAATGCCATGACAAGCCTATATGCTGAGACATGCCTGCTGACACTAACCCGATGCTCACAAGCTAAATCAATAGGGGCTAATACTCTGATATTAAATAGCTTTAAGTAAAATCCCCCAACATATTTTACCCAATAAAAAAGCCAGCAAAGCTAAATGCTTGCTGGCTTTCTGCGTAACTAATTCACTCGCTTTATTTCACCACGCAAACAGTGAATCAAAGCGACTCAACTAAGACTTTTTCGGAAACACCGGATAAGAGGCGGTGCCAAGCACTTTGCCATCGACTTCGACACCGTAGTAATCGTTGTCGTTATGGTATTTCTCCTGCGCTTGTTTCACATCGCCCTTATTGCGGGGGTCCTGTGGCCGTTCATGGGAGTTAATGTAAGCCGCAACATCCCAAGCCTGTTGGTGAGTCAGCTGAATACTCTTAGCGAAGGGCATGTTTTCATAAATAAAGAATGCGGCCGTATTGACCCTGTGCATACCTGCGCCCCAGTTGTAACTCTTAGGACCCCATAATGGTGGCAGAGAGTAAACACCCGCAATCGCTTGGCCTTGACCATCGGCGCCATGGCACGCTTGGCAGTGGGCGGTATACACGGCCTTGCCGCGCTCGGGTGAGAACGCAAGTTCAGGTTTGGGGATCTCAGGATAACCACGGCCAGGCAGATTTGCGCGTTGCTCCACAGTCATGGCTTTGGCTAGCGTGTCTGGCAGCGGGAAATCCTCACGTTTGGCGCCTTTTACCAATTCGGCATCGCTAAGTTCTGGTACTGGGCCATCAAGGTTAGCCGCATCCATCAAGCCACTCATCCCTAACCAGTAGGCATAGGCCGATAGCGCGACCAACTCGGGGCTGCCCGCCGCGGGGGCTTTACCATTCATGGAATAGTTAAAACAGCCTTGTACCCTTTCTTGAAAGGTATTTACTTTATCGTCTTTTTTACGATACGCGGGATACGCAAAATAGGCGCCCCAAAGCGGTGACGCATTCGCCTTACGGCCCGCATCCATATGGCAGTTGGCACAGTTTAGCTCGTTACCCACATACTTATCTCTCAGCTGCTGGGTATTCACAAATAACTGATAACCCAAGCGTACTTTATCGCCGAAGGCCCCTTCGGGAATCGCACTTAAGGGTCTAGGCGTAAGATAGGTTTGATCAGGGTTTTTAGGGACTGAAGGCAATGGCGCTTGTTTATCGGGTAACTCATTCGCAGCCTGCACTTGCGTTGTTAGCACGCCCATTGCGGCCAATAGTAAGATGGCAGAAGATTTCATGGCCGGCTCCTTATTTCAAATTCGCAAAGTAGTTCGCTAAGGCATCCACCTCGGCGGCGGTCAGCTTGTTAGCCACATTGGCCATCATGCCGTCCACATCTCCCTTGCGAGTGCCAGCTTGCCACGCCAAGAGTTGCGTCTTGATATAACTGGCCTGTTGACCCGCTAAACGAGGGAACAAGCCTCCGCCTAAACCCGAGGGGCCATGGCAAGTCACGCAGGCCGGTAAGCCGCGAGACCAATCGCCTTGATAGGCTAAGCGCGCGGTATCGTCGCTAAAGGTCACCTGCTCACCACGGATCACCAGCTTGACCTCAGTCTTAGGTGATTTGGCGGAGAAGTAACTCGCCACTTGGTCGATACCGTCACCTTGCAATGTCATCGCCATCGGCATCATGGTCGCGTTTTGGCGCACACCAGCCTGAAAATGTTGTAATTGGGTGGTGATATATTCTTTCGAGAGTCCAGCTAGACGGGGGCCGAGGGGTTCAATGCCCTCGCCTTCGGCGCCGTGACAGGTCACGCAGATTTGTCCCGCTGGCGGGACTGCGGTTGGATTGGCTATGGCTACAGAGGTCAAGGCACAGCCGTAAATCAGCGCGATGCCTTTAGCTAATGTTCTAATTTTAATATTCATTTTCTATCCTTGAACATACCTTGAGTAGAACTTAAACGGCTCAAGTACATAGCCAAGTCCTAAACCTAGGTCGTTAAAAAGAGATAATTTGAGTTTTGCGTTCACACGTTTAGCCCACACTAAACGAGTTTGTACCTTACTCCTCGAATCTCCACTGAACAAGTATTAAAAAAATCTAATATTAAGTTATTAATAACCAAATCGAGTCGCTTCAAAGCTATTCAATAACTTATGAAGCAGATAACAGAGGAATAACGTCGCAACAATCGCCACAAAAATACTGCTCACCCGGTACAGCGCACTAAAAATCAGGTCGTTGCCAGGGGTTAAGTATTGGCCAAACAAAATCCCTAGGGTGGTCATGGCACCAAACCCCACACCAGAACCACTCGCCTCTTTCACATGGGCCTGGGCAAACAACATAAGCCCAATCCACAGCAGCGGCACAATCAGGATCAGCAATCCTGACCAGTCGTAGAGGAAGAGTTGCACCATTACCCCAAACGACACCCCAAGTAGAGTGCCCAACGCGCGTTTGCGGGCATAATCTAGCGCCCCGTTCCAATGCATAGGGAACAGGAGTAACAAGGTGGTCGCCTGCGCCGACATAGAATCACGCAAATCGAAAATCTGAAACACTAAGAAAGAGAGCGTGGCAATGCTGGCACCGAGTAAAGCCTCGTGGCGCATACGGTGCGGCGCCTTAGGGCCGGGTTTGTAGGCTGGACGAGGCTCGACATCCGGCCAGAGTGCCGTCATCAGATAGGCGATAACCACAGACAATCCCGTCGCCCAGAAATTACTGAAGATTAAGTCATTGAGATCTGTGCCCGGATAGCTGGCAAAGTGCAGCATAATGCTTAAACTCAGCACGCCATTGGCGCCAAACAGAAATAGGCTACCGCGGGACATAGCCGCAAAACGATATAAAAACAGTAGAAAGACAATCGGCGTCATCAATCCGGGGTGGCTACCGAAGAAACCTCCGAGCAGACCGACTTCAAGCCCCGCCATGGCCGATGAGGCCAGTAACTGCCGCATCGCATGGCCACTCATCACAGGGACGAGTCCCAGCAATAACATTGGGGTTACCGTAAAAAACACCCCATTACTCCACCCAAAGAGCTTACACAGGGTAAAGCCAATGGTGCCACCAGTGGCAATGCGCAAACACTGACGTAAATCATTGGTAGTTAAAGGGTTGTGGCGTAACAACATGCGAATGGCCTTGAGATTAATAGATGTAATGGAGCAGGCTAATGACCTTAATCTGCACCTTGGCTAGCAGGCTAAACAGCGTATTGTCAGGCAGCAATTGCACAGTCGCACGCGCACCTGCTGGCAGGTTGTTCATCGCATTGTCGTCTAATACTAAATGCAGTCTTAAGCGCTGCGCATCACGCACCCAACGGTCCGACTCCTGCGGCGCAGCTAAGCGGCCATTGGCATCAAACTGCCCAGCACTCACACCGGCGTCGACACTGCTCACTTGGGCGCGATATAAACGGCCAGGCTCACCATCGAAGGCGATTAATGCTGGATAAGATGCGTTAACGCCACGTAAGGTCTTTTCACGAAAGTCGGCAATAATATCTAATTTATCAGAGACTAAGGCGAGTAGCGGCTGGCCCACAGCGGCAAAACTACCCACTTCGAGTTGCAGGTTAGTCACCACCCCATCTTGGTCGGCACGGATTTGGGTGTAAGACAGATTCAGCTCGGCTTGCTCTAAGGCATTTTTCGCTTGGCGCACTCTGAGGTTTTCTTCGCCATAGAGGCCACGGCTCACTTTGAGTTTATCGAGGCGAGCATTAGCGGCTAACAGATTCGCCTCGGCAGCATCCGCATCGCTATCGGCCTGATCCCGTTGCTGCTGCGACACACCATGGGTGGCATACAGCGCATCTAAACGTTTAGCTTCACGGCGCTTAAGTTGAGCCGTAGTGGTACTGGCATTCACTTCCGCCTTGGCGGCTAGCAACGAAGCATCTAACTCGGCATTGTCCTGACGCACTTGCTCTAGGGCCAACTTGGCCTGAGACACGGCTAACTCAAAGGGAGCGGGGTCGACTTGAAACAGTAAATCGCCCTTGGCGACCACTTGGTTATTCTTCACATTAATGGTTTGAATCTTACCGCTGATCTGCGGAGTCACCTTAGTCACCACACGGGTTGCCATGGCCTGTGGGGTCAAGGGCATCATAGCGTCGGCAAACATAAAATAGCCAAACACAGCCACAAAACCGAGCATGGCGATTTTTACGAGGCGGGCAAATTGTTGATCCGGTGTCATCTTATTTCTCACTCAAGAATTTCTGTGCTCTTAGCCAACTTGGCTAAGGCGTTATCACTGATTAGGCTAATGATGCGTTCAAACTCACCAAGCTCGCTGGCGCTGATCCCTGCCAACAACTCAGCGCGCACTTGAATAATCCGCGCTTCGACCTGCTTTAATACATCCTTTCCCGCGGGCGTTAGCGATACGATTCGGGCGCGCTTATCTTTAGTGCAGCAGTGACGCTCTACTAAACCTTGCTCCTCAAGCTGCCCTAAGGTGCGCATCAAAGAAGCCAATTCAATTTCTAGTGCATCCGCCAACACCTTCTGGCTCACGTTGTCGCCCAGACGCAATAACTTCCACAATGCTGTCCAGCGAGGATGAGTTAACCCGAGTGGCGCTAATTCCACATCCGCCACGGTGCGCCATAGTCGGTGCAAACGGCCCAAATGTTCTGCTAGGGATAACTCCTTCAATCGCTCTAATTCTTTCTGCATCATGCTTACCCATTTACTTAGCCTGCTAAGCATTATACTTAGTTAGCAGGCTAAGTAAATATTCGCCACGAAAAAAAGATCTGTGCACGCTGCCACGAAATCCGCAAAACGGTATGAAACGGCAATAGTTATATCGCTTTGTATGGGGGGAAACGCAGAGGATGGTGACATTAATCTCATTAACCTATGAGATTAAAACAATTTTTCCGAATTTAACTTCAGTGCAAACCGCGCGGGCGGGGGATAAACTGGCGCAGCTTTCAATGCGCTTAACGACTCTGCTCTCCCAATTTAGGATTTAGTAATTAGCCAAAAACAAAACGCCGCTCAGTAGCGGCGTTTTTTATGGATGTTGACTGCGTTATACCGCCTTTGGGCGAACCCCTAAGGTATGGCAAATCGCATAGGTCAGCTCTGCGCGGTTGAGGGTGTAGAAGTGGAAATCTTTAACACCTTCACGTGATAACACTTTGACCATATCGATCGCCACGTTAGCCCCCACCAGCTGACGGGTTCCCGCATCATTCTCTAGGCCATCAAATTGCTTATGCAGCCAGCTCGGCAGGCTCACATTGGTCATACCCGCGAAGCGTTTTAACTGAGTGAAGTTAGTCACGGGTAAAATGCCGGGGACGATTTCGACATCAATCCCTGCCGCAACACAGCGGTCGCGAAAACGCAGGTAAGACTCAACATCGAAGAAAAACTGGGTAATAGCACGGCTCGCACCGGCATCGATTTTACGCTTAAGGTTAATCAAATCGGCCTGAGCGTTAGCCGCATCTGGGTGCACTTCTGGGTAAGCGGCGACCGAAATATCAAAGTCAGCCACTGAGCGCAGTAAGCGCACTAAATCCGCCGCAAAGCGAGTCGGTTTTGGGCTGCCCGCAGGCAAATCGCCACGCAGCGCCACTATGTCGCGGATCCCCGATTTCCAGTAATGCTTCGCCAGCTCTAACAATTCCTCGTCGCTGGCATCCACTAAGGTTAAGTGCGGCGCGGCAACCAGATTGGTTTCTTTTTGAATACGTTCAATCACGCCGTGGGTGCGGTCACGCACGCCCGAGTTTGCACCATAGGTCACTGAAACAAACTTAGGATTCAGCGGCTCTAAACGGCGGATAGAGTTCCACAGGATCTGTTCCATTTCGGGGGTTGATGGCGGGAAAAACTCAAAAGAAACATTAATATCGCCATTAAGTTCAGACAAACTTTGGTTTAGCGAATGTGAATGTTGTGCGTGATGAAAAGCCATGTGTATTTCCTCAACCGCCCGAGTGCGACGCTCCATCGCGCTGGTACGACTTATAAATGCAGTAGTTTAACCCATATGGACGTTTGGACGTCTATATGTCCATATACTAGAGAAACTGGCGGTTAAGTCAAGCCAAAAAATCCCCTTTTTGGCATTTTCTTATCCCTTGTTTGCCACTTAGATCCTTGACCTAATTTTAGCCAACAAAAAAGGACTCGAATGAGTCCTTTAAATCTATGAATATGGGCCGAATCAACCTGAAGATACGAGATTTAAGTCCCTCTGGGTTTATTCCTATTCTTGCAGTAGATCACGACAGATCTGCGTCAGATCCGATTGCACCGCCGCGGCAGTTACCTCACGACCCGCACCCGGTCCACGGATAATCAGAGGATTACCTTGGTAGAAAGCAGAGCGGATCACAAACACATTGTCCCCAGGCGTAAGGTTAGCGTAGGGATGATTCGCATCAATCCACTGTAATCCCACCTCGGCTTTCAGGGTCGCACCGCTATTGTCCAAGGAGGCGACATATCTCAGTACCTTGTTTTGCTCCGCCGCCGCGCCGTATTGTTGCTGCAATTCATCATCCAACTCACCGATACGGGCGAGGAATTGTTCCAGCGGAATATCCGCTAAATGGGCTGGCACTAAGGAGCGCAGCTCAATATCCTCAAGCTCGATTTCAAGACCGATTTCACGGGCTAAAATCAGCAGCTTGCGCTGCATATCGCGGCCAGAAAGATCGTCGCGGGGATCGGGTTCGGTAATGCCTAAACCACGCGCTTCAACCACTAATTCCGAGAAGGGTTTACTGGTATCGTATTTCTCAAACAACCAGCAAAGAGTGCCAGAGAAAATCCCGCCGACAGCCTCAACCGTATCGCCGCTGTTACGCAGATCGTTTAAGGCATGCTGGATAGGTAAACCCGCGCCGCAGCTGGCGTTATAACGCCAGAATAGACGGCGATAACCAAGTTGTTCCTTCAGCTCGCGGTAAAACGGCAGCGGGCCAGAACCCGCCAGTTTGTTCGCGCTGACCATATGGATGCCACGCTCGAAAAACTCTGGGTATTGTAGGGTCAAACTGGCGCTGGCGCTGATGTCTAATGCAATCAGTTCGTCGCAGTTAAGTTGTTCTAATTGTTCGAATAAGTGCTCATATTGCCAAGGTGTTGCCTCGGCATCGAATTCCTGCTGCCAGTTTTCCAAATCCACAGCCGTAGACTTGATCAGGGCTTTGCTGGAACTCACCAAACCGACAAGTTCGACACGCGCTTCAAGCTCTTGATTTAACGAGGGAGAAACTGACTTAAACAGCTTCACCCACGCCTCACCAATATTGCCCACACCCAGCAGCAATACGCCAATACGTTTACGCGGACCGGCGCAGCGGCGATGCACTTTTTGCGTCAGCAGATTAACTTGCGACTGTGGCACTAAGGTCACCAGACTTAAGTCACCACTGAACAAGGGCTTAGCGTCGCGGCTCAGTAAACGGGCAAAGCTGCGGCGATAATGCTCAGCATCGGCACTCACAAGCGCCACTAAACCGAGTTCGGTATTAATTTGCAGATCTTTAATGCCGAGGGCTTCGGCCTGTGCATCCAATAACTTTTGTACTTGTTTTTGGTTTTCAGCGGTATAAGCAAGCTCGAGTCGTTGATGCGCCGATACCCAATGGGCCAGTGGCGTTAGCCCTGCCTCGACTAATTGCTCGAGCAGACTAGCCACATCGCCCGCGATCTTAAAGCCAAATAACACCACGGCATTGAGGTTAGTCACCACAGGCGCACTCGCCGAGGAGCTGTGGGGAGCAATCAGGGTAAAGTCGGTATGGGAGGCGTAGCTTGAACGTACGGCTAGGCTCACCTCAGTGTTAAACAGCGGCTGCAAAGTGCGTGAATGTAAAACAGGCGAACCTAAACGTGCCAAGCGGTCAGCTTCGGCGAGGGACATGCTCTTGAGTAATTTCGCATCGTTGATCTTATTCGGATCGGCGTTAAATACCCCTTCAACGTCGGTCCAAATGGTTACGCGCTCAATGTCGGCAAGGCTAGCAATTAAGCTGGCGCTAAAGTCAGAGCCATTGCGACCCAATAGCAAGGTATCGCCACGCTCGTTGGCACAGATAAAACCTGTGATCACTAAACGCTCGTTAGGATGCGCCGCCAGTAAAGCTTGCACTTTGGCGCGGGATTCTTGCACACGAATTTGCGGTACGGCGGCCTCGTCGGCCACAAGAATCGAGCAGGCATCCACATGGCTTGCGGCCACACCCGATTCACGCAGCAGTGCCGCCATTAAACGCGCCGACCAACGTTCACCAAAGCTCACCACATGGCTAATTTGGTAATCGTTACGGGAATCTAAAGATAACAGACTGATTAACTGGGCTTTATCCGTGGTTAAACGCTCACGCAGATCCCGCGCTTGCTCATTGGATAACAGCTGCTCAATCAAACCTTGCTGATAGCTGATAAGGACTTGTAACTCTTCTTGCCATAATTGATTGCTATCGCGCAGGGACAATAATTTATATAAAAAGTTAGTGGTTTTACCTGCGGCAGACACCACCACCAGATCATCACTATGACCATGGGTTAACAGAATATGGGCGACTCGGCGATAACAATCGGCATCGGCTAAGCTGGAACCACCAAATTTATGTAAGTGACAACGTGCCATCTCGAATTCCTCTACTGACAAGCCGCGACGGCGGCCAATCCTGCTTGAATATCTGCAACTAAGTCGTCGGCATCTTCAATACCAACCGACAAACGTAATAGGGTGTCTTTAATGCCAGCTTCATAACGCGCTTGGGGCTCCATCGCCCTGTGTGTCATAGTCGCGGGCACGGCCACGAGACTCTCAACGCCACCTAAGCTCTCGGCCACGCTGAATAAACTTAAGGCATCTAAAAAGGCGACCACTTCAGCCTCGCCGCCCTTAAGCTCAAAACTCAGCATAGCGCCAAAGCCTTTTTGCTGCTTGGCGGCAATGGCATGGCCGGGGTGTTCCGCAAGGCCAGGGTAATACACTTTGCTCACCACTGGGCTACTTGTCAGCACATCCACAATACGCTGGGCATTGCTTTGGTGCTCACGAATACGCACGACTAAGGTACGCAGACCACGCAGGGTTTGATAACTATCAAAAGCTGAACCCGTTAAGCCCAAGGTGTTCGACCACCAATGTAAGGTCTCACCGAGTTGAGGATCTTTGGCGATCACCGCGCCGCCCACCACATCGCTGTGACCATTGATGTACTTAGTGGTGGAGTGGATAACGATATCGGCACCGAGTAACAGCGGTTGCTGCAAAATTGGCGAAAGGAAAGTGTTGTCAACCACCACTAAAGCACCTACGGCGTGGCTCGCCTTGGCGATAGCTTCGATATCGACGACTCGCAGCAGAGGATTAGAGGGGGTTTCAATCCACACCATCTTAGGTTGCTGGCTAATCGCTTGCTCAAGCGCTTGGCCGTCGGTTTGATCGACCACCAGCAGTTTAAATTGGCCCTTTTTAGCCAAGTTAGTGAATAAACGGTACGAACCGCCGTAGCAATCGTGGGGCACCACCAATAAATCATCGGGGCCGAGCAACGTAGTCACTAAAGTAATGGCTGCCATGCCAGTGCAAGTCACCACACCAGTTGCGCCCTTTTCCAGCTTAGCTAGGGCATCACCTAAGATGCTGCGGGTAGGATTGCCGGAACGGCTGTAATCAAATTCGCGAGGATTTTTATGACCATCGAAGGCGTAATTCGTCGACAGGTAAATTGGCGGCACCACAGCGCCATACTGAGTATCGCTTTCGATACCCTGACGCACTGCTAATGTGGCTAATTGACGTTCGGTCACTAATTTGCCTGCGGTCATCGGGAACTCCTAAGTTCGCAAAGAGATGTCTGGACGTCTAAATGTACCTAAGCCCAGTGGCATCGTCAATAGGCGTTAAGACGTTTAGACGTCTAAACATAAAGAAATCTGTTTGCAATCACTAAGAAATAGTAGCAATAATTTGACTGTTATCTGTAAGGGTTTAAAATCTGCCCCGAATTTAGCGTTATAACAGGTGAGTCAATGACTGAATGGAATGGGGAATACATCAGCCCCTATGCTGAACATGGCAAGAAGAATGAACAAGTAAAGAAAATTACTGTGTCTATTCCGCTCAAAGTGCTAAAAGTCCTCACGGATGAACGTACCCGTCGTCAGGTGAACAACCTGCGCCACGCCACCAATAGCGAACTCTTGTGTGAAGCATTTTTGCATGCCTACACCGGCCAGCCTCTGCCTGATGATGCCGATCTGTCGAAAGATAGCCCAGACAGCATTCCCGCCGAAGCGAAACGGTTGATGGACGAAATGGGGATCGAGTGGGAAGATATGGAATAACGCTCAGGCGTCCATAATCCTGCCGTAACTAATTATTAGGGATCGTTAATACTCATCTTGCCTGATGGGTTAGAGTAACGATCCCTATTTTGTTTTTGATGGAATCCTATGTTCTCCTTGATAGATCCACAAACGCTCGCCATTGCGTCTGTGATTGTGTTTTTAGGTGCCCTCACCCAGAGTCTGATTGGCTTTGGTCTTGCCGTGGTGGCGAGTCCGCTGCTGTATATTGTCGACCCCGAATTAGTGCCCGCCCCCGTGATTGTGATGGGCTTTTCTATCGCCCTTCTCACTCTGTTGCGAGAGCGCGGCCATTTAGAATTCAACGGGTTGCAATATGCACTGATTGGTCGTGTGCCCGGAGGTTTTATCGGTGCCAGCCTGTTGCTGTTTGCGCCACAGCCGATTCTTGGTCTGGCGATTGCTGGCATTGTGGCGGTCGCCGTGGTACTGAGCCTGTATAAATTCAGCCTGCCAGTGAATAAAGCGACTCTGTTTGGCGCGGGCGTGGTATCGGGGATCTTTGGTAATATTGCCGCCATTGGTGGCCCACCGATGGCGATTTTGTTAGCGGGTAAGGATGCCTCAAAATTTCGCGCCGCACTCTCAGCCTTCTTTATCTTCAGCTCAACCATAGCGCTGGTCATCCTTGGGGTGACGGGCCTGCTCGAAATCAAGCATTTATGGTTATCCCTGATGCTGCTGCCCTCGGTCTTTTTAGGCTATTTAGTGGCGGGTAAACTGGTGGGGAATGTGGATAAGCATAAGACCAAGATGGCAACCTTAGCCCTCTGCGCTATCAGCGCCTTAGTGCTCACCGTGAAATCAGTGATTGAGCTATTGCCGCAATAATTACCGCAATAATCCCCTTCCAATCGCTGCCAATTGCCGCCATAAAAAAGCACCGATAATCGGTGCTTTTTGCTTGCAGGGGATGTGTGACTTATCCCATCGAGATTGCAGTTCACCAGAGCACTAACTTAGATAGCTTTGTCCCGCATACACAATAAAGTGTCTCAGCGCGAGCACGCCGGTTAAGCTGGCGCAGGCCACCATGATCATCGCCCCCTTGCTGTGGCGAGTCGCGGCAGGCAACAGCATAAACAGCAATGGAATACCAAAACCAACCCCAACCACGCCAATCCAGAATACGCTCGCCCACACGCCAGAGGTGAGTGATGCCAGCGCCGCAGCAGCCGCACCGCCCTTAAAGTACAAGGCGCAGAACAGCATAAACAGGAACATGATTTCGATGGCCATCACTGGCAGCTCTAAGCCATGCATTTTGGCTAAGGTCTTGTCGTGGCTATCGGTCTTGAACATCACCAGCGCCAGCACCGCATTGGCAGCAGCGCCCGCCGATAAACCAGAGACTAAGAACAGCGCCGGCAATACCGCAGTGTTCAGCATCGGATAGGCATTCATGGCCGAAATTAAGAAGCCTGTGTAAGCGCCTACACCAATCGCGAGGATAAACAGCAGCACTTCAATCAGCTTTCTAAAGGGCATCAGCAGCTTAGCGATAGGCACTAAAAAACCTAAGCCCCACTTTGGCAGTTCGTCACGCAGCACAAGAATTGCGTAGGCAAATGCCAAGGGTGAGTAAGCCAGTAGCGCTAATACCCCAATCGCCATAACGGACTGGAAGTTATAGTTGATTAAAATCAGCCAGAAGTGGAAAGGCTTAGTTAAATCAAACACTAAACAGGCCAAGCCTAGGCAAATGGCCACTGGGCCAATAATGGCGGCGGCCTTGAGAATACTCGTCTCCCCCTGCGCTTGTTCCTTATTAAACCAACGCAAACCAATGCCAATCAGCAAACTTCCGGCGGATAAACCCGCCATAAACAGATACACGGCGATGATCCAATGCCAAGTGACGGGATCATATTGCGCCATATCGCCCCAAGTATTGTTCATAATCAAATCCCCCCTCTTTTGGTAGGAACGCGATATACCCTAGGCTTGGTGCCTAAATGGGTCTTATCTTGGTAAGTGATCTTAGTGTTGAGTAGCATCGCGACCTCACTCTGTGGATCGTTGGCATCGCCAAAGACTAAGGCATCGGTCGGACACACAGTCACACAGGCGGGCTCTTCACCCCGGGCCAAACGCGTGTCCTTACAGAAGTTACACTTGTCTGCCACTTTGGTTTCTGGGTTCATAAAACGTACCTTGTAGGGACACGCCGCCACGCAGTACATACAACCCACACACTTATCGCCATGGATAGAGACAATGCCGTCCTCGCCCACGTAGGCAGCGCCCGTTGGACACACCTTCACACAGGGCGCATCTTCACATTGCTGACACGACACCCTGTGATACTTAAAGTGCAGGTGTGGCATCTCACCGAAAGGCCCCTCTACGCGCACTTGCAAGCGAGTCACGCCCTCGGGGACGCCGTTTTCACTGCGACAGGCCACGTTACAGGCTTGGCAGCCGATGCACTTGTTCTCATCGTGCACCATCACATATCTTTTCGTCATTTGAGCCTCCAATTAGCGTTTTGCCAGCGTGACGCCTGTCGTATGAATATTCATGCCACACACAGGGGCTGTTTGATGGGGCAGTAAGTTTCCGCAGTGGATACCTTTACCAGTCGCTCTAACCAACTCTTTGTTTTTAGAGCCAAAGCCCATATAGGCAAACACGGTATCGGGACGAATGCCCGGGGTGACTAAGGCATGGCCTTCTTCGCTGCCCACACTGCTGGTTAACCGAATCGGGTCACCATTGCTGATCCCTAACTTGCCCGCCGTAACGGGATGCACCCAAATGGCGTTATCCGACATCAGGTTAGCCAGCATGGGGATATTGTGAGTCGCGCCATTGGTATGCACGGCGACCTTGCCTTGGATAAAGTACAGCTCGTCGGCTTTCTTCAAATGCACTTCACGGAACTTAATCACCCCGCGTCCTGGCGCCATGGCTTCGACCTTGGCTGAGGTCAATTCAATCTTGCCGCTTGGGGTTTTAAAGCTGAGTAAACTGCCGTAGGTGCCGTCTTCATCCACGGGTTTGGCATTGGCGTAGGCCTTAGTAAATTCGGCCACCATTTTAGGCTCGCGCAGCATAATGGGCTTACCGAAGCTAACAAAACCTTCGTCCTTAATGCGGCGCAGCAGGTCTGTGTCACGGTTTACCTGCAGCAGTTGCAGGGTTTCCATATTGTCCCAAGGGTAGAATTCACTTAGCCCTAGCTTATGGCCAATATCCTTAAAGATTTGCCATGAGGGCTTAGTGTCGCCTAGGGTTTCCACCACGCGTTGGCGCACATAGTAGGCTGGATTTTTACCCGACTTATCGGCGATTTCCTCATCGCGCTCAAGGTAAGTCGATTCAGGTAAAATCACGTCGGCATAGGCGGCGGTTTCGCTGATATAGACATCGCACACGGCAACAAAGTCGAGCTTTTTCAAGGCCTCAACCACACGCGCCCTGTCGGTCATGGTTTGCATGGGGTTGGTGCGGGACATCACCCAGCCATGTAATTGATAGGGTACGGCACTTAAGGTCGCATCGAGGATGGTTTGGTAGACCCCGCCCGATGACCACATCATGGCGTACTGCTCTTCCACTTGGTCGATACGTTTTGCCGCTGGTTTTGGCATATCTTTCACGCCGGGTTTACCCAGCACAGGTGACACATCTTCACCCGCGAGCTTGTTATAATCGCCAGGCTTTTGACCTAGGTAGATACCGCCCTTACGCTCGATATTGCCAATCAAGATATTGGCAGCGTACAAGGCGCGGCGCATTTCAAACTCTTCGGTGGTAAAGGTGGCTCTGTGACCAAAATCCACCACAGCATGGGGCGCCTTGGCCGCATATTCGTGGGCGATACGGCGAATATCTTTGGCGGGCACATCGGAAACGGTTTCGGCCCACTCAGGGGTGTAGGCTTTCACTTCGGCGGCGAAGGCATCAAACCCTTCCACATAACGCTCGATAAAGGCCTTGTCGTAGAGATTATCTTCAATCAATACATGGCAAAGCGCTAAAGCCACAGCCACATCGGTGCCGGGGCGGATCGCATACCATTCATCGGCCTTATCGGCGACGATGGAGAATCTTGGCTCGAACACCACCAGCTTGGCGCCTTTATCCATTTGCGCCGCCATCATGCCGCGGGTTTCGGACATGTTGATGCCTTCGTACAGGTTATGGCCGAAGTTAATGATGTATTTGGAGTTGCTTAAATCGCGCTTCACCTTAGTGCCAAACATGGCCTTAGCGGCAATCTCATAACCACCGGGGCAAGTAGATGCATGGGTAAAGGTATTCGGGCTGCCAAAGGCGGTGGCGAGATGGAATAGGTGTTTTTCTTGCGAACCGGATTTAGAGGAAAACGCCACGGCTTCAGGGCCATGAGCTTTCTTGATTTTATTGAGATTATCGGCAATCAGTTGATAGGCTTCATCCCAAGAGATCTCGGCCCACTTGCCCTCGCCACGCTCACCCACCCGTTTGAGTGGCTTCACAATCCGCTGCGGATCGTAAAGTAAACTATGGCCAGCGCCCCCCCGGGCACAGACTTTACCGCCAAAGGATTTAGCCGCCTTATTACCGCTGATAAAGACGTTTTTGCCTTCAATCACCCGCGCCGAAATCGGGCAACGGGTCGAACACATCTCACAGATACTGGCAATGTCTTTGCCCATTCCTTTTAGCTGCTTGCTCTCTAACGCCGCTAAGCTGCCTGGCAACAAGCTAGCCAAGGCGCACGTTGCACCGCTGGCCCCTGCGCCCTTTAAAAAGGTTCGCCTATTAAGCTCAATCATGGTTACCTCCATCACACTCATCCACCCTAATGTGCCGCTTGGCACACGCAAACTTAGGCTTTTGTCACCGCTGCGGTTAAAGGCTAAATTCGCTCACAGGTTTTTAGTTATTTACGCCAATGCACTTGCACCAATACCCTTGGGCACGCCGGCATTTTGCTGTTCCAGAGTGATTGTTATCCCTAAAGGGGTAAGCGGATATTGTGGTAAACCACATAGGCAAGTTGAGTGTGATCTGCGGCAACTAAAAGTTAAAAATGATCTAAAAATTCGTGAATAGGATCAATAGAATTGGCGAGCCCTTTGAGGAACCACTCGCCAACATTTTGAGATAAAAAACAGGCTAAAAAAATCTAAAAACTGACCAAAACAAGCTCGGTAAAATGGCGGCTTAATCGACCAAAGTGATCTCTAAGCCATTGAGTAAACGAATCGCTTCGTCACGGCTAAACTTAGCGCCTTTAATTTTATTGTTAAAAATATCGATATCGTAATCGGTCGCCTCGGAGAAATCCGCCTCCATCAACTCGGTGCGGCCGAATAAGCTGTGGCGAAAATCGCTGTAACTAAAGTTGGCGCGATTAAACTTGCCCTCACGGAAATCCACATCCTGCGCCTTACAGCCCTCGAGCACCATTTCATCGAGCTTAAGCCCCATAAAAGAGCAATCGTTTAAGATGCAGGTTATAAAACTAAAAGGCGCCGCAAAGGATAATCTCGGCCAAGCGGCGCGAGTCCAATCTATGCCCACCAACTTACATTCTTCAAAACTCACGCCGTTAAATTGGCTTAAGGGCACCTTGAGCAGGCTTAAATTACAGCCCACAAAACGGCAATCGATAAACTTGCAGTTACGGAATGTGCTGTCGCTAAATTGGCAATCGTGGAATTCACACTCTTCAAACTC
This sequence comes from Shewanella sp. Shew256, assembly GCF_002196695.1. NCBI lineage: Bacteria > Pseudomonadati > Pseudomonadota > Gammaproteobacteria > Alteromonadales > Shewanellaceae > Shewanella > Shewanella sp. Shew256. Next base: position 131,150 of record NZ_NAJR01000001.1, on the reverse strand, counting down.
CAGATCCTGCCACAGGGTTTGGCTCTCGGCTAAGGCGATAAATTGCTTTGAGAAAAAATATCGCCCCTCGGAGGCGGCGCGCGCCATCATCGGCGTTTTTACATCTGTCATTGACTACCTCTATCTGTGTCATCTCTACCTAGGCTAAGGGCTGATGGGCAAACTGTGTTTTTCAATTCACAAAAAATGGGCGTTAACGCAAAAGGCCACGCGGTATAGGTGCTTAGCCACTCGCTTTATTCAGACCACCTATATTACCCCGATTTACAGAGCTAACTGCATGCCTATATTGGGATTAATACCATTCTGAGGCTTAGCGAGTCACACTTTAAACTCAAGCTTCGCGATTCCTCGGCTCGGGTTTTATGGGAAGTATTTTCTGCTGCCACATTGATCCCAGCCCAAATTTACACCGACACGCCGCACAGATGTGCATAAATAGCCGTGGAAAATTTTGCGAATAAAGGTAAAATGGCGCCACTTTTCGCGGCTGTCTAACAAGGTTCTCTCGGATTAATGGTTAGCCTTTTCGAGCAAAATGGCACGGGGTTCCCCCGCTTGAACAGACCAGATTCCTTCTGGCGCCAACCTTGCTCTGCGTGCTATTTTTACCCCTTATCCCGACCTTCTCTCTCCTGCCTATCGCCCGAAAATATCCTATTCGCTTTACGTTTTAACCTCACCAATCTCTTGTGCGCACTGAGCGATAAGCTATTGGTCAATAATAAAAAGGTGGCAAAGCAATTACGGCTTATGCACACCGCAACGAATAAAAAACTCGTCCCTACACTCTCTATCCAAAGGAATACTCGTCATGAGTCTTGCTGATTCCGTATTAGCCGTAAACAACGATTTACCCATCCGCACCGACAGCCCAGTCCATAGCGGCAAGGTACGTAGCGTTTACTGGCTAACCGACGCCGACAGCCGCCGTTTAATTCAAACCAAGGGCTACAATGTGCCCGAAGATACGCCGCTTGCCATTATGGTGATTAGCGACCGTATCTCAGCCTTCGACTGCATCTTCCACGGTGAAGGCGGATTAAAAGGCATTCCAGGTAAAGGCGCGGCATTAAATGCCATTTCTAATCATTGGTTTAAGTTATTTGCCGAAAACGGTTTAGCCGACAGCCACATTTTAGATATTCCGCATCCCTTCGTTTGGATAGTCCAAAAAGCCCGTCCGATTAAAGTCGAAGCCATTTGCCGCCAATACATTACTGGCTCAATGTGGCGCGCCTACTCTAAGGGCGAGCGCGTATTCTGCGGTATCACACTGCCAGAAGGCTTAGAAAAAGATCAAAAGCTGCCAGATTTGCTGATCACCCCTTCGACCAAAGGTATCTTAACCGGAATTCCCGGTGTACCCGCGCAGGACGATGTGAACATCAGCCGCAGTGATATCGAAGCCAACTACCAAGCCTTTGGTTTTGAAAAGGTAGAAGATATCGACCTGTACGAGAAGCTGTTAAAAGATGGCTTTAAGGTGATCTCAAAGGCGCTAGCCGACCTTGACCAAGTGTTTGTGGATACCAAGTTCGAGTTTGGTTATGTGACCGATAAAAACGGCAACTCAAAACTGATCTATATGGATGAAGTGGGCACCCCAGACTCATCCCGCATTTGGGACGGCGCCGCTTACCGCGATGGTAAAATCCTTGAAAACTCTAAGGAAGGCTTCCGTCAGTTCCTACTGAACCACTTCCCCGATCCGGATATTCTGCTCAACAAAGATAGAATGCCAGAGCGCGAAGCCCTCGCCCGCGATAATGCCCTGCCATTAGAGGCCATGATGAATGTGTCACGCACTTACACCGGCATCGCCGAGAAGGTGACTGGCGCGGCAATCCCGCTGCCAGCGAATCCTAAGGCAGATATCATCAAGATCCTACGTGAAGAGTATGATCTGATTGTTTAATCAAATCATAGGTTTTTGGTGGTTTGCCCATCACTAAACTGTAGAAAAGGCGCTTAGGCGCCTTTTTTGTTTGCACAAAATTGTATTCATATTGGTCATATAAGAATACTTCGCATTAGAGCTGAGCAAGCAAAGCAATAGATAATCCAAACTTCGTTTGCTGTTTTTAAAATCAAAATCAAAGTCGTGGGTCTTCAACCCACACCCGACCAAGAGGGGATCAACAGCAATTCCCTCTTGGATCTCCCTTGCCGCCCCTAGCGAAGTTACATGCATTGGTTACTAGCCTTGGTCTTATGGATAAATTGCTATCGCTTCCGAAGGATGCGTCCCTGCACCTGCGAAAGCTAGCCGGTCATCCATGACCGGACTCACGCAATTTATTCCAACGCCCCGCGGCAACTTCGCAGGGGAAGGTGTACTTCTGAGGCTTTGGTGTTGTCTGCGGTTTACTGAAAATAATATGCATGTCCCATCTTTACCATTTCGTCACTTGAATGCTAAAAGAAAGTGCATTATGTTCTTGTTTTATCTTGGGTGGCCTGATTAACTTGTTGCCATTTGTAGAGATAGATATTTAAATTTTTCTAGTGAATTTAAGACCTTTAGGCAAATATTTAAACTTATCTGAGTGAAGATTTAGCCTTTCGAGAGCATTTTGAATTTCTATCAGTTCTTTAAGACTGGCCTTCGAATTAAAATATTTTAAATTACTAAATATATTATTATATAGATTGTGAAGTAACATTTCTGTTATTTTAAGGTGTTCTAAAGTTATGCTTTCACTATTTCCATCATGAATATATTGGTTTCTATCACGGTATAAACTTTCTATTTTTGAACTTAACTTAGAATCTTCCCAGTATTCATGCCACCCTATTAGAGCTCTAAACGTGTCAATCAAAGACTCTTTATGATTCTTACCACCTGATGTTAAAATACACTCTAGTGCAGTCATTCTATATATGAATGCTTGCCTAATATCATTTTCGGCTATGCTTTTTCCTGCGAAAATAAATGAGCGGTATAATGTTTTTTCCCAATCATTCATATCTTTACTGCATTTTCCGAAAAGCTTTATAGCTTTAAAAAAGTAAAAGGAACGATGGTACCTTACCCAGTCTGAATCAAGTCTTAATGGAAACAAGGTGCCTTCAGACTTGAAACCGCCGCCAAAACTGTTTTCTCCATTGAGCTTTATGGTTACGTGTTGTGTTGAATAAAAGTGATTGTGTGATAAATCAGGTCTCGATTGTGATGATTTGCTTACGTATGAAAGCTGAGACGCTATTAAAATAAAAAGTTTATCCTTAACTTCTTTTTCTGCAAGCGATCTAGCCTCATCTAAAAAACCGTTTTGCCTTATTACAGCCAAAATACACTTTTCTTTTTCAACAATTTCCTTGGTTAAATAATTTGATGTTAAATTTTCTTTCTTTAACTTAACACCAAATTTTGTTTTTGCTCTATAAAATTTCTCAGCGGTTATAAAAGTGACGTTTCCAATTTTAAATTCATGTCCTATTGAATCTGTTAAGTCTAGGTTGTTGACTGGAAAAATAAAAAGCCAATCTCCTGCAATTTTATTATTACCACCCATTAGCATTCCTTTTTTTAATTGATGTCATAAATTTTATAGTCTATAAAAACTTATTAGATTACGTTTAATTACTGCATTAGTGTATTTGCTTACAGTCATAATGTCACTTTGGAAAAGATGCGAAAGGAACAAGATGGGACAGGCATAACTCTTTTGGGATTAACAACCAACACAGAAGTAACAGAAGTTCACCTCCCCTGCGAAGTTGCTGAAAGGCGTTGAAGACTCTTTATTAAAAGGATAGCGCGTGACGCAGACAGGACGTCTGCGTAGCTTTCGGGGTACAGGATGTACCATCGGAAGCGTTAGCGATTTTCGAATAAGCACGAAGCCACTAATCAATGCATGTAACTTCGCTAGGGGCGTCTTGGCTGATGTGAAAACAATAGACAAGGAGGATAGGACGAGCAGTCCTCCTTGGTCGACTCTTGATTAAAAATTAGGGGGTGAAGCCCCACGACTTTGATTCACCTCGGCCGTTAGGCCGCAATGACTACAGTTATTCACAGGAAAATTGTGAAAGGCAAAGATGGATATGGGTGTAAATCAGAGCCGCCAAAGCTAACCGCCCAGTTGCTACCTTCAACCTAAGGTTAAATCTTCACACAGACAAACAGCGCATTACCCGAGCTTAAATCCCATGGGACGATTTTTTCATAATCGTGTTCAAAGATATGCACTTCAAAATATGGTGCGAGTAACGCTTGCAGCTCCGCAAAACTGGTCGCGACCATAGTATGTTGGTCTTGCCATAACTCAGTCTGATGCGCAGATGTATCGGCATCTGCTTCGAAATCAACCTGTTGAGTAAAAGGCTGCTGACTCTTTGCAATACTCAGATTTAATGACTGATTTTCGCCTTGACCACTGTAATGCCAGCCAGATTCAAAGGCAAAATGGTGCCCCTCAAACTCGGCAAAATGCTTAATCGATAAGCGGTTATCGATGCGGTGCTTATCAACCGAGTTAAAACAAAATATCCCCCCGTCATTCAGGGCGCGGTGCACGCTGGCAATACAACTCTTTAGCCGCTCGATGCCCGCACTGTAATGAATGGAATATAAAAAACAGGTAATTAAATCGACTGGCTGCTCGAGATAAAAGGCGGTCATATCCTGTAGATTAAACTGCGCCTCAGGGCACCGGTGCATGGCCATATCGAGCATGGGTTGATTAATATCCAGACCACGACACTGATAGCCTAGATCGATAAAATGCCGCACATGCGGGCCAGTGCCACAGGCTAGATCGAGGTGTTGCTTGCCATTATTCCCTAAGAACTGATGCAATCGATGGATACTCGCACTCTGTTGTTGATAGTTGATATCGGAGCACATGAGATCGTAATAACCGGAGAGATCGGTATAAAGCGCGTTAGAAGACATAGCGGCAAACAGGAGCCATAGGCAATTAAGGGTGGCGCATGATATATCAGTTGGCTAAGAACCGATACACGCAATTCCGCCCTAGAGTCGAGTACAAAACGCGAGAATCCATTTTATTTAATAAAACAGCAAACTAGGATAAAAGATGGGACAGGTGTTTTCTTCAATTCGGTTCGCTAAGTGGAATATGCCTTTACGGCCAAGCATATAAAAATGGGCTGCCCAGTTGAGCAGCCCATTGCGATAGAGAGTCATACCCATATCGCGGTTTTATTTGAGTTTATAAACCACTTCGACTCTATCTTCGATAGTGACTTGGCCATATTGATAACTTTCGGCGGCGCCCATGGCATCGGCCTTGGCATTCATACGTAACATCACGGGTTGCACTGGGCGTTGATCGTAATAACGAATTTGCCACACCTTACCTAGGTTCTCCCCAAATCCCTTGGCTAAGCTTTCGGCTTTTTGTTTAGCATCGACAATGGCCGCTTGGCGCGCCTTGGCCACATACTCGGCCTCTTTGCTCGACTTAAGGGCGATATTGTTGACCCTGTTAATCCCCTCCTCTAAGGCGGAGTCCAAAATGGTATTTAAGCGGGCTAAATCGCGAATAGTGACTGTGATTTGGCGACTCGCGGTATAACCACTCAGCTCGGGCGCCTTATCCTGGGCATACACATATTGCGGTTGCAGATTTAAGTTAGCGCTTTGGATTTGCTCCTTGGTAATGCCCGCGGCGGTTAAACGGGCGATAAACTTCGCCACTGCGGCATCCGAATTATCCTTGGCAGCCTTAGCCTCTTTCTCGGTAACGGCCACTTCGACATTAAGCTCAGCCATATCCGGCTCCACCTGAATTTGGCTCACCCCCATGGTTTCGATATGGGGAAAATCCACGTCGGCGGCCATTGCCTTCGCAGTAAATACACCTGAAAAAAGACCACCAGCCACTAATACAGCTAAAAGAGAATGCTTCATTGTTAACTCCAACTAAATCATTTAAGGCGAGACTGCCGTGGTTCTGACGCGGCGGCTATCGGCTAAAAGTACGACTCACTGTACCAATATGTAACAGCCCGATTTGTCGTCCGTTACGATAGCCACGCATCATGCAAACTACCCCTATAAACGCGGGCAAAAATAAAAAGGGTTAATTTTTTTGAAAATTTTTTAAATCAGCGGCGAGCGGCAGTGCACTGCGTCATTCAATCCTTAAAGCCATTCACCCAAGATGAAATGCGGCGGGATAACAGAGCAGCGGACTCAACCGCGCCACAACTGGTAGAAACGCCCTCTTGGCTGTACACTTTTCACCCAAAGACACTGTACCTTTTAATCACTTCAGGTATAATCCGCGCTCTTTTTACGGCGCTCTTTTATCAGCATCAGCGAGACACCATGACAGTTGAAACTTTTAATCCTAAGCAAACAACCACGCTTGAGACCCCAGCCAAGACATTAGAAGCAGCGAGTGCTGACTTAGCTAATGCCGAAAGTGCTACCGGGAATCGCATCGGTTTCGTGTCTTTGGGTTGCCCAAAAAACCTAGTGGACTCAGAGCGCATTCTGACCCAATTACGCATCGACGGCTATGAAGTCACCAACAGCTATGACAATGCCGATCTGGTTATCGTCAACACCTGTGGCTTTATCGATGCGGCGGTTGAAGAATCCTTAGATGCGGTGCGCGAAGCCCTAGAAGAAAACGGCAAAGTGATCGTGACTGGCTGTTTAGGCGCCAAGGAAAACCAAATCCGTGAAGTGCACCCAGACGTGCTCGAAATCACGGGTCCACACAGCTACGAAGCCGTGTTAAAGCATGTACACAAGTACGTGCCAAAACCAGCGCACAACCCATTTACCTCGTTAATCCCACAAACTGGGGTTAAGTTAACGCCTAAGCATTATGCTTATTTAAAGATTTCAGAAGGTTGTGATAACCGTTGTACCTTCTGCATCATCCCAGCACTGCGTGGCGATTTAGATAGCCGCCCAGCGGGTAGCGTATTAGACGAAGCGAAACGCTTAGTTGAATCGGGCGTACAAGAGATTTTAGTCGTTAGCCAAGACACCTCTGCCTACGGTAAAGACAAGGGCGGCCGCACCGATTTCTGGAACGGTATGCCTGTGAAGCAAGACATCACTAGCCTTGCCCGCCAATTGGGCAAGATGGGCGCTTGGGTACGTTTACACTACATCTACCCATACCCATGGGTTGACGATCTGATCCCCTTGATGGCCGAAGGTTTAATCCTGCCTTACCTAGACATTCCAATGCAGCACGCCAGCCCTCGCATCCTGAAGATGATGAAGCGTCCAGGCCGTGTTGACCGTCAGTTAGAAGCGATTCAACGCTGGCGCGAAATCTGCCCAGACTTGGTGATCCGCTCAACCTTTATCGTGGGCTTCCCTGGCGAAACCGAAGAAGACTTCGAAATGTTGCTCGACTTCCTGCGTGAAGCGCGCCTCGACCGCGTAGGCTGCTTCAAGTACTCAGAAGTGGAAGGCGCAGTCGCCAACACCATAGCTGAACTTATCAGCGAAGAAGTGAAGGAAGACAGATACCACAGATTTATGGAAGTCCAAGCCGAGATCAGCGCCGAGCGTTTAGCTCGTTTCGTTGGCCGCACTATGGATATTCTGATCGATGACGTTGACGAAGAAGGTGCGATTGGCCGCAGCTTCGCCGATGCTCCAGAAATCGACGGCATGGTCTTTATCAACGGTGAAACCGAACTCGAACCCGGCATGTTAGTCCGCGCTGTGATCACTCACTCGGACGAGCACGATCTGTGGGCCGAGTTAGTCGACGCCGATGCAGAAGAGGATATCGAGGCTTAAGCACTCAACTTAAGCGTGCTACTTAAGCGCTTGCCCTCAGCAGTCAATTAGCCGGATTAAAAACATAAATAGCGAGCCCTTGATATTAATACTAATAGTCAAGGGCTCGCTTTTTTATGGGTAATCGTTACCGGCATAGTGATAGGCATTGAAGGATATAGGCTGTAAATGGCAGAGCGGATAAGTCGAGGAATAGGCTCAGGAATGGTGCTTTAAGAGGTTTACAGGATAAGAATCAAGGAGAAATCGAGCAGAGCTAAGGGAGAAACAAGTTACAAGGCGAGCAAAGTTAAAGCTTCAACATTAGGGCCAGGGAGGCAAGCCCCATAAAGTCGAAAGGGGTATCGCCCCTGTGCTGATACCCCTTTCGGTTTGCTGCTTTACGGTTATAAGATCCTTTGCCCTTTTTCGGCTTTTCGGTTCGCATTCTAAACAGTGAGCTAGTCACCACTGCCTTGAGTGCGTTGTCGGTAATAGTGCCGCGACCATTTTCATGTTCGAGCACACTAGTCTCTTTAAGCTTTGCCATAGGAACTCCTCAGTTAATATTTACAGGCCAAATGCACCTCACCCGACCTGCGGCGACACTATAGCGCAATATGACAGGATGTACAGAGTTTGTGCAGTAGTGCAAAGAATCTCTCTTTTTATTATCAAAAAGTATGATAGATTAATTCAATAAAAATAATACATTAGGCTAACAAGCCTTCGCCTTAGTTGTACTTTTAGCTCGCCCATTGGCGGCAAGATTACCCTTTGTAATCACGGGATAAGGAGATCATTTTGCAGTTTGCAGTTATTTATAGGCCTTTGCTTAGCCTCGTTTTCTTGTTACTCAGCTTCTTCCCCAGTCTCGCGCAGGCTTTTTCAAGCTCTGAGTGCATCATTACCATGGGGTATCGCACCAGTGAGCGCCTTCCCTTTATCGAGCACGACCCAAATAACCAAGGCTTTTACCACGACATCTATCAAGCCGCCGCCGAACGGATTGGTTGCAAACTCAGGATCACGCGTGCGCCTAAGATGCGGATTTTGCGGGATCTAAAACTCGGTAATATCGACTTTTATCCAGGCCTGAGTTTTAGTGAAGAGCGCGCCCAATTTGCCTATTTTATCCCTAATGGCCTGTCGGAGCGCGCCATCGGCATTAGCCGTGCGGGAGCCGCCAATATCAGTTCGTTAGAGCAGTTGTCCCAGAGTGGGATGACACTATTAATCGCCCCCGGCAGCTACGACTTTAACGGCCTCCCCGAGACCATGTCGGTACGTAAACCGCCCGAACTCGATGTGCCTAAGGCCTTAGATTACCTGCTTGCCAGCCAAGGGGATTTTTTTATCTACGATCAGGCCACCATCAGCTACTACCTTAAACAGCGGGATATGAGCCAATTTAAGCTGCACCCTAATTGCTGCCAGCAGCCTCAGGCCATGTATCTGGGGTTTTCGAAAAAAAGCCGCCATTTTCGCGGACAACATAACCCTAACTACCGAGCAGACTTACCCGTCAGCCCAGATAACAGCCCCAACAGGCTCGCCGAAGATTCGAAGGCCTATGAGTTTGCCAAAGCCCTCGCCGCCATGGATGCCGAAGGGGAAACCCAGCGGATCTACTTTAATCACTTCGGTTAATCCAAAGACGCGTTAAACCTCGCCGCTTGTTACCCTTATCTTGGCGCTAGCTTATCTTCACATTGGCGCTAGTTAGCACTTAAGGCCGCTATTTCAGCTTTATCTTTATAAGCTCTGCGACAATATGCCGCACCTGTCACACTTAGATGATCTTTATAATGCAGCGCAATTTATCCGAGTGAATGGAAGACAAAACGATGGCTGCAAACGCTTCAACTATCCCCCACGGCTTTAAATGCTCCGCAATCGCCAGCGCGCTGACCTTAGCATTAGGCGCTTCGGTTGCCTCACAGGCCATAGCCGACGAGACAAATCAGACTCAAATCGAACGTATTCAAGTCCATGGCGAGCAGAGTCTTGGCCGTAACACCTTAGGCTCGGCCAATGCTTTGCTGAAAGACCAAGGCGTCGATTTCTCCGAAGCGGGCGGCGTTTCCGCCTTGCCCGTACTCAATGGCATGATGGGCGATCGCATTAAAGTGCTAGTCGATGGCGCTGATATCACCGCTTCCTGTGCTAACCAAATGAACCCACCACTTTCCTACGTTTCCGCTAATCAAATCAGCTCGATAGAAGTGGTCGCGGGCGTGTCCCCCGTCAGTGCGGGCGGCGACAATATCGCCGGGGTGATTAAGGTTAATAGCCTTAATCCTAAATTTATCGACAGCGACAACCTCAGCTTCGAAAGCGGCGAGATTTCATCGGGATACCGCAGCACTAGCGATGCCTTCTTACTCGGCGCTAAGGCTGGGATTGCCAGTAAGGACCTAAGTTTCAGCTATCAAGGCGCCTATGAAGATGCCAATAGCTACCAGGATGGTCACGGCGATAAAGTGCTCGATACCCTCTATCGCGCCCAAAACCATGCATTAACGGCGGCATGGCGCGATGACACACAACAACTGGCGCTTAAGCTAACGCACCAAGCTATCCCGTTCCAAGGTTTTCCGAATCAATACATGGACATGACGGATAACAAGAGTTACGGCGCCCTAGTCCGCTATCTGCGGGATTTAGACAACGACGGTGAATTTAGCGCCCAGTTAAACTGGCACAGTGTGAAGCATGAAATGGGCTTCTTCACCCCAGAAAAAAACGGCAAGATGCCGATGAACACAGAGGGCAGCGATTACAGCTACCAACTGCATTGGCGCTTACCCATGGGTGATGACAGCACGCTACTCGTCGGTCAGGAATATTATAACTATCAACTCGATGATACTTGGCCAGCGGTGCCCGGCACTATGATGGCCCCCAATGACTATATCAATATCAACGACGGTGAACGCCGCCGCGCCGCAGTTTATGGCGAATGGCAGCAAAACCTCACGCCACTCTGGTGGTTGTATGCCGGGGTGCGTTATGAATATGTCACCACAGATACGGGCGAAGTGCAGGCTTACAGCAATATGCCCATGATGGGCATGCCGAATGTGGATGCCGAAGCAGCAAAAGCCTTTAATGCTATGGATAGAAGCCGAGACGATAACCTTATCGATGCTACGCTGTTAGCGCGTTATCAGCTATCGGCCAAACAACAATTAGAATTTGGCTTAGCCCGTAAAAACCGCGCGCCAAACCTGTATGAGCGTTACAGCTGGGGCCGAGGCGTGATGGCAACCACAATGATCGGCTGGTATGGCGACGGCAACGGTTATGTGGGTAATCCCGATCTAAAGCCCGAAACGGCGCACACCCTGAGTGCGGCCTATAAGTTTAATGGCGATGAATGGCAATTCTCGACCACGGCTTGGTATAGCGCAGTGACCGACTATATTGATGCCGAAGTGATTGGCAGCTTTAACCGTAGTGGCCTTGCCAACGGTAAACGCAATATCCTTAAATTCACCAACGAAGATGCCAATTTATATGGCGCTAAGTTGAGTGCGAACTACCTATTAGCCGATACCGACAGCGGTAAATGGCAGATGCAAGGTAAGCTGAATATCACCCGTGGCGAGCGCGATGAGGATAACGAGCCGCTTTATCAAATCAAACCGCTACAAACCGAGTTAGCCCTTAGCCATCAACTGGGCGATTGGGAAAACCGCATGTCATGGCAATGGGTAGCGACTAAGGAGAAGGTCGATGATCGCCGTTTAGAAAATGAGACCGACAGTTATTCGCTGTTAAATTTAAGCAGCAGTATCAAATGGCAAGAGCTGAGTTTAACCTTTGCGATCAACAACCTGTTTGATACTTACTACGAACTGCCACTAGGTGGCGTCAACCTTGCCGAATTTAAGGCCGATAGCACGGGTGGCTTTAGCCAAGTCGCAGGTTCGGGTCGCTCATTTGAATTAGGCGCTAGCTACAAATTCTAATGAGCACCGCCGCTAAAATGTGGCAGCGCTATTTAGCACGGTGCAATTAAATCAAAAAGGGCAAATGCATTAGCATTTGCCCTTTAGTTTAAAGCTCATTCAGTTACCCGCGACTTTCATCTCGGATAATAAGATCCCACCGGTGCGGATAGACGAACGTAAATCGAAGTCTTTACTGACCGCCTGAATCCCACGGAACATATCCTTCAAGTTGCCGGCGATAGTGATCTCTTCGACGGGGAACTGCACTTCGCCATTTTCCACGTAAAAACCGGCGGCGCCGCGGGAATAATCCCCCGTCACCATATTCACGCCTTGGCCCATCACTTCTGTGACAATTAAGCCAGTGCCCATGCCTTTGACTAGCTCATCGAAGCTTTGCCCCGTGTGCGCCAGCGTCCAGTTGTAGATGCCGCCCGCATGGCCTGTGTTGGTTAAGCCTAATTTGCGCGCCGAATAACTGGTCAGCAGATAGCTTTCTAACATACCACGGTCGATGATGCGTCTATCTTGCGTCGCCACACCTTCGCTATCGTAGTTGGCACTGGCAAGTGCGCCCAGCAGATGCGGCTGTTCTTCAATATTGAACCAATCGGGGAAGATTTGGGTGTGAATCGCATCCAACAGGAAGCTGGATTTACGGTACAGGCTGCCACCGCTGATCGCGCCGACTAAATGGCCGATAAGCCCTGTGGCGATTTCAGGCGAAAGCAGAATAGGTAAACGCGAAGTCGCAATTTTGCGCGCGCCTAAACGGCTCACTGTCTTTTGTGCGGTTTTCAAGCCCACGGACTCTGGAGATAGCATCTCACTGAATTTACGTGCGATAGTGTAGTCATAATCCCGCTGCATGCTGCCATCACTGTCTTCGCCGATCACGCTGCAACTTAAGCTGTAGCGCGAGCTGCAATAACCATTTAAGAAGCCGTGGCTATTGCCGTACACCTTGACCGAAGTGTGGGCGTTTGCGCTGGCACCATCGGAGTTATTGATGCGCGAGTCGGCATCGAGCGCCGCGGTTTCTGCGCGAATCGCCAATTGGGCTAATTCGTCGGGGGAAATATCTTCAGGATAATAGAGCTTAAGATCGCGGATCTCGGTCGCCATTAAAGCTTTCTCGGCTAAACCGCTAAAGGGGTCGGCCGAGGTGTAACGGGCGATATCGTCCGCCGCTTTCACTGCCAAGGCAATGGCTTCTGGGCTGAGATCTGAAGTCGATGAACTGCCCTTGCAACCATCGCGATAAACCGTAATCCCTAGGGCGCCATCTTTATTAAATTCAACCGTTTCCACTTCTTTTAAGCGGGTTGAAACCGATAATCCCTGTTGTTTGCTGATCGCCACTTCGGCGGCATTTGTCCCTAATTTATTGGCATATTCGAGGGCCACGGCAACCGCATCTTTCAGCGCGGCCAATTCACTATCGATTCTGTTCAAAGACACAAAGCTACTCTTTCGTTGTCGGCAATGGCGTTAGCATAACAAACACCCATGCCATTCTCATTATTTATTGCGCGCTTATTTCGTCATTCTCAGCCATGGCGCACGCGCTTTCGTTAGGCGATTTTTGGCGGGAGATGTTATTATTAGGCCGTTATTTAACTGAGGTTTTATCTATATGAAGATTGTTGGTGATTCAGAGCATTTTAAACAACCCTATGACAGTGACGAAGAGTATGTCAGCAAAACCGAGGACAAGCGTGACTGCGAAGCTGCTCAAAAAGTCGGTATGGAATTGGTGTCGCTCAGTAAGACCCAGCTAGATAAAATCGAGCTGGACGAGCACTTATACGACAGCATCCAGCAAGCTCATAAGATTAAGCCGAAGACCGAAGCCTATCGCCGCCATATGCAATATATCGGTAAGTTGATGCGTAACGTCGATGTGGAGCCGATTAAAGCCGCGCTCGCTATCGTACTGAACAAAAACAACAACGAAACCGCTAAGCTGCAAATGTTCGAGAAAATGCGTGAGCGTTTACTGAGCCAAGGCGACAGCGAAATTCAAACCTTAGTGGAACATTATCCACAGTTGGACAGACAGAAGCTGCGTACCTTAGTGCGCCAAGCCACAAAAGAGTTGGCAAAAGGCCCTGAGTCCAAATCATCAAAAGAGCTGTTTAAATACCTACGCAGCGAAATCCAAGACTAACCATTCAGCCCAACAAGGATGTTTGCTTATGCGATTTAGCAACACGTTTTGCAATCTTACTTTGCTTTCTATTGGCTTATTTGGACTTTGGGGCTGTAACGGCCCTTCTGACGAAGATAACGGTGGCACAGATGCCAGCGACGGTATTTACAAACTGTCTATCGACTTTAAAACTCTATCGGGTAGTCAATGTGGCAGTTTTACCTCACTTCAAAGTTTCCCTAAAGACGCAGGTTTTTGTGCTGTCGCCAAGTTAAACAAAGGTTCGGCTAAGGTTAGCAATCAGAGAGTTAACTTTACGAACGACCTTGGGGCGTTAACACCGGAAAGCAAACTCACAGATAGCAACGGTGAAGCCGTTGTGATTGTGAGTAATCCAGATTTGCTTATCAATGCTGGCACTATTACAGCGACCACTACCCCAAATGACTCCAGCACGGCGCTATCGGCGACTCGCAACTTTGAATTTACAGGGATTATCGACGGCACTGGTGCATCCATCGCCCCAAAACTGAGTGCCAGTATTCAAAGCGGCGCGAATGTAGTGACTCGCTTTAAAGTGGATGAAGCCGTACAACTGCAAGCCATTTTCCTCGATGCCGAGAGTAACGGTATTGCCGATGCTAAGGTCACCTTTAGCGCGGGTTCGGCCACCTTAACCCCTGCCAGCGCGCTAACAGATGATAAAGGTATTGCCCAAGTCAGTTATACCCCGAGCGCCACCGAGTTAGGCGCCAATGCCTTAACGGTAACAGTGGATTATCAAGGGCAATCGCTACAAAGCAGCAGCTTATATGAAGTGCTCAGCAAAGATGCCGTTAACGAAGCCGGCACCCTAAAATTAGGCTCCTTTACTGGCAGCAGTTTTACCGAAGGTAAACTGGCGAGTACGTTAACGGCGCAGGCCGATGGCAGTTATAAAATCAGTGCGGGCGGCAGCTTTGGTGTGACCGCAAGCTTAGTGTTAGAGGCCAGCGATGGCACTATCACTCGCGTACAGGCGCCGTCATCCATCAGTTTCAGCTCTGACTGTACCGCCAGCAATAATGCGAGCTTAGACTCGCCTGTCACGACCCTATCGGGTAATGCCAGCTCGACCTTCCAAGACACCAGCTGCAGCGGGAATAGCGAGCGTAACGATCAAATCGTCGCAACCACAGTCGTGGGTAATCAAACGCTGACGGCGAACTTCCCCTTTACGCTTCAACGTCAAACCTTAGCCAGTCTGAGCTTTGAAGCGGCCGAACCCAACCAAATTCGCATTAAAGGCGCAGGTGGGACTGGGTCGAGCGAATCATCACTGGTGAGCTTTAAAGTCACCAGCGCCAATGGCCAGCCCGCAGCGCAGCAAAAGGTTAGTTTTAGCTTAGATACTGTGGTCGGCGGTTTAAGTTTTGCCAATGGCAGCGCCAATGCCGAGGGGCAAACAAACGCCCAAGGTATCGCCAGTGTGCGTGTGCTTTCGGGTACTGTGCCGACCCCAGTTCGTGTGGTCGCCAGCGCAGTGGATGCCGATACCAAGGAAGTGATCACTAGCCAATCTGAGCAATTAACGGTTAATACTGGCCTGCCGCAGCAGCTTGGCTTTGGTCTTTCGACGACAATATTTAATCCCGAAGCGGGCGATTATAACGGTGAAACCGCGACTATTACCGCCAGACTGTCGGACAGTTTTGGTAACCCTGCGCCCGATGATACTACGGTGAACTTCACCACCGAAGGTGGCCAAATCGCCCCAAGCTGCCTGACGCAAAATGGTGCCTGTAGCGTGACTTGGACTTCAAGCGCTTATCGCCCTCAAGATCACCGTATTACCATCTTGGCCTATGCCTTGGGTCACGAAACCTTCTTCGACACTAACGGCAACAATCAGTTTGATAGTGCCGATGGTGGCGCTATCGCAAACGCTTGTTTATTTAATGGTGTAGCAACTCACTGCAGCGGTAATGGTATGGATGTGGAAACCTTCCACAGTAGCGGTTTTAGCGACTTACCAACGGCGTTTCGTGATGATAATGAAAACTTTAGCCGCGACAGTGGTGAACCTTATTTCGATAACCTCGCCCGAGAGACCTATCCCGTCGCCGATGGCAAGTTTAACGGCCCTCAATGTGAAGGCAGCCTCTGTGGCACTGGTCAAGCCAACAAAACCTATGTGCGTAAGGCTTTGGTGTTAAGCATGTCGGGTTCGCAAGCTTATATCAGTGTGCAGCAAGACGGTGTGTTACTCGCAAGCGTCAATGATATTAAACCCGTTGCAGCAGGTAGCGAGTCTAAGTTTGTGGTGTTTGTACATGACAGTGCCAAACAAATTATGCCTGCTAAGACTCAAATCGAGCTCTGCGTCGATTGTAACGGTACGCCAGATATCATTGAGGTAGCCAATACTCTCACCGCGAAGAATGGCTTAGGCACACCGCTCAGTTTCACCGCCTCTGCGGGGAGTCAGATCAGCGTCGTGACCACTACGCCCAAGCAAGTTAAGACCACCCTCAGCTTTACCGTGCCGACACTGTAAAAACCAAAAGACCCGCCAAAGCGGGTCTTTTACTTTCTAGCTCAATCTATTGGTTAATTCTGTAACTCTACCGCCTTGCGTAAACGCAGGCTTCGCAGCGCCAAGTACAAGACCCCGACAGCCGCCCAAATCAAACCAAGCTCTAGGGACTGAGGCTCAAGGTTAATCCACAGCACGCCAATAGTCGCCGCGCCGCACAAGGGTAAGACGAAGTACTGAAAGTGGTCTTTCAAGGATTGGTTACGTTTCTCTTTGATATAAAACTGCACTATCACCGACAGGTTCACAAAGGTAAAGGCAACCAACGCGCCGAAGTTGACGAGCGCCAGTGCCATTTCGAGGTCGAAGGACACAGCCGAAAGCGCCAGTAATCCCACCAGAATCACGTTAAATGCCGGCGTGCGCCATTTGGGGTGAATATAGCCAAAGCCTTTATTGGGCAGCATATTGTCGCGACCCATCACGTAGAGAATACGTGCCACGCCCGCATGGGCGGCCATGCCCGAGGCTAAAACCGCAATGGTGGTTGCCACCAGTACCACTGACTGGAATAAATTGCCGCCCACATACAGGGCAATCTCCGGCAGCACAGCATCTAACTGTTGGAAACGAGAAATATCTGGGAAAAACAGCTGTAAGAAATAGGACACGCTGACAAAAATCACGCCGCCAATCAAAGCAGTTAGCACGATAGCGCGGGGGATCACCCGCTTAGCGTCCTTGGTTTCTTCACTCAAGGAACTTAAGCCATCGAAGCCCAAGAAGGAGAAACACAGAATGGTCGCGCCAGTAAACAGCGGCGCAAGGGTTATCTCTTCGGAATAGAATGGACGCACACTGGCAATCACACCTTCACCTTCGCCAAGGGACAGACTGTGGGCCATTAAGCCAATGAAAACTAAGATAATGGCTATCTGAGCGAATACGATAACGCCATTAAAATTCGCCACTAAATCTATGCCCCTGAGGTTTAATACCGTCATCACAGCGACTAAACCAAAGATAAAAATCCACGGCTCGACGTTAGGGAACATGGCCGTCAGGTAAATCTTTGCCAGCAGCATATTGATCATCGGCATAAACATATAATCGAGCAGCGATGACCAGCCCACCATAAAGCCCACATTCGGGCTAAAGGTTTTTTGCGCATAGGTATAAGCCGAGCCCGCATAGGGATATTTACGCACTAAGTGACCATAGCTAAAGGCGGTAAACAGGATCCCCGCTAACGCGAGCAGGTAAGAGGTGGCCACATGGCCTGAGGTGATCTCGGAGACAATGCCAAAGGTGTCAAACACGGCCATAGGCGTGAGATAGGCTAATCCCATCACCACCACTTGCCACAGACTAAGGCTTTGCTTTAAGCCTGGATTTTGTTGGCTCATATCCAACCTCCTTTTGCAGCAGGTGGAATTGCAAACGTAACAGCTTGATTTACGGCAACTACCGAACATCCGGTAAACAACAGCCCCATTGAATTGTCCTCAGTAAAGTAGGTTCAAACGAACCTCATATCATTTCCGGATGTTTACCGGCCTCAATTGGTTTAAAACCCATACGCTCAAAAAGAAAATAACCGGGATACTGAATACCCCGGTTATTTTTGCGGCGCGCATTCTCCCCCAAAACAGCGTCGAAGACAACCCAATAAGGGCATTAAGTTGCCTATCTGTGTCCTCTGTACGGTAAAGCGGGTCTAAGCAGATGAAGGCTGGCATGGAGTGAAATGGTTCTGCCCCGAATAAAGCGCGCAAATATTGTACTTACCACTGTGAGACAGCTCCGATTGTCGCGATTTTTGAGACAAAGAGACACGCTGTTATGGGCTTATCCACACCAAGGGGTTGCCGTAAAGTATGTTCCATCAACCCGATATTATTTTGATAAAACGACTTAGCAGTCTTAGGAGTCCATGATGAAACTAAATAAAACCATGATGATGGCAACTGGTGCAGCCTTACTGTGTAGCAGCGTTCAAGCCGTCGAAATCGATTACTTCGCGGGTATGGGTTTAGGTTATCAAGCCGATGAAATTGAAGGTGTGATCAATAAAGATACTGAAGATCTAAGCTACCAAGCCCGCGTTGGTATGCTGATTGAGCAAAACCACCGCATTACCGGTACGTTTGGCTATATGGAAGACAAGTTCAACTTTGCCAACGATAAGTTCAAACAGGAACAGTACAGCTGGTTAGTGTCCTATGACTACCTGTTACCCGTGCATAAAGACGTTAACCTGTTCGCCGGTGTCAGCATTGGCGCCAACGACAACAAGGTCTCAGGCAAATCGGCAACCGATTTTGTGTATGGTGGTCAAGTTGGCGTGCAATACAAATGGAGCGAGCATTTCTCATCGGATCTTGGCTATCGTTATTTAGCCCAAGACTATGAAGAAAACGGCAATGAAATTAACAACAGTCAGCAGGTTTACCTCACCTTAGACTACAAGTTCTAACAGTATTTTCTCCCTCATTATTTTCTTGGAGTACCTCGCTTATTTGGGTACTCCCTTTTTTTAAACAGCCTACCGAGTTCGATACAACTATCCACAAGGGAACACATACAAGATACAGGGGCCAGATAGCGATGTGAGGTATGCTTAGAAGTAAAGGCTTTCGACGATTTTACCGTTAACCAGCATGTCGCATTTATCGCCCGAGCTGGATTTCGTCGCTTGGATCACGCCAGCAATCGCACCAAATGCGCCACCTTGGCTACCTAACACTGAACCGAAATAGCATTGGCTAGAGATGGTGTAACCCTTGTATTTACCGCTAAGGTTTTGGGTTGGCGTGTAAGGAGGGAAAGTCCCTTTCATCACTGAATCGCCATTCACAGACAGTGAAATATTTTTGCGTTCAGTATCGTAGCTACCGCCAAAAACGAGGTTGATACCATCGATTTCAACGGTTTTTTCTTGTGCAACGATGGGAGGTTTAGCGGCGCAGGCGGCCAACAGACAAGTACCCATGGCCAAAGAGAGTAAAGTAATTTTACGCATTTCATCTTCCTTTTGATGCGATAAAAAAATGAAGCAACTGCTTCGAAATTAAACGGCCCCTGTTTAATTTTTTGCCGGACGATTATATCTATATCTGCCTAATATCCAATAACAAATTTAATACAAACGCAAAAATCAGTGTTTTGTCGGTACGAATAACAGCGTCGCCTAAGACGCATTAAGTTCAGCTAATGCCCGCGCACGACGTTTAATCCCTAAAATCGCAAGCCCAAAAAACAGCACAAACAGCCCCCAAAGCTGTAACCACTTTGGCAGCACACTCGCCCAGCTGGCGCCCATTTGGTTCAGCTCCAACATCCCCATAATGGCGGGCACCGCAGGGATAATCTGCGAGCCCAGCACCAAAGGCTCGGGGATCAAGGCAATCGGCCAGACAAAGCCGGAGACGAACAGAATCGGCATAGAAATCAGCAGCAATACTTGGGTCGGTAAATCGCGGCGGGTAAACAAGGTGCTCATCGCAACCCCAGCCGCAGCCGTCGCCAGTAAAAACGGCAACAACCAGAGCGCCACTTGGCCAAGACTCGCTTGAATACTCACCTTATACCAGTGGTAGCAATACCCCACATAAAAGCTGGTAAACACCATATAAATCAACATAAAGGCAAGAATTCGACCACAGACCAATTGCAACGGCGACACCTGTTGCCAATAGCTGCGGCTGCGCCACTGACCCGCGCCTAAGATCCCAGTCCCAATCAACAAGGTTTGATGCAGGATAAGTAAGAAGAGCCCAGGCACCACGTAGGGGGTATAACCCAGACTAGGGTTAAAGGCGGGCACGCTGTTTAAATGCAGCGAGTTCAGGTTCTGCTCGGCTTCTTTAGGATTTTTCCCCTGCGCGAGCATCCCAATCAATTGCACTTGTTTGCCCGCATCCATCCCCGCGCTGACAAGCCCCTCGGCCACTGCCGAATAAATCAAGAAGTAACTGGCATCGCCGCCGTAGCTTAAGGTTACGCCCTTGCCCAGCAGCAAGTCGCGACGAAATCCTTCGGGGATCACCAGTAAGCCATGGGCCTTGCCGGTTTCGATAAAACGCTTCGCCTCAGTAATGGAGCCAACTTGACCTATCACCTGAATTTTTGCGCTGGCATCCGCATGACGAATAAGTTGACGGCTTAGGGAGGAATGATCTAAATCCACCACGATAAGCTGTTGTTCTGTTGGGACTTGGTGCAAGTAAGGCAAGGGATAGAGCACAGAATAAAACAGCACACCGCCGAATAGGGTCACGGCAATTGCCTTGTCACTCACAATCGCCTTTAATTCTGTTAGCACTAACTGCCATAAATTCATGCTATTGCCCCTTCGCAGCAAGTGGCGCCGCATCGTATGCCGCCGCTTCAGCCTGAGCTTTTACCGTCATCGGCAGTAATTTAATCGCCAAGAAATAAATCAGCGGCAATAAACCGATAAACCCCCAATAACTAGTGAGTTGCTGCGCCACCGTTGACCAAGTCGCGCCATAACTCACCACGCTGACATGGGACTCAATATAATGGCTCGATGGCATAATGAGTCGCCACCACTGAGCGAGTTGCGGCATTTCATGGGTGGGGAAAGTGATCCCCATAAAGGCGAAGGCTGGCGCAAACAGCGCAGTACAAAAACTGATGACCCGCGCGCTATCGCGCATCAGCACAAAGATAAACAACACTAGGCTCCACATCGCCAGTAGCATAATCAACTGGGCAAACAGCAGCAGCGCTAAACTACCTGCAAAAGGCAAAGCCAGATACAGATACAACCAAGCGAGGATAAACCCGCCTTGCAGCATCAATATCGGGGTAAACAACAGGATTTTAGCCAACACTTTCGGCCAAAAATGCTTGGTCAATCGATTGGAGATCCCATCCTCTGACTGCGCGGCATTAAGGTGTAACTCGCGATTTAAGCTGTTAGCCATCACCAACATAGATAATAACTGCCAGAGTGCAACCAATACCGGCGGCACTAAAAAACCTATGTAGTTGTTATTACGGTTAAACAGCGCGGTCGTTTGGCTCTTTACTGGGCTTAAATTCACCGCCACTTGGGATTTTGGCGTACCCGTCATCAGCTGCTTAAGGCCTGTGACCTGTAACAGCCCATCGCCTAGACTCAACTGAATTTGGCTCGACAGCAGCTTACCCACCAGCAAAAACTGGCTGTTGTAACGCACATCGATTGTTGGTTTATGGCCGGTGAGTAAATCCTTTTTCATATCATGGGGAAATACCACCACGGCATAGACCTGCGCCTGCTGCATGGCCGCGACGGCCGAAGGGAGATCGGTAAAACTGCGCGGCTCAGTCACAGGGTTGGCTTTGAGTTGACGGGTCAACATTCGGCTCAATTGGCTGTGGTCTTGGTCGACAATCGCCACGGGTAATTGCCGTGGTAGCCCAGCACTAAATAACCACCAGAGACACAAGATGCCCAGCAGTGGGATGTAACTGATAAGGGCCAGTTGCCAAGGATCGCGCCATAGCGCCCTAAGCTCGCGGCGCACTAATGCAATGATGCCTAAAGATACAGGCTGCGCCGCATTCTGAGCCTCGTTCAACAGCTTAGACTCGCTCAAATGCATTTGCTCGCTCGGTAACTTGGCCACAATGTTTACTCGGCACTGAGCAGCACAGACATACCAACACGCAGATCAGGGATCGGCGCAGTTGGGCGCAACTCCACCTCGAAGGTGCGCATATCAAAATCATGGCCACTTTCGGTTGAACGCCAAGTCGCAAAGTCGCCCATCACGCTAATATGGGAGACGGTGAACTCCACGGTTTTATCTAGCGCGGGAATGGTTAATGGCAGCTTGTCGCCCTTTTTAAAACGTTTTAGCTGATCTTCACGCACTTGGAATACCGCCCAAGCGTCCTGCATGTCGATAAGGCTTACCACTGGGAAGCCGCTCGGGGCTAGCTCCCCCGCTTGCAACAATACTTCGCTGATTTCCCCAGACTTAGGTGCGCGCATTTGGCTGTCGGCCATAATGGCGCTGACTTCTTTCACCGCCCCTTCAGCCATGCGAGCATTACCCGCCGCTGCGGCTTTGGTTTCGACCCGCGCGCCTTCTTCGGCCATTTGATACATGGCTAATGCGGCTTGTTCTGTGTACTTGGCCGCTTGCCACTGGGTAAAGGCTTCATCGCGTTTTTGTCTTGCCGCGACTCCTTCGTTGAAGAGATTTTCCACTCGGGTATAAGTGGTTTTCGCCAGCGTTGCCGCCGCTTGCGCCTTGAGCCATTGTTCCTTAGCCGCCATCACCTCTTGGGTGCGGGCGCCGTTATTCGCCTCCTGTTGCAACGCCTTAGCCGCATCTCGGCCGCCTTCGGCCTGCATCAACTTGGCATCCAATTCAGGACTATGAATGGCAAATAATAAATCACCTTCGCTGACGCTATCGCCACGGCGCACAAGCACTTGCTCTACCCGCCCAGGTACTTTGGAGGATACGTTATATTCACGGGCTTCAATTTGCCCCTGCAACAAGCTCGGCTGCGGGCTATAAGCCAGTTTGAGCCCATAGGCTAAGATAAGGCCTAATGCGACCAACGCCGTTAGGGCAAGGATTCTGTTAGCGCGCATTGATAGTCTCCTGCGATTGAGCGCCTGTGGCACTGCGACCGATAAATTCATCTAATTGACCACTGATGGCCATTAATCTGGCATAGGCTTGCACATAGCGATAACTGGCACCGAGCTGCTGGGTTTTAACAGCGCTCAGTTTTAATTCGGCATCGACCCTGTCGATAGAAGTCGAAAGCCCTTGGTTAAAGGCGATTTCCCTTAAACGCAGGTTTTCGCTGGCCAGTTCGAGTGAGGTATTCAATGCCTTAACCTCTTCCTCGGCCTGCAATAACTGGCGATAGCTTTGGTCGAGCAACAAACTTAAGTCTTGGCGCGTCTGCGCCTTAGTGTAACGGGCTTGCAGCAAGGCACTCTTAGCCGCTTCCACTTTACCGCTGCGGCCATCGCGGCTCAGCAAGGGCACTTTTACACCGACACCGACCATCCAGTCCGGCTCCACCTTAGAAAATAAGCTGTCATCTTCGTATAAGGTGTAATTACCAAAGAGGAAAACCGTTGGGTGGTATTTGCCTTTCTCTAAGGAAACCAAGCCATTTGCCTGCGCCTCTTTAGCCTCGAGCAGTTTAAGTGCGGGATGTTGGCTCAGGGTCACTTGGGTCAAATCCCCCAATGAAGGCGCCTGTGGCAACACAAATAATGGCGAGTTAGTGCTGACATCACTCAGCTGCAACATGCGCGATAGGGCGATAACGGCCATTTCATGTTGACGGCGGGCGCTGCCTAAATTGACCTTAGCGTTGTCTAAGGCAACTTGAGCATTCAGGCGCTCAACCTTAGCGATTTGCCCTTCGCGCTCCAGCGCTAGCGCGTGGTCAACGTGCTTAGTTAAGGAGGCCACCAGCTCGGTTTGGGTGCTGACGAGGGATTGAGTCACGTCGACGGCATAATAACGATCAACTAACTGAGTGAATAAGTCGCGGGTCGCTAACTGTAATTCCTGTTGCTTCTCGGCCACCATGGCCGCATGAATGCCTTGAGCCGCGGTGATCTGGCCGCCGGTATAAATCGGCCACATCGCCTGTAAGCTGGCGCGAAAAATATCTTGCTCGGTAAAGGGCGTGACAAATAATGAACCCGGAATACTCGCCAAAGCACCGCCGAGTGCGGGTGGCAAGGTCGCAGGGTCAAGCGAGGCTAAGGGATTGAGATCCCTTAAATCTAATTCGATTGGTTTTTCGAGGTGGGTATAACTGCCATTCAGGCTGAGGGACGGCAGATTTAAACTTTCGCCAGCCTCTTGCTCACCCTTGGCGCGATTCACCTCTTGGGATTGGGCCTGGAGTTTATCGCTTACCTTAAGCACTTGCTGCCAAGCCTCAGTAAAGCTACTGGGCTGGGCATTGGCCGCTAACGGCAATAGCGAGGGCAAAGGCAATAAACACAGCCATGCCAAACGTGATAGTTTCATTAACACCTCTAGAGTAGTTACTCTAATTTCCTTTGCGAATGATAACATCCATCATGGAAGGCGGCTAGAACCCACCGCCTTAAGTGCTGCCTAGACAGTAAACAAGCGGGTTACGCCGTACCCCCAACGGTTAAACGGTCAAGTTTGAGGGTCGGTTGACCGACACCCACAGGCACGCTTTGACCATCTTTACCACACACACCAACGCCCTTATCTAGGGCCATGTCGTTGCCCACCATAGAAATTTGGCTCATGGCTTCTGGGCCATTACCAATCAGGGTAGCGCCCTTAATCGCTTGAGTCACTTCACCATTTTCAATCAGATAGGCTTCAGACGCGGAGAACACGAACTTGCCCGAGGTGATATCCACCTGACCGCCGCCAAAGTTAGGCGCATAAATGCCCTTCTTCACTGACTTGATGATCTCGCTCGGATCAGACTCGCCCGCCGTCATATAAGTGTTGGTCATGCGAGGCATAGGCAGATGCGCATAGGATTCACGGCGACCATTACCCGTCGGTGCCACGCCCATCAGGCGCGCATTTAATTTATCCTGCATATAGCCTTTAAGAATACCGTCTTCGATTAACACGGTTCTCTGGGCTTGTACGCCTTCATCGTCGATGCTCAGTGAGCCACGGCGATTCGCAAGCGTACCATCGTCCACCACAGTCACGAGCTTCGAAGCCACTTGCTCGCCGATCATGCCACTAAAGGCGCTGCTGCCCTTGCGGTTAAAGTCACCTTCTAGACCATGACCCACGGCCTCGTGCAGCAATACGCCCGGCCAACCATTACCGAGCACCACAGGCATCTCTCCGGCTGGCGCATCGATGGCATTGAGGTTGACTTGCGCCTGACGCACCGCTTCGCGGGCGAAGGCAAAGCACATAGGTAAACCGGTTTCATCCGTCATCATAAACACGCTGTAATCGTGACGACCACCGCCACCGGCGCTACCACGCTCACGCTTGCCATTTTCTTCTAAAATAACGCTGCAATTAAAGCGCACTAACGGGCGAATATCCGCGGCCAAGGTACCGTCACTAGCGGCAACCAGAATTTCTTCATGCACACCCGCGAGGCTAATCACCACTTGGATTATGCGGCTGTCGAGGCTACGGATATAGGCATCGGCCTCTTTCAGCAGGTTGATTTTTTTCACTTCTTCCATGGCGGCGATAGGATCGAGACTATCGTACAGCGCCAAGGCTTGTTGACGTTTGAAAGCCTGCACCTTGGCCTGCTCACCCGCCCCAGCAATACCACGCGCCGCCTCGGCCGCTGCGCTTAATGCTGCTGGCGTAATATCATCTGCATAGGCAAAACCGGTTTTCTCGCCGCTGATGGCACGCACACCGACACCTCGTTCGATATGGAAGCTACCATCTTTAATAATGCCATCTTCAAGCACCCAAGATTCGTGGCGACTGCCTTGGAAATAGAGATCGGAAAAATCGACTTTATGTTGATGTATGGTGTTTAAATAACTCTGTAACCCATCTAGGGCTAAGCCACCCTTTAATAAACTTTGCTCTACTTGTGCTAAAAAAGGCATCGCGGTTCTCTCTGAAAGCTTGGCTAAAATTGGCAACTCACTCATTTTTAAACAACTTAAATTCGCTGTGAGTCTATTTCATCTTAATCTGTTGAAGGCTTAATCTGTTCAAGGCTTGATCTGTTCAAGGCTTAAGGTTCGGTGCAGTAAAGCGATTATGTTGCGCCACGGGCATTTTACTGCGAATGCTGTGCACCTCGGCCACATCGATATCGGCATGCACCCAACCTGTACCGGTTTTCTGCTCGGCAATCACCTCGCCCCAAGGGCATATTGCCATGCTCTGCCCCCAGGTCTCGCGGCTGCCTTCGTTATGGGCGCCCCATTGGGCGGCGGCCAAAATAAAGCATTGGGTTTCAATGGCTCTGGCCTGTAATAACACCTGCCAATGGGCTTCTCCCGTGACCTTAGTAAAGGCCGAAGGCACGGTAATGATCTCGGCTCCCGCGAGGCGCAGCGCCCTGAATAAATCCGGAAAGCGTAAATCATAACAGATGGTCAAGCCAATTTTGCCAAAAGGGGTGTCGATGACACTGATATGATTGCCGGGGCAGAAGGTTTCACTCTCACGGTATTGCTTAGTGCCGTCGGCGACATCCACGTCAAACAGATGCAGTTTATCGTATTGCCCTAAGGTATCACCTTTATCATCAAACAGATAACAACGGCTGTAGACGCGTCCATCCTCCGCCAGCGCGGGGATGGTTCCCGCCACCATATACACGCAGTAACGGGCGGCTAAGGCACTTAAGGCGGATTTTAGCGGGCTAAGATAACTGTCGCCCGCATAGGCGAGTTGTTGACTCTCATGGCCACCAAACAGCAGGCTACATTCTGGTAACACCACTAAATGCGGGGCATCTTTGTCCCATTGCAGGCGCTCACGGGTTAATTCCTCAAGCTGCGATTCGATAAACAACAGATTCGCGCTGACGTCGCGACTGCTCTGACATTGCAACAGGCTGATGCGCATGACTATCTCCTTGAATTGTGTTTATCGACAATGCCACCTTGGGGCTCACAGGCTTAGGCTGTTCGGGTTCGACTTGGGGCGGCTCAGCAGGCTCTACCTTAGGGAGCGTTGGCGCTTGGGGTAATGCGTCTTCCTCGACCGCTTTTGCTGGTTTCTCTTTAGGTTTATCAGCATCTGGCGCAGGCTGCTCATTGTTTTTTTCAGGCTCGACGGACGGCGTAGCGTCTTTCTTAGTCGGGGCACTATTCTTGATTGGCGCCGCATCGGCCTTAGGCTCAACGCCCTCGGTTGGTGCAGGCAATTCGCCACCCACCATAGGCAGAATCGACTCGGGGATCTCAATCTCTTTACTCTTACGCTCGAGTTCTTCCACTACAGGATCGGACATAGTGCCTGTGACTCGGAAGCGAATTTCCGAAATCACCTCAATCACAGGTTCGAGCACTTTGGTCAGCGCAAATGCACCAAGCCCCAACGTCCACGCACTGGTACTGAGCAGTACCACGGTCGGCACACTCGACGCCAATTGCGGCACAAAACGGATATCGTAATTTAAGCTTTCGCTGGTGAGATCCGTATAGCCGCGCACCTTCATATTGCCCGCAATCGCATCCATTTCGGTATCCGTGGTTTTAACCACGCCATTATCGATTTGCAGATTGCCGCTAAAAGAGTTGAAGTACATGCCCTGGCCGAACACGTCACTGAAATCTAAGGATAACTTACGTACTAAGGAGTCGAGACTGAACAGAGAGAATATCCGCGCGCCCTTATCGCTCACTTGGGATAAATGCCCCTTACCCAGCTCAAACTTCACTTTGCCGTTTAAGGTATTGAGGGAGAAAGCATAGGGCGCACCTTGCCACTTAAGCTCGGCATTCACCTTCAAAGGCGCCTCATTCACACCTGGGTCGATGCCCAATTGCTGACTCAAATAATTAAACTGACTGGCGTTTAAGCTCACCGTTAATTGTGTTTGGTTTTGACCATTCTGCTGCTGCCAAATGCCGTTGCCCTGTAAGGACACCTCTGGCGTCGTTAACGATAGGGTCTGAATACGATAGCCCAAAGGTTGCGGGCTCGCCTGCAAGACCAGCTTCCCGAATGCTTTGTCGAAGAAGCGAAAATCTTCCACATTCACGGCAACCGGCGGTAAATTAGTGAGCACCTGATCCGCGGCGAAATCGGCTTCCCCTTCGGGTTTTACTTCGGGGGAGAAATAAAACTTACTGGCGTTAACTTTTAATCCTTGGGCCATCCAGTTGGGATAAAAATCGATCCAGCCTTCAAACTCGCTGGCCTTGGCATCGAAGCGCCAGCCATGTTCGTTAGGCTTAGCGCTCAATCTAAGCTCGGTCAGCCCTTGGCCTAATAAATCAAACTTGCCGATATTGGCATCGATCCCAACCACCGAGGGGAACAAAGCCGAGTGGCTCGCCTCTTCCACTAAAATACCGGTGCGGGTGGGCTTGTTGTCTGTGCCGACAAAGGCATTAATTACAGGTAACCAATTGGCGAGCTTGCCGCTGGTTACATCAATCTTGATATGCCCAAGCTCGGTATTAGGCACCTCGGCCGCATCGAAGAGTCGACCCAGTAACAAGTCAAAATAGCTGAATTGAGTGCCCTTTTCGGCCTCGAAGCCACCAATAAACTCGGCCTGTTTATCCAGTTTTACCCTTAGCGTTGCCGTCTGCTGATCGCCAGAAAACTCCGCCATTAAGGGTCTAGGTTCATCTTCGGGTTTGGCAAAGGCGCCCGGCAATTTCAAGGTGACACCTACGAGATCTGAGCCGACATTGGCTTGAATTTGATAGCCTTGATCGTCGAACACCATATTCAAGTTACCACCCCAAGCGAATTTACCTTGGTAAAAATCACTCAAGGGATTTTGCAACTCTTGTGGTAAACGGCTGAGATCCCAACGGCTCTTCATATCCACATTGAGCGCAAAATCTTTGCCCTCGGGTTTAGTGGCAAAACTAAATTCGAAGGGCTGCTCAAATAGGCGGGATTTGATGCCTTTGCCTTCAACAATCTCATTTGCAAACTGCACTGTGCCCGTCACGGCCTTGAGCTGTAACCCGGGCTGGGCAATAAATACGGGCGTATTATCAAACGCAATTTGACCACGGATATCCTCGGCCTCACCCTCGTACAATGGGATACTGATATCTAAATTCCCCGTCACCGCGCCCTGCACTTGCACGACACTTAAGGTCTTGCCCACAGTATCGGCGAGCGGTGATGCCTGTAGCACTTGGGTGGCGGCGCTACCATTGGTGGCGAGATCGGCCTGAATTTTTAACAGCGAATGCTCGCCTAATTCGGGGATAAATACATGGGCGCCATCGGCCACCACATTCATCAATTTGCCTTGGTTAACCCAGATATCCATGCGAGCATTTTCAAACAAGGCATCGAGGGAAAGCTCAGTCACCGCAGGCCAATCGGGTTGAAATTGGTACTCGGCGTTGTCTAAGGTAAAGGCCGCTTGGAAGACCCCACTATTATCCTCAAAGGGAAAATGCGCTAGGGCGCCCTGCCATAACACTTGGGCATTTTGACTCTGACCCGCCTTGATAGCACCATCTAAATACTCCACCAACGCCTCGCCCATGGCTTTGACGGGGAAGTATCTGTCTGCATTGGCGGCATTTTTAACGGCCACATTGGCGGCGAGTGACATGCTGGCTTCGGCGCTAAAATCCAGTTTTAGGGCGGCAGACACGCCAATATCGTCGTTTTCGAACAGTACTTCAGGCACAGATAAGGTCGCCCTTTGGGTATCGAAGGCGCCCGTTAACTCTGCACCATGCAGCACTAAAGGCGCTGAAAACTGATCGCCAAAATCGAGGGTATAGGTCTGCTCTGGCAGCGAAAACACTAAGCTGTCATTCTGCCACTGCAATGCTAAATCTAATGGATTGGTGTTAGGTATGCCTTCAACTTTCTGCCAATGCAATTGCTTGATATGTGTACTGGCGAGCAAGGGTTGCTTAGCGCTTTGATAGAGACGGATCGGCCCAACACTGCCTTCGGGCGCGAGATGGAACCATTGCTCAAGTACGGCTAAATCGACACCCGGAAATAATGGTAAGAGTGGAAATAAGGTCGGTAAATCCAAGCGACTCACATAGGCATAAAAGGCATCATCTTGCTGCTTGGCCGCGAGCTTAAGATCGGGCCAATGTTCACCGTTAGTAACAAAGTTAAGATCGGTGCTGCTGATTTCCCAGCCCGTGTCCTTGGGAACCCAACTAATACTGCCGGACTGGATTTCAAACTTTTGCGGTGCATCTTCCATCGACCACTGCAACCAACTGGGTTCAAACTGCACCTGTCCAGCGCTTAAACTGCGGTGGGCAAAATCAAACCACGCCTTAAGATTGACTACCCCTTCTAAAGGTAACTTTTGGCTAGGATCATAGGGATTAGGTTGGCGTGATGCCCATTCCCCTAAATCTAAGGACTGGGCGGCCAGATAGATTTGACCTTTCAGGGTATCTGGCGCAGTTGCGTCGCCCTGAATATCGAGCTGCAAACTGAGGGACTCATTTACCGAAGCATTGTTATCGAGGTAAATTTCCCCTGCACCACGGTGGCGCTCGCCACTATTACGCCAGTTAAGGTGGCGAATATGGATGGGTCGATATTCATGCTGCAAGCTCAACAGTTGCACCGAGGCATCCGTCAGCGAGAAACGTTCGAGCTGCTTTAACAGTAGCTTATACAGCCAATCGGTTTGCGCCGTTTGATTGGCCGCGCCCGGCGCCTTATTACCCGATAATTTATCGATATCGAGGGCAATATGAACGCCATCGAAATTCACATCTTCGATGCGCGGGCTGGTCGTTAGCAGCGATTGCCAAAAATCCAATTTAATTTGGACGTTCTTGACCAGCACGGTAACGGGGAGTTTTTCCTGCAGTGGGATCACCAGATTATCGACCGTCACGGCTGGGCCAAAGGCCTGCCACTGGGCGGATAACTCACCGACCTGCACATCAATTTGATATTCGCTTTTTACATACTCAACTAACTGCTGACGCACACCGTCTACTTGGGGCAATAATCCGCGGATCAAGCTTACCGTCAGGGCAAACAAGACTAAGATCAGCGCCAGTAATTGCCAGCAAAAACGGCTGAGTTTTTTCGCAGTAAAAAGCGTTGCCACTACATCATCACCACGTCGTATTTGTGCTGGGAATACATGGGCTCATTTTGCAGGCGAATGCGTTTGCCGATGTAGACCTCAAGCTCGGCGACCAGATGACTTTCATCGCCACTTAAGCTGTTATATACAGCGGGCGAGCAGTAAAGCAAAAACTCATCGGCATCATAGGCTCGATTCAAGCGAATGATTTCACGGAAGATTTCATAAGAAACCGTTTCAACCGTTTTCATGCTGCCCGTGCTCTGACAGGCAGGACATTCGCCGCACAGCACGTGCTCCAAGCTTTCGCGAGTGCGCTTACGGGTCATTTCGACTAACCCAAGCCCCGAGAAGCCACTGACATTCGTCTTGACTCTGTCCTTGGCAAGCGCGCTATTTAAGCTATTGAGTACCCGCGTTTTATGCTCGTCGCTCAGCATATCGATAAAGTCGATAATGATGATGCCACCGAGGTTACGTAGCCTCAATTGCCGCGCAATCGCTTGGGTTGCTTCGAGGTTAGTGTTGAAGATGGTTTCTTCAAGATTACGGTGGCCCACAAAGGCACCGGTGTTGATATCGACCGTGGTCATGGCCTCGGTCTGATCGATAATCAGATAGCCACCCGATTTGAGCTCGACCTTGCGACCTAGGGCGCGCTGGATTTCATTCTCCACATCGTAGAGATCAAAAATTGGTGCAGGCCCAGAATAGTGCTCAATCTTGTCGGCAATTTCCGGCATAAACTCTTGGGCGAAGGCTTGCAGCTCGGCAAAGGTGCGGCGCGAATCGACTTGAATTCTATCTAATTCGGTTCCGACAAAGTCGCGCACAATGCGCACTGGCAGGGCGAGATCTTGATACAAGAGTGCCACGCCACGGCGCTGACGCCGCTCGGAGACCTTAGACCATACACGGCGCAGAAAGGCCGCATCCTGGGCAAGTTCATCCTCACCTACGCCTTCGGCGGCGGTGCGGATAATAAAGCCGCCGTCTTCATCGACGAAAGGCAGAGTGATTTTCTTAAGACGACTGCGCTCTTCTTCCTGCTCAATCCGCTGAGATACCCCAACATGGCTTGATCCTGGCATAAACACCAGATAACGGGAAGGCAGAGTGATATCTGTGGTTAGGCGCGCACCTTTAGTGCCGAGCGGATCTTTTACCACCTGCACCATAATATCTTGCCCTTGGCGAACCAACTCGGCGATATCACGGACCACAAAATGGCCTTTTTCCACATCGGCCACGCATTCGGTGTGCGGCACTATGTCGGAGGCATGTAAAAACGCGGCTTTATCTAAGCCAATATCCACAAAGGCGGCTTGCATGCCGGGCAACACACGGCTGATTTTGCCCTTGTAAATATTGCCCACCAGACCGCGCTTCATGCGCCTCTCGATATGGACTTCTTGCAGCACGCCATGCTCAACCAGAGCCACACGTGCCTCAGATGGGGTTACGTTAATCAGTAATTCTGAACCCATCTTGCGCTGAACTTTATTCGGATTTAAGCGACCGGTATTCACGACTCACCCCATTAGGGAAATTAAATTAATCTCAGTATGTTTTAAGCCTGAAAACCAATATCACAGATGTTTGTCTTGCGGATACTCAACTAAGGCCTAATATTGCTCCCGTTAGCGAGCCGCTCAATCCTCCGATTAGCGTATTCCCGCCTCAGATAACAGCTCACGGGTCTCCACTAAGGGCAAGCCCACGACGCAGGAGTAACTCCCTTCAATAGATTCGACAAAACAACCGCCCAAACCTTGGATCCCATAGCTGCCAGCCTTATCCATTGGCTCCTTTGAGGCAACGTAGGCATCGATATCTGCGTCCGACAGTGCGCAAAAACGCACTAAGGTTTCGACTAAACGCACTGAGGTATGCTCTGCCTTGGCTAAGGCGACTGCCGTCATCACAGTGTGCGCCTTACCCGAAAGTGCCCGCAGTACCCGCTTGGCATCGGCCTCATCAACAGGCTTACCTAATATTTCGTTTTCAAGCACCACGATAGTATCAGAACCTAATACAGCAGGCTGTGACATGCCTGAGCATAATGCAAGCCCTGCTTGGGCTTTTTCGGCCGCGAGGCGCTGTACATAGTCGCGTGGTAACTCAGCTACCCTTGGGGTTTCGTCGATATCCGGCGCCACTTGGGTAAAACAAAACTCGGCGCGACCCAAACCAATATGAGTCAACAACTCTTTACGGCGCGGCGAGGTTGAGGCTAAGACTAAATTCACGACTAACGCACCTTATAATGACGTCGAATTCGACGCAAAATCCAAAAAATCCACGGCCAAAATACTAGGCCCGATAATGCGGGTAAAAACAGATCCGTATGGAACTTAGCGCCATCCATCACAAACTCGACCCAATAGATAATCAGGTGATAGATAACGATCAGCACCATCACCACCAGCGCCTGTTGCCACTTAGGGAAGTTACGCAAACGTTGGCAGTGCAAAATCGCCATATAAATCACTAATGACATGGCGAGCGAGCGCACACCTAAGGTGGCGCCAAGCAGAATATCGAGGGCCAATCCCATCAGCCAAGCCGTGAGAATGTTATATCTGTGGGGCAGCGCAATTGACCAATAAATTAGGATCATCAATAGCCAGTCAGGACGCCAAGCTTCGACAATCGAAGGCAGCGGCATAATCTGACTTAACAGCCCGACAAATAGGGTCAGCCATACCACGAGTCTGCCATTTGCAGCTTGTAAACTCATTAGTGCACCTCGGCTGGCGGTTGAGTGGTAGCAGCGTTCGATGCACCATTGGCATTGCTTGGCGCCGCAGCGGCGTTCGGCGCTGTCGTATTAGGTGCAGTGCTATTAGGTGCTGCGTTACTAGGCACGGTCGCATTAACAGCGCCTTGAGGATTAGCATTGCCCGCATCGGGTTTAGCTTCTTCCGCAGGATGATCCGCGGCTGGCACAGGGATTTGATTCGGCAAAGTCACGCCAGAATCTGGGGATGGCCAAATCAACAGCAGATAACGAATCCTATCGAGCGCCGCTAACGGCTGAGCCGTGACACGCGCATAACTCTGACCGTCTTCGGTTAAGACTTCCATGACCCGCGCCACCGGATAACCTTCGGGGAAGCGATTACCAAGACCTGAGGTCACTAACAAGTCGCCAACGCGAATATCGGTACTCTTGGCCACATGGCGTAGTTCAATCTCATCGAGCTCACCAGTACCGTTAGCCACTAAACGCACATCGTTACGGGTAATTCGCACGGGTAAACCGTGGGATACATCGGAGAGCAAGAGCACACGGCTGGTCATCTCACTGACCTGTACAACCTGGCCGACAACGCCCTGGGCATCCACTACGGGTTGACCAACAAATACCCCACTGCGCGAACCGTGGTTCAGCACCACATAATGGTGGGAAGGATCGCTGGCCACCTCCATCACTTCGGCCACCATTTTGCGGGAATCCTGATAGGCAGGCGACCCCAATAGGGCGCGTAAACGCTCGTTTTCCTGACGCAGATGCTCGAAGCGCTGCAGACGCTCACTCATTAATAATTGTTGCCTTAACAGCTCTTTATTTTGCAATGCCAACATATTGCGGGTAGCAAAACTCTCCGATGACCAATCGAGGATCGCACTGGGCACACTCGCAAGGTATTGGATGGGGCTTAAGGCGGATGAAAGGGATTCACGGGCAGGATCGAGACGGTGATTTGCGGCGAGCAAAATCACCGACAGGATAATTGCCAGTGTTAAACGGAACTGGTTCGAAATACCACGAACAAAAATAGGCTTCATAGGAAAGCTAAGGCGGTGATTAACCGCCCCATACCGAAGTTAGATTAAGTTTCTTCGGAGAACAGATCGCCGCCGTGCATATCAATCATTTCGAGGGCTTTACCACCACCACGCGCTACGCAGGTCAGAGGATCGTCCGCCACCATGACTGGAATTCCAGTTTCTTGCATCAATAAACGGTCTAAATCACGCAGTAAGGCACCACCACCGGTTAATACCATGCCGCGCTCAGAGATATCAGACGCTAATTCTGGTGGCGATTGCTCTAATGCCACCATGACGGCACTCACAATGCCAGACAATGGCTCTTGCAGTGCTTCTAAAATTTCGTTGCTGTTCAGCGTGAAGCTACGAGGTACACCTTCGGCCAAGTTACGACCACGGACTTCAATCTCTAATACTTCATCACCTGGGTAAGCAGTACCGATAGTGTGCTTGATGCGCTCAGCCGTTGCTTCACCAATCAAGCTGCCGTAGTTACGACGTACATAGTTGATGATGGCATCATCAAACTTGTCACCGCCGATACGTACAGAAGAGGAATACACCACACCATTCAAGGAGATAATTGCGACTTCAGTAGTACCACCACCGATGTCCACAACCATAGAACCTGTGGCTTCAGATACAGGTAAACCCGCACCAATTGCTGCGGCCATTGGCTCTTCAATCAAATAGACCTCACGGGCACCAGCGCCCATGGCTGACTCGCGAATCGCACGGCGTTCAACTTGGGTTGCGCCAACAGGAACACAGACTAAAACACGTGGGCTTGGACGAAAAAAGCTGTTGTTATGCACTTGTTTAATAAAGTGCTGCAACATTTTCTCAGTCACATAAAAGTCGGCAATCACACCGTCTTTCATTGGACGGATTGCTTGGATATTGCCAGGGGTACGGCCTAACATTTGTTTGGCTTCTGTACCGACAGCGGCAACAGACTTCTGACCAGAACTACTACGTTCACCACGTATAGCAACAACAGAAGGCTCATTGAGGACTATGCCTTCATCACGAACATAAATTAAGGTGTTAGCTGTACCCAAATCGATCGATAGATCATTAGAAAAAATGCCACGCAGCTTCTTGAACATGTAACTAGCCTGTATTCTGTGGAGTCAGAAGAAAAGAAAAATCAGCTAACTTTATCAATGCCACCCTGATTCCACAAGACCGTTGAGGTTAACAATCGCTAATGGAGTGATTTTTTTTCAAATGTGCCGCTCAAAAACACTATTTAATCGAAAAAAGCGCTTTATTGATGAAAAATCCAACAGTTAAAAACCACTCTCAATACAAGTTCGCAACATTAGTAAAACCTGTTTCTTGCATTTTTCCTCTGTATCACACTTTGCAACGTCGCCTCAAAAAACCATCGCCTCATGATCAATCACCAAAGCAGAAACCCAATTCAGCAAAATCAAATTGAAAACCGCTTTAATTGACCTCTCGCCAGTAGATGATTCTGTCATGGCCACGGTAACGACCAAAAAACGCACTCGCGCGGGGATCGGATAAGCTGGTTGGGGAGACCCCATTCCAGTTCCAATACCATTCTAACCAGGTCGGCACATCTAAAGGCGCGGTGACTTGGCCGCGATATAAGTTGCCACTCGAGGTGAGCGCTCGCCACAGCAAATCAAATTGTCCCGCTTGAAAAGCCGATGAAGCGCCGGAGCGATTAATGCTCTGCCCTGTTATCAAATCCGGGTCAAAGTGATAGCCTAAGGCTGCATTATCCACCTGCGACCCAAGGCCATAGGTTGCAATCGTACAGCTATCATCGCCATTTAATGCCCAATTAGCCCCATTCCAATATTCGGCTCGGGTCGGCATCTTGAGGATTTCGGTCTCTGGACCATAGGTATTGTCCATCACCACTCGACCATGGCGCAGGATCTGTGTGGTGATTTTCTTGGCATTACAGTTGGTACAATTACCCGTGGTTGCCGCATCCATATCGGGCGAGGCCACATAGCTGTAAAGCCCATTTGGCCGAGGATCGTTATCCATCAACTGTACGCCAATATCAAGCAGCTCGAAGGGACCATCTTGATAGAGATTCGTCGCCACATTCGGGGTTACTCGGTTTAAATAAGCGCGGTAAGCGCCATCGACCGTCGCCACACCTTGAACCCAACTCGCCGCATTGACGGGCAAGGCACTTAAGCGACTCTGTAAGTCGATACCATTGTTATTGTTTTCGCCCACCAATTTCGCGGTCGCGAGGGAGAATGGTGGGAAATAGTTCTGCGTCACAGCGCCACCGACATTTAAGGCTTTGAGGCTCATCGACATCGGGAAGGGTTGATCCATATAGCTAAAACTGCCGCAGGCGGGTAAGACGGAAATATCGCCCACTAAAAATCTGTCGGGCACAAAGCGGCCAATATTAGTTGAATAGCCAATCGGAATATTTAAGCTGCTGGCCGCCCCGAGATAATTTGGGCTCGCCTGCGCCGCGATTTGGAACACCCCAACTTCGCTAATCGTTTGATTAGTGATGCTATTAAGGTTATTGGCTTGGATAGCATGACTATAGGATGCCACACCTAATGTGCCATCATGGCCACCGCTGGCAATGTTTGGCGCAACAACCTTACTGGTTAGTTTCATGGCTTGGTCGCTAAAGTTAGGCGTAGATGCGTTGCCCGAACAAAAGTCCGTATCGCCGTCCTTTTCCCAGGCCATAGCTTGGACCGTCATACCGAAATTCTGCCCCGCTTTACGGTAGGCATTACAGCTCATATCTGCACTTGGGCAACTGGCGCTGGCGTCCACGGGTTTGACGCACAACCCCGCAGGCACACTGACAAATTGGTCCGAGCCCGTCATCACTAAGCCTTGCTCGTTGCCACTGCCGATATATTGGGCGTCGAGTTGTAATTTGCCCGCATCGGGGTAATTCACTGAAATGCTTGCCTGTCCGTTAGTATCAAACACCAGATTCAACGCCGTTGGCGAGGCGTTTGAACTGCCAATGGCTGTATTGTTGATGGTGACGGCTTTTGGCGAGATAGGGGCACTCGGGGTGTGATAACTACTCCAGAAATTCAAGGTCTTAGTCTGGCTTTGGAAGCTTGGAACACACTGCTGAGTCACATCGGATTTTTTCACCGCTTTGACTAACACTTGCTCGGGGCGATTTGCACGCTTATCGGGCACATCGAAGACAAAACCACTGTCGGCGAAGGTAAGTGAACAGTTGTTTTCACTCAGGCCCCCATTCCCAATACGGCAAAGGGTTTTACTTAAAGGCTTGGTTGTCGGGCTCGAACCTTTCACCCCCAAGGTCACAACGCCAGGGGTATTACGTCTTAGCTGCAATTGGGTACTGCCA
Source organism: Shewanella sp. Shew256 (assembly GCF_002196695.1). NCBI lineage: Bacteria > Pseudomonadati > Pseudomonadota > Gammaproteobacteria > Alteromonadales > Shewanellaceae > Shewanella > Shewanella sp. Shew256. The sequence continues at coordinate 92,951 of NZ_NAJR01000001.1, read as the reverse complement.
TTGCTAAAACTCACCTGATTGCCGCCAATCCAGATGCCTTCGGAGGCGGATTCGGGTAACAAGGTCGCCGCTAAAGGATCGGTAAAAAGCTGGCTACAACTGGCGTTGGCGCAGGCTCGAATCGTTACCGTTTCGGGATTACAGGTTAATCCCTGCCCCGTATGGTCAAACTCAAAATGATCGATTTGTGCGCCAACGGGATTTGACCTCAAGGCACAAATTTGAACGTTATCAATTTCATGATTGTTATTCGAGCCCCCGGTTGACCCAGTGAGCGACAACAAGAAATCACTCGGCGTCGCCGCTTGGTCCGTTTGTGCGATGGCATTAAAAGCAGGAATTAAGGTGACAAATCCCGACCCCGTATTACGCTCAATCTTCACCATCGACTGACCGGAAACCTGCGAGTCGATAGTGATTTTATAGCGGTGAGCAGGCGAGACATTGTTGCCATCGACCGTGGGAGATAAACAGTTACCACTGGTATTGCTGGTGCCGTTATTACAAGTTCCCCGCAAATAGCGGTATCCAGAGGTGCCAGCACCAGAACCACGCACCGCAACCGACTGACGGCGCTGGCCGATATTGTAGCTACCACCTTCGCCGGAGAAGTTACCAAATTCATCGATCCCGATACCCAACCAACCACCAGCAAAACCATTGATGCCGGGTTTAAAGCCATAGCCTAAAGGCCCACCAAAGGCGCCTGGCTGTGGCGTGATAGCAGCATCTGATAACACCAGCGCGATACCATCGGCGCCATTGCCACCATAGGCATAGTGATCAAATTGGATCTCAACTAAGTTATTGGCGGCGGGGAATAATCTTTGATAGGTCGAGGCTGTGGATTGATTCGATTTTGCCTCGGTTAAGCGCATACGACCGCTGACAATGACAGGAGTAAAAGAACCGCTACTACGAGATACTACCCAGTCGTTACTTAAGGCACTCTGGGAGAAGTTATCGGTAAAACACTGGAGCGGTGGCTGGCCATCATTAATTTTGCCATTAGAATTGATTTCTAAATAACGACTCGTCACACGACCATTAATGATAGCGTCATTATTTACAGCAATTTTATTATCACTATAAACCCGCCCATTTAACAATGTTGTCCCAGTTAAGCTGACATCGCCATAGGCAATAATTAATGCTGATGCGCTATTTGCCTCATTAAACTTCGCACCATTTAATCCAAATGATTGCAGAGTAAATATTCTGACATTACCCTGCAAAACCACTTTAGCGTTCTGATTTAACGTAAAGTTTCGGATCCAGTAATCCCCTTCGGGTAATACGAGTGTTGCCCCACTTCCCAGTTCGATCGAGTTAAATCGATACTCATTTTGGCTTGCCGATAATGTGAGAGAGCAAGCTGAATAAAGTGCGATGCTACTAAACTGATTTTGCCCATTCGCACCTAGGGTGAGTTGTTCTCCAGTATTACAAGAACCCACTCCACCACCGTTACCATTACTAGATAAAAACGCATTATTCCCTGTTAAATTTAAACCGCGAATATCCGAGTAATCGATAGTGCATTTACGAACGCCACCAAAACCATCGTCACAACTACTGTTTGAAAGCCCGCTGCCATCATTACTTGAGCAATAATCCAGTCTGCCGCCACCCGTGCCATTAATAATGCCGCTGTTATTGATCTTAAGCTGTGGAGAGGAGATCTGGTGGCACACATTCGAGTTATCCCCATGGTGCCCCTGCGCAACATTAGGGAAAATGGCACTCTGATCAACATAATCAAACGCATAGGTTGCGCCTGACACACCCAACAGCGCGCCAGAGAGCACAATCCGATATAACCAGTTAATTGCCACGGGCTTCTACCTCTACTTGACGGCTTACACGGGTATCACCACTCTCGCATATCGCTTTGCTATTAATGCGGAACTGAGTGACTGTGCCGACCGCATAGGATGTACAACTTAAACTCACGCTACAGGCATGGAAACCTACTACATTGGGCGGCGTCCAGGAGTTTGCAACACTGGTACAGGTCGCCGTCGCATTGGCGGGGGCGTTTAATGGGAATAATTGCGCCAGCGCCGCATCGGCACCACTGTTCGCCGCCGCTAAGGCGCGAGTCCCCCACACTTCTTGAGTTAATCCGGTATCGGCATCTTCGACTATGTTGATTAGGGCGGCGGCCAATAAAAACATCACGGTAATAACAAAAATACCGATGACCAAGGCGCTACCACCTTGGCGATGAGCCGCACACTGACGATATTCTGAGCGCGAGAGGCTAAATAAGTTAGGGGACATTAATCACCTGCACTTGATGTCGATATTGGAATGTCTCGCCGTTGACATTAAATCGCGGTTGTAAATGCACCATCGCATTATTGACTAGACTCGATGGCGTTAAGATCAGCGGTAAATCGGCGTTATTACTCAACTCATTGGCCACATCCTGGGCCATTAGCACACCCGAACTCATATCCGTAGGCGTTGGCTGGCTGGCATTCAACCCATAGCCAGTATAACGCTTAAGAGTTAAATCATTGCTTGATGGCGCTTTTTCAAAACAATAACTCACAGGACTCGAACCAAAATAGATCCTTTGCCGCGGGGACGCTTCAGCAAATCTCGTATTGGCCGTAAAGGTTAAAGTCACTTGGTTCGCGGCACTGCTAATGCTGTTAATCTGCGCGCGCTTTAGCTTAGTGCTGTCATACACATCACGGTCGGTTAAGGGGTAAACCCACACATACTGGTTAGCCGCAATCTTGCTGGTCACATTATCTAAAATCACAGTTCCAGTGAGAGCTGCGGCACTCGGCGCAATCGGCATAGCTAAATAAGTGGTACTCGCCTCAATAGGAACAAATTCAACACATTGATAGGTTAAGCCATTACTATTGAGCCGCACACTGTTAGGCACGGCACTGCGCAGCTCACGGGTCATACGCTCCACAGCAAAACGACTCTGGCTTAGCACTTGGTCAACCGAACTAGACTCCACAAAAATCCGCGTGCCGAAAATAATAAAGCTACTCACGCCCACCACCAGAATGCCTAAGATAAGGATCACAGTGACCATTTCGACTAAGGTAAAACCCAGTGCTGAACGTGGCATACGCGTGCTGGAGAAAGCGCCCATTAGTAATTGCTCCTCACCAGATTGTAAGTGATCACTTCGTTATCTGGGGTAGTCACATTAATGGTCACTAACTTGGTATTGGGTGCTGTTCCATAGGCGACAGAGACACTTAATTGATAGTTCGGGTACGCCTGCGCATAAGTTTGGCTGGAATTGAGCATAGTGGCGTTTTGAGTTAAGCCGTGATAGTCATCCACATCGTTAAAATCGTTACGCCCCTCGCCCGCCTCTGGCCCTAATACGGCCGAGCAACTACTGCCTAATGGACTCCCGCAAGCTGGCACACCACCATTGGCATTGGTATTTTGGTCGTATATTTTGCCCCAAATCTCATTCATCACCGAGTGGGCAAGCTCGGCACTCTTGACTCGATGTAAGGTCTTGGCGGCGCGGTCCGCTTGCGGAAATAACATGCTACTGAGCATTACGATAGCGATGGCTATGACTAACATGCCAACCACTAACTCAATTAAGGTAAACCCCTGTTGTGGTTTAGCTTTTGAAGATATTTTTACTGAGGTACTGATTGAAAACAGCGGAGGATTAATTCGCATAAATATAGCCCTCGCTGGAGATATTAATCGCCACAGTGTCATTGGCGATCACATTGATACATGGCCCATTACACGCAAGCGATGCTCGACCATTGATATCAAAATCAAGGTAAAAGCTCTTGGCATTGTTACTGATAAGCACTAACTGCGCGCCACCTTGAAAAGCTTGACTGGATAAAGGGTTAGGAGACAATGGCGAGCCCGTACAACCAGTGCTATCGCGACTGGCAAACTGACTCACTTGGTAACCCGTCGCCGACACGACAACGCGGTAACATCTATCGGTATTATTCAGGGCTTTTTGCTGAACCTGGCGCAGCTCGGCCATAAATTCATTGCGCAAACTAAAGGCGCTGTAGGATGACTGGCTAAATAAGCGCGGCAGTACCGTCACCGATAGAATCCCAATCAGGATAATAGTGGTCACGAGTTCGACTAAGGTAAACCCAAACTGTCTGCCGCTGGAAAATCTACGCATTGTCCGCTTTGCCGTGATGCTAGGTTCTAGGTTCTAGGTTCTAGGTTCTAGGTTCTAGGTTCTAGGTTCTAGGTTCTAGGTTCTAGGTTCTAGGTTCAGTTTCTGCCAACTTGATTCGTAAGGCAAATATTTCGCCTAAACAAAAGAAATAATTAGCAAATTCATTTTATTACAGCCAACATTTCCATAAATTGCTGACCTAAAAAAAAGGCCTGCTAGGCAGGCCTTTTTCCGTAATTTAAATTAACAGCCATTATCTGTAAGAGTAATCGTTGGCAAAGCACCTGCGCTAGCTGCTGCAGTGTAAACAATCTTACAGCTTGCTTCAGAACCAGCTGTAGTTACATCAGCAGGAGCGCCACGTTGCCAGATAGTAGCAGTGCTACCAGAAACATTAATAACCCAATCATTTGAGCCAGTTGCAGTTGGTGAAGTACCCGCATCAAATTTAACGTCCATTCCAGCTTCTAAAGCCGCTTTAGTCGCATCCATATAACCATAAACAATAGCAACGTCGTCGGTGGCTGATGCTGATGTACCAGCAATATCTAATGTATAAGTTGCTTCTTTCTCTTTACCTGCTAATGCTGCTTTTGAATAAACTAGACTATTTGCACCTTGAATAGCCCCCTTCATCCCTTGAATTGCAGATGCACGAGCATCTGACTGCAAATTAATAAACTTAGGTGCCGCTGTGACAGCAAGAATACCTAAGATAATGATCACAACGACTAATTCGATTAAGGTAAAACCTTGTTGTCTTTTCATATAAAACTACCCTTCTTTGAGAACCAAGTAACTTAGTCAGTTAAAAATAAACTACTTAAAAGATAAACCAATTAAAACATTTAATTAAGGCGTAAATGGTGTTTGAGTGAAACTTAATACTTTGCCCGTACCAGGGTTATAAACCACCCCTTTAGCACCAGTAGTCGATAAATCTGGCGCAGGAGTCGGTACACCTGTGGTTTGGTTTAGCACCAGTGAAGCCACTTGGTGATAAACACATAAATCGAGACCCGTTACGGCTGTTCCGCTAATCGAATTTGAACTACCGCCGGCACCATCGATAACGCGCACTGTATAACGTTGATTACGCGCATCTTGCGAATAAAGCACGTTACGCGGCGCACTTTGCAACACAGTATTGAATACCTGTTGACAGCTTGCATCGGTCATCGCCGTCGCATCGGTACCAGAGGTGCCCGTTGGATAACCAAAACGCGGATCGAGGGACACTGCAGTACCGTCTAAGATCACACTGCTATTTTGACGACCATCGACTTCCCATTGCGAACGCACAAAACTCACTGCGGTGGATAAGCCACCCGCGACTCCGTCCACACTGGCATCTTCAGCATCATCGGTAACATTTAAAAAACGAGGGATCGCGGTGGCGGCCAACAGACCTAAAATAACGATCACTATGACCAGTTCAATCAATGAAAAACCATCTTGCTTAGTCTTCATTCGTCTCTCCCTATCTTGATGAAAGTCCATTCTAACAGCTAAATCAGTTTAAAAAAGCCCGTTACTTAACAATATTTTAGGAAGACGTCAAAAAAATGACCCTGCCAGAGTTTAGTTGGTAGCCGATACTGTCCCCATTTTTTGAGCGATAACGGCAGCTATTATCCTTAGTAAAATACGAGCCCGTAAGGGATTCATCCCCAGCCTCTTGACCCATTAATTGTTGCCATAATAGCTGACAACTTTGGTCATCAAGATGACTCGGTTGTGGCCAACCCTGCACACTCATAAGCACAGAAGTTTGATCATTATTTGCGCTTTGCTCGTTAAACACTTCCCAATCTAGTCGCATTTGTTGTGGTTTGCCAAGGGATAACCATTGGGAACGCACCATAGCCAACACATTTAAGAAGCGCGTATGTTCGAGCTCCACACTGCGGGCGGCAAGTTGTGGCATAGTCGCAAAATATTTAACGCCAATCACCGCGAGAATAATCAAGATCAAGGTCAAGCTAACGAGCCGCCCATACACACGTAATAGATCGCTTTCGGCCTTCTGCTGGCTCTGCATCTATTTGATCCTAATTGAGTTAAATTCTCGACTCGGCATTACTTCCCGCCTTTAACCACGTTGAGCATGTCCCACATCGGCAGGTAAATACCCAGCGCTAAAATCAATACAATCACAGCTACGATCCCGATCAAAATCGGCTCTAACTTTGCGGTGAGATTTTTAAGATCGTAATCGACCTCACCCTCGTAAAAATCGGCAGCATCGTTTAACAGTTGATCAATTTGTCCGGTTTCTTCGCCTACCGCGACCATTTGCAACACCAGTGGCGTGAACAATTTACTCTGGTTCGACACCCTCAGCATAGATTCGCCAGACTCAATACCTCGGCGCATCCCGACAATTTTGTCGTGCATATACGCATTATCCACCGCATCGGCCACTAGACTGAGTGCCTGCGTCATTGGCACCCCCGCACTCAACATCATCGAAAAACTGCGGCAATAACGGGAGAGGGTCGAGCGTTCAATAATCGATCCCACGGCGGGAATGTGTAACTTCCACTGGTCCCACTGTTTCTCGCCTTTTTCCGTATGGTGCCAATAGCGGATACCAATAATGGTTCCGAGCAGTATTATCAGCATCAAGGGCCAGTAGTTGACAAACAGGTTTGATGTGCCGATTAACACCTTAGTCGCCCAAGGCAAGTCGGCACCAAAGCGGGTAAACATCTCGGCGAATTTCGGGATCACCATAATATTTAAAATCACCATCGCCAGCGCGATGGCAATCAATACAAATATGGGATAACGCATCGCAGCTTTAATTCGGCGGCGAGTTTCCTGCTCACGCTCGATATAACCCGAGAGCTGAATAAAAGCATCCTCTAACTTACCGGTGTTTTCGCCCACATGAACCATAGAAACAAACAGAGAATCAAACACATCTGGATGTTGGTTCATGGCCGATGACAGTGGGCGCCCCGCAGTTAACTGCTCTGAAATATCATTCAGCGCATCTTTCATCCGTTGGGAGTGGGCGGTTTCGGATAAGCCAGCAATGGCGCGCAGGATGGGGATCCCCGAGCGCGTTAACGAGTACATTTGCCGGGTAAAAATTTGTAATTCATCCAAGCCGACTTTGCGCTTAAACAGCTGCGCCAAGGTAAAGGACTTAGCTTCCTTCGCGACTTTGACTTCTAACGGGATAATGCCGCGGGCTAACAGCATATCGGCCGCCGCTCCCTCGGAGGCAGCATCGAGCTGACCCGTTACGGCCTGACCTTGTCCACTGCGTCCACGGTATTGATAAACCGGCATAATTACGCCTCAACGCCTTGCTGACTGATAATATCCCGCGAGAGTGGCACCTGTGACTCACTCACATCCTCAACAAGCTTAGCCACCTCTTCAATGGTCGTCATGCCCTCGCTCAAATATTGCAGTGCCGACTCGGCCAGCGGGGTAAAATTCGGGCTTTGCAGGGCTGCACGGGCAAAATCCTGTGGATTACCAGTACGCATCGCATCTATCATCTTTTCATCCAATTCGAGGATCTCAAAAATACCGATACGGCCGCGATAACCACTGCCGTTACAGCTTTGGCAGCCAGTGCCAATGCGGAACTTGGCCGATGAAAAGTCCTGACGACTCACGCTATTCAGCCAGGCTTTTTCCTGCGCTGTAGGCTGATATTCCACGCCACAGTTATGGCACACGCGGCGCACTAGACGCTGGGCAATAATCACCCTCAGCGCACTCGCCACTAAGTAACTGGCGGCGCCCATATCGAGCAAACGAAGCGCGCTGGTCACCGCATCGTTAGTGTGCAAGGTAGACAACACAAAGTGACCCGTGAGTGCGCCCCTAAGACCAATCTCCACCGTTTCTTGGTCGCGCATCTCACCGACCATGATGATGTCCGGGTCTTGACGCAAGGTGGTACGCAGCACGTTCGAAAAATCGAGTCCAATCTTATGGTTAACTTGAACTTGGTTGATCCTTGGCAATTGGTATTCGACCGGATCTTCTACCGTGATGATTTTGCGATCCGCGGTATTGAGCTCACTTAAAATGCCATACAAGGTGGTGGTTTTACCGCTACCCGTAGGTCCTGTCACCAGCAACATGCCGTGGGGACGTTTAATCTGTTTACGGATACGCGCCAAAATATGCGGCGGCATCCCAGTCTCATTTAAGGTCAATAAGCCTGCGGATTGGTCGAGTAGACGCATTACCACAGATTCGCCGTGGTAAATCGGCATGGTCGACATACGCACGTCAATCTTGTGGCCCTTGATTTCCATATGAAAACGCCCGTCCTGCGGCAGACGTTTTTCAGAAATATCTAGCCCAGCCATAAGCTTAAGTCGCAATACTAAAGCCGCAGCGATATTGACTTCGTTTAGAATGGTCTCGTGTAACTGGCCGTCGATACGTTGGCGGATCCGCAGCGCTTTTTCGCCGGGCTCAATATGAATATCCGAGGCGCGCATTTGCACCGCATCTTCAAAAATCGACTGCAGCAGCTTAACGACTGTGGTTTCATTATCGCTATCGCTTGAAGTCAGGCTCGCCAGATCAAACATTTGATCTGCGGCATATTCCTCTTCGAGCTTACCGGCTATTTGCGCGATTTGGTCGGTGCGACGATACAGGTTATCGAAGGCTTGCAGTAATTGCTGCTCGGGGGCCACCGCAACACTGAGCTTTTTCGGTGCGATTAAAATTTCTAAATGGTCGAGCGCCTGCAAATCCGCCGGGTCGCTCATGGCCACTAATACCGTATCACCCCTATCTTCCACCGCGAGGGCGCGAAAACGCCGTGCTTGCACCTCGGGGATAAGGCTCACCACTTCGGCAGGAATTGGGCGTTTGCTGATATCCAGCAGCGGCAGATTGAGCTGCTGCGACAAAAATTGCAGCAGTTGGGTTTCGCTAATGGAGCGCAGCTCAATCAGGGTTCGGCCGAGCTTATGCCCTGTCTTGCGCTGCTCTCCCAAGGCTTGTTGTAACTGCTCTTCGGTAATAATCGATTCTTGAACTAACAGATCGCCCAAACGCATCTTTAATCTGGGTTTCATTGGCTATCTCCTAGTTGTTGTAAACGTTGTTCAATAAAAGCCGTGGCTTGGGTCGACAGGCCTGCATAACTTAAGGCGGTGCGATAGGCCTGACTGGCGGGGCCGAATTGCTGCTGAGAATCGAGGGCATAGGCTAATCCCATCCACCATTTCCCCTGCTGCGGCTCCTGCTGCAATAACTTACGGTAAGCCTGTTCAACTAACGAATATTGGCCTTGTTTTTGAGCCAAATCCGTTTGAGCTAACCACTTTTGTCGAGCTAAAGGATGGCCATCGGGAATTTGAGCAAGGCTAGCAAGAGCCAGATCTGTCTCGCCCATAGCATGTTGCACCCTTGCCAATAGCAAAGCAAATTCAAACTCTTGCGGATAAAGTAATAGTCCCTGCGCTAACACTTCGGCCGCTTGAGCCAACTCGCCTTGACCATAGTGCAGCGCCGCCAGCTGTTTGCGCGACTCGTGCAAACTTGGGTCAAGCTTGAGTGCCTTAGCGTAGTAATCCATTGCCTTAACCAGCTGCCCCTGCTTTTCGGCATCCGCCGCCAACACTAACTGCTTTTGCGCGAGTTGGCTTGAGGACAACTTCACTTCTCGAATCGCCATTTGCCCCGTTGACTGAGCTTGGCTTGAAGCTTTGCTCGAAACTTGAGCCGCAGCAGGCACGACTGGCTCACTCGCCTTGGCCTCAGGTTGAGCTATTTTTACCTCGCTCTGGCTTGCGGTAACTTCAGCTTGATTTACTTTCGCAGTAACCTGTTGTGACTCACTTTGGGCCAGCACCGACTCTTGGGTTAATGCCGCCTTGTTAGGTATATCAGTTGAGGTGTTTGCCGCAACTGATTCGGTTGTCTGCTCACTCCTTGGCTCTAAGGGCGCCGTATTTACACGGGGAGATTGAGCCACACTTGGGGCAGATTCTGCTAACTCAGATATATCCTGTGCAGGAGTAACAGTTGACGACTGACTCACTTGTGCCATCTCTGCTGTTGGCTCAGTTGGTGTAGTCGTTTCTGTTTCCAGAGGACTCGTATCAGTCTGTGGGTGGGCGTTATCCGACTGAGTTTGCAAATTCACAACAGGATTTGCACTGTTATCTGCGACACTCTTCACGCCGTAGGTCGACTGAAAGGTATAAACCGATAAACCACCCACCAGCAGCGACACTAAACTGATGACTAACCATTTGCGCGATGGATTGGGGCGCCCTAAATACTGCGCCTGATGCACTGCCACATTGCTGAGGGAATGGCCCTGCTGGCGCTTATCGAGATCCTGCAGCATCTTGTTGATCACACTCATGCGACGCCTCCCCACAACTGTTGCAGGTTAACGCCAGAGAGCAGTAATGCCCCAATTGCCGCTGCACATGCTATCAGTGCAATCGCCATATACGCTGGCCACCTTTGCGAGCCGCGACTGACATCTTCGGTATCCTGTATCGCGCCCTTAATGTGGGTCATACGCACTTGCGTTGCGCCTTCGCCAAAACTGAGCATCAGGGCCTTATGGGCTAAAATGTTGATCAATCTTGGAATGCCACGTGATGCCTCGGCAATCTTACGGGTCAATTTAGCGCTGAATAACGCCTGTCCCGCATAGCCAGCCACCGCTAAGCGATAGCGAATGTAGGCATCGGTTTCGTCCCAGGTTAGCGGCCGCAGACTGTAGCTAAAGGTGATGCGCTGCCGCAGTTGCCTAAAGGCTTGACGCTTTAATCGCTCATCCAACTCGGGCTGACCAAAGAGCACCACTTGCAACAACTTACGGCTCTCGGTTTCAAGATTGGTAAACAGTCGCAGCGCTTCTAGGCTCTCATCGGGCAAGGCCTGCGCTTCATCCAGCACTAATACAATGGCGTGACCATGGGCGCTCAGGGCGAGTAATTGTTGCTGGATAAGTCCGGTGAGTTGCTGCTGATCGATTTCGCTGGTGTACTTTAATCCAAGCTCATTGGCCACCGCCCAGCGCAGCTCGGCGGGGGTGAGATAAGGATTAGGAAGATACGCACAATGGAAGCCCTGCGGCAGCTCATTAATCAACTTACGGCAGATTAAGGTTTTGCCCGTGCCCACTTCGCCTGTGACTTTAATAAAACCTTCCCCTGTTTGTAGGGCGGTCTGCAATACTTGCAGCGCCTCTACGTGCGGGGATAACCCGAAAAAAAATCCGGTATTAGGTGTTAACGAAAATGGCGTTTGGCTGAGTCCAAAGTGCTTCAAATACATGAAAGCTTACTTATTTTCTGGATACCAACGGTCGAGTAAGGTCTTAGAACGCTCTAACTCGTTTTTCCAAGTATCATTGCCTACTACGGTCGGCTTTAACATGATAATCAACTCGGTTTTCTTCTTCTGCTTGCTGCGGTTTTTAAACAATTCGCCGACGAGCGGAATATCACCGAGCAGCGGCACCTGAGAAACCACTTCGGTATTTTCGCTCTTCATCAAACCACCGATCACCACCACATCGCCAGAAGCTGCGCGGATAACGGTATCGGATTCGCGGATCTCGCTCTGTGCCAGCGGCAGTTCTAAGGATTCGCTGCTGACCTTAATGTCCTTGGTTTGCTCTTTAACATCGATAACCGAAGGATGCACATGCAGTAACACATTACCGTCTTTGTCGATTTGCGGCGTCACATCCAATGCGATACCCGAGAAGAATGGCGTTAACTCTACCTGAGGCGTGGTCACTGGCGTGGTGCCTGCCACTGTGGTCGATGACACGTCGGTAACAAAATACTCGTCGGTACCGACTTTAATCACTGCTTTTTGGTTGTTAGATGCCGTCACCCTTGGACTGGACAACACGTCCACATCGCCTTGAGTGTCGAGCAAGCTAATCATGGTATTGAAATCCGAGCCTTTAATGCTTAAGGACGTCACGCCACCGAGGGAAGCGGTAATTTTATCGCTCAAACCTGCGCCCGCAGAGGTACCAAAATTGATATTAGTATTACCCACATGCCCCAGCACATTTTCCCACTGAATACCTTGCTGATAACCATCAGACAAAGTGACTTCGAGGATCTTCGCTTCGAGGATCACTTGGCGTTGCAGATGGCTTTCGGCAGAATTTAAAAAGGCACGTACTTGGCGCAGCTCATTAGGATAAGCACGAATCGTCACTAATCCCGCCTGTGGCGTCACTACTACCTGACGACCACCGCCAGTGTCACCAATAATGGCGCTCAAGGTTTCTTTTAATTCGCCCCAAAAATCGGTCTTAGTGCGCGAGCGAATAAAGGTGCCGTTGGTGCTATCGCTGCTGTTATTGTTGCCGTAATTACCGTTGTTTGAATTGTTATTGTTGCTGTTATTGCCAAAATTGCCGTTGTTCGAATTGTTGTTATTGGAGTTATTGTTATTCGAGTTGTTATTGTCGGAGATCCGGCCCGAACTCACAGAGGTCAGCGATAGACCATCGCGCTCCATGTATAAGTAATTTAATGGGAAAGTCTCAGTCCGCATGCCCGCGGGGAACACGCGCAGGATGCGCCCTTCACGGCTCACCTCATAACCATAAATATCTTCCACCACTTGAATGGCTTCACTCAGGGTCACGCCTTTGAGTGACAATGAAATCGTACCCTGTACCTCGGGATGCACCGCCACACTAAAAGGCGTGCCCTGCACTAGACTGGGGAAAAACACCCTCGCATCCACATCATGGGCAGACACATCGATACGACGTTCGGTCTCCATTGGCGGAGTTAACCCGCCCATCATGGCATTGGCGTTCAGCTCACGCTGCACCGCATCGGGCATAGTGGCCGGTGGTGGAGGCGTTGGCTGACTCGCGGTTTGCATCGAGGTGGCCAGCGCTTCTTTTGAAGCGACGGGCTGCGGTCTATCCGTGGTTTGGCAGGCCATAAGGCAAAGTGAGAGTAGAGGCGTAATATATTTAATGACTGTCATCTGAGTGTTATTCCCTATCTCTCTATTATTGCTTGAAATAATGCTAATTTCCGTCCGTCAGACAAGGAGACCGACGAGGGGGTGATACGCACCACTTTGACCCCTTGGATGCTATCTCCCACGGACACAATCTTATTGTTGATCACGGCATAGGCCGTGTTGCCCGAGCTGACAATGCTATTGAGCACTAGGGCTTGATTTTGGTTCTGAGTCACGGCGCCGGCGGCCGAGTAGCCTTTGCCTGGCAAGGTCGGATCCCTTAAGGCTTCGGCCGATACTTGGGCCGACAATCCCAATAATGCGATGAAAATATAAGGCTTATTTAGCGACACTGATAAAGTCCTTATTAATACTCAAGGTATAAAGCTCAATATCGATTTTCCCCTTAGGATAATCGGCCACTTTATAGTCGAGTCGTTTCCAGTAAAGTTTGTCGGGCATAGCCTCTACCGCTTCAACAAAGCGCAGCACAGAAAAATAATCCCCCTCCAAGCTCATGCGTATTCCATGGCTGTAGAGATTCAGCTTTTTCTCTTCACCCACGGCAAGGAGTGGCACGGGCGTAACCGAGGTAAACTTAAGTAATTTAATGCCTTGAACCTGCCCAAGCAGATTGCCTAATAGCTCAGGCATATAATCGGCGGGCACCATGTCCACCATCTGCTCATTAAGCTGAGCATCAATCTCTTGATTCTGTTGCTGCAACAAGTTTAAACGCTGACGATAGTCCTGGTTAGGATCCATAGCCAATCGCTGCTGATATAAATCAATCTGTTGCATCGAAATCTTGTTTTCTTGCTCTAACGCCTTCACTTGTTGCGCCGTCGAATACTGTTGTTTCCACAGCGACTCGATAGGCATATAGGCCGACATGGCGACCAGCACTAATACGGCGAGAGCGATAAGCCCGCGCTCGCGCTGGCTGAGAACATCAAACTTTTGCGCTAACTGTTCAAATTGGGCTTTCATCGCGCTTGCTCCTCTGGGGTCTCACTCGTCAGCGTGAAAGCCAGCGGTTTATCCTCACCGCGATCCATGGTCATAGACGAAAAAGCCTGACCTTTTAAGGTGTTGGTTGTCTTTAACTTGCCCACCCATTGCGGAATGCTCTGCGGATGATCGGCAAAGCCTTCAAACATAAAGTGCTGCTCGTTAATCACAATATGGTTCAGCCAGACACTCGCATCGGCCACCATAGCTAAATCCTTCAGCACGGGCGCAAAACCTCGGCTGGTTAAGGACGAACGCAGAGCTAATTCGCTCATCAATAATTGTTTTAACTCGAGCTGCTGTGACTCTAACTCGACCCGTGCGACTAACTCAGGATCGGGTTTACGGGCGGCGATTTGCGCTTCAAGCTCCGCCTTTTGCTGATCGAATTGCTGTTTTTGCGTAGAGGCTTGGCTTAGTGCCCGCTGAGACTCGGTTAATTGCCAGTAGCTAAAGGCCGCGAGTATGGCGCAGACCAGTACCAAGCCTAAGGTATAACTCATTAATTTCGCGAAGGTTAAACTCTGCTTTGGGGGTAATAATGCCGCAGAATATAGATTGACTCTCGATTTTATCACTCGGCACCTCGTGAAAGTTCACTAAAGGCTAATCCCGCCATGCTCGCGCCCACGGCACGCTTATTCACGACATTAACGGCTTGGTTAAAGTTAGCCGATACCAACTTAGCCAAGGCATCCACTGCGCCGTCGGCAAATAATTCAATTGAGGCGACCGGAGGCTGGCGCAATTGGCTTTCAAAGTAATCCATAGAACGCTGAATTTCTAGGCTTAAGTTATCCGCTAGTCCGTAATTAAGCTCATCGACTTCGGCCTTATCCAGCTCGGTAAAGCCCCGTACTCGGCGCTGCATATAGAGCTGACCTTGCTTGACCACAGTCAGCAATAACTCTTGCCCTGTATGATGGCTCACCACCAATCTCGCCTGATTATCCTCATCAAACAGGTTAGTCATGGCTAATTCTTCGATGCTCATGCCTAGCACACTTAAACCTTGATCGCTGATGGCCTGCACCATAGCGCGCAACTTTTCTTTATCGACCACAACCACGCTGAGCTTATTGCTTGGCAGGGGCGACTCAAAGTAATCCAAGTGAATTTGCGGCACAGGGATATTCACCATGTCTTTGATAGACCAGAGTAAAGCTTGGGATAATTCGTCACTATCGACATTCGGTTTGTCGGCCACGAGCAATTGATAGCGGCCACTACCAAGGACAATTTGTAAGGAAGCTTGGGGAAAGGCATCGGCAAGTTTGGCAAAGGCCTGTTGCCATTGGTCCTGTTGCAGTTCATAGGAAACCCATTGTTCTGCAAGACTTTCAGTCGCGGGAGCATAGACCCACAGCTTATCGGCACAGACATAAACACCGAGCGCCGCGCCAGCCTGTTTGGCTCGCCAAAAGGCCAACCGAGCAAAAAGTCCTTTATCCATAAAAATGCCTGTCTTCCGATAAAGTTAAAGCTTGAGTCATAAGAGCGCGAATAACAAACGTCCAAAACTCAAATAAGGATAATGCGCATCACCTGTAAAATGTGAAACCCATCATATCCAGCGTCATAATTTTGGCACAGGCTAGTTTAGCCGCTAATCAGTGAATTTTATAGAGAAATCCGACATTTTGGCCCTATTCTTCCACAGCGATCACATACGCTGTGGAAATAATTCCCCGTTATTGCACCTCAATTGGCTCACTAAAATACATGCCCTGCGCCATACCTACACCGAGGATTTGTAGGGTTTGCCATTCCTCAAAGACTTCGATGCCCTCAGCACAGACTTGTACTTCGGTGCGATATAAACCACCGATAAGACTACGAATAAACAATTGATTTTCTGGGCGTAAATGAATATGGCGCACAATCGACCTATGCAGTTTAATCATGTCGAAATGGCATTCACGAATATAGTAAGTGCCCACCACCTGCTGGCCCACATGGTCGACGCACAATCGCGCGCCCATCTTACGGATCATATCCAGCTTAGGCTTAAGCTTATCCTGGTGCTGGATAACGATGTCTTCGGAAACCTCAAAAATCAGTTGTGGCGTCAGATGGCGATATTCGAGCAAAGTGGTTTTAAGCCACTGAGTAAAGGCGCGGCTCATCAAGGTATCTAGGCTCAGGTTCACACTATAAACTTGATTTTTATGTTGTTCCTGCGCCAACAAACCCAACACGCGCTCAATCATCTGCCGCTCTACCTGAGGCATCAAACCGCATTTGTTTGCCATAGGGATAAAGAGTGTCGCCCGAACTAAGGCGCCTTGATTATCCCGTGCCCGGGTAAAGATTTCCTTGTGATGCTCAACGCCGTCAGAATCCATCACTGGCTGACTAAAGGGATAAAAACGCCGCTGGACTAAGGCATTCTCCAAGAAGCTACGCCAACGCACTGAGCCTTTGGCAAACTCCTCATCAATCGCGCCCTTATCATACATAAACCAATTACTGTTACCTTGTAATTGCGCGGCGCGTAGTGCCATATCGGCTTCATCGAGCAGCTGATTAACATTATCTCCGGCGGTAAAGTAAGCGCAGCCCAAGTGATAAAAGTTGTCTTGATTCTCCACATCATCGGGCAGAGGTTGACTCAGACAGACTTTGAGTAATTTACTGGCAAGTTGGTCGGCCTCAATCAAAGACACATGGGGCACGACAATCGCAAATTGATTGTGGGAGCGGCGTGCAAAGATGCTGTTGGGTAAGGTCTGTAAAATAGAGTTAATGCTGTTGACTGTCGCATGGAGCAACTCTTTAACCGCGCTCTCCCCTTTCGCCTGTTGCAGTAAATCAAGGTCGTCCATTTCCAACAGATAAATCACCCCATGGGCCACCATGCCTTGATCATGACTCAAGGCATCCAGACGGTTGTTTAGAAACAGTCGATTACCGATACGGGTTTGTGCATCTAAAAAAGTGTTGGAACGAATAAACTTATCGAAACGGCCGCGCTCTTTATGGGCGTCCTGCAATTCTTCGAGCAGCTTAGTTAAGGCTCGGTTGATCAGCCTCGGCTTACCATTACCCGGGGTCGCGAGTGCTTGTTCGTGCTTGCCTTGCAAAATCAGTCGGCTACGCTGGGCAAGTTCTTCAATACCATCCAACTGCTGCGAAAACCACACATGGCCAAAACGCACCAGCGCAATAACTGCCAGCAAGCCCACGCCTAAAATAAGCAACTCATACCAACTGACGCTGTAATGCTCAAAGGGTTGTGGCAGCGTGAGGGTCATATTCAGTCCCGACTTGGGATCGAGCAAATGGGTATAGACCATGGCATTTTGCGTTTGCACATTGCCCTGATAGGCAAAAAGCACTTCGCTCTTCATGGTCAAACGGAATTCGACGGCATTGTACGCCAGCAGCATCGGCGGCAACCAAGACTCTAATTCCCAATCGGGTTGCGTTTGATAATGTTCAATAAGTAGGGATTCAAGCTCAGACACTTTCTGCTGTTGAAACTTATAGGTCAACTGCACAAAGCTCATCATGGCGCTGAGTAAAAAGACGAAGGCGATAGCGGCCAAAGACATTAACCAAAAACTGGTTAATTTTGTAGTTAACATTCGAGTGAATTTCATCGATCCGCTATCCTGCTGGATTATTATAATTATCGGCGCACTCTTAACACGAGTTCAACAAATGCTGCCAAGATTATTCAGTAGCATACGCTAAAAGGCAACTAAGGATTGGTTTTCAAAGCCTCTAAAACTAATTCTGATCGCAGAAATTTCATCCGAGGTTAAAACAAAAAAGAGGCTAATTAGCCTCTTTTTTGTTAATCAACTTAGCGCTTAATCCGCATATTGTGGCAGCGTAGTGATTGCCGCAACACCCGAATCAATCGCAGCTTGTGCAACCGCACGGGCAACACGAGGTAACAAGCGTGGATCCATTGGTTTTGGCAGCACATATTCAGGGCCAAAACTTAATGAACTCACCTTTGGATAGGCCTTCAATACGCTCGCGGGGACTTCTTCTTTTGCTAAGGCAGCAATCGCGTGAACTGCGGCCACTTTCATCTCATCGTTAATGCAAGATGCACGTACATCCAAGGCACCACGGAAAATGAATGGGAAACACAGTACGTTGTTCACTTGGTTTGGATAATCGCTGCGGCCAGTACCCATGATTAAATCACTGCGCGTCGCGTGGGCAAGCTCAGGTTTGATTTCAGGATCTGGGTTTGAGCAGGCAAAAATCACTGGCTTATCCGCCATCATGGCCACTTCTTCAGCGCCAATCACGTTCGGGCCAG
This sequence comes from Shewanella sp. Shew256, assembly GCF_002196695.1. Lineage (NCBI taxonomy): Bacteria > Pseudomonadati > Pseudomonadota > Gammaproteobacteria > Alteromonadales > Shewanellaceae > Shewanella > Shewanella sp. Shew256. The sequence continues at coordinate 74,550 of NZ_NAJR01000001.1, read as the reverse complement.
ATAAACCTAAGAATACGTCGGCACCTTTAATCACATCTTGCAAGGTGCGCTTGTCGGTATCGTTTGCAAACAAGGCTTTATATTCATTCAGATCGGTACGACCCGCATGGATAACGCCTTTAGTATCTAACATATAGATGTTGGCACGGTTTGCACCACACTTAACCAACATGGTCATACAGGCAATAGCCGCTGCGCCAGCACCCATACATACAAAGGTCGCATCGCTGATCAGTTTACCTTGGATTTCTAAGGCGTTGATCATACCGGCGGCGGTCACAATGGCGGTGCCGTGCTGGTCATCGTGGAACACGGGCACATTACAACGCTCAATCAATTCGCGCTCGATAACAAAACACTCTGGCGCCTTGATGTCTTCGAGGTTAATCCCACCAAAGGTGCCAGCGATGGCCGCAACTGTGTTAATGAACTCTTCAGGAGTATTGTGAGTCACTTCGATATCGGTCGAGTCGATATTTGCAAAGTGTTTAAACAACAGAGCCTTACCTTCCATCACGGGTTTTGACGCCAATGGGCCTAAGTTACCTAAACCCAGAATCGCTGTGCCGTTGGTGATAACAGCGACTGTGTTACCTTTGTTGGTGTAACGATATGCATTGTCAGGATTAGCAGCAATTTCACGTACCGGTTCAGCAACACCAGGGCTATAGGCTAGTGCGAGGTCATGGCTGGTTTCAGCAGGTTTAGTGAGGCAGACTGCGGTTTTACCGGGAACGGGGAATTCATGATAATCGAGTGCTTGTTGACGAATATCTGACATTTTAACATCCTGAAATGCGACATTTATAAGTATGAAAGTAAGGCCGACCAACCCAAGATCACCTCATTTACGGGCGATTTAAACAGTGTGGCAGGTCGGGGTAAGATACGCCAATTGGGTTAATTTTTAAATAAGATATTGAGAAATTTCGCCTTTGCGACAGATTTATCTCTCTAAGCCAAGTTTTATAAACTTATCTCACCCAATAAAGGATGATTATCTGTTTAAATTTGTAGGAAACAAACGAACATAACCAGCTAAAGCAATGAAAAAACGCCTAACAAAGCGAAAAATGTTGATTAAATTACAATAGAGATAAGTAACTCAGTTATCTTATAGTTAATTGCTATAAATAAGTCGATTTAGGCGACTTTAAGCCCCTATAAAGTGACTTTGATGCTTTTTTAAGTGAAGTCGTACCAGAAAGGCAGATAAGTAGCGATTTTGTGCCAGAAGACCAGAAAGCAAAAAGGCGCCATAGGCGCCTCTTTTAGAAACATTGCTAACGCAATTATTTCTTGCCAAGCATACCGAAACGCTTGTTGAACTTGTCGATACGACCGCCTGTATCAACAACTTTTTGTGTACCTGTGTAGAATGGGTGACATGCACCGCAAACGTCTAAGTGCAGGTCTTTACCAGCAGTAGAGTTTACTTTGATTACGTTGCCACAAGTACAGTTTGCAGTGATTACTGCATATTCTGGGTGGATACCTGGTTTCATTGGGATTACCTCAAATGTAAGGCCATGTCGCTCTTCCAACCCGAAGTCGGACACCACATGCAGTTAATAACGATATGTTAGGGCGCAGAATACTACAGTATCACCCACGCAGACACAAGTAGATTATCTGAGCATTTTCACGATAATCTACTCGTCCACTGACGCTTATCTTCCCGCTTCCCGATCTTCGAAACTCGTCCTTGCCGCCTGCGCATCGGGATAACGCGAAAGTATCTCGGCCGATGGGCAATAGAGCGTGGCATCTTTCTTCAACGCGTTAATCCGATTCTTCGAAAATGCCTTAGGGTTGGCATCGTGAATCGCCAACATGGCGCCATAAACATTCACTTTCCATTCAGGGGCATAGCGATTGGCAATACGCCATAACGTCTCGTTGTGATAATCCAACATACACTCACCCGAGTTTGTTGCATTGGCATTTATCGAGCTCACGATCTTAGCCTCTGCGTTAGTTGCTTCGGCAGTCTTAACTTCGGGCGCATCAATGGTAGTCGTACTCTTCTCGACTTTTGGTACATCAGCAGACGCTTGTGAAACCGCCTGCACGCTTACGACTTCTGTTGTCGACGGCTCAGGTGTAGGCATATCAGCTTTAGATGGATCAGAGTTAGTCACTTCCGATTTAACAGCCTTAGGTTTAGCTTCATCAGATGCCACTACGGACGAACTCGAGGTGGAGGATGCTTTTACATCAGGCTTATCCTCAGGGAAGGTAAATCCAGAGCTGCGAGGCGTCGCGGCAACTTCTGCCGTCAACGCAGCCACAACAACGGGCGCAACGGGAGCAACATCAGCTTCAGCCGTGACTAAATTCACCTCTTGCACTGGTTTACTGGATTTAACAGCTGCGGCTTTATCTGTTACAGCAGAACTTGTCGCCAGCAGACTGGTTTCGGCTTTGGCTGCTTTGCTTGATTTCACAACCGCCGTTTTTGCTTGCATTACGGGTGATACCGCAGAGGAAGCATTATCAAACAGTGGCAGATTTTTCACTTCATACCAGCGGTCAACACGATATTCACGTACCAACAGCCTTGCCTTAGGGTCGGTCACATCCTCCACACCCGTTAGCAAAACCAAGAAACGGTTAAGCTGCTCGGCCATGAGTTTCTCTTCACCACCGGACTGCTGCACCGCAAATTCAAGCCGGGTCATATCCTGATTATCGGTGATCACATTGACGCGCATTTTGGGGTAAGCACCCAATTCAAACATGCGGCTATTGATACTCACATGTGAAACTTGCGCCTGCACACATGCGCTACACACTAAGGCGAATAGTCCTAATGATTTCGCTATTTTAGTCATTTACTTACTCTCAACTATCCTTGGATAAACTGTCATTAGGACTAGCCCTCGCTAGCCGTGCTGAGTACACTAAACCTCATTTCCCTTAAGACTCGACCTGCATATGTCACTGTTTGTTGAAGTTGCGTTACCTGTGCCTATGCGGCAAAACTTTACCTATCGAGTCGATACCGATGAACACGCTAATAAAAACACCCAACAGCCTCAGATTGGTATAAGAGTAAAAGTCCCCTTTGGACGCCAGCAACTGATTGGCCTTGTCACCGCCATCACCGACAGCTGCGATCTAGCACCTACACAACTCAAATCTGTCATAAAGTTTATTGATGACGCGCCTTTATTGCCAGAATCGCTTTATAAATTAACCCTCTGGGCCGCAAGATATTACTTTTGCAGCCAAGGGCAAATGCTGACACAGGCGCTCCCCGTGGCGCTGCGTAAAGGGCTCGATGCCGCGCCGCAAAAAATTCAGTACTGGCAAATCACAGAGCTGGGCAGCAATATTGCGCCTGAGACATTAAAACGCGCCCCGGCTCAAAAACGCTTACTTGAACGCTTACAGCAAACCAGCCTGACGCAGGAAGACGTCATCAGTTTAGAACTGAATAAAGCCGCGCTCAAAACCTTAGAGGATAAGGGCTGGATTGCTAGACACGAGAAACTCGCCGAGCTCAATCTCGATTGGCGCAGCCAACTGGAACTCGATGAAGCCCCCCATAGACTCAATAAGGAACAAGCAGTTGCCGTCACCCTGCTCACCCAACAGCAAGGATACCACTGCACTCTGCTCGAGGGCATTACCGGTTCGGGTAAAACCGAGGTCTATTTAGCCGTACTCGAACATATCCTTAAGCAAGGTAAGCAAGCGCTGATCCTCGTACCTGAGATTGGCCTAACACCGCAAACCATCAATCGTTTTAAGCGCCGCTTTAAAGTCAATGTGGCCGTGCTGCATTCAGGGCTGACCGATAACCAGCGCCTCGAAGCCTGGCGACAAGCTCGCTGCGGCCAAGCCGCCATCATCATTGGCACCCGCTCTGCCCTGTTTACGCCCATGGCTTTTCCCGGCGTCATCATCCTCGACGAAGAACACGACAGCAGCTTTAAACAGCAGGAAGGCGTTGGCTACCACGCCCGAGACCTCGCCGTGATGCGTGGACATTTAGAATCGATCCCGGTGATTTTAGGTTCGGCGACACCCTCGTTAGAAACCCTGCAAAATGCCCTCAGCGGTCGATATCATCACCTGCAACTCGGGGAACGAGCGGGTAATGCAAAAAAAGTGCGCCAAGGGATTATCGATATCAAAAACCTGCCCCTCAAGGCGGGAATGTCGGCGCCACTCATCAACGAAATCCGCAGCCATTTAGAGGCTGGGAATCAGGTATTACTGTTTTTGAACCGCCGTGGCTTTGCACCAGCACTGCTGTGCCACGAGTGTGGGCACTTACACGAGTGTGATCGCTGCGATGCCTTTTTTACGGTACATCAATCCCTTGGAGAAATCCGCTGCCACCACTGTGGCAACCAATATGCCATTCCAAGGCAGTGCCACAATTGCGGCAGCACCATGTTGATGGGCCAAGGTATCGGCACAGAACAACTCGCCGAAGCACTCCAGCAGGAGTTCCCTAAATATCCCGTGGTACGAATCGATCGCGATACCACCCGCCTAAAAGGCTCGCTCGAGAGCCACTTAAGCGCTATTCATAAGGGCGAATACAAAATCTTGGTCGGCACTCAAATGCTTGCCAAGGGACACCACTTTCCAGATGTGACCTTAGTGGGATTACTGGATGTCGATGGCGCGCTCTTTAGCGCCGACTTTAGGGCGCCAGAGCGCTTCGGCCAGCTCTATACACAGGTCGCTGGCCGTGCTGGTCGCGCCAACAAACCCGGTACTGTATTGCTGCAAACTCACCAGAGTGATAACCCGATACTGAGGGATTTGCTCCACCGAGGTTATGGCGAGTTTGCCCGCAGCCAATTAAAGGAGCGGCAAATGGCGCTGCTGCCTCCCGCTTGGCACATGGTGCTGGTGCGCGCAGAAGCCCACTCCGCTGTGGATGCCGATAACTTTCTTAATGCGTTTGCAGCGCTGCTGCCCCAAGATAAAGAGTTTGAAATCATCGGCCCAATGCCAGCACCACTCGACAGAAAAGCCGGTAAGTTTCGCCGCCAATTGATGTTTCAAGCCAAGCACAGACATAGATTACAGCAAGAGTTTGAGCGTATTTATCCCCTCGTCGAACAGCTGCCAGAGGCCAAACGTTGTCGCTGGAGCCTAGATAGGGATCCGCAGGATCTGTTGTGATTCAATAATTTGATAAAAAATCATCGGGAAGATAGCAATTAGTCACCACAAACGGCTAAAATACGCGGTTATTCCCTGTATTCATTCTTAAAGTTAGTAGCTAATTAATCCATGAAATCACATATCCAATCATTACTTGAACAAACTATCGAATCCTTTAAACAACAAGGTATTTTGCCTGCGGATTTTGAGGCGCGAATTCAAGTAGATCGAACCAAGGATAAGAGCCATGGCGATCTGGCAACCAACTTAGCCATGATGCTAACCAAAGCGGCGGGTAAAAATCCCCGCGAATTGGCGCAGCTGATCATCGACAACCTACCCGCCTCAGCCTATGTGGCGAAAGTTGAAATCGCAGGCCCTGGTTTTATCAACTTCTTCATTGATGACAGCGCCTTAGCGAACCAATTACAGGCTGCAATAAGTGATGATCATTTAGGGATTAAGCTACCAACGCCACAAACTATTGTCGTGGACTACTCTTCACCTAACCTCGCCAAAGAGATGCACGTCGGCCACCTGCGTTCGACCATCATTGGTGACAGCGTGGTGCGTACCCTCGAGTTTTTAGGCCATAAAGTGATCCGCCAAAACCACGTAGGCGACTGGGGCACCCAATTTGGTATGCTGCTGGCTTACATGGAAGAATTGCGCGCGCAAAATGGCGAACAAGCCCAATTAGAATTATCGGATCTCGAAACCTTCTACCGTGCCGCCAAACTGCGTTTTGACGAATCGGCAGAGTTCGCGACTCGTGCCCGTCAGCTCGTGGTTGAACTGCAATCAGGTGACGAATACTGCAACAAACTGTGGCGTGAATTTAACGACATTTCTTTAAGCCACTGCCACGAAGTGTACGAGCGTTTAGGGGTGAGTTTGACCCGCGCCGATGTGCACGGTGAAAGCGCCTATAACGCCGACTTAGAGCAAGTAGTCAAAGATTTAGACGCCCAAGGTTTACTGACCCAAAGCAACGGCGCCAAAGTGGTCTTCCAAGAAGAATTCCGTAATAAAGAAGGCGAAGCGCTGCCTGTTATCATTCAAAAAGCCGATGGTGGTTACCTCTATGCCACCACCGACTTAGCGGCTATGCGTTACCGTTCAAGCGTGCTAAAAGCCGACCGCGTACTCTACTTTGTCGATTTACGCCAAGCACTGCACTTCCAACAAGTGTTTAGCCTTGCCAAGCTGGCCAAGTTTGTCCGTAACGATATGTCACTGGAACACTTAGGCTTCGGTACCATGAATGGCGAAGATGGTCGTCCGTTCAAGACCCGTACCGGTGGCGTGGTCAAACTGGTGGATCTGCTGGATGAAGCCAATACTCGCGCGCTTGAGCTGGTTCGCAGCAAAAACCCAGATATGGATGAAGCGACCTTAGCTGAAATTGCCCGCGTAGTGGGGATCAGCGCAGTCAAATACGCTGATCTGTCGAAAAACCGTACCAGCGATTACATCTTCAGCTTCGAGCAAATGCTGAGCTTTGAAGGCAATACCGCGCCTTACCTGCTATACGCTTACACCCGCGTTGCAGGAATCTTCAAACGTGCAACCGATATTGACTTAAGCCAAGCCAAGATCGTACTCGAACACGAAAAAGAGAAAGACTTAGGTAACAAACTGGCGCAGTTTGGTGAAATCCTCAGCCGCGTAATCGACAAGGGCCAACCACATGTACTTTGCGGTTACCTCTATGAATTAGCAGGGGCTTTCTCTAGCTTCTACGAGGCCTGCCCAGTGCTTGCCGCCGATAACGACGAGCAAAGGCATAGCCGTTTACTGCTGTCACAACTGACGGCCAACACGCTGCAAAAAGGCCTAAATCTACTAGGTATCGAAACCCTAGAACGGATGTAAGCCATGAGCAATCGTGACTATGCCAACAGAAGACCGCAAGCGGGCGCGAAACAGCGCCCCATGCGCGCAACACGGGCGAGGCCTGCGGCTAAAAAGGCTGCGCCTCGCCGTAAACTCCCGATCCCGTTGATCCTGTTCGCCTTTATTGCCGTCGGCAGTTTTGGCTATTTTCTGTTTAGCATTAAAGATACCGCCAAGCAGGAAACGCCTGTCGAGGTGAAAACCGAGAAACCGACCAAGGCAAAAGAACCGGCAACGATTCTAACGCCTAAGGTGAAAGAGGCCGAGCGCCAAGCCGTGGTAGTCACTGCGCCGGTGGAAGAAAAGCCGGTCGTTGAAGCGCCGAAGAAAGATCCGAACGCCTTGCCACCTAAGCCTAAGGAAGAATGGACCTATCTGGACGAGCTTGAGAATAAAAACGTCGAAGTGGATATTCCCGATGTCGTGTCGACGCGCACACCACAGCAATATCAATTGCAGTGCGCCTCATTCCGTCAAGAGTCTCAGGCGAACCAGATGAAGGCTGTGATTGCGTTCCAAGGATTAGAAGCGCAGGTCAGACAAATTGAGGGCACCTCAGGCACTTGGTACAAAGTCATCCTCGGGCCTTATGAGCGCAAACGTGATGCCGAGCGTAAGCGTCACACCTTGCAAAATGCAGGGATCAATGGCTGCCAACTCTTAGCCATTCCTAAGTAATCCTACTCGGAAAATGAGTCTCTGAATCGCGGCGCGTGAGCCATTACGCGCCGCGATTTTTTTATCTTCTTGCCAACTGAAGTCCGCTCCCAACCACCCTCTTTCACCTCGTTTTAAACATTGAGCTAATACCAATCGTATTAAATATCTGTTCATTCAGCGGGAGTTAAACGGGCTTTAGACAAGGCGAAGGCTTGAAGGCATAGTGGTGCTCTGTCGAAAGCCTTAAACGCAGTATAAAGCACGTTCAACCCCGCCCTTCGGGAGCCTCACAGGCATCTCACTCCCGTGTTACATTGACTTAAAAGGGAATAACCATTTCTGCGTCAATGCGCCTTGGATTGAGATGCCTGTGAGGCTCTGAACTGATTAGATATTTAATGTGATTGGTATAAGTCACAACTTCATTTTATGGAATTTATAACCACCTATTTTTACACAGTAAATTTGTTTATTAAGAAAGATTAATATGGCGTTTAATTGACCTAGATCAAACTTAGGCGTATCTCTTAGGTAACAGCAAAACCTGTTGTCTACTCATCAAAAATCCAACCTCAGGGTGAAGTATTATGAATGCATTAATCGAGATTGAAGCCTCTGAATTCAGCCAACTGTTCAAAAGCGGTGACGCCTTAAGCATCCGGATGTATATGGAGCATGTGCACATGCCTCTAGATGTGCAGGATAAGATTTACAACGAGATTTCGGCCTTAGCGGTACTCGAACAAGACACCATAGCGCGTCTTATCGAAACCCATTCCCACTCTGAAATTTCCGAGCGTCTGGCCTATTAATCACGGCTGAAGATGACGAGATACGCCAATGGACGGCTGCATTGAGTTCCCCATTCGCCGCGCCAGTTAACTGATATTTTTAACCCGCTTTTTTTATCATTAATCCCATGCTAAACCGCAAAAAAAATAAGGCCAAATATCACTATTTGGCCTTAGGTTTATGGGGCTTAACCTGATGAATATTTAAGCCGTAACATGGTTTATGCGCCTTAAGCTTTCTCTTTTAAACCTATGCTATTCATCCAGTAATCGAAATCGACCATATTACCGGGCAGCACCACACGGCTAGATTTCTGGCTTAAGCCATCGAGCTGCTTAAAGTACTGCTCACCGAGCTGCATCCGCAGTGCGTTATGGCCACCTGGCGCCGCAATTACAGTCGCTAAACGCTCAATCGATTCCGCAGTGGCTCGCGACAGGGTTAAAATCTCCTCCGCTTTACCTTCAGCCTCGTTGATACGGCGCTGCATTTCACCTTCAGAACGGTTTACGGTTTCCGCTTTAATCCCTTCGGAGCGATTTATCTTACTCTGCTTATCACCCTCACTCTTTGCCAGTAATGCACGGCGCTCACGCTCAGCATTCACTTGCATTTCCATGGCGTTTTTCACTGTCTCGGGCGGCGTGATGTTCTTAATCTCATAGCGGTGTACGCGAATACCCCACATGGCGCCTGCTTGGTCGAGCACTTCCACTACCTTGGCCGAAATCACATCCCTCTCTTCGAAGGTGCGGTCAAGATCTAAGGTCCCGATCACTGAGCGCGTGGTGGTTTGCGCTAATTGAATTGCCGCATAGCGATAGTCTGTGATGCCATAGCTGGCCTTCACAGGATCGGTAACAGAGATATAAATCACCCCATCGACTTCCACATTTACTTCGTCACTTGAGAAACACTCCTGTGGTGGTACGTCGATCGTTTCCTCTTTTAAGTCATGGATATAAGCCACTTTATCGACAAAAGGAATTAAGGTGTGGAAACCCGCATCTAGCGTCGAGTGGTACTTACCTAAACGCTCAACTATATAAGCCGATTTAGTCGGAACTAAGCGGATGGATTGGAACAGTTTAATCACAAATATGGCGAAAATCAGTCCCCAAATGACCATTACCGCGACATCAGTATTCAATGGGATTTGCATTAGCGTGCTCCTTTGCTAGTTGCATTATGGCCACCCACGGTTTGGGTGACTTGTTCCATTCCTTCGAAGAACCCTTCGAGTTTTGCCATTTCCGCGGGGACAACCGACACTTGCGAATCGTTGAGGATCTTACCGACCTGAGCAATAAACTGCTCTTTTAACAGCATATTCATCGCATCGTTACCGCCATTAACCGCTAACGCTTGGGAAATCATTGCCATGCCTTCGGACTTAGCCTTAGCGATAATGGCAATCTCTTGCCCCGTACCTTTAGCTTCGTTGATGCGCTTCTGTTTTTGGCCTTCAGAAATGTTAATCGCCTCTTGGCGTTCGCCCTCTGACATATTGATCATCGCGGCCTTTTCTGCATTGGCCAAGGTGATTTCGGCGCGCTTACGACGCTCGGCTTCCATTTGTTTTTCGAGGGTATGGATCACATGGCGCGATGGCGTGATATTGCGGATCTCATAACGTAACACTTTGATCCCCCAAGGCTCTGACGCCTTATCAATCTCGCGCACTATGGATTCATTTAAGCGGTCACGCTCGGAAAAGGTCTCGCTGAGCGTGAGCTTACCGATTTCAGAACGCATAGTGGTCTGTGCCAGATTCACGGCAGCTTTGCGATAGTTTTCAATACCGTAGCTCGCTAATTTGCCGTCCATGACCTTGAGATACACTAAACCGTCCACTTCAAGCTGAGTGTTGTCCTTTGAGATACAACTTTGTGGCGGCACGTCGAGCACTTGCTCACGGGTATCGTGTTTATATGCGACGCGATCGAAGAAAGGAATTAAGAAGTGGAATCCCGGTTGCAGTACAGTGCGGAATTTCCCCAAACGCTCGATGACATGCACCTCACGCATCGGCACTATCAGCATCAGCTTATAGAGAATAAACAAGACAAATAAAATGACTAAGGTAAACACAAACATAGACTCATCCTTTAGTTTTGAGACGTTGCCTGCTCAACAGGCTCAACCACTAGGGCAATGTTGTCACGGCAGATAATCCTGACCTCAGTGCCCGCAGCAATGATACTACCATCCCCCAATGCGGGCCATTCGCTCCCTTGGAACTCGACTCTTCCTGTCGTTTGTCCTGGACCTATGGTTTGCTTAACACGGGCGATTTGATTGTAGATATCAAGTTCTTCATCGGTGTTATCCACATGGGAATCTCCACCAACCAATTTTTGAGTGACTTGCCGAAAGGCGAGTAATAAGACGATGGCGGAAATAAACCACAATGTCAGGCTCTGAACCACACCTTCCACTAGGCCAACCCCTAAGGCGCCAGCCACCACTAAGCAGGCGGCGCCGAGTAGCACGACAATACCTCCAGGTATCACCAGCTCGGCTAACATCAAGATAATCCCGATAATAGACCAAACTAAAATCAGATTCGAAAACTCCATATTCCCCCCTGAAATGAGAGCATCCTGTGCAGCACTATAGCAGCAGAGTGACAGATTTGCGACATAATATGTCATAAAGTTATACGCCGATTTAAAAAGCACGGCAAGACAATTAACTTGGGAAAATGAGGGGATGAATTGACTCGCGGCAAAATATCGACTCGAGTTGTTCTAAAATTAAGCACAATCAATTCAAAAAGTTAGCTCACAATATCATCGAAAACGTATCAGCAAATAAAATAATCACTAAAAATCAATAGATTAAACATCATAAAATCCACAATTTGATTATGTGATTTTCACAACAACATTCGATAAAAAACTTTGAATAATTGTAAATTTTTGCATATATTGCCCGCACTTTTTACCTTGCCCTCTGCCAGCACCCATACAAGCCGCTCCATCCTAGCCGTTTGTAGGTTCTGCCCTCAGAGCAGGAACTGAGTACAACTTTATTTAGCCTCTACCCCTACAACAGGAAATAACAATGAAAAAGACATGCCTATGTCTAGCATTAATGCTTTCACCTCAAGCATTTGCTGGTGACTTAGTACAGTGGTGGGATTTCAGTGCAACCGCTCTTTATGGCGAAGACTACGACTTGGCTCCTTCGGACAAGCAAGCGACAGTCACACTCGAAACCGCTGGTGCATGGAAATACGGTGATTGGTTTGCCTTCCAAGATTTTATCTACTTCAAAGGCGACCACACGGGCATGGATAGCACTACCTACGGAGAGATTTCACCTCGCTTTAGCGCGAGCAAAATCCTCGGCGAAAAAATTGCGTTCGGCCCAATTACCGATCTTTCATTAGCCCTCACCTACGAAGAAGGTGAAGGCCCTGTGCATAGCTTGCTCTATGGCTTAGGGGTCGATGTTGCCGTACCTTACTTTACCTACCTTAACTTCAACACCTATCGTCGCGATGCGATGAGCTCAGGCAATATCAGTGATGGCTGGCAGTTCACCCCAGTCTTCAGAATCGATATCCCTGTAGGTTCTGCCAATATCGTGCTCGATGGCTTTATCGATTGGGTATTTGCCACGGATAACAGTGGTTATGAAGAGAACTTCCACTTCAACCCGCAGCTGAAATACGATTTAGGTAAGAGCCTATTTGGTGACCATAAGGCAAATAAATTGCTTGTGGGTATCGAGTACGATCTGTGGACCAACAAATACGGCGTGAAGGGTGTCGACCAAGACACTTACTCTGTAATTGCTCAGTACCACTTCTAATCTAAGTGATACAGTCCGTCTTAGCGGATACAGCGAATAAAAAAGGTGCCTTAGGCACCTTTTTTATTACGCACGCAACACTCGCTTTGCAGGGGAGCGCGTCGGCGAATTAAGCCAGTAGCTTCTTAGCCGCAGCCACGACGATAGAAACAGCACTGACTTCAGTTTGCTTCATTGTCGCTTCGTTCGGGATTTCCTGTTGAGTGCGGTTTACGATAACGCCAGCCACACACGCCGCACGCCAACCTTGAGTCGCACACATAGTGAATAGGGTCGCTGATTCCATTTCATAGTTCAGCACGCCCATGTCCTGCCACTCTTTCATTGAGCCAGCAAAACGACGGGTCACACGGCCAGTCACAGTGTCATAACGCTCTTGACCTGGATAGAAGGTATCAGAAGATGCAGTAACACCGATATGAGGCTCTACGCCCGCATCGCGGCACGCAGCAACCATAGCAGTGGTACATTCGAAGTTAGCAACCGCTGGGAACTCCATAGGTGCAAAATGTAAGCTCGCACCATCTAAGCGCACAGACGCTTGAGTCACAATCACATCACCCACATTTACATGGGGTTGAATCGCACCTGTGGTACCAACACGCAGGAAGGTATTCACGCCTAATTGCGCTAACTCTTCAACTGCAATCGACGTTGATGGACCACCGATACCGGTAGAGCAAATCACCACTGGCTTACCGTCAGCATACGCTAAGTAGCTGGTGTACTCGCGGTGGCTTGCGAGGAATGTAGCATTATCCATTAACTCAGCAATACGTTTTACACGCTCTGGATCGCCCGGCACAATCGCCAAAGTGGCACCATCGAGCATCGCTTTGGTCAAACCTAAGTGAAATACATCAGCCATCGTGAAAACCCCTTTCATTTTTGATAATAAAATTCTTATTGAATCGACTTTAACCTAGTATCGAAGCGGTGAAGGTTAACTTGATCACAGAATTATCGGCAAGAAGAATTGTTCATTCGTAATGTAATTACCAAACCTATTACAGCTTGATCACAAAGATAGCAAATCTGTGATGTTTCTGTGGGCACTCGTCAATCAGGTGAAAGTAAGTGTGAGCCAGATCTGACTCACTCGCCACACAGAGCAATATAAAAGATATAGGTTGTTGATTTATAGCTAGTTTGCTGAAATCACCCTTTAGTATTAATCTGTAGGAGGACAAATATTGATCCATATCACGTTTCATCATCGTGCCTAAGGTTAGGGTTAAGACGAGACCAAATCACGATAAAAGACGACAAGGAGAACGCCAATGTTTCCAGAATATCGAGATCTCATTACCACCTTAAAGACTCAAGATGCTCATTTTCAACGCAAATTCAACGAGCACAATCAATTAGATGAAGAAATCAAACAACTGGAAAAACGCGTTGGCAGTGATTTCAATCCCACAGTGAAAGAACTCAAAAGCAAAAAACTGCATTTAAAAGAAGAGATCTATCAAATTCTCAAATCCCACAATTAAGTGGTGACGCCAAAAACGAAGGGCGCCTAAGCGCCCTTTTTGTTGCCTTGCGGTCAAGATTACAGGTAGTAATCCTTCAGAGGTGGGAAACCGTTAAAACACACTGCAGAATAAGTGGTGGTGTAAGCACCGGCAGTTAACCAGTACATACGGTCTCCAATCGCTAGGTCATTCGGCAGACCATAGCTGTAGTGTTCGTACATGATGTCGGCGCTATCGCAGGTTGGGCCGGCGATAACACATTTATCCAACTCACCTTGTTTGTGGGTGAAGATTGGAAATTTAATCGCTTCATCCATGGTTTCGATTAAACCGGAGAACTTACCCACATCGGTAAATACCCAACGCTCTAATGCGGTGTAGGATTTCTTACTGATCAGCACCACCTCAGACACCAATACCCCAGCGTTAGAGATCAGCGAGCGACCCGGCTCCAGAATGATCTGTGGCAAATCGTCACCAAAATCTTCCTTCAGGAAGTGGGTGATTTGTTCAGCATACACACCGAGTTGATTGGTTTTGTCGATATAGTTAGCAGGGAAACCGCCACCCATATTGATCATCTTCAGGACGATATTGTGCTCATCGCGCAGACGATCGAAGATGCTCTTCACTTTACCAATCGCCGAATCCCAAGCGCCGATATCACGTTGCTGTGAACCCACGTGGAATGAAATACCAAAGGGCTCTAAGCCTAATTCCTTCGCCAGAACTAACAGCTCATAAGCCATCTCATTTTGGCAACCAAACTTACGAGACAGTGGCCAATCGGCGGTGTCTGTGCCTTCGGTCAGGATACGCACATAGATGCGTGAACCCGGCGCTTCTTCGGCGATCATGCGTAAGTCGGCTTCAGAATCCGATGCATACATACGCACACCACGCTCATAAAACGCACGCACATCTTGACGCTTTTTGATGGTATTGCCATAGCTCACGCGGTCAGGCGTTACGCCCACGTTAGTGACCATATCTAATTCATAAATCGACGCAATATCGAAGTTTGACCCTTTGTTTTTGAGTAACGTCAGGATCTCAGCCGCAGGGTTTGCCTTAACTGCATAATAAACATCGGCATAAGGAAAACTATTAACCATGTCATCGTATTGTTTCGCAATGATACTGGTATCAATCACCACGAACGGGGTCGCTTTATCTTTAGCAAACTCTTCGATACGTTTGAAGGTTTGAGCATCATAATAGTCAGCAACATCAATAGATTGAAATTGGCTCATTGGGCCAGAGTCTCCTTTGGGTCAAATGGTAAAAAATTGGGTTATCTGTCTTAAAAACGTGCGCAGTAAACGCTATTTTTTTATTTAACGCAACGAATTTTTATGCTTAATAACTAACTTTTTATTCCATGAAATTTTAAGTAGTGACAAACGTAAAAAAACTGCCATCAAAACAGATGATTATGCACAAGAGCACAACAGAAAATTTTGACGTTTTTGAGGTAGGAAAAATGAATTTTTTACGACGACAATCCAAGCTTATGCAGCTAAAGATGATCTGAGGAAAAATACCGAGTAACACTCGTCGGCCGATGAGCGATTCAAGCTCAATCCACACGAGCCCAAAATCACCACTCTAAAGCGGGATGAAATGAGTTGAGGGGGGAGCCCTTCAACATAGCCCCCCCTCAACATTGACCACGAAGAACGGGCTATTGCGACTCGTTTAATTTCGCTAGAGCTTGGCTTAAGGCTTCACTCGAATCGAAGTAGGCGATGTCCTGAATATTGCGGTGATCCAGTAAAATCATCGTCGCCATATCTTTAGTATCGGGTAACAGGCGGCTGATCTCGCCCTCTCTGTCTAACCCAATGGCAAAGGGCAACTCCTGCATTTGCGGCACGGCGACAAATTTGGCGATCAACGATGGCATGCCACTGATATCCGCCACATAGACTAAATGCTGCGGAAACTTATCTCCCGCCAATGGCGTCAGGGTTTCTTTAATAATATCGCCGCCTTTCATACTGCGGCTAAAGAGCACTACTTTGGTGTCGTCGGTCACACTGACCGCTTGCTCGTTTTGATCCTGTAATGAAATAGGATTGATCGCATCCCCAGCAACATAGCTTGCCGCCAAGGCCATCATGGGAGTGAAAAGGAAGGACAGGCACAACAACAGCTTTCTCATAAACACTTAACTCCATTTTTGATACGGGCAATAGCATACCCGAGTCTCGCAATCGGCTCATTTAATCCGAACCATTACATGATACGCTTCACAATGCATGACGAATACGCCTTTAAAAGCAATTGTGCGTTATACTAGGGCGGTTAAATTTATTGCAAGGATATCATAATGATAACACCAGGACTCGATCAAGAATTGCAACAACTGCAGGGCGTTTACCAGCTGATCACCGAGTTTTTAGTCAATTATAGTTTCCAATTACTCGGTGCCGCTTTGGTCTTTTTATTGGGTCTGTGGGTCGCCAGCAAAGTCTCGCGCTTAGTGGCCAAACAGTGTGAAAAACACCAAATCGACATCACCCTCAGTAACTTTGTCAGCAATCTGATCCGTATCCTGATCATTGTCATGGTGGCGATTATAGCCCTAGGCAAGATAGGCATTAGCGTCACCCCCATGGTGGCGGCAATTGGTGCGGCCTCACTCGGCGCCGGTTTAGCCCTACAGGGCATGCTGTCGAACTATGCCGCTGGGGTCACTATTATTGTGACTCGCCCTTTTGTGGTCGGAAATACCATCGAAATCAAAGGTGAAAGCGGTGTCGTCACACGAATTAATTTGGGGATGACGATTTTAACCAATGAGGAAGGCGAGCAAATTAGCATTCCCAACAAGCACATCGTCGGCGAGATCTTACATAACTCCTTCAGTAATAAGCTGGTCGAAACTCAATTTAACCTGAGTTATAACAACGACCCAGAGGCGGCGATAAGCCTCATCACTGAGCAGCTGAGCCAAAACCCCAATGTCAGTCAGGACACTACGCCAAATATTGGTATCAATGGTTTTAATGCCATCGGCATTGAGATTGGTGTGCGTTACTGGGTACCGACCCAAAGTTACTTTCAGCATAAATACAAGATAAATATGGCCATTTATAACGCCCTCAAACAGGCTGGTATCGAAATGGCTTGCCCAGTGCGAGAAATTCATCTGCAAGAAAAGTAAGCGCATCCGCCGAGGCGAATGGCTTCCACTGTACGCCTCATCTGGCACAGTTAACTTGCAATTTTGTCGGGATACGCGTTTACTGTGCAGCCCAAATATCGATAGTGATGGAATACTATGTCGTTGATACTTATCATTATAGCCTTTGTCGTTCTGTTTATTCTTTTTGCCAAATACCAAAAAAAGAAGATACAAGCCGAAGCGCTTGCCGCGGGTGAACCCTCGGCGCTACTCAATCACGGACTTACATTAATCAATCAGGGCGAAGTCAACTCGGGCTTAGACTATATTCAGCAGGCCGTAGATAAAGGCTTCGCCGTGGCCGCCATTGCCATGGCCGAGCTGTATTCGGGTCGATTCCCCCAAGTCCCCACCGATCCCAAGGCATCTGAATATTGGTATCGAAAAGCCGCCGAAATCGATCCGCAATATTTACCCATGCTCACCCTGACTAGCTTGGTCGCCTCTGAGGCGCAAACACCCGAGCAGTTACGCGAGCAGGTAGAACAGCTCAGAGCCAGTGCTGAAGCGGGGCAAGTCGAGTTTCAATATGAGCTCGCCTATTTGTATCTCAGACAAGCCTTTCTCGATCCCGATGCTAGCCAAGCCATTTACTGGTTCGAAAAGGCTGCCGCTCAAGGAAATCAAGATGCCTATTACCACTTAGGTACGCTGTATTGGCACGATGAACGTGTCACGCCAGACTATAGCAAAGCGCGGGAATACTTTGAGAAAGCCGTCGCCGCCGGTGATGAACTCGCAAAAGATAACTTAGGCCATATGCTGGCCTCAGGCCAAGGCGGCCCTAAGGATCTCGTCCGTGCCGAAGCCTTACTCAGCGAATATGCCGCAGAAAATGATTTTCGCCAGTATTACCTAGGCAAACGTTTCCTCTATGGTGAAGATTTTGCCGTTGACTACGGCAAAGCCCGCCATTGGCTAGAAAAATCCTGCGCCGCTGACAATGTCTTTGCTAAGTTAGCGCTGGCACACCTTAAACTACTCGACCCACAAACAGATAATGACTACCAGCAGGCAAGAACAGAATTCGAGACGCTGGCGTCCCAGTGGCAAGAGGAAGCCCTCTTCGGCCTTGGTAAAATCTACGAGGAAGGCTTAGGCGTCTCGCGCCAACCGATTAAAGCCTTAATGTATTACCAATTGGCGGCCATGAGCCATATCAGTGACTATCAAGACGCATACGAGAAGCTCAGTAAGCGCTTGGGCACCTTAGAGATCCGCGAAGCCCAGAGTCTGTGTAATAACTTTTTGCATCAACACCCTATCCCCAATCAGCAGCAGGCGTATTACCATCTTAACCAAGCAGAAACCTGCCGCAAGGGCGAGCATCCGAGCCGCGAAGCGCTGCAAACCGCAGAGACTTGGTACCGCAAAGCCGCCGACTTGGGCAGCCAAGATGGCATGCAAGCCCTCGTTGACATCAACCGTCATGAGTCGATTGATAAACCGGTACAAACATATATTTGGTCGAGCATATTACTGCGCAACTTTGGTCAATACGGGATGAATAGCGATCAACTCTTGTATCAACAACAGACCCTCTCCCGCTTAACGGAGTCCGAGCTGTTGTATGCCCAAGATGAAATCGAGAGGATTGAAACCCAGCTAGCACCTTACCTACAGGCCAACGAATAAGGGATAAGCTGCTGAATGCTGGGATTTAGCCGCTTGACCACCCCCTGCACTTAAAACCACTGCTTAGGCCGTGGTTTTGCTCAAATGCCGCAACAATGTTGCCAACGTTGGCGCAACGGTTTGATGGGATGGATAACACAAACCGATACGGCGAAACATCCGAGGCCCATCGAATTTAATCTGTTTAAGCCTAGGCTCATCTTCGATTAATCCATCGGGGAGAAAACTCACCCCAAATCCCGCCAGTACCAACGACATCACCAAAGACTTAGATTCTGCCTTCGCCACCAAATTGAGCGACAAATTGCTGCAGGCGAGTAAGCCTATGGTTTGCTGGTGCGCCTCGCAGGGTGGGCACTCAATAAAGTCGTACTGACTTAACTCTTCGGGGCGAATACTGCTAACCTGGGCCAGTGAATGCTCCCTTGGCACACATAGCACATAGTCCTCCTCCCATAACGGAAAAAACACTTCATCCTCATGGCGTAAACTGTCTAAGGTTAATCGGCAATCCGCAGGACTTTGATAATCCACCAGCTCTAAATCTAAATGACTAATCGCCTGATTGATTTGAGTTAATAATCCAGCAAGGCGACGCTGACTCAGATCGGGCATCACGGCTAAGCGCAACTTTTGCCGACTCGCTTTTGCCATAAATAGAGCGGGTAATTTACTGGCCTCCTCCACCAACTTAACCGCCAGCGGATACAGATAGTGGGCGCTATCCAAAGCTTTTACGCCCTTTTTACTGCGCTCGAATAAGGCGCCGCCTAGCTCTTCCTCTAGCTGTTTAAGCCCAGCCGAGAGCGAGGGTTGGCTCACATAACAGCGCGTTGCCGCCGCGGTAATATTGTTTTCTTCGTAAATCGCGATAAAAAACCGCAATAAGCGTAAATCCACCATCTAACGTCACCCTATCAACCCAACATTCTGTCATAGGTAAAGCCTATCATATTCAGTGGAAATAAGTATTTTTCAGTCTATAAACCGCTACTTATACTGACTCCCAAGTTAGAGATCTATCAATCCACCTTATTTACCGCGTCTAAAGATAGGAATGACAAATGACAAAAACCACTCAGCCCCTCGTTGTAATCACTGGCGCCTCATCTGGCATAGGTGCCGCCATCGCTAAACAATTTAGCGCCGCTGGACACCCGCTATTACTACTGGCGCGCCGTGTAGAACCAATGCAAGCCCTTGAGTTACCCAATAGCCTGTCCATAGGTGTCGATGTAACCGACACCACCGCCATCAAGGTCGCCATTAACCAAGCGGAAGCACAGTTTGGCCCAGTCGGTTGCCTTATCAACAACGCTGGCGTCATGCTGCTTGGGCAAATCGATACCCAAGATCCCAACGAATGGAGCCGCATGCTCAATATCAATGTGATGGGCGTGCTCAATGGTATCCATGCGGTTTTAGCCGGAATGAAGGCGCGCAAAACGGGCACCATTATCAATATCAGTTCGGTCGCAGGACGTAAGACCTTCCCCAACCATGCGGCTTATTGCGCGACTAAATTTGCCGTGCATGCCTTAACCGAAAATATCCGCGAAGAAGTCGCAATGGACGATGTACGCCTGATCACCATTGCGCCAGGTGCGGTCGAGACAGAACTCTTAAGCCACACCACGGATGATGCTATCAAAGCCGGTTACCATGATTGGAAGCAACAAATGGGCGGCGTGATTGCCCCCGAAAACGTTGCGGCCGCGGCATTATTTGCTTGGCAACAACCACAAAACGTCTGTGTGCGTGAGATAATGTTAGCGCCGACACGCCAACAACCTTAAGAGACTTGCTTGGCGCGACCTCGCTATAGTCATGGGTGAAACGCAGTGTGCGAATGCCGCTGCGTTAAAAACTTAGAAATCGACCGAGCGTCTTCAACCCTAGCCACTGTACCGAATTACGCTAGATTCACACTTAAGCAAAGTGGATTTCGGGCGAAATCACTCCGATTGACTACTTTAGCGATCGCAAATTTTACAAAGTGTTAACTCGATCACTCTCATTTTTTCGCCCTCTCTGACTTAAAACTCTAGCTGCGACACAACAAGCTAATTTAGCAGTAAAAACAAATCATTGTTTTTGAAAATGTAAATTCCCACCCAAATCAATCCACCACCAATCAATTAGATTTTTATCAATGAAATTTTTATCAATTAGATTTTTTTAATGGAATTGATACACCTCAAATAAACATCCCATCACCTTTGATAAATTTATTCACAAGGTGGAAGCAATAGCCACATTCCACCAACAAAGTCATGTGAATGACAATTAAGAAAGGATGAGATGATGAAAACTTCAACTAAGATCGCAATCGCCGTCGCGCTAATCAGCAGTTTGGGACTTCAAGCCTACGCCGCCGAGGGAGGCAATCCCAAAAAGGGGAAACACCTCTATAAAAAAGAATGTAAAGCCTGCCATAGCCAAGGTGGTGAAGGTGGCGAGCTAACCCCAATGAGCAAAACCATGAGCCAGTGGGATCGCTTCTTCGACAAAGATAAACACAAACTCAAACCTGAGGTATTCAACGACCTCACCGAACAAGATCTCAAAGATATACAGCAATTCCTGTATGACCATGCCGCCGACTCGGAGCAACCGCAAACCTGCGGTTAATCGCTGCTAAGCCGAAATCAAAGGGATAACCGCAGGCCTGCAACTGTAAGTTAACCCATTGAAATAAAAACCAAGCCCAATAAGAGAAAAATGGGGAGCACACCTCAGGGCCTCCTGTTGGGTAAATTTGGCACAGGGCCTTAAGCCAGTGCCAGCGGAACACTCAGGGAGAAACCCTATGCGTACACCTACACTCATTTCGATATTGGTTGCGAATGCGCTGTTTATGTCTGGCCAAGCCTTTGCCGCCGCCAATGAAACGCCTGCCGACACCCAAAAAATGGCCGAGCTGAAACAACAACTGGCCGATATCACCGAACAGCTCGATGAACTCAATAGCCGTGTCGATAAAACCGAGCGCCACACCTCGTTAGACCGCCTTGAAATCACTGGCGACTTTAGAACCAAGGCTCACTCACTGCATTACCGCGATGTCGTTTGGAACCCCGCCATTAAGGTGAACTTTAATGACTTTGGCGCCAAGGCCATGTCCGGCGTCTTTGGGATGCCAAACGATCCTAACTCGCCACTCGGGCAAATGATGCAAGCCAACCCAGATCTGGCCGCCGCCTTTCAAAATGGCATGTTACAGGGCGTGATGCCCTATGTCCTCGCGCAGCAACATATCCAAGATATTGATAACGATATCTTTTACACCACTCGTCTGCGGTTAAATCTTAAGGCCAAGGTATGGGATAACGTTAGCTTTGCCGGTCGTCTGAGCATGTACAAAAACTGGGGCGACTCCACTGGCGTACAAGTATTTGATTCTTGGCGCTCATTTACTATGGATGGCACCAGTAGCGGCAATACCAGTGGTGACTGGTTAAGGGTAGAGCGCGCCTATTTCGACTGGAAAAAAATCAATGGCTCCGAGTTTTACCTCTCGATTGGCCGCCGCCCATCCACCTATGGCCCACCAAGCCACTACCGTGAAAACGAACTGCGTGGCGGCACACCTTCGGGCCATTTGGTTAACTTTAACTTCGACGGTGCCACCTTAGGCTACAACCTAGGGGAAATCACTGGAGTTGAGGGGCAAGTGGTTCGCTTCTGTTATGGCCAAGGCTTTGAATCTCAATGGGGTAATGGCGAAATGTTTGGAGACATAGTCACCAAGGATACCCACCTCGGCGGCTTTAATATCGATGCCATCAATGACGGCACTAACTTCCTGCAATTTACCGTGTTTGGTGCCAAAGACATCAACGACGGCTTTAAAGGCACTATGGCCTTCCCGACCCAACTGGCGGGTATTTTTGCTCCGACCATGTACCAGGATATGCAAAAGTTCGACAACTTTAACTTTGTCACCCGAGTACAACCCAGCGGCGTCATTGGTGATATGTACCTCGGCGGTATTGGCTTTGCACGGGAAGAAGCTAACGATATCAAATGGTTTGCCTCACTAGGCTGGACGCGCGCAGAGCCAAATGGCAATGCCGGCATGTTCGGCGGCATGTTATCCGATGCGGTGTTCGAAGCAGAGCTCAACAGCACAGGCACCGAAATCATTATGGTGCCGAAAACCAGCGATGATGCCGATACCAAAGATGGTTATGGCATCTATGTAGGTATTCAAATCCCAGCGCCCTACGGCAAGTTTGGCTTGGAATATAACTACGGTTCTAAATATTGGACGCCTTTCACTCAAGCCCAAGATGACCCAATCGGTAGCAAGTTAGCCACCCGTGGCCACGTCGGCGAAGCCTATTACATCTTTGATATCAATCCCAAAATGTTTATCAAACTGGCAGGGCTCTACTACGACTACGAATACACAGGTAGCGGCACGCCTGTGGGCGCACCACAAAAAATCGATGAGGTGTTAGCGGGCTCAGCCTATTCAATGCTGCCAGTGGTCGATAAGGCCTTCGATGTGAACGCCTCGCTGACCATTAACTTCTAACCTAAATGCCATTCAGCCCTCGGTATCGCCGAGGGCGGGAGTACAGAATGAAAAAACTCATTGTTATTGCCTTAGCGGGTATGGCGTTGCAAGCGCAGGCTGCCAATCCCCATAAAGACGTTCTCAAAGGCCCCTTCGCCACAGGTTCTGAGGTCACAACTCAGTGTTTAACCTGCCACGAAGAACAAGCCACAGACATGATGAAAACCTCCCACTGGACATGGGAGTTAGAACAAAAGCTCCCCGATAGAACCGTATTACGCGGTAAGAAAAACAGTATTAATAACTTCTGTGTGTCGATTTCCAGCAACGAGCCTCGCTGCACCAGCTGCCACGCTGGTTATGGCTGGAAGGACAGTAACTTTGATTTTAAAGACAAAACCAAAGTGGACTGCCTAGTCTGCCACGACACCACAGGCACCTATGTAAAAGACCCCGCGGGTGCAGGCGAGCCCATGGCAAAACTCGATCTGGCGAAGATCGCGCAAAACGTGGGTGAACCCGTGCGGGATAACTGCGGTAGCTGCCACTTCTATGGTGGCGGTGGTGATGCGGTCAAGCACGGGGACCTCGACTCCTCCATGGCCTATCCCGATAAAGCCACCGATGTGCACATGGACAGCGATGGCAATAACTTCCAATGCCAAAACTGTCATACCACTGAAAAACATCAAATCTCGGGTAATGCCATGGGTGTATCCCCTGGTGGTATTGACCATATAGGCTGTGAGAACTGCCACGAGAGCGCGCCGCACAGCAACAAAAAGCTCAATACCCATACCGCAACCGTGGCTTGCCAAACCTGCCATATTCCCTTCTTCGCTAAGAATGAACCCACCAAGATGCACTGGGATTGGTCAACTGCGGGTGATGATAAACCTGAGACCGTAGATCAATATGGCAAACACACCTATCAGAAGAAAAAGGGTGACTTCGTGTGGGAGAAAATGGTCAAGCCCCAGTACGCTTGGTACAACGGCACCGCTAACGCTTATATGGCGGGGGACAAAATGGACCCGAATGTCGTCACTAAGCTGACCTACCCTATGGGCGACATTAACGATGCTAAAGCCAAGATTTATCCCTTTAAGGTGCATACCGGTAAGCAAATTTACGACAAAAAACTCAACATCTTTATCACCCCAAAAACCTATGGCAAGGGTGGATATTGGAGCGAGTTTGATTGGAATTTAGCGGCGAAACTAGGTATGGAAGCCAATCCAACCATGTTGGAAAAAGGCATTAAATACAGTGGTGAATATGACTTTGCCGCCACTGAAATGTGGTGGCGTATCAACCACATGGTGTCTCCAAAAGAACAAGCCCTTAACTGTAATGACTGCCACAACAAAGGCACTCGACTCGATTGGCAAGCCTTGGGCTATCAAGGCGACCCTATGAAAAACAAGCAAGGCCCTAAGCATAAACAACCATAAGCCGTTCCACTCGCTATCGCCTAACCAAACTTAAGGCATAGCGAGTATCGCTCCCCTGCAAACCTTTGAGAGCTTAGTACCCGCTGGCTAAGCTCTCTTTTTTATCAGCTATACTTTGCCAACAAAGACAAATCGCCGCAGTTAAAAAATAATACTGTCCCAGTTTGTCTCAACCTACAGGCGTGAAAAGGACTTTGGCTCTGTTTATAAGTCAAATTAACTGATTTTTATGGCATTTATTTTGCCTAATCAGGCAATGTTCAATAGTGGCAACCTCTATGACCGCGGGCAAAACCCCAACACAGCACCCGACTCAACCGCTTAACCGTTTACTCGGTGAAACCAGCGGCGCCTTTGCCGACCTAGGTACTTTTTTACCCTTAGTCCTGGGCTTAATTGCCCTAAACCAATTTTCGCCTCAAGGGATATTTTTAGGTTTCGGCCTATTCGCGATCTTAAGCGCCTTATTTTATCGCCGCCCTATTCCCGTCCAACCCATGAAGGTCATCGCCGCCCTCGTCATCGCCCAAGGCTTAACGCCTGGGATGTTGCAAGCCAGCGCTATGCTGATGGGTATCATACTGTTAATCTTGGCGTTTAGTGGTGCTATTACTTGGCTTGCCAAACAATTATCCCAAGCCGTGAGTGTCGGTATCCAGCTTGCTATTGGACTGCAATTGATGTGGATGGGCACTAAGATGATGAGCGACTTTTGGCTGCTCGGACTCGGCGCGTTTACCTTGCTATTTGTGAGTAAATTCTTACCGTTACGTTACCTTGCTATGCCACTGGTGATCGCAGCGGGCATGTTGTGGCAAGCCAACAGCCAAACCGAAATAACTAGCAGCCTGAATATTCCCGCCTTGAGCGCCTCACTGCATTTGGCTTGGCCTAGCCTCAATGAGTGGAGCTCGGCGGCGATTTTACTGGTGTTGCCACAGCTCGCCCTCACCTTAACCAATGCGGTGATAGCCACCTCGGCCATGGCGCAGGAAAAATTCCCCGAAGACGCCGCCAAACTCACGCCTAAAAACTTGGCCATTAGCTCTGGGCTGGCCAATTTGTTACTCGCGCCTTTTGGGGCGGCGGCCATGTGTCATGGCGCGGGAGGCCTTGCGGTGCAATACCACTTTGGTGCGCGCACTCACCTTGCGCCATTAATCTTCGGCGGTACTTGTGTGGTTATTGCCCTGTTTTGGGATAGCCAAATTGCATGGTTGCTAGGGCTTATTCCTGTGGCAATTCTCGGTAGTTTGCTTTCAATCGGTGGCTTGCAACTGGCGTGGTCAAAACGCCTTATCGATGGTAAACCCTTCTGTATCTTTGTGATCCTCGCAACTGCAGTCACTTGCTTGGCTGTGAACGCCGCCGCAGGGCTGGCTGTTGGCATTCTTCTCGAGCAGGGGCGCCGCACTTGGGCCATGCTCGCCATGCGTTAAGCACCGATATCTCCCTGAAAGTAAAAACCACAGCACATCTCAGTGCTGTGGTTTTATCCCTTAAAATGTTCTTGCCGGATTGGTGGGCGTATCCTTTTGTGCCAGCGCCCATTTCGCTATCGCATCCTTACGCATAAAACCCACTTTCGAGTGTGCTTTCGCGTATTGAATAAACTTGTCTAAGGCATTGGCAAGACCTGGCGTCCCCCCGATACGGTCGTGCACACTAATCGACATCATCCGCCGCCGGGATGCGCCTTCCTGATAGAGCATATCGAATTCATCTTTAAGCTCCTGTAAGAAGGCGGCAGCCGTCATCGCAGTATTGCCACCAAAGCGACCTATATCATTGTTACGTAAGGTATAAGGCACCACGGCAAACGGTTTACCCTGCACAAGAATAATCGAAGGCTCATCCCTTGATAAATCATCAATATGATAGATAAAACCTAGATCCTGCAGGATATTTAAGGTTTGGGTGCTGTGACGCATCCAAAACGCATTAAACCCTATGGGACGCTGGCCGGTGATTTTTTCTAAGGTATTGATACTCTGGATGTAAGAATCACGCTCCTGCGCTGGCGACATACTGTATTGTGGCGTCCAGGTCTGCCCATGGCCTGAAATCTCATGGCCTTCATCCGCCACTTGTTTTGTCAGCAATGGATGTAATTCGGCGGCGCGGCCCACCATGTGGGATGTCACCTGAATATTGTGCTTACGCCATAAACGTAGCAAACGCGGTATTCCCTCATTCATCCCGTAGTCGTACCAACTGGGAGTAATAGTATCTGGATAACCCTGCTCCATTGGTGGAAACGGACCTTCGGCGTTTTTATCCTGCGCGCCAGCCTCAAACTGCATGGATATAGAGATCACCAGTTGTTCGCCATTAGGCCAAAAACGCTTATTCATACTGCCTCCTATTGAAGTTTGTGTTTGATCATCGAGTGCCACTAAACTCGGTAATCCCATGGAAAAGGCTGACTGACTTAGCCCTACACCTGCAATCAAGGCACCGCTCGCCTGTAAACTGGTCTTTAAAAATTGTCGACGTGGGTTCATGACTTGGCTCCTGTGGTTACAGCTTTAGCGGCAAGCTGGCTAAATAGCGTCTGATAATCCTCAAGGTGCCAGTTGTCTGTGATGAAACCCTCACGCACTCGGTACATATCTACGGCACGAAAATCAATTTTTTGCCCTTGTCCACGCTGTTCACCAAAGACACCGGTAAAATGGCCATTAAAGCGGAGACGCACAACCGCACGGTCACCGACCACCAGCAGATGCTCAACGGTTACAGAGAGATCGGGCACCGCCGCCCTAAAGGTTTTAGAGGCCTCGAGCGGACCAGTAATCCCCTGTGCACGACCTTCTGGCAAAGTGCGGTCAATAAAATCGGTCGCTAATGCCCAGTGGGCAAATGTTGGGTCGCCGGTATCCCAAAAACTAGCGTATAACAAAGCGGCGTGGGCAATAGATTCAGCCTGTGACGAACCATCGCTGATCCGCTCCATTGCTGTCACCTTAGGAGTAAGAGCAGTTTTGACATCAACACTGGCTTGGGTAGAACCCCCTTGAGCGGCAAACGCCGCCAAGCTAAGACTTGCAAGCGCAAAGCCCAAAATAGCTAAGCCGAGTAATCCTGAGCTCCATAAACCGACTTTTATCCAAGGCGTAACGGCGCAATAAGTGCGATGTTGCATTATGCCACCTCATCATCGCTAGAGCGGACCACTGCTCGCAGCGCCGCTTGATAACTTGGATAATCCGTATATCCAGCCGCACTGCCACCAAATAATGGCCCCTTATCGAAGGGTGATAGGGGTAATTGATTGGCTAATCGATAGGGCAGATCGGGATTAGCGATAAAGGCGCGACCAAAGGCCACTAAGTCGGCATAACCTTTTTCGATAACCTCATTGCCACGCTCGACATCGTAACGCCCCGCCACAATAATGCTGCCTTTAAACACTTTGCGTAGCTCGATTCTGAAGGACTCAGGCACCTGCGGCGCATCGTCCCAATCGGCTTCCGACAAATGCAAATACGCTACGCCCAACGCCGATAAATGCTTAGCGGCTAACAGGATAGTATCGACTATCTCAGGGCAAGCCATATCCTTAAAAGTCACATAGGGTGCGAGGCGAACGCCTACTTTATCGGCGCCAATCTTGGCACTGACCGCTTCAACCACTTCCAATAAAAAGCGAATACGTTTTTCAGGCGTGCCGCCATAAGCATCGGTTCTATGGTTAGAATTCGTTCGCAGAAATTGGTCGATGAGATAACCATTGCCACCGTGGATTTCGATACCATCGAAACCCGCGGCAACGGCATTTGTCCCTGCGTTGGCAAAGTCGGCCACTACGCGGTCGATATCCGCTTGGGTCATGTCCCTCGGCTCGGGGCAGTCCATCATTTGTCCCTCGGGATGCTGCTCATCAACAATCCACACCTTAGTGCCTACAGGGGTTATCGCCGAAGGCGCAATAGGCGCCCCGCCCTGCTGAAAAATCGGATGGGACACTCGGCCCACATGCCAGATTTGATTAAAGATTTTGCCGCCCGCTTGATGCACCGCCGCAGTGACTTTTTTCCAGCCAGCAATTTGTGCCTCGGTATAAACACCGGGGGTAAAAGAGTAACCTTGGCTGTCGTCCGAAATTTGGGTCGCTTCTGTGATGATCAGACCAGCCGACGCACGCTGGGCGTAATATTGCGCCATTAAGTCGTTGGGAATATTTCCAGGCTGCGTGGTACGCGCCCGTGTCATCGGCGCCATCACGATACTATTTTGTAATGTCAGTGCCGCTGACTCATAGGCTGTAAATAAACTCATATGCACTCCGAACCATAAATGAAGTTTGAATATCTGAGTGCAATAGTGCATTAATTAATCTATATTGATAATCAGCCATATATTTAAATCATTTTCAAAAATAATTTGATATGTACCATATAAACGATCTGCAACTTGCCCTGCGTATCGCGGCGCTCGAAAGCCTATCTGCCGCCAGCAAAGAGGTCGGAATGACACCCGCAGCCGCCAGCGCCGCCCTACAACGGCTTGAAAAAAAGCTAGGTTGTCAGCTGTTTGCTCGCTCGACACGGCGATTGCAGCTCACGGAAGAAGGGCGGATTTTTCTCGATGCCGCTAAGCCTGCTCTGGCCTTGCTCGAAACCGCTTCCGCCAATTTGGCCGAACATAGGGGCGAGCTGAAAGGTGAAGTACGCATTGCCTTGCCCTCTGATATAGGTCGCAGCCGGTTCCGCGGTTGGTTAGATGAGCTGATGGATAGCGCGCCAGATCTTTCGATCCAACTCTATTTTGGCGACCATATGGCGGATCTTATCGATCAAAATATCCATTTAGCCCTACGCTATGGCCAGCTTGAAGATTCCAATCTAAAACGGCGCCAACTGTCGATGACGCCAAGAGTGCTCGTCGCCTCCCCCGCTTATCTTGCTCAACATGGTGAGCCACAAACACTGAACGAACTGAGTCAGCACCAAGTGTTGATTTTAAATCGTGGCGGTGAGCCATGGCAGAAGTGGAAATTCAGCCACAATGGTGAAGCCGTAGAGATTGAAGTGAGAGGAAAACGCTTTTGTAACGACGGTGCCGTAGTACGCGATTGGGCGCTGGCGGGGCGAGGTATCGCCTATAAGAGCTGGCTCGATGTGGCGCAGGATGTCACCGAAGGCAGGCTAAAGCTTATCTTAGCCGACAAACTCGCACCTGCAGTGCCACTGCAATTGGTCTATCTGCAAACCGACTACCCGAGCCATAAAATACGCCGCACCATTGAGTTTTTAGTGCAAAAACTGCAGCAATTTAGCCAAGAATATCCAGCGCCTTAGGGCTTAGCTTAGAGGCAACTTGGCTGATTACAACCACAGTGATTCAATCGCGAAGCGAGCATCTTCAGGTTATTAAAGGGAAATACTAGCCTTTAGACAGCACCACAGTTACCACACAGCCCTGTTGCCAAGGCAATCTGGCATGTGTCGATTGCTGACAATTTTCAATTTGAATACTGCCATGGTGGCGGCTGACAACATCCTTACAAATGGCTAAGCCCAAACCGAGGCCCGCATCTTTGGTGGAGGCAAATGAGGCCATTAACTCGCTGGCTTGGCGCTGTAAACCTTCGCCATTATCTATGACTAATACTTTGATTTCACTAGAGTGATAATAGATCTCAATCCTTAGCTGCCGTGCACGGTTATCCTTGCAGGCCTCCAGCGCATCGAGGCTGTTTTTCACTAGGTTGACCCACATTTGACTGAGGCCAACACTGTCACCCATCAACTCAAAGGGATGACCTTCGACTTGTAGTGTCACTTGCACCTCGGCGCGGTCTAACTCGCGCCGTAGCAGAGCGAGGGCCTCTTTGACGACTAAGGTGACATTCAGTGATTCAGCCTTGGCCTGACGGCGCTTAAGCAAACCGCGAATACGGTGCACAACAGCCCCCGCCCGTATCGATTGTGCGTTGATTTTACCCAAAATATCATAGAGTTCAGGATTATCCTGTCCCAGCCTTTCTAGCTGTATCATGGCGCCTTCACTGTATTGAGTAATGGCGGCTATGGGTTGATTTAACTCATGGGCCAATCCTGCACCAATCTCCCCGAGAATCGCCGCACTCTGCAACCGCTCTAGCTGCAAGGCTTTATCCTTTAACTGCCGCTCGGTGCTGACCAAAAACTCGCTCTTTTGGCGAAATTTATACTCAAGCCACAGGTGATAAATGGTCGATACGATAAAGATCAGCAGCAATACCCCGCCCCACTCTTTGTTTTTCTCCATCCATTTATAGACGGTTTGATACAGGGGCGGCGACGCGCCTTGAAGCTGTAATTCTTTAAATAACTCAATCACCTTGAGCTGGCTCACTGGCGCCGTCCAACCTAAGGTATCGGCGGTAATCGCCGCCGCATGATCGGCGGGCAAGTCAAACAAAGCACGGGTGATTTGCATGGTAATGCGCGGCGATACGGTATCCGCCGCCGCAAATGACCAGTTGGGATAGAGCTGGGTACTGACCTCGCAATCATACCCAGGGGGATTGGTCGGATGAATAACCCGATAGTCGGCCTGATTGATAAGCCCGGTTTCAATCATCTCCTCTAAGGTACAAAAAGGCGCAATGGCAGCGTCGGCATTGCCATCGCGCACCTGATAGATTAACGGCTCTAGGGGAAAGCCTAAGAATCGCACGTCACCGAAAAACTGCTCCGGCAGATAACCCATTTTATGCAGCAGTCCCATCGCCGCCTGATAGCCACCAAGTGCCTGCGGATCGCTGGCGACCACATTCTTACCCCGTAGATCCTGCAAACTGCGGATTGGACTATCGGCACGCACAATAATGGTCGCGCCTATGGTAAAAGTGCTGCCCTGATGCTTACGACTCTTCATGGTCGCCAACCACGAGAGCGGAAAGTTATTACTCAAGTGCAGATACTGGCCGGGGTTGGTCACAATAAATTGCAAATCGTGGCTAAGTAGTTGGCTGCGCATGCCATTAAAATCCACTGGCACCACTTCGAAACGGCTATTGGGGACTTTTTCGCTGAGGTAATCCATCATTGGCTGCCAGCGTTGTTTCGCCTGTAACACGCCATGATTGGCCAATACCCCCACTTTAAATTCATTCAGGGTAATGTCTTCATCGGCATAGGACAAATTGAGCCCCATTAGGCTCAAGATGCAACTCACTACTAGCGCCCTACACCAAGTTACCATTGCTATTGCCTTGTCTTATATGCCTTTGTCTTCGGGACACTCTATAAGCTAGGCAAAAATTAAGCTGTGAATAACGCCAAACTCTCGGATCCAGCCCATGGGATTCGGCTAATTTAGTGATACACCTCCCAAGACCTCGGCTTAAAATTGAGCCAGCCCTCCGGCAGACTTAAGCTAATGGAGTAACAAACCACCGCAAGGGAAACCATGTCCACCAAGCTGCCACTGTATTTAGTCGATGATGATGAGGCGATTCTCGATTCCTTAGGCTTTATGCTCGGACAATTTGGCTATCAGGTACAAACCTTTAGCAGTGGTCGGGATTTTTTAACTCAATGCCCATTAACCCAGGCGGGCTGCGTGATTTTAGATAGTCGAATGCCGGAGATCACCGGCCAAGAAGTCCAGCAAAAGTTGCTCGAGACCCAAAGTCCGCTAGGGGGGATTTTTCTGACGGGCCACGGCGATTTACCCATGGCATTAAGCGCCTTTCGCAAGGGCGCCTGCGACTTTTTTCAAAAACCCGTGTCCGGCAAAGCTTTAGTTCAAGCGATTGAAAAAGCACATAAAGAAAGCCAAGCCAGTTTTGAACAACAACATCTGCAGCAAAAATTTGCCCAACTGACCGAGCGCGAACAACAAGTATTAGCCCATGTGGTTCAAGGCATGACCAATAAACAGATCTCCGAAGCCATGTATTTATCCCTAAGAACCATCGAAGTCCATCGCGCTAAGATTATGAAAAAGCTCGAAGTTAGCAATATGGCAGAACTGGTACAGCATTTAGCTCACCTCAATGCCCTATTGCCCTAGCCACAACGAACCTCGTAAGCCTGACTTACCGACTGTCGCACTCGATAACTCATCTTTTCCTTAGCTAAAGAGACACAAAACAGCCCCCTGCGACAAGCTGTCGCAGTTTGTCAGTTTAGCTTTGTCGCTTAAGCAATAAACTGCCACACTCGGCTTAGGTTCTCTCCTTTATGTCCCGTAGGCATTAAAGATCCACTGCTTTGAACCTTCCCCCGAGAACGGCCAGTGTTCTCGGGGCTTTTTTATTTCCCCATTCTGTTCATATTCCCGTTAAGTCATTGCCCAATCAAAGAATACGACGAAGGATTTAGCCTGAGGCTAATGTAAACCTTATGTTGCTAATTCAAATACTATCAATAGCTTAATGATCATCGCTAAAAGTTAAGTTAGAATATCGCCATCTTAGCAACAGGTGAGCAGTATGAGCCGTCTACACACATCTAAGGGATTTACCCTAATCGAACTGGTGGTCGTTATCATCATCTTAGGGATTCTTGCCGTGGTCGCGGCCACTCGTTTTATGAATCTCAGCCAAGACGCCCACGATGCGCGAGCCAAAGCCGCCTTCGCCGCTTTTACCTCTGGTGTGAAGCTGTATCACAGTTGTTGGCTTGCGGGCGGACACTCGGGTTATACCCAAAATCTTGCCTGCTATGGTGATGGCACAGTTGACTCCACCACTACCGGCTTTCCCCTCGGAAAAGACACAGCCCAAAGCGGTAACCAAGGCACGCAATTACAAGGCGCTTTCTGCGGTGAGCTGTGGCAATCCTTACTCGATAATCCGAACTTTGTCCTCACCTCCCACACGAATTGGGAAAATCAACAGGCATCCGATATCGACATAGTCTACTGGTACGCTGGCGGCGCAATAAGTGATCCTGACACTTATTGTTATTTTAACTATGTGTCGGATGATCGCCGTTTTGGCAGTGAGAACTGGGAGCTAAAATACTATCCCCTCGATGGCCGCACTGTCATCGGTCGTACCTCCTTTTCTACACCTGAGCCTTAATAACGCACCAAGCATACCCGCTTTAGCCACAGGGCATAAAATCCCCAACGCCCTGTGGCTTTTTCCGCTTTCACTTGAAATCTGACCATCCATCCCCATATCTATTCCATCATCCACCGCAGGATTTTCATTGCGGGCAAGAGAAGAGGATTCAAAAGTGACCACTATCGTATCAGTACGCCGTAATAACCAAGTTGTCATCGCCGGCGATGGCCAAGTCTCCCTAGGCAATACCGTGATGAAAGGTAACGCCAAGAAAGTGCGTCGCTTATATCACAACAAAGTGTTGGCAGGTTTTGCTGGCGGCACCGCCGACGCTTTTACCCTATTTGAGCGTTTCGAGTCCAAGCTCGAGATGCACCAAGGTCATCTATTACGATCGGCCGTTGAACTGGCCAAAGATTGGCGTACCGACCGTATGCTGCGCAAACTCGAGGCCATGCTTGTGGTCGCCGATGCCGAAGCGTCACTGATCATCACTGGTAATGGTGACGTAGTGCAGCCAGAACATGATTTAGTCGCCATTGGCTCGGGCGGTAACTATGCCCAAGCGGCGGCATTAGCCCTGCTACAAAATACCGAATTATCGGCGCTGGAAATTGCAGAAAAGTCGTTGACTATTGCAGGCGATATCTGCGTATTCACCAATCAATTCAAGACAATTGAAGAACTTAACTACTAACAGCCCGTGAGGAATATTATGTCTGAAATGACCCCCCGTGAGATTGTCCACGAGCTGGATGCCCATATTATCGGCCAGAAAAAGGCCAAACGTTCCGTCGCCGTCGCCCTGCGTAACCGCTGGCGCCGCATGCAATTGGATGCCGACTTCCGTCAAGAAGTCACCCCAAAAAACATTCTGATGATTGGCCCAACCGGCGTAGGTAAAACCGAAATTGCCCGCCGTTTGGCAAAGCTCGCCAATGCGCCGTTCATCAAGGTTGAAGCCACTAAGTTCACCGAAGTGGGTTACGTGGGTAAAGAAGTCGAGCAAATCATCCGTGATTTAACCGACATCGCCATCAAGCTGACCCGCGAGCAACAAATGGGTAAATGCCGCCAACGCGCCGAAGAACATGCCGAAGAACGTATTCTCGATGCCCTGCTGCCCAAGCCGAAAAACGAGTGGGACAACACAGATAGCGATACCAGCTCCAATACCCGTCAAATCTTCCGCAAAAAGCTGCGCGAAGGCCAGTTAGACGACAAAGAAATCGATATCGATGTTGCCCAGCCCCAAGTAGGTATCGAAATCATGTCGCCACCCGGCATGGAAGAAATGACTAACCAACTGCAAAGCCTGTTTAAAAACATGGGCCAAGCACCGGCCAAACGTCGCAAGATGAAGATCAAAGAAGCCTTTAAGCTGTTGATCGAAGAAGAAGCGGCCAAGCTGGTTAATCAGGAAGATTTAAAAGAGCAAGCCATTGAATTGGTTGAGCAGCACGGCATAGTGTTCCTCGACGAAATCGACAAAATCTGTAAGCGTGGCGAAACCTCAGGCCCAGACGTGTCCCGCGAAGGCGTACAACGCGACCTGTTGCCTTTAGTTGAAGGCTGCACAGTCACCACTAAACACGGCATGGTCAAAACCGACCATATTCTGTTTATTGCTTCGGGCGCGTTCCAAATGGCAAAACCTTCGGATTTAATCCCAGAGTTACAGGGCCGTTTACCGATCCGCGTTGAGCTAGATGCGTTATCAGCCGATGATTTTAAACGCATTTTAACTGAGCCACATGCCTCACTGACCGAGCAATATATCGCACTGATGGCCACCGAAGGCGTGACCATTGAGTTTGCCGAGTCGGGCATCGAGAGCATTGCCAAGGCGGCATGGCAAGTGAACGAGCGCACCGAAAACATTGGTGCCCGTCGTCTGCATACCGTGATGGAAAAGCTGATGGAAGATATCTCCTATGAGGCTTCCGACAAGTCTGGCAGCTCATTTGTGATTGATGCCGATTATGTGAGTGCTCACTTAGATAATCTGGTTCAAGACGAAGACTTAAGCCGCTTTATCCTGTAACTAGGGCTGTTATCCAGCCTGCAATGTTCGGTATCCAAGATACCGAACATTCGTGCAAAATTGTGACTGTGACTAAGGCTTACACTTTGTAACCTTAGCCACAAATTGTTATGTTACAGCTTGTCCATTCCCCGTATTTTCTTGGCACTACCTATGACCACTAGCACACCCAATGTCACCGATCTTAAGCTCAAGCGTAAATCGCGCATTTTAGAAATCAGCTTCGATAACGGCGAGCAGTATCAACTCAGCTGTGAGATGTTACGCGTCTATTCCCCCTCCGCCGAAGTGCATGGTCACGGTAATCCTAAGCTGGTCACCCATAAGAAAAATGTGAATATCACCAGCATCGAACCCGTAGGTAACTACGCGGTAAAAATTGTCTTCGACGATGGCCACGATACAGGCTTATTCTCCTGGCAAGTGCTTTACGATCTCGCCACTCACCAAGTGGAACTATGGGAAAAATATCTAGCTCGCCTACGTGCCGAAAAGGCTTCCCGCGAACCGTTGATCGCGATGAATATAAAATACAACTAATAAATTATCGCCCTTGTTCAAGGAGAGCGCTCAAGACTCTCCTTGAGTGCTTACCCACTGACTAGTCTAAGGAAAGATAATGTCGGAAAAAGTCCCCTGCACAGCCTGCCAAACCTTAATCATGCCCAGCACAGCCGAACGCAATGCGGGCTTATGTATGCCCTGTAAAAATGGCAATCGTGAAAATATCGAACAGGCAAAAGCCTATTACCAAAAGGAGCGGGAATTAGATAAAACCTGCCCTTTTAGAGCCCTGTGGCGAGAAATAGTGGTGCGGGTGCACGACAATAAGCAGGGCTTTCACACGTTAAGCGAAGCAGCACAGCACTATTACGCGGTCAATTGCCTCTCAGGCGAAGTCTACAACGGCGGCTTTATCCAGTATTTCGATAACTCATCGGGCGAGCATTATGCTGTTGCCGAGCGCGGCCTTGAGCAAATTGGCGCTCTGCATTCGTTAGCCCTACTACAACAGGCTAAACAGGCGGTATTTGGCGACCATCCCGTCCCGACCGACAGAGACCAACGCCTCGCCGCAACCGATAATCCAGTAGCAGAAGCCCGACTCAATCAACTCGATGATCAGTTTTATAAAGATTTGGATAATCTTGATATCAAACTAGAGAGCTATGCGATACAGACTGGGTTGGTAGTATCGAGCCGATAAATATTTTATTTATCGCAATAACACTTAACGTCGTGGGGCTTCACCCCACCCCCGACCAAGGAGGACTGCTCGTCCTATCCTCCTTGGATGCTCCAAGACGCCCCAACGGAGTTGAAAGCCCCTTGGACATTTAGCGTCCTTATGCTATCGCGTCAGACGCTCGTCCCTGATTCGACTGACGCTATCTCGGCATCCATGCCTCGATCACGCAACGAACGCAAATGCCCTGCGGCAACTCCGAGTGGATGTGTATTCTGTAACTTCTGTGTTGGCTGTTATCTCAAAAGAATTGTCTTATCCAATCTTCCAATCAATAGACAAAACGATCACAAATCATGCGCATGTATACTTTATAACCTGAATGGTTTTTGCTATCGTCTAAATCAATTTAAATCAGTTGGTTGCATGTTATTTCC
The DNA here is from genome assembly GCF_002196695.1 of Shewanella sp. Shew256. Taxonomy (NCBI): domain Bacteria; kingdom Pseudomonadati; phylum Pseudomonadota; class Gammaproteobacteria; order Alteromonadales; family Shewanellaceae; genus Shewanella; species Shewanella sp. Shew256. Next base: position 37,303 of record NZ_NAJR01000001.1, on the reverse strand, counting down.
CTAAATATTCAACATTGGGGTTATACGTATGCAAACTATAAAAACAATGATGGTGTTAAATCCAGTTAGGGAGCGAGTGGATGAGTTATGACCTATTTATGAAACCCCAAAATGGGGATTTTTCGAAAGAGCAATTTGATTCTTATTTTCATGGTCGTAAAAATTACACCTTAGAAGACTCACAAGCTTGGTATCAAAATGAAGTCACAGGAGTATATTTTGTTTTTGAATACCAAGAGCAAGATGATGATAATGAATATTTCCCAATTGTATTTAATATGAACTTTTTTAGACCAACGTTCTTTGTCAAAGAAGCTGAGCCTGAGGTGAGGGAATTTATATCAACATTTAATTTGAAAGTAGATGATCCTCAAACCCACGGAATGGGCTCTGGAGATTTTAACTCGGAAGAATTTTCGAGCGGTTGGCTTTATGGTAATGAATTTGGATATCAATCAATTCTTGAAGATCATCCAGATGTCTTCAGTTTGCCTACAGAACAGCTGGAAGCTGTCTGGTCTTGGAATATTCATAAGGAAACTCTTCAAGAAGAAGTTGAAGATGATGTTTTTGTGCCATTAATTATGTTACTAAATTATAAAGGCAAAGCCGTTACTGCTTGTGTCTGGCCTGATGCTATTCCGTCATTAATCCCTCCCGTAGATATAGTTTTGATCGGTAGAAACGAACTAGCATCAAAACGATGGTTCAAAAAAGTTGAGGATATGGCTATAGGTACTTGGAGTGAAATTAAACCTCTTCTAGAGCGACATAAAAACAAGATGCATGGTCAAGCTTACTATCTTTTCTACCAATCAGTGCCAAAGGAAATTGAAAAGTATGTTCAAAGCCTAAAATCTTTCGACTTGCGCTCCTTAGAAAGGTTATCAGTAGACCAGGTATTAAATAGAGAGTTGATTCAAAAATATGTTGTTCAACAAGGCAATTAAATTTTCCAAAATATGTGACAAGCTGACTCTTTTGGAATTAAAAGTTAATACCTAAGCGACAGAAGTTCACCTTTCCCTGCGAAGTTGCTGAAGGGCGTTGAAGAAAATCGCGTGAGCGAGGCATGGATGCCGAGTTAGCTTTCGGATTCTTTATTTAATAAATAGGGGATGTACCATCGGAAGCGTTAGCGATTTTCGAATAAGCACGAAGCCACTAACCAATGCATCTAACTTCGCTAGGGTGAGTGCTGCAACGCAGCGATACGAACGAGAGCCATGGATGGCGAACTGGCAATTAAACATGGACGTTGTTCGGCAAGCACTCTTGTAAATAAAGAGGCAAGAGGGAATTGCTGTTGCTCCCCTTTTGGTCGACTCTTTATTAAAAAATCATGGGGTGAAGCCCCACGACTTTGACTTTGACTTTGACGTTGCTTTTACATCACTTCAGCCGATTCGATATTCAAATCAGTTAATCAATCCCAAATCACAGCGATAAAACTACCCTCGTAAAGCAATCTTCAGATTGATCCCACCAGCCCATATCATCGTAATCCTCAATTGCAAATACCATCCACCAGAGTCCAGCTAATGCAATTACGGCAGCAATCACAGCAGCAATTACAGCACTTCCATACGGTTAGGCTGATTTTAGGCGATCAGCTAAACGCCCAACATACTTGGTATCAGCAAGTCGATCCCAAGGTGCTGTATTTAATTGCAGAGTTGCATCAAGAAAACACCTATGTGACCCATCATGTGCAAAAGATCTGCGCGTTTTTTGGCGCTATGGCGCAGTTTGCCAGCGAGCTTGGCGCTGCGGGGCATCGAGTGCGTTACCTCACCCTCGACGATACCCAAGGCTTTGCCGATCTCAACGCGTTGCTACAACACTATGTTGCCGAAACGGGTGCGATTAAGTTTGAATATCAACGGCCTGACGAATATCGACTCCTCACGCAATTAAGCCAGCTTAAGTTGGCCAATGCCGTTGTGAATTGCGTCGATACCGAGCACTTTTTATTCCCCTTTGACGAAATTGATAGGGAATTTCCCCAAGGGCAACACAGGCTGATGGAGCATTTTTATCGGCGAATGCGTAAAAGATTCAATATCTTAATAAAGGATGGCAAGCCCGTTGGCGGGCAATGGAATTTTGATGCGAGCAATAGGCAAAAGCTTAAATCCCAAGATATTAAATCATTACCCACACCCTTGATGTTTGGCCACAATGTGCAAGATATTCTCGAGCGTCTTCAACGCCATGGGATTAATACTATGGGCAAGGCGGATACACGTTTGCTCTGGCCGATAAACCGCGCGCAAAGCCTCGAATTACTTCAGTATTTTTGTGAATACTGCCTACCCGCCTTTGGCCGCTTTCAAGATGCAATGACTCAGCAACATCCAGCGCAGTGGAGCCTGTATCACAGTCGGCTGTCCTTTAGCCTAAACGCCAAACTTATCAGCCCATTAGAAGTGATCAATGCGGTGATTGAGCACTATCATGCAAACCCTTTTATTGAGATAGCTCAGGTCGAAGGCTTTGTTCGGCAAATTCTCGGCTGGCGTGAATATGTACGCGGTATCTATTGGGCCAATATGCCGCAATACGCCAGCATTAATGCTCTTGAGGCCACGCGCAAGCTGCCCGACTACTTTTGGAGTGGCAAGACTCAAATGAATTGCCTACACCATGCTTTATCTCAGTCACTCGATTATGCCTATGCCCATCATATTCAACGCTTAATGGTGATTGGCAACTTTTGTTTATTGACCGAAATCGCCCCCGATGAGGTGGATAAGTGGTACTTAGGCGTGTATGTGGATGCGATTGAGTGGGTCGAAATGCCCAATACTCGCGGTATGGCGCTATTCGCCGATGGCGGTATTGTCGGCACTAAACCCTATGCCGCGAGCGGCAGTTATATCAATAAAATGAGTGATTATTGCGGCGGTTGTCATTACAAGATAAAAGAACGTAGCGGCGCCCTCGCCTGCCCATTATATAGCCTGTATTGGCGCTTTATGGATAAACACCGCGCACAACTCTCCCACAATCCACGCATCGCCATGCTGTACCGCACTTGGGATAAAACCGATGAGGCAGCAAGGCAAGCCATTCTGGCAACGGCCGAACAACATCTAGCGCAACTTGAACGCCTATAGAGGCTCTTCGCATGGGAGATACGCGATGAATATTTTAGTGTTAGGCGGTAGCGGTGGTATAGGTCACGCCATGGTGAATAAGCTGCGCGCAACCTATCCCGAGGCCACTCTCCATGCGACCTATAAACATCATCAGCCAGATACAGAACGAGACGATGGCGTTATCTGGCATCAGCTGGATATCACCCTTGAGGAGGAGATTAAGCAACTGAGTCAAAACATTCCCCAATTAGATTGGCTAATCAACTGTATTGGGATGCTGCACACAGAGGATAAGGGACCAGAAAAAAGCGTGCAGGCACTCGATGGGGATTTTTTCCTGCACAATATCAAGCTAAACACGCTGCCCAGTATGATGCTGGCAAAGCACTTTGAACCCACGTTAAAGCGCAGTGAGTCGGCAAGGTTTGCAGTGATATCGGCCAAAGTTGGCAGCATTAGTGATAACAGATTAGGCGGTTGGTACAGCTATCGCGCCTCGAAAGCGGCGCTGAATATGTTCCTTAAAACGCTATCGATTGAATGGCAAAGAACGATGAAACACTGCGTGGTGCTAGCACTGCATCCCGGCACCACGGATACGCGATTATCCAAACCTTTTCAGCAGAACGTACCCAAACAAAAGCTGTTTACACCAGAGTACGTCGCCCAATGTTTGGTGAGTATTATCGCCAATGCCATACCAGCACAAACGGGCAGCTTTTTGGCCTACGATGGTGCTGAGCTGCCTTGGTAGCAAATATTGGCAATAGTTAAACTTGGCAGCTTTCAGTACTGACAGCGCTTAGCCCTGACAACTCTTAACCTTCACAAAAGTAGGCATAATTGATTCTGCTGCCTTGCCCCCATACTGCCGTCCAATTATTCACATCGCTCATATAGCCAAAGTGGATTGACTGCGATATATCGCATGCTTCTTGAAACGGCGCCTTGTTGTCATTAATAAATTGTACCGAAGCCGCCAAAATATCACCGCATTCCTCATCATCGGCAACTAACCAGATAAAGTCTTCGCGGCAATCTTCCCTAGCTATCATCTGTTCGGGGGAATATAAATCCAGCTTTTGCTTGAGTGTTTGCCACTGCTCGGGCGAAACATTGCAGGAGATTGCCAGCTTATCAAGTACCCCAGCACCACCTGCCCAAAAGGATAAATCAAAGTCTAACTGCTGCGGATCGGGGGCAAAGCCCAACAGGTTTTCAATCACTTGCAAGCTTTTGGCTAAATCGGCATCGGGCCCGCGATAACGCACCTCAATCCCATCATACTCACGCATACTACGACTCCTTCCTTGAGCAAATTCTCGTTTACTTGATCGGCCCGGTTTCACTCACGGGTTTCTTTAATAACTTACGCTGCAAGGTACGGCGGTGCATCCCCAGTTGGCGGGCCGTAGCCGACACATTGCCCTGATTAGCATTGAGTACTTGCTGAATATGCTCCCATTCCAGCCGTTTAGGGCTGAGCGGCGAGTCATCGATTTCATCTTCTGGCAGTGCGCTCGCCTGACTATTGACCTCGAAGGCCGCCAACAAGGTTTGGGTATCGACGGGTTTAGCAAGATAGTTGTCAGCGCCGAGGCGAATCGCCTCTACTGCGGTAGCAATGCTGGCGTAGCCCGTTAGCAGCACCATGATCACCTTAGGCAACAGATTACGCAGGGGCACGATCAAGCTCAGGCCATTGGCCTCGGCCAGTTTCATATCCAACAGAATATGGCTAGGGCAAAACTCCCGCGCCACCAGCAGCGCATTACTGGCATCGTGACTTAAGCGACATTCGAAACCATGGCGAGTCAACCGCCGCGCGAGCACGCCCGCAAGTGCCTGATCGTCTTCAATAATCAATAGCCGTTTCATAGCGCCTCCGTCGTCGTGGCCGATGCATTAGGCTGCAAGAGGGTAAAACGAATTTGCGCCACTGTGCCCCCTTGAGGATGATTGGCGAGGATCAACTCCGCGCCCAAACGCTCGAGGCTGGCGTGGCTCAGCAGCAAGGCCACGCCTAAGCCTTTGGGGCTCTCGATTAATAAGGTCCCCAATTGTGGCAATAATGAGGGAGCGATACCCGCGCCATAATCACGGATCTGCAAATAGATCTGCCCTTCACTTGGCGCGCTATCGAGACTGATATCCACTTGAGCGACACCTAAGATTTCGGCGCTGGCGCGGGCGGCATTTTCAATCAAGGCCATAATAGCGGGGGTTAGGCTCATATCGGTTAAGATCTGTTGCTCTTCCAACTGCTTAGGGGCGCAGGTGATCAACCAGTTGAGTTCAGTTTGCGGCATCAGCAATTGGGTTTTCTGCTTTAATCCGGCCACCAGCTCGGTGACCTTTTGTGGCCGCTGACGACGGTCGCGAATCGACTCAGTCGCCAGCCGCAGTTCGGTCAAGGTATGTTCGCAGCGGCCTAATGCAGTTTCCATCTCAACAACCGTGACCGAAGGTTCGGGTTGTTCGTCCCTTAATTCGTCGAGCAATAATCGCAGTGTCGATAGCGGCGTCGCCAATTGATGGGCCATTTGCGCAGAGACGGTGCCGAGCGCCAACAATTGCTCCTGCCGCAGTTGTCCTTCGCGCATATAGGCAAGCTGCGCATCTTGACGGCGCATGCGCTTGGCAATTAACGCCACACTCGTGGTCAATACCAGTGCCGAAATCACAAAGTTAAACCACATGCCGAGATAGTGGGAGCTCATATCCATACCATGGTGATGCATTTGCGACTCAGGCACGGTAAAAATCATCAGGCTATAGGCAAGCGTTGAGATCGCCGTTAGGCTCCAAGGTGCCCAAATCGGCAGAGTCACGGCGGCGAGCGCTATGGGTAATAGCAGTAAGGAGATAAACGCATTGGTCGCCCCGCCCGAAAAATACAGCCAAGAGATCCAAAACAAGGTATCGAGACTCAGGGCAATAAACAGGCCACGCTCTTTCGCAAACAAGGGTTTACGCAATGCCAAGGTGAGCGACAAATACAACACCTCCAGTACAAACACATGCACTAGGGGCTCCATTTGCAAACTCAGGCCAAAGGTGTCGGCGGCAAACAGCGTCAAACCGATTTGCAACAATAAGCCTAAGGTTCGAAGCAGTGCCACTTGGTCGGCGGCTTGTAAATTGGTGCCTAAAATCTTAACCATGGTGATTCCTTAAACGACAGCCTACCGCCGCCAGTGCCGCGCAGGATTGGCTAAGTGCCTGACTAAGCCCAGCCTTAAAATCAAGCTCAGAGTGGATCCCCAATGCCGCTAAACGCCCACAACTTAAGGTGCAATTTTGCGGCCTTTTGGCGCTATCCATGGGTGTTTGCTCAGGAAGTAAATGCGCAGTATCTATCCCTAGCAGTTCACCTAAGCTGAGCAGCATTTGGTATTTAGTCATGGTTTGCTTGGCACTAAAATGGTAGATCCCCGATACATAGGCGCCGTCACTCTGCCGCTGGATGAGCTTAGCGATGGCATTGGCAATATCTGCCGTCGATGTTGGCGCGCGAATGGCCCAATGGTCGACCCGCTGCGGTCTGCTATCCAACAATTGGTTGATTAGTACCAATACCGCAGACTCGCTCAGTTGAGTCACTTCGCCGTAGAGGATAGGTAAACGTAACACCGCAAAACCGCTGTCGGCGTTCAGCACACAGGTTTCGCCCTGCAATTTAGACTCACCATAAAAATTGACCGGATTGGGCGCAGCATCTTCGGCATAGGGCGGCGTAGTGCCATCAAACACATAGTCGGTGGAAATATAAAGCAACCAAGCTTGGTGAGTTTTAGCGACCTCGGCTAAGGTTTGGCTGGCGCTCAAATTCAGCACTAAGGCATGTTCTGGTGAGCGCTCGGACACATCGGGGCGACGCTCGGCGGCGCAGTGCACTATCACCTCGGGCTGCTCACGGGCAATAAAGGCTTCAACCTCGGCGGCTTGGGTTAAATCGAGCCGATAAATCCCCGCCTCGGCGCGGCTAAAACCAGTGGCAATCACCCTATGACCCACGGCGGTTAACTGTTTGACGACCGCCCTGCCGAGTAATCCGGTTGCGCCCGTTACCATAATGTTTGCCATATTGCCCCGCGATCCTTAGCCATTCATTTGGTTCATAATTCTAAAAGCTTTTCATATTCAACGCACTTGTTTACTCTTATTTGCTTGTGCTCAACCTCATCGAGTTTGTACCACTTAACCCGATTAACGACCAAAAGGCTGAATTTGACTCAAGCACTTCCCCTCATTCTTGCAGGCCCCATGCTGCGCCACTGCGACGCCTCACACTTTACTCTCTGGTTTGTGAGCCGCGAGCCGTTAAGCGAATTACAGCTTACCTTAGGGGAGCAAAGTTATTCGTTAACAGAGGAAGAAGTGCACTGTGTGCCGCTCGGTCAGCATGCCTTTCAGTATTTACTTCGCCTGTCGCGCCCCGAATTACTTGCGCCTCAAATGGTTATCCAATATCGCGTCTCGGCCAAGGGCATTGATGACCTATTTAGTAACGTCAAAGCGTTGAGTTATGGCGATGCTAACTCGCCTCATCTTTACTTTAGCCAAGCACTGACACAGGTATGGCATGGCTCATGCCGCAATCCCCATCACCACAGTGAAGATGCCTTAGTCGCCGCCGATACCAAACTCGCCCAGCTTATCGATAAAGGCAATAACGAACGCCCTGCGCTATTGATGCTCAGCGGCGATCAGGTCTATGTGGATGATGTGGCAGGCCCTATGCTATGCGCCATAGGTCAAGTGATTGAAAAACTGGGTTTGCACCATGAAGCCTTTCAGGGCGCCAATATTGCGGGAAGCGAAGCATTAAGTTACCAGCACGAGCATTTATATTTACGCCATAAGGACCTACTGCCACGCACCGAATATCCCGCCAAAACCGCGCTCTGGCGCTGGTATATCAATCATCCGATTTTTACTTCATCGATTGCCGAAAACCATTTAGTCAGTCTCAATGAGATGATTGCCCTGTATCTGCTGACTTGGTCGCCCGAATTATGGGAGCTTATCGACTTACCCAAGGAGGTTGAGGGACTCTCGGCGGCGAATCAGCTACGTTGGCAGCGGGAATGGCAAAACCTATTGGCCTTTAAGGCGGGGCTAAAACAGGTTAGGCGCCTGATGGCGCATATTCCTGTGTATATGATGTTCGATGACCATGACATCACCGACGATTGGAACCTCACCGCCAAGTGGGAGCAGGCGGCCTACGGCCATGCCTTTTCGAAGCGCATTATTGGTAACGCCTTGATTGCCTATACCTTATTCCAAGGTTTAGGCAACGCACCGGGCCAGTTTGATGCCGAGGTTCGGCCGTTGTTAGATGGTTTTTTCACCCGCCCAGCGCCAGAAACTCAAGATGAATTAATCGATCTGTTACTCAGATTCGAGCAATGGCATTACACCTTAGACACTTCGCCTAAGCTGGTCGTGTTAGATACCCGCACCCGCCGCTGGCGCAGTGAATCCAATCTCGCTAAACCCTCGGGGTTAATGGACTGGGAGGCCTTGATGGATTTACAACAGGCGCTACTCGGTCAATCTAAGGTGATTATCGTCTCCCCTGCGCCCATGTTTGGGGTCAAGGTGATTGAAGCCGTGCAACGCATGGCGACGCTAATGGGCGCCTCGCTGCTGGTCGATGCCGAAAACTGGATGGCACATCCTGGCGCCGCCAATGCCCTACTGAGCATCTTTATGCACCGCAAGACCCCAGAGCAATTTGTGATCCTCTCGGGGGATGTGCACTACTCCTTCGCCTATGACATCAGCATTCGCTTTCGTCGTAGTAGCCCGAATATTTATCAAATTACCTGTAGCGGGATTAAAAACCAGTTCCCCGAGAAGCTACTGCCACTCTTCGATAAGCTCAATGGCTGGCTGTACGGCCACTTCTCGCCGTTAAATCTCTTCACTAAACGTAAGCGAATGTCGCTGCGTGGTCGGCGCCCTAATGGCGAGCGCAGCAAGCGTTTAGTCAACCGCAGTGGGATAGGAATTTTGGTGTTAGCTGAAGATGGTGAACCGACAAAAATTGCTGTTTTACATGGGGATATGACCGAGACTCGGTTCGAACCACCGAGGCAGGAATAGCTTAAACAGGGTTGTGTTTTGCCGCTTCTGCGCTAGTTGCACCCGCACCTGAATCCACAGGTTTAGCGGTGGCTTCTTGATTTGGCAAGCTCTGTTTAAATAGCTGGGACTCGAGGCGTTTTTGCGGCGTTGCATCATCACGCATCTGGTCCCAAACGCCCTTGGGCTGTAACGACACATCAGTTTGATTGTCAGCGTTCTGCATCGCCTCGGCATTCGGTTTCTTCGGCTCGATCACCGCGCTGGCTTTACGGATTTCCGTCGTTAGCTCTTGCACATAGGGATGCTTAGTCCAGCCGCCAAAATACATGGCGCCCAGCAACACAGCGGCACAGAGTAAAATTGAAACGATTGCAGATTTGGTCATCTTACCATCCTAATTGGCCGATAAAACGCAGCACTGAAACTTTAGTCGGACAGTATCATAACCATAGAAGCGCTCCTCTCACCAGTTTAAGGCCTAAGCTGATGTCCGCAGAAGAGTATTAAAATTTGTACACCCATAATTTGACGCTCCGCTCGCCATCCCTTGCAAGCGGCATGAGTCTTAAAGCATTCACTTTAAGAAGGCGAACTACCAAAGATAATCAAAGCTCACTTCAACTGGCACGCCCTCGATCGACGTTGGTACGACGACCTCTGGCTTTAAGGTAATTTGCAATACTGGCTTTTCCCCATCGAAGGGACCTGACAACTGTTTAGGTAAACGCCCCACTAACTCGGTTGGCTCTGAAATTTCGGCGCGGATCCGCGTGCCATTAGGGAGTTTTATCGTCGCCTTTTGACCTATATCAGTGTATTCCAAGTACTTAGGTTCAAGGTAAGCGAAGATCACCGCAGTTTCACGGCCCGAGAGCAAGACTAAGGGTCTATCTTCGACAATATGCTCGCCCGCTTGCACTAATACATCGACGACCCGCGTCGAATTAAGCGCCTTGATATGCAATTGCGATTCCTGCGCTTTTAACCTTGCAAGCTGCAACTCAACATTGTATTTGGACTGTGCGATTGGCCCCGCGAGCACCTCCGTTTTCTGCCCTTGGCGCGCCTGCATTAAATCGACTTTGGCCTGTTCGAGCGCCATTTTTGAAGCCGTGTGCGCCTGTAACACGGCTGCCATATCCGCAGTAGGAACCACCCCTTTACGCTGATAACGCTCAAAACTGTCGAGCAACCCATTCTGTCGAGTGACCCCCTCGGCAGCCACATAGATACGCTGCTGTAATTGCGTGAGGATCTCGGCATTAAGGCTGAGATTATCCTGCTCCAGCTGAGCGAGTTGCTTCTCCAACTCGCGAATTTGCGCATCTAACTGTGCATCGACTAAGGTCAAAATATTTGCGCCACGAGTAAGCACATCGCCCCGTTTCACTAGGATCGAAGCCACATCTCCCGCACTGGGAGCGCGTACTTCTAAGGGCTCGGTCGTCACTATGCCACTGGCTAAGATAAACAAATGCGGACGCAGCAATATCCAGCCAACCACAACAACGGGCGTAATGACCAGGGCTAATAACAAATACCAGCGCCCCTTAAAACCGCCACGTTTAGCCGCGGCGTATTTTACCCCAATGCCGTTGTCATCCGTTGGACGCTGCGCCTTGTCGCTCGGCTGATAGTTGATTTTCATTAAAACTTTCTCCCACGTTTCAATACCCACCATGGCGCCATTGAGCTTTCTTCATGGGAGCGGCGAAAAACTTCGTTCAAGATTGCAAACAGGCACACCATACGCATAAACAGCGCATAGAACGGATATAAAGGTAACCAAATGGCTAAACGTAAGTCCTGTGACAGCCGCTCCGAAATCGCCAACAACACCATCAAGTAGAAGAACACTAAGATGGCAAAATAGAAGCCGTAAATCGTGAACGAAATCGAGGTAATAAACTGCCACGGATAACTCATCACTATCCCAATGGAATAAAAAACGATGACAAAGGGCATCAACACGTTTTGTAAGAAGCCATAGAGCAAGGTAAAGATAAAGGTCCCAGTGCCCAGCAACTTAGGCGTAAAAGCTGGCCAGTGTTTGCGAAAATACAGGAACAACAAATCCCCATCCCAACGTAGGCGCTGTAACACTAAGGTTTTGAGATCGGCCGGTGCATCGGTGTGGCCTATGGCTAAGGTCGCAAACGGAATATGCCAATTGGGATAACGCTTAAAGTACTGCTTTATCCTTACAGTTAAATCTAAATCTTCGGCGGTATGGGTATCCCAGCCGCCAATTTGAATTAAAAATGTCCGCCTAAAGGCGCCAAAAGCGCCGGAGATATTGTTCAGCAGATTCCATTGGCCAAGTCCTGTCTTGCCGCCCTGCATGGAGATCAGATATTCAATTGACTGCATGCGCGTCAGTATCGATTCATTCACATTGCGCACCCTTAATGCGCCACCCACGGCGGGCACATTAGGATCTTCAAAATAGGGCACGATTTGCGACACCATATCGTTATCGAAGGAAGTATCCGCATCGGCATTGATCACTATCTCCCCCGTGGCAACCGAGAGGCCAGCATTGAGAGTCGACACTCGGCCACCACGTTGCCACTTTGGCAACACCACCACCTTGCGATTTGGTGCTTGGCAGGCCTTGGCCGCCGCCATCGCCACTTGATAGGTCAGCGCGTTTTGCACTGCACCATCGACAACGGCGATGATCTCAATCTCACCGTCATATACCTGTTCGATAAAGGAATCTATGGTCGATTTGACGGCCTCACCCTCGGCATAACAAGTGATCACGCAGGACACTTTAGGGTGATACAGCGACTGCCGAGGCACCTGCACAAAGTGGGTGTAGTAAAACCGCATAATGCCAGTGAGCACCAACAACATCAGCGGTGCCTCATACAGCAAAATAAGCGGCACTAGCCAAGCGAAAAAGCTTAAATGTTCATCCAATTGGTGCCAGATATCGAGCACCATATAGCTGATGGTGTTGAATTCACTCATATTGGCTTAGCTTTGAGTAATTGATCCGTTAGCCACTCACCCACATTCTCACCCATGTCTGCGGGTAAGGTCAGGGCTTTTACACTTAATTCAATTTTGGATGCCGATTGCAGCTCTTTGAGATTGAACAACTTGCTATAGATACTCTTAAGCTGACCCATCTCCGTCATGGGTAATAACATCAACAAACCGTCGCGGGTATAGTTGCTGCAGGCATCGGTTACTCGGATCACGCTCCGCAGACGCTCTTGCAAGGCATCGAGCTGGGCAAAGCCCTTGGCCTCACCTTCTGTTGCCAAAAACTCATCCACGTTCAACATTTGAATCGACAAAATGGAATGGGTTTGATGGTGACGTTTTGCTAATTTATTCTGCCAATCCAGCAGCCAATAAAACTGAGCACTGGTCATTTGCTCGCCCGGCTCTAGGGCAAACCAAGATTGCGAGCGCCCCTGACGCACTAAGGTCCGTCCCGGGATCGCCAGCTTAAAGCTGTAAACATTTCTCACGTGTAAATAATCAAGCTTACTGCTGAGCTGACAATGCAGACATTTCGCCTCGACTACGGCATCAACGAATAAGGTCTGGCAGCTATTACAATGTTGATTTTCTATCGGGCGATCGTAATCCACCCCAATATGCCGCAGATTCTGCAAGCAGTTAGGGCAGCACAGCGTATTCAACTTACGAAAAGAAGCCTGAGCCCCCACATGACCGCAATTAAAGCAGTGCAAACTACTCTGCAGCTCGGTATCTATGCTATGACATTGGGGACACACATCGATGTAATTAAGATGCCCCGAATGACAACCAGGGCAAAAACGTAATCGATTAGATAATTCAGCCTTTTCAATTAACTGAGATTTTTGTAATTCGCCCAACCAGCTAAAACTCTCCTCTGGATTAATTCCAAAACAGCGTAATAACGGATAATCATAGAGATAAGACTTTTCTGGTACGGAATGCGGTTCTAATATCGCATCCTGATGACTCCATAAATAAGCCAGCAACTTATAACGAGGGTCATCCTGATAATCTAATTTAATTTGTTGTCTCTTCAGTTGATATATTTGATAGCCTTCATCATATTCCGCATTCCATATTCCATTGGCTAAATAGGGTGACAACGCACTCTCATGACATACCAATATATGGCTTAAAAAGGTGGCGTCATTTTTCCTAAGTGCTCGTAAACACTTATCTTGTTCTTCGGCCTGTAATGATAAGACTATGCATTGGGGAGACAGTTTTAGCTCTAGCAGAGCCTCGACCGAGTTAAATGCTTCAAACTGCGGATGCCACACACAGTGATTATAGGGACCGATCCAAACAAAATCGTCGTAAGAACAATTATCTACAACATTTGCGGTATATACTGTTGCCATATCAAAACCTTGCACTAAGTAGGAATATATTTATCAGCTAAATATAAAGTTCCATGTAATAAACAAAGAATAGTCCCCACCTAGATATTCATTAGGAGATAGTTAACGCATTTAGCATTGAGAAGGCAGGAAGAATGAGGGCATCATATTAGATGCAAAAATAAGATATCAAATCATAAGTCACAAAACGAATATTGATTTTAATTATTTATAAACAGTATTAAATTAAAACATAAAAAATAAATTAATTACTCAAAACCAGATCTATTGCCACCAATAAAACACTCGCCAATAACAAATATGCATCATTAATCAACTTTCAGGCACAAATGTTCGCATTGAATATCATGTTTGTTGCCAGAGACAGGATCGACAAAACGTAATCGCTGCGCCAAGAGTTGTAGCGGCTTGGTAAAATCATCCGGTCCTTTAGGGTATAAGGTCGGATAAAAGCGGTCATTTAACAATGGCATACCGAGGCTTTGCATATGGACCCGCAGCTGGTGCGTCTTACCCGTAATCGGGCTTAACTCGAATAAACCAAACTCCCCATGAATCGCTACTAAGCTGATTTCAGAGTGCGTATTTGCCTCACCTTCGACTATCTTCATGGTGAAACTGGGCTCACTGCGTTGCATGCGATTTTTCACCGTCCAATGCAGTGGCAAGGTTAATTCGCCACAGGCATATTGCGCCATAATCTCTGGGGTGAGTTTGGCAATCGCTTGATAATCTTTACGGATCGCATCATCGATAAATAGCTGATGATAAATATGCCGCGTCTCAGGGCGAGTCGTCATCAGGATAACGCCTGCAGTTTCCCGGTCTAACCTATGGGCTGGAGCGATAGTGTCTATCCCAGTGCTTAAGCGTAATCTGTGTACTAGGCACTCATTCACATAATCGCCGCTCGGGGTGACAGGTAAAAAATGCGGTTTGTAGGCCAAGATAAGATTGTCATCTTGAAACAAAATCGGCGACTCGAAGGGGACTTGTGCCTCGACGGGGACTTCACGGTAGTAGTAAGCCCTCGCCGTCGGGCGATAGGGAGTATCCAACCCAATTAAGCTGCCGTCTTGCCAATGCACTTTGCCATCGAGGATCCGCTGGCGCCAAACAGCTTCGCCAATATGGGCATAATGCTCGATCAAAAAAGCAAATACGGTTGGTTTATCAACCACTTCTAAGGGAAGCACTACAAAGGAAGGTTGGGCGGCACGGGCGGTTTGAGTCATAGAAACAACTAGCGGCGATAATGAACCGCTATTTTAGCCTCTGTGTGGTTTTTCAGTCCACATGGGACTTGATGAGTTGCAGGACAAAATCCATGGTTTTGTGGCAGTCGGGTTGATTCACCAGCACTAGCTTATCGCGGTTATACATGGGCAGCACTTCTAACCAACGTTGGCTCACCCAAGCCGCATCCTCTAAATGCACTTGGGAATAGAGTTCCAGCAAGTCAGGATTGACCTCGTAGAATTGTTCCAATGCGGCACTGATCAGCTCGAACTCCCCTTCTATTGGCTCTTCCTGCCAATTTTGGCAGGGCAAAGTGCGGGATATCCACAGCTTATCTTTCGTCTGTGCCGCCGAGAGAATACTGACTCTTTGACGCCCCTCTAACACTATGCTGAGGGAGTCATCTTCCAGCTGATTAAAATCGATGATGTCACACTGAGTGGCAGTGGGATAACAGGGCGGAGTCCCACTGGGTTTCATCGCCGCAAAGGCCAAATCGTATTTGCCTTTTAACACATCCGCGACCATGCGTAATTGACCCGGCTCTACCACGCGAACCTCAATCCTTCCCTGTGGCAGCAACAAGGCATCGCGCATAATTAACGCCATTTCTCGTGTTTGCATAGCAACCTCCTGCCCACTCATAGAAGGAAACGCTCAAAAACTAGCCGCATCCCTTATTAGTTTAGAGTGTAGCAGGAGAAATAATTTCCTTCCTAAAGTCGCTGACAGCAAAAAAGAATTTAGGCTTGCTTGCCGCTCTCGCCTTACAGCGGTGCTAAGTGTGCGGTGATATTTCCTTTTGCACACACCTCGGCAAATTCATCGGCTAAGCGCTCGCTCAAGGCAACAGAGCGGCGCCAATACTGCATTCGCTGCGCCGTATCCAATTGCTTAAAGTCTTCACGGTCGGGCACCTTACCAAAGGGTAGCGAAGCCACAAATTCCGCCGAAGGCGCCAGTACCAAGGCGTTATGGTAATTGGTGCTTGCACGGCGCCAGGTTAAGGATTTATCGAACCATCCTGGGCTCATATGGGGATAAAAATGCGGATACAAGGTTAAGCCCGTAGCATGGGATAAGGGCAAATCGAAGTGGTAGTCGGTGATGCCACCATCATAGTATTGCCCTGTGGCAACGCCCTCAATTTGAGACACGGGTGCGAGCACTAGGGGAATCGATCCCGTCGCTAACATCACTGAATTCATATTGGTTTCGGTGAGCTGCGCCTGCTGGCTGGGTAAATCCGCAAGTTGCTTAAAGGGCGATGATGCCACTTGCTGGCTAAAGACCACTCGCTCGAAATGCCAGCCCAAGGTTTTACGGCTAATGAGGTTGGTCGCGGCCGTCATCGCTAGCCCTGCTGCCAAGGGCAATTTATGGCTAAGGCGATTGATATGTTTAGCCCGGCATGCAATTAAGTGACTGTGAATAAAGGGATGATTCACTATCTCGCGCCCGCCCGTCTCGCCGAGAATGCCTTGGACTATACCTTTTACCTGCTCGCTCACTTCCTGCGGTGTCGGTATGGTTTCATACCGCTGGCCAATATAGTAATCCTCTAAACGTCCGTAGGCTTGTAGTGGATCCTGCTGCGCCAAACAGGCTAAACGCCACGCCCCAGAGGACGCCCCTAAGGTATAAAGCGGTGTCTTACGCTGCTTAAAAAATTCCGTGAAGAGATACTTATCAAGACCCGCAATCCCTAACCATTTGGGTCCACCGGATGCAGCCAATAGTTGTGTAAAAGCATCGGGATGCAGACCTTGTTCCCTGATAATGTTAAAGGCCGTAGGACCTGCAAGAAAGCGTAATGCGGGCAAAACTTAACTCCTTAAAGTACCTCAAACCTGATGTTTCGTGCCATTAAAACACAGCCGCCAAGCGCGATAAACCTTCAACACACCTAATGGATCTAGATGATTTTATTCACTTAGCCCATCACACCCAAGTGGCGACATATTCGACTGGCTTTAAAGAATTATCTAGAACAGTAAGCTCTGAGTTAGTTCTTTTCTGTCTAGATGTAACAATTGTTACAGTGATAACCTTCGCCCTATCGAATTGTTACTTTCGTTGGTTCAATGTTTTCGTTCCAGCCTAAAGGTTACTCCACATTGAGAGGTTTTATGCGTCCAGCCGTTATCGCATTAGCAGTATCTTCAACTTTGGTTTTTCCTGTCGTACACGCAGAAGAACAGGCCAGCAGCTTTGAGAAAATTGAAGTGGTTGGCTCGCGGATCGCCCTGCGCACCGCAACCGACAGCGTTGCCCCCGTCGATATCATTACTGCGGAGCAACTCGAATCCACCGGTATGACCGAAACCGCTAAGGCGCTGCAATTTGCCGCGCCAAGTTACAGTTTCCCCTTCTCATCGGTCACCGATGGCTCAGATGCGGTGCGTCCTGCCAGCTTGCGCGGTCTGTCACCTGATCACACGCTCGTACTGGTAAACGGCAAACGCCGCCATGGTTCAGCGCTGGTGCATTTAAGTGGCACTGTCGGCAAGGGCTCATCTAACGTCGATTTGAACGCAATCCCGATGACATCAATTAAACGCATCGAAATCCTGCGTGATGGCGCCTCGGCACAATACGGCTCAGATGCAATTGCTGGTGTTATCAACGTAGTCTTAAAAGACAACGACCAAGGCGGTAACGTCTCGGCTCAAGCGGGACAAACCTATCTGGGTGACGGTGAACAATGGCGCGTTGGTGTAAACCACGGGATCAGCCTAAACAACGACGGGTTTGTGAATATTGGCGTTGAAGCTCACCATAAAGACAGCACCAACCGCGCAGGCTTAGATCCACGCCAACAATATCCTAAGCTGCCAGACGGTTCAGATGATCCGCGTGAAGCGACTTTCAACCGCAAGAGCCACCAAGTGGGCGACGCCGAATACGATAACTTAGGCTTATTTATCAACGCAGCGCAGCCTTTCTCAAGCGACAGTAAACTCTATGCCTTCGGTGGCATTAGCCAGCGTGAAACCAAATCCGGCGCATTTTATCGCCGCGCGCTCGATGCTCGTAACTTGACCGAACTGTATCCCGACGGCTTTTTACCGCAGATCAATCCTAAGATCATCGATTCATCATTAGTCCTAGGTTATGAATTCACCCTCGGTGAATGGAATATCGACACCTCAGCGGGCTATGGCGGAAACTCGTTCGAATACAACATTGTAAACACCTTAAACGCATCACTCGGCCCAGATAGCCCGACGGAATTCGATGCTGGAACCCTGTCCACCAGCGAAGCAAATCTGAATATCGATGCCTCACGCTACTATAACTTTGCCAATGACTCAGAGATCTTAGTGGCGACGGGCGTCTCTTGGCGCCAAAACGGTTATCAGATTGAGGCGGGCGAACCGGGTTCATATACCAATGGCGGTTATGATAACCGTGCTGCGGGCAGCCAAGGCTTCACTGGCTTTACGCCTGAATCGGAAGTCGATGAGACTCGCGACAATACCGGTGTTTATGTCGAGCTTGAAAACCAATTAACCACAGAGTTTTATTGGGCGGCGGCGCTGCGTTACGAAAACTATTCAGACTTTGGCGGCAACACCAGTTGGAAGCTCGCGGGCCGTTACGACTTCACCGACCATTTAGCCCTGCGCGGCACAGTGAACACAGGCTTTAGAGCGCCGAGCGTGCAACAGCTGTACTTCAGCAATATCTCGACCCTGTTTAATCCTGATCCGACTACGGGCCAGTTAGTGCCAACAGAATCAGGCACTTTCAACACCTTATCGCCAGTGACTAAAGCCCTAGGCATTAACGAGCTCGACCCAGAGCTGTCGCAATCCTTCAGCTTAGGCTTGGTGTACACCAATGATACGGGTCTAGCCCTAACCTTGGATGCCTATCAGATTTCAATCGATGACAGGATTATCCTCTCAAGCTCAGTGACGCCAAACGACTCACCGGCAGTTGCTGCGGCGCTGGCCAATACCAATGCTGAATCTGCGCGCTTCTTTATTAACGCCGTCGATACTCGTACTCGCGGTGTCGATCTAGTGGTGAGCCAAGATTTTGATCTCGGCAATTGGGGCGATTTACGCGCCAACTTGGCATACGCCTATAACAAAACTGAAATCCAAGATATTCATTTCCCTGAAATTTTGGACGGACTCGGCCCTAAACTCTTCGATAATATCGAACAAACCCGCATGACCTCGGCCACGCCACACAATACGGGTAACCTAGGTCTGACCCATGAATTAGGCGACTTTAAGACGAACATTCGCCTCAGCTACTTCGGCGATTACACTGTGGGTTACTCAACGGGTGATGTGAATTACAGTGACCAATGGGTGATGGATTTATCCGTGCGCTACGCCGCAACCGATGCCTTAAGCTTCACCGCTGGCGTACAAAACTTGTTTGATGTGTATCCTGAAAAACGCCCAGATGACAATAACTTCAATGGTATTTTCGTCTATCCGTTAACCAATACACCGTTTGGATTTAATGGGGGATACTACTTCCTCGAGGCCAAGTACACTTACTAAGCCGCAAACAATGAAAACAGGCCATTTATGGCCTGTTTTTTTATGTCTATCGCTTATGTTCTAACGGCGGTGAACTGATTATAATCTTTACAATTCACTCATTTACTTACGCCATATCGAGTACCCCATGATTGTCGATACCTTAGCTAATCGCCATATTTATCAATCACTCAGCCCGCGCATTGCCACGGCATTAGCGCATCTTGCCAGCACTGACTTTAGCCAATTGCCCGTTGGCAATTATCCCCTCGATGGCGAAGATATTTTCGTGATAGTCAACGATTACCACACCAAACCACAATCAACCGAACCCTTTGAAGTACATCAAAAATACATCGATGTGCAGTATGTGGTCAGTGGCGAAGAAGAGTTTGGTTATCTACCATTGGCCGGCCAAACCCCATCAAAACCTTATTTCGAAAAGCACGATTACGCCGAGTTCGATTACGAGTCGAATAAAGCCAACGCCTCCTACATTCAGCTAAAGGCGGGTATGTTCGCATTATTTTTCCCCGGCGATATGCATATGCCCGGCACGAGTGATACACCGACAGCGGTGCGTAAAGTCGTGATTAAAGTGAAGATCTAACAGCTGTGTGAATGATGGCCACAGCCAGCGGTCGGTTTTTAGTGGAATAGCGACTTAAGGGCGCAGTGATATGCGCTTTGGCTATTTCCGAATCGGGCGAAATATTGTTAAAATTGCCACAAATTTAAAGGAGAGTCCCTGAAATGCCTATGTACGTTGTCGGTCACAAGATCCCCGATTCTGATTCAATCTGCGGTGCTATCGCGTTAGCTTATTTAAAAAACCAAATCGGTGAAGAAGCCGTTGCCGCACGTTTAGGTGAATTATCACCCGAAACCGCTTTCATTCTGGAGCGTTTTGGCTTTGAAGCGCCAGAATACAAAACCAGCTATGCTGGCGAGCAGGTCTACATTGTTGACCACTCTGAACTGACTCAAGCACCGGACGATATCGCTCAAGCGACTATCGTAGGTATCGTTGATCACCACAAATTAGGCGATCTGACCACTGATACGCCTTTAGAGTGCTGGATCCGCCCTGTTGGTTGCAGCAACACAGTGATCAAGATGATGTACGACTTCCACCAAGTTGCCATCCCTAAAAATATCGCTGGCATCATGATGTGCGCCATTCTGAGCGACACAGTGATCTTCAAATCACCTACCTGCACCACAGCAGACATCCGCTGCGTTGAAGCCTTAGCCGAAATCGCTGGCGTTGAAGACTTTAAAGCGCTGGGCATGGAAATGTTCAAGGTAAAATCGGCTGTTGAAGGCACGCCAGCCCGTGACCTCGTAATGCGCGACTTTAAAGACTTCAACATGAACGGTAACTTAGTGGGTATCGGCCAGTTAGAAGTGATTGATCTGTCAGTATTTGATTCAATCAAAGCCGAGCTGGAAGCCGATATCAAAGCCCTGAAGGTTGAAGGCAACCGTCACAGCGTACTGTTACTGCTGACCGACATTATGAAAGAAGGCTCAGAGCTGTTAGTGGTGTCTGACGATGCAGATCTGGTTAACCGTGCCTACGGCAAAACCCCAGTCGATGGCAAAGTGTGGTTAGACGGCGTATTAAGCCGTAAGAAGCAAGTTGTGCCACAACTGCAGGCCGCTTTCGCTTAGGCGACCATTTAGTTGTAATACATAAAAAGCCGAACTCAGTTCGGCTTTTTTGTGCCTTCGGTTTAGTCACCACCATAAAATCGGCATGAAACTTTGCTCATAAAGCTATCCTAAATTTGGCAACGCCGAGTAAGATGGGATGATTCATTCTCGCACTCTGTTTTCATCATGCCAGAAGCCTTACAACACCTAATCACCGAAATGACACCTTGGTTGCAGCAATACGGTTATCTGCTGCTATTCGTGGCCATTGCCGTCGAGGGATTTGGGATTCCTGCACCGGGACAATCATTACTTATTGTTGCCAGTTTATTAGCCGCGACGGGGCAAATGTCGCTGCCATTAGTCCTCATTGTTGCCTGCGCCGCTGCCCTAAGTGGCAACAGTTTAGGCTACTTTATCGGTCGCCGCTTCGGCGAGGTATTGCTACGAAAAGGTTGGATAAAGCAGCAGCTAGAAGACAAAATTCACTGTGTAATTGGCCAATATGGTATTGCAGCCTTAGTGCTCAGCCGTTTTGTCGAGGGGCTTAAGCAGTTTATGTTTATTGGCTGTGGGCTAGCAAAAATGCCCTTTAAGCGATTCGTGATGGGCAACCTACTCGCCACCAGCATTTGGGTAACACTTTTTGGCTTAGGCCCAGTATTAATCCGCGATGAAATCGCCCCAATACTCGCGTTTTATCATCAACATAAATACCCTACATGGGCGATCGTTAGCCTGCTTTTAGTCCTTTTACTTCATTTTAGCTGGCGTAAATGGCAGGTTAAAAATCAGTAAGGCGAATACGATCCTTTACTCAGTCTCTACCTTAGGTTGAGGCTGAGTCGGTTCATTCGACGGAGTCTCGTTAGCAGTATTTTTCTGAGATTGAGGTTCGGCATTGATTATTGATTGCTTGTCCGTGGACTCTGTTGCCTCTTGTTTGGTCTTATCATCAACGTCACTCGGTTTACCATCCGTCGCTTGCGGCTGTATTTGTTCATCGGCTTGTGACGGCGTAACTGGGGGACTCACCTCACTCGGTGCTTGAGCCTCTTGTGGCTTAGGTTGTTCGCCTTCAGGTAGCGGCTCGACTAGCACCATGGGTTCTGCTGGGGCACTGGTTTGTGTATCGCTGGTATTTGTTGTCTCAGAGTCTGGTGCCAACGTGGCTAAATCTTCATTCGCAGGGCTTTCGACCGCATGTTTAGGCAGTTGATTTCGATATAAATCAATCATACCCATGACTTCAGACAGCGCCTTGGCGTGGTCAGGCGTTAAAATACCATTATGCCCAGAGACAATTTCATCGGACACGGCCAGCACCCATACTGCCTGCATATTGGCGTCAGGACAGGTTTGCACGCTGCGCCGCGCCTGCAGGCGAGCACGGATTTTCCAGCCCGAATGCGGCAAGGTCATCATACAACCTGGAATTTGATCGTGAGCCATTAATGCCGAAGGCATCTTCATTGGAGTCGAACAATTACCGCCAGAGCATTTATCGATATCGTGGGTAATAGCCCAAGAGTTACCCAGCGCCCGCTCGCCGTCCTTGATGTAATTAAAGGCCTCTTTTACCGCAAAATCACCCTTAGATTGCAGCACTACCATACTCGGTTTTTGCCTATCTAAGCTCATCAGCGTATCGAGTGGCTTAAAATCCTGCGCCGGCGCGGCAGGATTTAACAGTAAGAAAAGATTCGGATTATCCTGCTCATTATCGATGGCCGCCTTGATTCTATCTTTACTGGCGTGCAGCACCACTAAGCCGCCAAGGCTGTGACCAATAACGGTATAACGCAGTAATTGATGCTCAGCTACTAACCCATCCAGCTTATCCAGCAACTGCGATAGCCCAGTTTTCCCTATGCGCTTGGCCACGGCTTTACGCTGTAAAATGGTCGGAAAATCCAGCGGCTCAATCCAACTGGTGGCATCCTCTGAGCCATCGAGCCAGAAGGGATCCAGCTTGTCGCCTCGCCAGCCTATGTATAAACCCAATAGATTACGCTGGGAGTCGGATGCCGCCATCTGCTGATAAAACTGCTCGAACGCGACAAAGTTTTCGTCCGTTGGATTAGCGCTGTGGTGCCAGCCGTGGACAAAAATCAGCAGTTCGGGAGCCGTGCCATTATTGGGTTGTAAAATCCGCGCCTTGAGTCCTTGCCATTGTCCATCGTTATGGGGCTGACCTTGATCATTAAATTCAATCACATGCAGATTTTGCGTAGCAATATCAGGGCCGGGGATGTGATAGGCTTGGTCAGGAATAAAAGGAAGCAAAATACCGAGGGACAACAACATTAAAAACAGTAACTTGTACTGCGTAAACTTCTTAAGGCTCATTTATGACAACTAAATTGTGGCCAGACTAGGCCAATATAGACACGCTGCTGGGGCTAACAGCAAAATTGGCCAAATTATACGCTAACCCCAAATTTCCAGCTAGAGTCGACGACGCCTTTTATCATCATGCTTACTCGAGTTAGCGCCAGGTGTCGGGCAGCTTTACTTGACTCCAAAGGTCATCGCACAATGGCGCGGTATGTTGCCACTGACCGCTGCAAATCCATTTCACTAAGGCATCGCCCACCTGCGGATAGGCGATGGGATTTGGCGATGCCGCCTTGAGCCAACGTTTAACCACGCCCATGTCCAGACTCATCATACTGTCACCCGCGCCCAATAATTGGAGCGCTGCAACATTCGACAACTGTTCAAATTGCCCAATCAGCGGCTTGACCAACAACTTCTTACCTAAGGTCAGCGCCTCGCTCGCCAGCTCAAATCCCGCATTACCAATCACCCCACCGCAGCTCGCTAAGTGCTGTTTAAATCCGTCACGGTTAAAACCATGCCATTGAATATGGTCGGCGAGCGGTGCAGTCGGCTGCTTAGCGTGATACACCAAGAACTGATAATCCGTAAATGGCTTAAAAAATGCGGCGATCGCATCCGCCTCTTCGAAGGGTAAATACACCAAGATTTGATGGGTATGTTCAATCGGACTGGCATCGACTTCAACAAAGGGAGGTAGGATCGGAAAACCAAAATGATGCCAATGACACCCCAGTGCCACATCTACTGGCGCAAAATAGTTGAGTAGTAACTCATTAAACCAAGTGCTTCCCAACTTAGGTACAGGATGCGTCAAGGCCGCTTGATGACTTATCCCAATAGAAGGGACTCCTTGACGCCTCGCCGCCCATGCGGATACGGGTTCAAAATCATTCAGCACTAGGTCGTAGCAACTCAAATCCAATGCTTGGATATCCTTAAGCAATGACAAGGAGCAATTTTGTCTTACCGTTTGTGGCACATTCACCCGCCCAGAGTGGGTTGCAAAGGTCATTCCCGCCTGTACGCGATACTCCCCAAAACACTCCATATCGAAAAAATGCTCAGGCTTACGCCCCGAAAACAAAAAGTCGACTTGAATATTGTGCTCAATTAAGGCTTTTGCCATCACTCGAGCACGACTTAGGTGGCCATTCCCTGTGCCTTGAACTCCGTAGAGTATTCGCATTGCTTATCCTTTAATTGTGAATGAAAGAGTGGTGAATCAAGGAGATATCCAACGAATAAGCGCCTGATTTGGGTTAAATCACAGGATGCACGAGCAGCACAGCACCCGTACCTAACACGGCGCCTGCAGCAATATCAGAAGGGTAATGCACCCCAAGTGCGATGCGTGAAGCACCAATACTGAGTGCCCACAGGTAAGCAAGAGGCGCAGCCACGGGATACACCTGCGCCACACTCGTGGCCATCACAAAGGCGGCCGCCGTGTGCCCCGAAGGTAGGCTGAATCTGTCTGAAGGTTCGAATCCCTTCTCAAACCCAACCAATGCGTGACAGGGCCGAGTGCGGCGAATGCTATTTTTGAGTAATAAGTACAGCGGCAATTCAACCAAAAAACTCGCCAACAGCAGATTGAACAGGCTCTGTCCTTGGGAGTGTGTCAGCATCAACCCGACGGCAAGATACAAATACACATGCCCATCTCCAGTTGCCGATATCCGCTTCGCCCAGTCATAAACACCGTGACGTTGGCTCAAACCTACAATGCGATAAAACATGCGCTTATCTAAGTCTGTAATGTAACTCAACATAAAACAGGCTCCTTGCTGGCATGCCAGCGAGTATCATGGCGATGTTAATGAGTGCATTCTCTCGACAACCGTTAGCGTCTGCATATTTTAACGCCCTGTCAGACGACTATTTCACGATAGAACCCCACGCTAAACCCTATGGCGACTTAAACAGATATTGCTTAAGTACTCAGTGTTAAGGTGAGACTAAGAACTCCCGATGACGGCAAAGTGACATCAGGCCTAAAGTTTTATGACACTAGCGCAGAGGGAATGAATCGCGAGGGATGAAGTAATGACTGCAAAGATTAAGGAAAACGTGCCGGGAGATACAGTGCTGCCCTGATGCTAAGCTTGGGCAACACTGTCAGAAAACCTTCAAGCGACGGCTTGTTCCAACGCTTTGGCGCGGTAAATTTTCGTCAGATGATAGATATTAATACAGGCTACGAAAGCGTTCATACCTGCAACTGGCCAGGCTGAAATAAATACGCCGTAGATTACAAACAGGGTACAGCCGACAAAGTTTAACCATCTTAACCAGATGATGTTCTTCATCATAAGTGAAATTGCCACCATCACTGAGGCAAAATAACCAATAATTTCAATTGTGTTTACAGCTTCCATAGGCACCTCTCGAAGGCCCTCTACCGTCCATAAGCGTAACGGGGGGTCCTTGCCCCTAAAGCAAATTAAGTTAAGTAAGTTAATTTAAACTTGGGATATAATACCAAAACACGCAACAGAGTTGTAATAAAAAACCGTTATTTAATGACCGATATCAAGTTTTGAGGACAACCCCCTGTTAAGTGACGAAAGTTTACAACAGAAGTGTTAACCCCCAAGTGCAACAATACCGTGATTGATAACACTTTTCTTTTCAGTAATCCCTTTTATACTGGCGTAAACTCGCTAAACTGTACGCAACGCGGATCAATAGGAGTGTAAATATGGAATACAACACCTCAGAACTATGTGACATGTACTTAGATGTCGTAGATGTAGTCGAGCCCATGTTCAGTAACTACGGTGGTTGTAGCTCTTTTGGCGGTTCTATCAGCACAATTAAGTGCTTTGAAGACAACGGCCTAATCACCGAGGTCTTACAAGAAGATGGCCAAGGTAAAGTCTTACTGGTTGACGGTGGTGGCTCATTACGCCGCGCCCTGATCGATGCATCTATCGCTGAAATCGCAGTCAACAACAACTGGGAAGGCATTATCGTTTACGGTTCAGTACGCGATGTGGATGCGCTGGAAGAATTAGATATCGGCATTCAAGCCCTTGCCTCAATTCCAGTGGGTGCCGATGGCAATTCAGTGGGCGAAGTGGAAATTCCGGTCAACTTTGGCGGCGTAACCTTCCTCCCAGGCGATCATATCTATGCCGACAACACTGGCATTATCCTGTCGCCAGAACCACTCGACATTGAGTAATGACAAATTACCTATCAAGAAAGCCAGCTAAGCTGGCTTTTTTATTGGCTGTTTTTCGCTAAGTCCCATTGAATATTCGTCCTTGGGTACGCCACAATATCCCAGTCCCTACCGATAAGAATACGAATCCATGTCTGAATTTATTCCATTTACACAAGCCGATGTCGCCAGCTTAGTGAGCCCAAGAGCGGGTGAAACCAAAATTGGTCAATGTGTGCATTTGGCCAATCACGAACATCCGCTCGAGGCGATACTCGCCACCGCTAAAGCCCACGGGGCGCAATTTGCCATTTTAGGTGTTGGGGAAGATATCGGCCCTAGAGCTAACCTAGGTCGAGGCGGTGCCACCGATGCCTTTACCACCAGCATGCGCCAATGGTTGAATTTACAGTCGAATCGTTTTCTTTCGGGCGCCGAATGCTTGATTTTAGGGCAAGTTCATACGGCGGATCTGCAATTACAGGCGCAAGATGGCGAAGGCGCGAGCCTAACCCAACTACGCCAGGCGGTTGAGCAACTCGATGAACGGGTGATTAGCATCGTTAGCGCCATACAAGCAGCAGGGCTTGAACCCATACTGATTGGCGGCGGTCACAACAATGCCTACGGTCTGTTAATGGCGACTTCGGCCCATTATCAACGCCAAGTTGCCGCGGTGAATTTAGATCCGCACAGTGATTTTCGCTTACTCGAAGGGCGCCACAGCGGTAATGGCTTTAGTTATGCGGCCGATCGCGGCGCGCTGGGTTATTACCATGTGCTCGGTTTACACGAGCTCAAAAACAGCGAGGCAAATTTACAGCAACTGTCTGACTTTGGTGGCACTTGGCATAGCCTGCAACAGATTTGGATTCGTCGCGAAGTGAGCCTCGCTGAGGCGCTACAGGAGATTGCCGGCAAACTCAATCACACCGCCCTGCCCGTTGGATTAGAGCTCGATGTCGATGCCATAGCAAAAATGCCCAGCAGCGCCTCAACGGCGGCGGGCATTCCGCTGCTCGATGCCGCGCACTATATCAGTTACATCGCCAGCCATTGTCCCTGTGCTTATTTGCACTTAGCCGAAGCCGCGCCGAGCTGCCATGAGGCGGGAATTGAAGCCGGATTTAGGGATGTCGGCCAGAGTATCAGCGAGTTAATCTATGCCTATGTGCAGGCAAGGCGTCATTTTTTAGCCCAATAGCATGTTAAGCTTGCGCCCTTGTGGGCGCTAAGCTATTCACCAAATCCTGATATTGTGGTCTAATGCCAATCCATTTTATCGGGTCGGCGCACTCAACATTGGCCAATGCCAAACGCCTCAAGCCAACGCCTTGAGGAGAGTTTACTAACTCGATCACAGAGTGATAGATCAAAGATTCAGCAAATGCAGGCGATGGCTTACACTCGCCACTAATACTTTGCAAAACAATAGGAATACATTGATGTCTGAGGGCGAATCTAAAAATACCCACTTTGGTTATAAAACCGTAGAGGCGGATAAAAAAGCCGATCTCGTTGCCGGCGTGTTTCATTCGGTTGCCGCCAAGTACGATATCATGAATGACGTTATGTCCTTCGGTATTCACCGTTTTTGGAAGCGTTACACCATTGAAGTCTCTGGCGCGCGCCCCGGCATGAAAGTACTCGACCTTGCGGGTGGTACTGGCGATTTAACCGCTAAGTTCTCCCATTTAGTGGGCGAAAAAGGTGAAGTGGTATTAGCGGATATCAACGATTCTATGCTGAAAGTGGGCCGCACTAAACTGCGTGACCGCGGCATCGTTGGCAATGTGAGCTATGTGCAAGCCAACGCCGAAGCGCTGCCTTTCCCCGATAACCACTTCGATATCATCACGATCGCCTTTGGTCTGCGTAACGTGACCGATAAAGACGCGGCGCTGCGTTCAATGAACCGCGTGCTTAAGCCTGGCGGTAAGTTATTAGTGTTAGAGTTTTCTAAGCCACAGCACGAGTTGATGCGTAAAGTCTATGACTTATACAGCTTTAAAGTGCTGCCGAAAATGGGTGAAATCATTACGAAAGACGCGGACAGCTATGAGTATTTAGCCGAGTCGATTCGTATGCACCCAGACCAAGAGACCCTCAAGCAAATGATGGTCGATGCGGGCTTTGAACAGGTCGATTACACCAACATGACCGACGGCATTGTTGCCCTGCACCGCGGTTATAAATTCTAATGATGCCGCAAGAAGTGGTGTTACTTGCCTGCGCCGCCATTGAGATGGGTCTGAAGCAACTTCAGACCCAAGCTGGCGACGCCTATGCTCGCCAGCGTCAGTTACATGGCAAAGTCTTTCGCATTCAATTATCACAACTCAGCTGGCCAATTTACTTAGTCTTCGCCAAAGAAATTCAAGTGCTGAGTCGCTATGAAGGCGATGTGGATGTCAGTCTGCATGCCGATGCTACGACGCTCTACCGCGTGACAGAGGGTGCTAACCTCACCGAACTCATCAAGCAAGATAAGCTCAGCCTCGAAGGTGACCTCAATCTGTTACAAAGCTTCAGCCATTATCTGCGTAGCATAGAGTTTGATTTTGCCGAGCCACTGTCGCGCTATTTAGGCGATGGGCCGACCCATAAACTGCTGAGCACGGGACTGCAGGCTAAAACCTTAGCACTTGAGGTACTGCGTAAGACCCGCTCGCATTTGGGGCAACTTGCTATCGAAGAATATCGCCTTGCGCCACACCGGATTGAACTCATTCATTTTTGCGATCAAATGGATGACTTAGTTGACGATACTCGTGCGCTCGAACAACGGATTGCCAAATTAAGAGACCAAATTAAGCCATGACCCTTGCCAGTATCCGCCGCGGTTATCATGTCATTAAAACCCTACTGCAATATGGGTTAGATGACGTATTACCGCCAAAGATGACCCCTTGGTACTTTAAACTCGCACGCAACAGCCTTTTTTGGATCCGCAATAAGCACAAAGGCAAATCCGGTGGCGAGCGTTTAAAGCTGGCGATGCAAGAGCTTGGCCCCGTGTATATTAAGCTCGGGCAAATGCTGTCAACCCGCCGTGACTTACTCAGCGATGAGTGGGCCAATGAGCTTGCCATGTTGCAGGATAAAGTTCCGCCCTTCGATGGCGCTTTGGCGCGTCAAGCGATTGAAGCCGAACTTAAAGCCCCCATCGAGAGCTACTTCGACGACTTTGACGAAACACCATTAGCCTCAGCCTCGATTTCCCAAGTGCATACCGCCACGCTTAAATCCAACGGCAAGGCCGTGGTATTAAAAGTGCTGCGCCCGAATGTAGAAACTAAAATCCAAGCCGACTTATTGTTGATGTCGCAAACGGCTAAGGTCATCGATTATCTCCTCGGTGAAGGGAATCGCCTGCGCCCCTCTGAGGTGATTGAAGATTACCGCGTGACTATTTTAGGTGAGCTCAATCTTAAGCTTGAAGCACTCAATGCCATTAAGCTGCGCAATAACTTCCTCGACTCAGACGCGCTCTATATTCCGTATGTTTACGAAGAGTTTTGCTATCCACGTTTAATGGTGATGGAGCGCATTTACGGTATTCCGGTGTCGGATATCGCCGCGCTGAAGGCACAGGGCACTAACTTTAAACTCTTGGCCGAGCGTGGCGTGGAGCTGTTTTTCACCCAAGTGTTCCGCGATAACTTTTTCCATGCCGATATGCATCCAGGGAATATTTTTATCTCCCGCGAACATCCCGAGAATCCTTATTATATCGGCCTTGATTGCGGCATTATGGGCACTCTCAGCGAAGTCGATAAGCGCTATTTAGCGGAAAATTTCCTCGCGTTTTTCAATCGTGATTACCACCGTATCGCGCAGCTGTATATCGAGTCGGGTTGGGTATCGGAAAAAACCGATCTACAAGCCTTCGAACAAGCCATCAAAGTCGTTTGTGAACCTATGTTTAACAAGCCCTTAGATGAAATCTCCTTCGGCCATGTGTTATTAGAACTATTCCGCACCGCACGCCACTTCGATATCGTCGTGCAGCCTCAACTCGTGCTGCTCGAGAAGACATTACTCTATATCGAAGGCTTAGGACGTCAGCTCTATCCGCAGCTGGATCTCTGGCAAACGGCGAAACCCTTTTTAGAACAGTGGATGGCCGAGCAAGTGGGCCCTAAGGCAATGTTTAAAAAGGTATCCACAAAACTGCCATATTGGTCTGATAAGCTTCCGGAATTCCCTGAGCTAATTTACGATAACCTTAAATTAGGCAGGAAATTGCTGAGTTCTCAGCAACAAATGCTAGATAAGTATCTGAAATATCAGCAGCAAGCACACAAGAGTAATTACTTGCTCATCACTTCTGCAATTTTATTGATCTGCGGCACGTTATTGTTCAACCAAGACGCTACACTGTGGAGCCCTTACGTGTGTCTGATTTCAGGCGCGGTGTTGTGGATTATCGGATGGCGATCTAGGCCAAAGAATCGTAAATTTTAGCTAGCACTAATTAATCAGAGGTTCATAATAGAACCGATATCAATTAAGAGGATACCTTCATGGGTGGCATTAGTATTTGGCAACTTCTTATCATCGCGTTAATCGTTGTCTTATTGTTTGGAACAAAGAAATTACGCTCTTTGGGTGGTGATTTAGGTGGTGCTGTTAAGGGCTTTAAAAACGCCATGTCTTCAGATGAAGATAAAAAAGCGTTAGAAGATGCTGAAGCAGCAAAATCAGTGCAAACAGCACAAACTGCACAACCAACCCAACAGGCGACTGAAAAGAAACCTGAGTCTAACAAAGAACAGGCGTAACTCTTTATGTTTGACGGTATCGGCTTTATGGAGCTGCTGCTGATCGGTGTTCTGGGGCTTGTGGTACTTGGCCCCGAACGTCTACCGGTTGCAGTACGTTCAGTAACAGGTTGGATCCGCGCGATGAAACGCATGGCCAACTCAGTCAAAGAAGAACTTGAGCAAGAGCTAAAGATCGAGCAGTTGCACGCCGACCTCAAAAAAGCAGAGAGTAAAGGTCTATCTAACCTCTCACCCGAACTGCAAGAGTCGATCGACCAGTTAAAGCAAGCAGCACAGTCTGTGAATCGTCCTTACCAAGTGCAAGATGTTCCCGCACCGGAAAACCAGATCCACAACCCTGCGAGCCAGAGTGTTTCTACAGAGGCGAGCCCTTCGGCTTCCTCCGCCCCCACTAGCGAATCCAATCAGGGCGAGGATACCCGTTCCAACCCGAAAGCTAACGGATAATTCATGTCGCAACAGCAGCCACTTATCAGCCATTTGCTTGAACTCAGGTCCAAGCTGCTTAAATCCATTGCCAGTGTGTTAATCGTGTTCATTTGTAGCGTGTATTGGGCAAATGATATTTACCACTACATGGCAATCCCTTTAATGCAGTCTTTGCCCTTAGGTGGCAGCATGATTGCGACCGATGTCGCCGCACCTTTCTTCGCCCCTTTCAAACTGACGTTAGTCCTGTCATTTTTTGTGGCAGTACCCTACGTGCTCTATCAAATTTGGTCCTTCGTGGCGCCGGGTTTGTATAAGCATGAAAAACGCTTAGTCATGCCGCTACTATTCAGTAGCACAGTGCTGTTTTACTTAGGGATCGCCTTTGCGTATTTCGTTGTATTCCCTGTGGTATTTGGCTTCTTTGCCAACACGGCCCCCGAGGGTGTGCAGGTAGCAACCGACATCAGCAGCTATCTCGACTTTGTGCTGAAATTGTTTTTTGCCTTTGGCCTGTCCTTTGAAATCCCGGTTGCCGTAGTCCTGCTTTGCTGGGCGGGTGTCACCACGCCTGAAGATCTCAAACAAAAACGCCCTTATATCATTGTCGGCGCATTCGTGGTGGGCATGCTGTTAACGCCACCGGATGTTATCTCCCAGACTATGCTTGCCGTACCAATGCTGTTATTGTTCGAAGGCGGATTATTTGCGGCTCGTTTTTACAGTAAAGCTGATGACGAGTCCGACGAAGAAGAATCAACGAACGACTAATGCCTTAATCGGCATTAGAGGAAAATAATAATAAGGAAACTGGGATGCGTTTTACTCTACTGACAGGTGCAGTGTTACTGGTATCTGCACAGGCTAATGCCGCGATTGAGCAGCAATTAACTCAATGTGCAGGGATAACGGACAAGCTCGAGCGCTTGGTATGTTATGACAACCTCGCGGCAAGCATTCAAGTCACCACAGTGACCAATAACACCACGGCACCGATAGCGGTCGCCCCCGTTGTCACACCCACAGCAGCCCCTGCAGCTGTGGCGACTGCAGCTCCTGTTGCAGCTGCAGCTGCCGCGACCAATATCGAAGATAATTTCGGTATGGAAGTTAAACGCGTCCAAGAAAATACGACCGACAAGATTTATCTCGATGTGGAGTCAATAGCAGAAGATGCCTACGGCGCTTTAAAAGTTACCTTTACCAATGGCCAAGTTTGGAAACAAACCGAAAACCGTAAATTCAATCTAAAAGTCGGTGAAAAGGTATTTATCGAAAAAGCCGCGCTTGGCTCTTTCTTAATGGGCACTGAAAGTCGTAATGCTAAGGTGAGGGTAAAGCGCCTAAAATAATGTCATCTTATATAGATATCGCTGTCAACTTGCTTGGCAGCGCACTCGAACCAGACATAGCGCAAATCGTACAAGCAGCGGCGGACCAAGGGGTTTCGCCGTTAATTGTTATTGGCAGCGATTTAACTGAAAGCACCGCCGCCATTCAATTATGCCAACAGTATCCCAACCAGCTTTACTGCACCGCAGGCGTACATCCCCACCATGCTAGCGAATGGCAGACGGACTCCAAACAGTTACAAACCACACTCTGCCAAGCGCCACAAGTCGTTGCCGTCGGTGAATGCGGACTAGACTACAACCGGGACTTCTCCCCTCGCCCGGCCCAGCGCCAAGCGTTTATCGACCAGCTCGAACTCGCGGTTGAACTCAAAAAACCGGTACTCATGCATGAACGAGATGCCCACGCTGATTTTTTAAGTATTGTTAAAGAATACCGCCCTCATCTCAGCGGAGCATTACTGCACTGCTTTACTGGCACACATGCCCAGATGGAAGCCTATATTGAGCTCGATCTACATCTAGGCATTACAGGATGGGTATGTGATGAGAGGCGCGGCCAGGAACTTGCCGAGCTCGTCCCGTTTATTCCGAAAGAGCGTTTATTGATTGAAACAGACAGCCCTTACCTGCTGCCACGCAGTATGCGGCCCAAGCCTAAGTCCAGTAAAAATAAACCCGAATACTTACCCTATATCGCGCAATATATTGCCAATCTGCGGGGTGAAAATGCGGCTGAATTTGCCAAACAGTGCTATCAAAATAGCCTAGCCTTTTTTAATTTGAGTCAAGCGAATGGCTAAGTTCGGCAGTTTATTGGTTTTGTTACTCGGTATGCTCATATCATTTGGCAGCTTTGCCAATACAATGAGCATAGATGAGCACACGCCTACACCACTAAACCTAACCCCGTGGTTGATGGTGACGCACTCCAATGCTAACTCTCAGCTAGACGATATTCAGGCGTTGCCCAAGTCGCAATGGCACAAGTTTACCAGTGATGATATTCAACGCCTCAGCCAACATGATTTTTGGCTTCGCGTAAACCTGACGAGTGGTGATGAGAGTCTTGCACGCATTCTCGCCCTCGATAATCCGCTATTGGATAGAGTGACCATCTTCCATTTGGTGAATAACCAACTCATCAACACCACAGAGATGGGGGATACACTGCTCTATAAGAACCGCCCACTGCCGAGCAATATCTTTCTGTATCCTTTTAAACTAAGCAGCAATGAGCAACATACCTTCTATCTACACATCGTTACCGAAGGCAGTGCGGCAATACCTCTCAGCCTTTGGTCAGCCAATGATTTAGCTCAAATTGCCGAATCAACTGCCGTTGAGCATGGCTTTCAGCTCGGCGTGCTCGCCGCGATAGGGATTTTCAGTCTGTTTATCGCCTTGGCCTCTGGTTCATTCAGCTATAGCTATTACTCAGGTTATGTCCTATGCATGACGCTATTAGTGGCCACGATCAATGGTTATGCATTCCGTTTTCTCTGGCCCAATTGGCCAGCGTTACAGCAACTGATGGTGCCCGTGCTGTTACCTCTAGTGATGGCCTTTGCCCTAATGTTCACCGAGAAAATCCTGCAACTGAAATACTATAACCGCCGGATGTTATTAATGTGCCGCTACAGCGCGGTCTACATTATTCTTGTTGGGCTTTTAGTCCCCTTTTTGCGCTACGGAACCGTGCTGTATATCGAGATAATCTCGGTAGCGATACTCAGCATCATCATGATGATACTCGCCATCATACAAGCCATTAACGGTCAAAAGCTGGCAAAGCTCTATACCATCGGCTGGGTGAGTATGCTTACTGGCGCCTGCATCAGCAGCCTACTCTATTTGAGTGTTATCGAGTTCAATATCAAGCCGCAAACGCCGGTGATGCTTGGGCTCACCTTCGAAATCATCTTTATGTCGCTGGTCCTCGCTATCCGCTATAACGATGAGCGCAAATCTAAGCTCCGCATTCAACAGGAAGCCCTCAAGCAAGCACAAAAGATCCGTAGTGCGCGCGAAGAAGCCTTAAAAGTGGAAGCGGAAACCAATGAAAGACTCGAACAGATGGTGCAAGAGCGTACCCTAGAGCTTGAGATCACCCTGCGCGAATTGCATGAAGTTAACCAAAAACTTACCGAACAGAGCACTATCGATAGCTTAACCGGCGTGAAAAACCGCAGCGCCTTTGATAAACGACTACTCGCCGAGAGCCGGATCAGCCGTCGCCAAGAAACCCCCATCGCCTTACTGATGCTGGATATCGACCGCTTTAAATCGATTAACGATCAATTCGGCCACCTAGCAGGGGATCAGGCCTTAAAAGTGATTGCGACAACCTTGCAGCAACATTTAAAACGACCAACCGATCTAGTATCACGTTTTGGTGGTGAAGAGTTTGCTATTATTCTCCCCAATACGACTGCGGAAGGCGCCATTCAAGTCGCTGAAAGCATAAGAGATGCAGTGACTAGCATCGGCCTAGAATGGGAAGGAAAGCCCATTCCCTTGACCGTGAGTATCGGTGTCAGTGCCGACGTGATCAGTAACGACCAACACAGTACCGAATTATTAGAGCAAGCCGACAAGGCACTCTATCAGGCAAAAAATAGCGGACGCAATCAAGTCAAATTGTATGCGCCAGCACAAACAGAACCTACTTAGGAGTCTAATGTGAACATCATTACCAGTGCCTTCCCTCAGCGCAGAATGCGCCGCATGCGTAAACATGACTTTAGCCGTCGCCTGATGGCTGAAAACCATCTAACAGTCAATGACTTGATCTATCCCATGTTTGTGCTCGAAGGCACTAATCGCAGTGAAAAAGTTGCTTCAATGCCAGGGGTTGAGCGCTACTCTATCGACTTACTGTTAAAAGAAGCCGAAGAGCTAGTCGAACTCGGTATTCCGTTAATTGCCCTGTTCCCAGTTACGCCAGCAGAGAAGAAATCGCTGATGGCAGAAGAAGCCTACAATACCGACGCTTTAGTGCAACGCGCCGTGCGTGAACTGAAAAAGGCCTTCCCACAGCTGGGTATCATGACTGACGTGGCTTTAGATCCTTTTACAACCCACGGTCAAGACGGCATTATCGATGAAACAGGCTATATCCTGAATGACATCACTACTGAGATCTTAGTGAAACAAGCATTATCCCATGCCGAAGCGGGTGCAGACATTGTTGCGCCATCGGACATGATGGATGGTCGTATTGGTGCGATTCGCCAAGCCCTGGAAGCTGCAGGCCATGTAAACACCCAAATCATGGCCTATTCAGCCAAATACTCCTCAAGCTACTATGGTCCCTTCCGTGATGCCGTCGGCTCAGCAGGCAACCTAAAAGGTGGCAATAAACATAGCTACCAAATGGATCCGGCCAACAGCGATGAAGCGCTGCATGAAGTTGCGCTAGACATCCAAGAAGGCGCAGACATGGTGATGGTGAAGCCTGGTATGCCTTACCTAGATATCGTTCACCGCGTAAAAACCGAATTAGCAGTGCCCACTTTCGCATACCAAGTGAGTGGCGAATATGCCATGCATATGGCGGCCATTCAAAATGGTTGGTTAGCGGAAAAGGCCATCGTCATGGAATCGCTGCTATGCTTCAAACGCGCTGGCGCAGATGGCATCCTAACCTACTTTGCCAAACGTGCAGCACAGTGGCTAAAAGAAGCTAAATAATCGGGTTTAGAAAACAATTCTAAGCATAGGGCAGCCATACGCTGCCCTTTTTATTGGCTCGAACAAAGCTCTTGGAACGACTCTTTATCGTTCAAATCGATAAGCAGGCAATGAGTATAGTTTTCGCAGAGGCGAATAAAAGGAAGAATAGAAGAAATTGAAAAAGCCAAAAACAAAAAAGCCAGCTTATTCAGCTGGCTTCATGCTCTCTTCACGAGAAAATTAGGCGCTTGGCGATGACCTACTCTCACATGGGGAGACCCCACACTACCATCGGCGCGATTGCGTTTCACTTCTGAGTTCGGGATGGGATCAGGTGGGACCACAATGCTATTGTCACCAAGCAAATTTGTTATTCACTACCCGTCTTGTTTTGCAGGCAGTAAATTAAATTCGGAAAGCTGTTTGAGTTGCACTTCTTAAGTGTTTGTATTCAAGCTAAGTACTACTTAGTAAAACCCATCTGGGTTGTATGGTTAAGCCTCTCGAGTCATTAGTATCAGTTAGCTCAACGCCTCACAACGCTTACACACCTGACCTATCAACGTCCTAGTCTCGAACGGCTCTTTAGTGGACTT